>NZ_JBYVJV010000001.1:0-1095270 GCF_058148445.1 Parendozoicomonas sp. 2304DJ65-17
GGCCGCCTACGCACGCTTTACGCCCAGTAATTCCGATTAACGCTTGCACCCTCCGTATTACCGCGGCTGCTGGCACGGAGTTAGCCGGTGCTTCTTCTGCAAGTAACGTCACAGGACAAAGGTATTAACCTTATCCCTTTCCTCCTTGCTGAAAGTGCTTTACAACCCGAAAGCCTTCTTCACACACGCGGTATGGCTGGATCAGGCTTGCGCCCATTGTCCAATATTCCCCACTGCTGCCTCCCGTAGGAGTCTGGGCCGTGTCTCAGTCCCAGTGTGGCTGATCATCCTCTCAGACCAGCTACGGATCGTCGCCTTGGTGGGCCATTACCCCACCAACTAGCTAATCCGACGCAGGCTCATCTGATAGCGCAAGGTCCGAAGATCCCCTGCTTTCCCCCGTAGGGCGTATGCGGTATTAATCCAAATTTCTCTGGGCTATCCCCCACTACCAGGCAGATTCCTACGTGTTACTCACCCGTCCGCCGCTCGACGCCTGAGAGCAAGCTCTCATCGTTTCCGCCCGACTTGCATGTGTTAAGCCTACCGCCAGCGTTCAATCTGAGCCATGATCAAACTCTTCAGTTTAAATCGTTTTGCTAACACCTCGCTCTCTATAAAAGAAAGGGAAGATGAAAGCGGCCCATCGTCGCAAATTACTCAAAAAACTTAATTGATGAGTGTTTACTTGATGAGACAAAGTATCTTTTGCAATCTTCATAACGACGAAGCGTTAATCAGAAAGCTTTATCTCACCAGGCAAGCACCCACACGAATTGCCTGAATTCTTTGTTAAAGATCGCTCACCAACTCATTTCGTGATGAGGATTGCTGAAGCCCTTTATCAAAACCGCTAAAGGCTTACTTGATAAGAGAAGGAAGCTAAGAAGCTGTCCGATCAGCGAGGCCGCCATTTTACCGTGGAGCCGGTCGGTGTCAACCAGTGTTTTTCCGAAATCAAAACAAACATTCGAAATTTGCATCTCTCTGCTTGCCTGTGCGTTTCAGCGCCAGCCAACGAGGAGCGCATTCTACGAATTTGCTTTAACTTGTCAATAACATCATTAAAAAAAAAGAATGCCGACGACGTATAAACAAAAACACCGGCAATGCCGGTGTTTTTGTTTATTAAAGAAGGTGAATTAGATCAGTTCAAATAACTGATGCTTCTTCTTACCCATCTTCACCAGGAAGAAACGACCAAACATAGCCTTTTCAGCAGCAAAAGCTTCAGCCACCTTCATATTGTCTTCCATAGATTTGGCATCACCATTAATAAGCAAACCACTGCGACCCAGTGCATCTTTAATTTGCTTACCTTGTGCCAAACCACTTTCCGCCAGGAACTGATTCAAGGATTTACCTTCAAGATCTGCAACAGCAAACTTGGTGCAAGGCAAACCATCCATGCTCAGCTGCTCCAGCTCACCCTCACTCAGAGAGTTCAGATCACCGGAGAACAGTGCTTCTGTAATACGCATGGCAGAAGCCAGACCTTCTTCACCGTGAACTAATTTGGTTGCTTCACGAGCCAGCACCGCCTGCGCTTCCGGCTTACCATTGCGTTCAGCATCTGCTTTTTCAATAGCTTCTATCTCTTCTACAGACAGAAAAGTGAAGAACTTCAGGAAGCGGTACACATCCGCATCAGCAGTGTTCAGCCAGAACTGGTAGAAGGCATATTGAGAAGTCTTCTTAGGATCCAGCCAAACTGCACCACCTTCTGTTTTACCAAATTTGGTGCCGTCAGCTTTGGTGATCAGAGGAACGGTCAGACCAAAAGTCTGCGCCTTGTTCTGGCGACGGGACAGATCAATACCACCAACAATGTTACCCCACTGATCGGAACCACCAATCTGCAATGTGCAGTCATGACGACGATTCAGTTCAGCAAAGTCCATCCCCTGCAGCAGCGCGTAGGAAAACTCAGTAAAAGAGATACCGGAACCTTCACGATTAATACGCTGCTTTACAGATTCTTTGCTAACCATGGCATTCACAGAGAAGTGCTTACCGATATCCCGCAGGAAATCGAGCACATTCATATTGCCAGTCCAGTCGAGGTTGTTAGCCACGATGGCAGAGTTTTCACCGCAGTCAAAGTCAATAAATTGACTCACCTGACCTTTGATCTTATCCACCCAGCCAGCAACAACGTCAGCAGTGTTCAATTGACGCTCAGCAGCTTTAAAACTTGGGTCACCAATCAAACCAGTTGCCCCACCCACCAAAGCAATAGGTTTGTGACCTGCCTGCTGGAATCGCTTCAATACCAGAAGAGGAACCAGATGACCAAGGTGAAGACTGTCTGCAGTTGGGTCAAAGCCACAATAAAGGGTGCGTGAGCCTTCGGAAATATGATCAACCAGCTCTTCTTCCGCAGTAACCTGATTGATCAGCCCACGCTGTTGCAGATCTTCCAATAACGGCTTTTGGCCCAACATAGCTCAACTACCTGTCAGTAACCCCGCAGACTATTTTTCCCGTGTCTGCGAGTTGATGAATACTAAAAGGGGCAAACATACCGGATGGCAGAAAAAAGACAACCTCCTGACATCACCTGCTTTCATCGCCCCCATCTGGACTTATCCACACAGATATCTGGCAAGCCACGGGTATTTACGCGCTAAAGAAAGCTTTATACTGTATCTTTATTTTGAGAAACCCGCTTATATAGCCACGCTATTTCGAGTATGAACGTACTGAAACAAGTGCTGCAGTTTGCAGCTAAAAATTTTCCGAGACGCCACGTGCTGGTTATTGCCGCCGCGTCGTCCTGCGTTGGCCTGATGCTGGCTCTGGTACCGGGTGAAAACGCACAGGCAAAGAGAACTGAGATTCCTTTGTCTCTTACTGACATCGATAATCCAACACCTGTCAGCGTTCTGCTTTCTGAAGAAAAAGCATCGAACTTCCAGCCAGCTGATCCAGCAACTCCAGAAAAAGCACTTTCTGAGATTACTGTAGAAAAACAGAAGAACCTTCCGTCCGTCACATCTGCGCAGCCAGAAACCTTTAAGCCAGTTATTGCCTGGCAACAGACTAAGGTGCGTTCCGGCGATACTCTGTCCGGCATTTTTTCGCGACAGTCTCTGAGTGCGGGCACACTGCAACGTATCCTGCGCACCAGTGAACACGGTAAAGCTCTTGCAGATATTCGCCCTGGGCAGACTATTGTGTTTGGTCGCATTAACGGCGAACTGCAAGCCCTGAAATATGTTCGCAATCGCCTTGAGAGCATTGAATACCGGAAAACTGAAAACGGTTTCGAATCTCAGGAAATCATTCGCACACCTGACATCCGTCGCGCCTACGCTTCTGGCACCATTATTAATTCTCTGTTTGTTGCTGCTACGAATGCCGGCCTGACAGACAATATGACCATGAAGCTAGCCAATATCTTTGGCTGGGATATCGACTTCGTTTTGGACATCAGGGACGGCGACAGTTTTAGCCTTGTTTACGAAGAGAAGTACCTGGACGGCGAAAGAATTGGTTACGGCAACATTCTGGCTGCAACATTTACCAATCGAGGCAAAACACTGGAAGCGGTTTATTACACCGACAGCACCGGTGAAAGCGATTACTACAGCGCTGACGGAAAAAGCATGCGCAAGTCGTTTATCCGCACGCCGGTTGATTTCACCAGAATCAGTTCCCGTTTTAATCCAAACCGTCTGCACCCGGTATTTAAAACCAAGCGTCCTCACCGCGGTGTTGACTATGCAGCACCAACCGGTACGCCAATCAAAGCTTCAGGTGATGGCGTTGTAAAATTCGCCGGTCGACAGAACGGTTTTGGCAATGTTGTCTTTATCAAACATCCAAATAATGTTGTCACTGTTTACGCGCATCAGAGCCGCATCGCTCGTGGATTGCGTAAAGGGCAGAGAGTCAAACAGGGACAGACCATCGGTTATGTTGGACAGACTGGTTGGGCAACAGGCCCTCATCTGCACTACGAATTCCGTGTAAATGGCGTACACCGTAATCCATTAACCATCAAACTTCCTGACGCCCAGCCTCTGGCAGCCAGTGAAATGAAAGATTTTCGTAGTCTGACCCGGGTTATGCTTGCAGAACTTGAGCAGAAATCCGCTACGCTCCTAGCTTCTGCAGAAGACAATAGCGATGTCTCAACCCAATAAAATAAAGAACATTCTTTCAAAAGAACCTGACCAGACCGAGCTTTATATCGGTCTGATGTCGGGAACCAGCATGGACGCCATGGATGCCGTGCTAGTTGACCTGGCACCGGGATTTCCGGTGCTTCAGGAACATATATCCATTCCATTGCCAGCAAGACTGCGCAGCCAGCTTCTTGCTTTATGCCAACCGGGCGAAAATGAAATTGAAGCAATGTGTCAAGCAGACCTGGCCGTTGCCATTCTTGCAGCAGAAGCTATTAACAACCTTTTGCAGCTAGCTAATGTCCCAGCCAGCGCCGTACGCGCCATAGGCAGCCATGGGCAAACCATTCGCCATCTGCCAAAAGTTGGTAACACTTTACAGATTGGCAACCCCAGCCTGATTGCCGAACAAACAGGCATTACCACTGTTGCAGATTTTCGCCGTCGAGATATGGCTGCAGGTGGAGAAGGTGCACCTTTAGTTCCAGCCTTTCATGAAGCCATTTTTCGCCATCCAACGAGAACCCGGGTTATCGCCAATATAGGCGGCATTGCCAATATAACTGTTTTGCCAGCCTCCGCAGATCAAAGCGTGATTGGTTTTGATACCGGCCCCGGCAACACATTGATGGATGACTGGTGCTACCGCCACAGCGGCAGACGCTACGACAAAAATGGTCGCTGGGCTGCCACAGGAACTGCATCAGAAGAATTACTGGAAACACTTCTTGCCGACGACTTCTTTTCTCGCACGCCGCCGAAAAGTACCGGTCGTGAATACTTCCATCATTCCTGGCTCTGGCATGGTTTGTCTCACTTAGACGAGCAGCTAACTGGACAAGATGTTCAGGCCACACTGGTTGAACTCACATCCCGCTCCCTGGCTGATGCGATTCGTGAACATGCACCCGACTGCCGGGAAGTTTATATCTGTGGTGGCGGAGCCCGGAACACAACACTCATTCGAAAGCTTTCCAGCAATTTGGAGAACTTCCATGTCGCCACAACAGATTCTCTAGGGCTACCCCACCAATGGGTAGAAGCAACAGCTTTTGCATGGCTGGCCCGGCAAACTCTACATGGGTTACCCGGCAACCTGCCAGCCGTAACTAACGCTTCTGGGAAAAGAATCCTTGGCGGTATTTATCCCGCCTAAGCCCGCAAGCTGTAGACAAAAAAATACCCGGCAATTGCCGGGTATTTTTATCTGGGGTGTGGTTACACGGTAAAGCTCATACCACAACCACAAGTTGTAGCGGCATTGGGGTTGGTCACAGTGAATCGTGAGCCTTCCAAGCCTTCTACATAATCAACAGTGGCACCAAAGAGATACTGGAAACTCATGGAATCAACAACCATTTTTACGCCAGCTTTCTCTACAACAGTATCGTCTTCAGCCAATTCTTCATCAAAGGTGAAACCATATTGAAAGCCAGAGCAGCCTCCACCGGTTACATAGACACGAAGCATCAGCTTTCCATTGCCTTCTTCCTCAACCAAAGCTTTCACTTTGGCTGCAGCGTTATCGCTGAAAATAATCGGCTCCGGGACAAAAGTTTCGGCGGCGGACATTCGACCTCCTGACTTACAGCATATTCGGATATTATCCTCATATCCGAGTAATACAGTCAACTATAGTAAACACCGGTCATATCAATGAAATGACCGAAAAATTGCTTTATCAATCGGCCATAGCTGGCTCGATTTCACCTTCATATACAGGAGCTTCTATGGCTTTAGGTTCAACCTGCGCCGGAGTCATATGCTCCAGGTTACCGTTCACCTGTGCCCCCATTACCATCTCAATCAACTGGTAGTACACGTTACCACTGATCTCAGCTTTAGACGCCAGCTCAAGCTTTTCAGTTGCATAAACATCGCCTTTGACTGAACCGTTGATAATCACGTGAGGAGCGTTAATATCACCTTCAATTACGCCCCCTTCAACCAGGCGCAGAGTACCTTCCGCAGCACGCACATCGCCAACAATTTTACCTTCCACATGCATAACACCGCGGAAGCGAATATCACCAGTTATTTCGGTGTGATCAGAGATTAGGGTTGTACTGCCGCTGGCAGGAGCTACCACATCACTTTGGCCTTTTTTGCCCCACATAACTACTCAGATTCCTCAATAAGCCATTCAAACGTCTTTTTAATAATCTTCCGTGATGGGCTGGTCAGCTGAACTGATACCTCCACTGCCTCAGGCTCAAAACCTTCCGGCAACTCCAAAACGCCCCATACTCCGTCACCGGGAACACTCTGAAAATAACGAAACCCGAGCCCCTGCCCACCATTCTCTAACTGTTTGGACAGGGAGCTCAGGTCATAAGATTTCTTGGCATCGCCTAAATAGCCATCAACCCTGGCCTTGAAGCTACCCTTTTGCAGGCGATGCTGTTTAGCATTCTGGACGACCATAAATTTCCACTGGAACTTACCGGGATCGGAGGTTGGCAACAGTTCGAAACTTTGGATATTGACCCCTTCTTCCAGACTGGCCGGATCCATAATGCTTCTGAAAAAGCTGAGATCCCGGGTCAATACACTTTTTTCTTCCCGTAGCTTCACCAGTTCCAGCCGAACCTCTTCAGCCGCTTCACGGCTGATCCAGGCACCGCGCTCAAGAATGGCGACCTTTCTGCGCAAAATATCCAGTTCTTCAACTTGTTCACTGTTTTCCGCTTTGGTCAGAATCAGTTCATCCTGAAGAATTCCTAGCTCTCTGGCGGCCATAGTAATACCCAGATAAAAACTGGCTATTGCCGTTCCAGCCACCAGCAGCAGTACCAGCAAGCGGTACCGAACATGGCGGCCAGGATCGTGATCAACAACGAGCAGCCGTTTACTTCCCTGTGAGGGGCGGGAACCACCAAAGCGTAAAAGCTCTTTCCAGCCTTTATTCAAACAGTACTCCTAACTATCAGGGCAGCAGGCCAACAATCTCGAGACCTTCCGATTCAGGAAGGCCAAACATCACATTCATATTCTGTACCGCCTGTCCCGACGCACCTTTTACCAGATTGTCGATCACAGACAGAATAACAACCGTGTCACCATCGCCGGGGCGATACAGAGCAATACGGCATTGATTCGCTCCCCGCACACTGCGGGTTTCCGGCAGACTTCCCTGAGACATAACATCAACAAAAGCTTCATTCTGATAAGTCTGCTCATACAGAGATTGCAGCTGTTCCGTAGAAACATCTTTGCCTGGAGCCAACCGGGCATAAAGGGTGGCATGAATGCCACGAATCATCGGCAAAAGATGAGGAACAAATGTCAGGTGATTAATTTCACCATCACTCATTACTGCCAAACCCTGCTCAATTTCCGGTTGATGACGATGACCGGAAACACCGTAAGCATGAAAAGAATCTCCCGCTTCACAGAGCAGAGTTCCAACACTGGCTCCACGACCGGCTCCACTGGCGCCGGATTTACAATCAGCGACCAGACTTTCAGGCTGGATTAACCCTGCATCCAAAAGGGGTTTATAACCCAGCTGGACAGCTGTTGGATAACAGCCAGGATTTGCTACCAGTCGTGCTTTGGCTATTGATTCCCGATTAAGTTCAGGCAATCCATAAACTGCTTCATCCACAAGTTCCGGACAGGCGTGGGTCATGCCATACCACTTTCCCCAGACATCAATATCTTTAATCCGAAAATCTGCTGCCAGATCAATAACCCGAACACCTTTAGCAAGAAGTTCTGGCACCTGCTTCATGGCTACGCCATTAGGCGTTGCAAAAAATACCACATCACAGGCCGCCAGCACGTCGGTATCTGGCGCAGTAAAGCAGTGGTCAATATGACCGCGCAAGTTAGGGTAAAGATCATCAACACGACGGCCAGCTTCCGCGCGGGATGTAACCGCAGTTAGCTCAACTCCTGGATGCTTGACCAGAAGCCTCAGCAGTTCTACTCCGGTATAACCTGTACCGCCAACAACACCCGCTTTAATCACTTTCCCTCACCCGCTCTTGCTGCTTATTTCTGCCCATTATAAACAGCCCTCGACTTGCAGTGCAGTAGAGCATTGCACTGCACAGATAATATCTTCGGCATGCCCTCACGGGTTAATGCCCGTTTTTCCTGCGTTTCATGGTAAAATCGCCCGAATAGACTGTTCAATTTAGCCATCGCAACTATGTCGACAGCGTCACAAAACGCGAGGTTACGATCTCTTAGAAAACTTATGCAGTTTACGCACCTGTCCAGAGATGGGGCAGGCGTAATTTCCGCCAGAAACAGCTGCCAACTCAAGTGCACAGCCAAAACACGGCTCCAGCCGCTTTAGGGGTCGCTTCAGGAACTACGGTTGAATAGTAGACGTGACAACTCAACAAGGATTTTACTCATCTGGTGAGAATGAAACCAACACGACCGGACTTTGACCGGTTCCGCCACAAACTGGCCAGTATTGACGCCCTCCCCCAGCTCTCTCTTCTTGGGTTGATTTCAGGCGTTGTGACAGCTCTGATTATTATGCTGTTCAGAGAGCTAATTACCCTTCTTTCAAGCATTTTTCTTCAGGGACTGCCCGAAGGCGCCTATCAACAGCTGACCTGGGAACACCGCATCATTTTGCCTTTTATTGGTTCAGTTCTCCTGATTGCTATTGCGCTGGTGATTCGCAGCAAGTCCCGCCCAGTTGGTGTTGTCCACCTGATTGAAAGACTGGACTGGCACCAGGGTCGACTCAGGATAGGCAACTTTCTACATCAGTTTTTTGCTGGCGCTATTGCTATTGCCAGTGGCCACTCTATCGGCCGAGAAGGCCCCGCAGTTCATCTGGGGGCAGCAGCAAGCAGCCTGCTTGGTCAGTGTATGCGCCTGCCTAATAACAGTTTGCGAATACTTGTGGCTTGCGGCACGGCATCAGCCATATCTGCAGCATTCAACACCCCTGTGGCTGGTGTTATTTTCGCGCTGGAAGTTCTGATGGTGGAATATACAGTCGCTGGTTTCCTGCCGGTGATGCTGGCCTCTGTCAGTGCCGCCGCTATTACCCAGTTAATCTACGGTACAGAGCCTGCGTTTGCCGTTCCTTCTATTGCCGTAAACCTTTTGGATGAACTGCCCCTGGTTATTCTTATTGGTTTTGCCATGGGAATAGTCAGTACCCTCTACTGCCGTTTGATTATTTTCTTCAATAAACGAACAAAGACTTTTACCGTTGCAACACGACTGCTGCTAGCTACAGCAATCACCAGTCTCTTGGCTATTCCAGCCCCTGAGATTATGGGTGTAGGTTATGGAACCATTACCGAACTTCTGAATGGCAACCATATCCCTGCCCTGCTCATCACAGTTTTGGCCTGCAAACTACTCGCAACATCAGCCAGTGTTGGCATGGGTTTACCCGGTGGACTGATTGGCCCGACACTTTTCCTTGGTGCTGTTGGTGGTGCCCTGATCGCCACCCTGGCATCCAGCATCCTAGGACTCACCACAGGCAGTACCGGCTTTCACGTTATGGTTGGTATGAGCGCCATGCTAGGCGCTGTACTGCAGGCACCGTTAACTGCACTGGTAACGGTTGTTGAACTCACGAGGAATCCAAGCCTGCTTTTTCCCGCTCTTCTGGCTATCGTTGTTTCCGCTCTCACTTCCACACTGCTTTTACGTCAACACGGGATCTTTGAATTAATTCTCGACTGTTGGGGTTACGACCGAGCAAACAACCCTGTACATCGTGCTTTAAATCGCATGGGTATCAGCAGTCTCGTTAATAAAAGTTATGTGAAACTGGAGCGCTGGCAGAGCGAACAGGATATTCAGGAAAAACTACGGGAGCAGCCAGAATGGCTATTGGTTTCAGATGAAGGACGCCCCAAAACACTGATGCCAACCATGGCTCTTGGGCAGTTCTTCGATCAGGATAAAGAATTATCTCAGGATCATATTGGAGAATATATCGATTTGTTGGGTGTACCAGCGGTTCGCTACGACATCTGCCATCTCACCAATCGAGCCTCGGTTTATGAAGCCTGGGAGCTGATGAAGAACAAACAGATTGATGCTCTCCTTATAACTGATCAGGGGCGCAAACAGGAAATTCGCACTGTAGGCATCGTAACCAGAGAAAGTCTTCAACGTTATTACCGGGTATAATGGTTGGATAATTTCTAAACCATCAAAATAAAAAGTGGGGTGAGGGTATGTATCTGTGGATCAAGGCTTTCCATATTATTTCCATGGTGTGCTGGTTTGCCGGCATTTTTTACCTTCCTCGACTCTTTGTTTATCACGCCGAAACCACTGATCAAGAAGGCAATGAACGTTTCAAGGTCATGGAGAGAAAGCTGTATCGGGGCATCATGATACCGTCCATGATCTTCACCCTTATTTTTGGATTCTGGCTGCTCCATCTTATTCCCGGCTATATGCAGCAAGGCTGGATGCACGCCAAGCTTACTCTTGTCGTTCTGCTGATTGGCTACCACCATATGTGTGGAGCCTATGTGAAGAAATTCGCCAATGACAACAACACCCGCAGCCACAAGTTTTATCGCGTATTCAATGAAATACCCGTTTTCATGCTTCTGGGCATTATTATTCTGGTTGTCGTTAAACCATTTTAAGAGAAGGTATAGCCATGGCGTCCTGCACGGACTCTAACTGTCTGTTCTGCCGAATAATCAGTGGCGATGAACCGTCAACCAAGGTTTACGAAGACGACAAGGTTCTGGCTTTTCGGGATAAGTTCCCTGCTGCCCCTGTGCATATTCTGATTATACCGAAAGAGCACATTGCCACCTTAAATGATGCCGAACCAGAACATGCAGAGTTGTTGGGGCACATAATGCTGACGGCCAGCAAACTGGCCAAAGAATTAAAGTTGGCAGACAATGGTTACCGTGTGGTTATGAACTGCAATCGCCAGGGTGGGCAAACGGTTTATCACATTCACCTGCACCTTCTTGGAGAACGCCCAATGCGCTGGCCTCCAGGTTGATGGAAGCTCAAAACAAAAAAGGAGCCTAAGAGGCTCCTTTTTTGTTTGGCGAAAATTACAGCTCAACAATTTCAAAATCGTGAGTAATTTCCACGCCAGCTTTACCCAGCATAATAGAAGCAGAACAGTACTTATCGGCAGACAGCTCTACAGCCCGACGTACCTGAGCTTCCTTCAGGCCACGGCCAGTAACAATAAAGTGCAGATGAATTTTGCTGAAAATGGCAGGCACCGCATCCACACGCTCGCTGTCGAGCTGTACTTCACAATCAATCACATCCTGGCGGGACTTTTTCAGAGTGCTGATAACATCCACGGATGAACAACCACCAACAGCCATCAGAATCATTTCCATTGGGCTTGGAGCAGATTCAGAACCTCCGTGCTTGCTGGACGTATCCATCATAATGCTGTGGCCACTACCAGACGTGCCGGCGAATCGCATGCCATCAATCCATTTCACCTGAGCTTTCATGCTTTCTCTCTTTCAATACCACCCAACTATTCCCTTCTGTCAGACAAGGAGCACCGGATGACTAAAAATTAGATGTGGTATGTCATTTAATTGAATGACAAGATCACCGATTATACATTCACAGAGACAACCTGTTCAGGGGGACTGTATTTCATTTACACTACCACTGAGGAAGTCGTCTACTTGAGAAATGTATCTCATTTAGAGCGTCTATCAGAGCACAAAACTCGACACTTGAGCTAAAAACAGATTAAGTGTTAAAAGCATAAAAAAAGAAACGCCGGGATATGGCTTTAAAAATTCCAACAGTAACGGAATGTCACCTATGGTAGTACGAACCCGACATATACCTGTCGAGCAAAAAGAACGTACAGAGCGTTTTCTTAAGCATTGTCATATTCATCATTATCGCGCACGCACCAACATCATCAGCGCAGGCGATGCTGCAGACACCCTTTATTACATCGTAGACGGCTCTGTGACCGTCTTCGTTGAAGACGACGATGGCCGTGAAATCATCATCACTTACCTCAACCGTGGAGACTTTTTCGGAGAACTGGGCCTGTTCCTGAACAACGTTGATACCAAACGTTCAGCATGGATCAGGGCGCGGGTTCACTGTGAAATTGCAGAAATCAGTTACTCCCGGGCACGGGAACTGGCACGGGAAATTCCAGACATCCTCTTTGAGATCAGTAAGCAAATTGCTAAACGCCTGCAGATAACAACCCGCAAAGTCAGTGACCTCGCTTTTCTCGATGTGACTGGTCGTGTGGCCAGAACCCTTCTCGACTTATGTGAACAACCTGATGCCATGACCCACCCCGATGGCATGCAGATCCGTGTGACCCGCCAGGAAATCGGTCGAATCGTTGGCTGCTCCCGGGAAATGGTCGGCAGGGTATTAAAAAATCTGGAAGATGAAGGTATCGTCTCTGTAAAAGGGAAAACCATGGTAGTCTTCGGCACCCGTTAGTCGTATTATCCGCTGCCTTTCAAAAAGGCTTAACAGGTAATCTGACCGGATGTCCACTGGCACGACTTTTCCCGAACGCTACGAATCACTGCTGGCCGAAAAGGCTGAGCGTCTCCAGCAGCTGATGAGCGAATTCAACGCTCCGGAGCCGGAAGTCTTCCCATCCGCTCCTGAGCACTTCCGCATGCGGGCCGAGTTCCGCATCTGGCATGAAGATGACCAGTCTCACTACATCATGTTCGATCAGCAGACCCGGGAACGGGTCTCTGTCACAGAATTCCCCGTTGGCTCAACGCGCATCAACGAGCTGATGATGCCTTTGATGCAGGTTCTCTGTGAACAGGAAGTCCTGCGCCGCAAATTGTTCCAGATTGAATTCCTGACCACACAAACTGGCGAAGCTCTGGTTTCACTGATTTATCATAAACAACTGGATGCCCAATGGCAGGAAGCTGTTCGCCCTCTTCGTGAAAAGTTTGGCGTCGATATTATTGGCCGTGCCCGCAAACAAAAACTGTTGCTGGATAAAGACTGGGTCACAGAAGAGCTCAACGTTGGTGGTCGCCTGTGGCGTTACAACCAAGTTGAAAACAGCTTTACCCAACCAAATGCGGGTATTAATGAGAAAATGCTTGGCTGGGCAGAAGAAGCAACCCTTGACAGTGAAGGTGACTTGGTTGAGCTGTACTGTGGCAATGGTAACTTTACCTGTGTGCTGGCCAGCAACTTTGACCGAGTTCTGGCAACGGAAATTTCCAAATCCTCCGTAAACTCTGCTCAAAAGAACTTTGAAATGAATGCTGTGGATAATGTCACCATTGCCCGTATGTCCAGCGAAGAGTTTACTCAGGCACTGAATCGCGAGCGCCCATTTCGTCGACTCAGTCATGTTGACTTGGACAGTTACAATTTCAGCACCATCTTTGTAGATCCTCCCCGCGCCGGTCTTGATCCAGATACTGAAGTGCTGGTTCAGCGTTTTGATCGGATTGTTTATGTATCATGCAATCCCAATACGCTGAAAGAAAACCTGAAAACCCTGACCCAAACTCACAAAATTGAGAAACTGGCTCTCTTTGACCAGTTCCCTTACACCGACCATATGGAAAGCGGCGTACTGCTTACCAAACTGTAATTTGTGAGCTGCTAGACTGAGGCGATAGCACGAACAAGAATGTCCAAATGCCTCAGTCTTCTATCAGCGTTGACCCGTTATTGTTAATCACCCTGTGTGCCGTTCTTTTGCTCACAGGGTGTGCCCTTCGTAAAAACACCACGACCTCTGCTCCGCCACCTCAGGCAGTTGATGTTCTGCTTATTGCCTACGACAACGGAGACGGTCGGGCTTTTCGTTCTTTGTCACCCGAGCTGGATGAAAAAGGTATCAACTGGCACCTAATCGCTTTTGGCCCGGCAACAGCGCTGTTTGATAACACACCAAATACCACCCTACTCAATACCAACGCTCCACCAGAGCAAATCAGGGAATGGCAGAATGACCGTTACGCAACACTGTCAGAAAAAAGCGCTACCTCTCTGGTCGAAAAGTATTCACCAAAAATTGTGATTTCCGGAATGGCTCACAGCATACAGGCTCAGCTAGTTCAGCAGTGGTGGCAGCAGGGCGCGTGGACCATTGCCTTTTACGACAATATGGAGCCACCAGCAGGGCAGAGCTGGGTAAAACCATGGCTCGACTTTAATCCACCCGTTGAACAGCTACTGGTCACGACAAATCAGGTAAAAAGAAGCTTTCCCGACAAAATGACCCGTTCCGGAAAAGTTTCCCTTGTTCACAACCCTGCATTTAAAGAGTGGCAAGAAACCTTTGAGCGGGAAGATCGCCAGCTGCTTGGGCAAAGCCTTAATTTAGATAATGCCAAACCTATAGTTCTGGTCGCAGGCGGTTATGGTGATGACTTCCAACGCAGCCTTGAGGTGATTAAATCAGCGGCAAGCCTAAGGGAAGATTTACAGTGGGTGTTCACACCTCACCCCAGAACTCTGGTTACACCAGTAACCTCCAACAATGATCACGGCCCACTGAAAACAGTCACCGATACTCCAACCGTCCGGGTCGCAACCTTAGCCCAAATAGTTGTTACCCACCGATCCACCGTAGGCTGGATGGCTGCCCAGATGGGAATACCGGTTATTTTTGTTCGCCCGAAGGAGCAGGCGGACATCATAGAAAGGGGCAGGATTCGCACAGTGGATGATGAAACCACTTTTCTTAATGCCCTTTACCGGTTGCTCGACAGTCCCCCTGAGCATATTCCACAACCGGAGAACAAAGCAGGCTCTTCAATGGCCGATCTTCTGGAAAGGCATCTGAAAGAACAAAAGCCACCTCCCGTAAAAGTCGAATCAGTTAATGATGTGCCGTTGTAAACCTTTGCGACGTTAAGAGCTGTGACATATCACAACTTTACTAATCACAGTTCTCAACGTTAGGCTAGGTAATGCTTTCACAGGATCAGGGATCGGTATGCCCGGCTGGCTTAACCGTAAACAAACACTTATCACAGCAGGTCTGCTAGTAGCAGCATCCTGCCTGGGTATTGTGCTTTGTTACCAGCTGGTTGCCCAACAAGCTGCTCCTTATATTTATGATTCCCCCGATGAACTGCCTTTCAACAATGTCGGTGTCGTTCTGGGAACCAGTCGCTATACCTCTCAGGGGAAACCCAATGGTCACTACCGGCGCAGAATGGAAGCCGTTGCCCAGCTGGTGAAAGAAAAACGTATCAATTATGTTTTAGTGAGCGGTGATAACGGAACCCGCTGGTACGATGAACCTACCCGCATGCGCCGTGACCTGATCAGGTTGGGTATTTCCCCATCGGTGATTTATCGGGATTACGCAGGCTTTCGCACTCTTGATTCCATCCTCAGAGCCAGAGATGTATTCGGGCAAACTTCCTTCACCATTATTTCCCAGAAGTTTCAGAACGAAAGAGCTCTCTTTATCGCTCAGCAAAACGATATAGATGCCGTAGCGTTTAATGCCAAAGGGGAGCTGCTGTTAACTGATTTCAGTAATCAGATTCGGGAGGTTCTGGCGCGGGTACTAGCGGTGATTGAAACCCAGTTTCTGGGAACCGGCCCCAAGGTGCTGGGGCCAGCCATCATTATTGGTGAAACTCCACCAACCTAACTTCTGTTAACAATAGATCATCGGCCACAGCTATAACCGTTAGCCTGCATCAGTTCACAGGCCTTACGGGCAATAATTTTATGGGCGGTAGTTGTCGGATGCACCATATCAAAGAAAACATAGTCTTCCGGGTTATTGCAGATACGCCCGGTAGTATCCGTGTAGTCAACTTCCTTTGGCTTTGAACCGTCTTCTTCCCTGATGATCAGAGTGTCCAGCCCCGGTGTTGGCATGGTACTGCAGGGGCGATCAGCAATCTGCGGCCCATTTCCATCATCACCAGCAATAAGCTCTTCAAAAATACCGCTGGTATCAACATACATAAGCTTTACACCCTCAGCAGCAAACTGCTCTTTCACAACCTGCCATTCGTAGTACATCAGCTCATTATGCTTGCGTATCAGTTTTGATGTTTTCTGGGCCAGTTCGCTTGCCCCAGATGCCGAATAACGAGGAGTTCTGGCCAGATCTGGCATATTCAGCCAAACGATATGTTCTGCGCCATTTTCAGCAATGGTCTCCAACATCTCTCTCTGTGATTCAACAACCTTCTCGGGAGAGTTAAACAGATTCAGATAGTCATTGCCCCCATAAAAGAGCACGACCATATCGTCTTTATCAAACTTCCCGTATTTGACCAGATAACCATCCAGAATCAATTTCATACACGGCGGAACCAGACTGCCATTAATCATATTTCTGGCAACAACAGCCGGGCTGCCCTTGATGCTGGAAATCTTTCGCAGTTTATCCTGAACACAAAGCGACCAGCTGCCAGCGTAAGCTTCATTCCGGTAATATCTGCTGTCTTTGGATGATAACCCCATAGACTCCGCCAGATACTCAGGCCATACCGGGCCGTTACTCCAACGCCCTTCA
This sequence comes from Parendozoicomonas sp. 2304DJ65-17, assembly GCF_058148445.1. Taxonomy (NCBI): domain Bacteria; kingdom Pseudomonadati; phylum Pseudomonadota; class Gammaproteobacteria; order Oceanospirillales; family Endozoicomonadaceae; genus Parendozoicomonas; species Parendozoicomonas sp. 2304DJ65-17. The sequence goes on from NZ_JBYVJV010000001.1 coordinate 16,585, forward strand.
TAATAAAAATCTCTAGGGGCAACAGGAATCAGCTTTGTTTCTTTCATCAAAGTAATCAGTGCATTCAGAATGTTCGCTTCATGCTTCGGACAATCAACGTACCCGTTATCACACCACCAATCGTATTTATAAACATTACGAGCCAGCCAATGGTGAACAAAAGGCTGCATATTCTGGATGCCATCTTCGCCGGTGAGGCCATTAAGGGTTTTCAGTAAAAACCAGGTGGAATTGTTACCGCCATCATCAGAAACACTGTCACCAAAAACCACTAATCGTTTGATCTCTTCAGCGGGTGCAATACTGCTTAGAAGGGAACCAGAAACCAGAAATATAACTGCAATGAAGTATCGAATCCGTTCGATCATTTGATAGGCCTGAATTTTCAATCCGTGATATTCATCAGAATAGGAAAGGAATTCCCTCCTATCTATGATTTATCTGCACCAGTACAGGCTTTCTTTCCTATGCTGTGGGGTATGTTGAAACCATCCCCTCCCATCGGTGCCACACTGATTGTTGCCGGAACCACCATTGGTGCTGGCATGCTGGCTTTGCCTATTATTTCCCACGGTCTTGGTTTTGGCTTAATGGCTCTTCTCATGCTGATGACATGGGGGCTAATGGCTATCGCAGCTCTATTTACTTTGGAAGCTAATCTGGCCATAAAACCAGGCTGCAGCCTGTTTGTAATGGCAACTGAAACCCTGGGAGGCACCGGACGGCTGATAGCAGTTTCAGCCATGTTGTTTCTATTTTACGCCTTGTTAGCTGCTTATATTGCCGGTGGCGGAGCTCAGTTAAGCCAATATATCTCGGTTATTGTTCCCAGCAGCATTCCTGAGAATCAATTTGGCATTGTGCTGTTTACTTTGATTTTCGGAACTATGGCAGCAGCAGGTGTGCGCTATGTTGATATCTGTAACCGCCTGCTGTTCTTGTTTATGCTTTTGGCTTTTCTGGTTGCACTGGTCTTCCTGTCTCCGGGAACCTCTTTTGAAAAGTTGCAATCGCTGCCCAGCACGCCTTGGCAAGGGTTTGTAATTCTGCCGGTCATTTTCACATCCTTTGGTTACCACGGCAGTATTCCCAGTCTGATTGCCTATGTTGGCCCTAGAAAAAAGCTACTGAGAAAGACCTTCCTGTTGGGCAGTTTTTTACCACTGCTGGTGTACTTGATCTGGCTGGCTATAGCTCTGGGACAATTGGGTGATTTCACTCTGGCAAGTATTTCTGAAAATGGCTCTGTATCTGAACTGGTCCAGGCTCTCACATATGATAAGAGTTCACGCTTGGCAACAGCTCTTCATGTTTTTACTGACCTGGCGCTGATTACTTCTTTCCTTGGAGTAGCTCTTGGGCTTTTTGATTTTGTGCACTCGGCAATCGCTTCCAGCTCGCGACTGAAAACAGCGTTCCTTGTTTATCTGCCACCACTGGCTATCGCCCTGTTGATACCCGATGCTTTTGTTATAGCTCTCAGTTACGCCGCTCTGGCTCTGGCCATTCTGGCCATTCTTCTGCCTGCGATGATTCTCAACAAACTGCGCCAGAACAAAACTCTTACTCATTTCCCCGGTGGCGGGCTGTTCTGGCCTACTGTGGTGTTTGGTGTGGTGGTGTGCTGCCTCAGCCTCCTATTCTCCTGACAACAACAGTCTCCTGAAACCAGCAACAGTTTTTACGCCTACACTTTCTTCTTCCTGAGGAGGAGAGGATTGTATTTTGTCGAACTACACACTGGTTTTATCCCGGGGACCACTTCATAGCCGTTTCAGCTTCAGCAATGAAATAGCCAAGCAACTTAAGGAGCAGGGACACAGTGTTACTGTTTTCCTGGTGCAGAACGGAGCATTGGGGGCACGCAGCTGCCCGGCGGCAGCCCCCCTGAAAAATCTGGCAGGCAAAGGCGTTGAAATTCTGGTTGATGACTTTTCCCTCCATGAGCGGGGAATTCTGCAGGGAGAGATTGCAGGCCATATCTCAGTGTCCTCCCTAGAGCACGTTGTTGACAGTTTGGCTTCCGGCCACAAAGTTCTCTGGCAATAGGTATTGGTGATGAGTAAAACATTAACCTTCACCCTGATGGATGCTCCCTACGAGAATTCCAGAACAGTGACTGCACTGCGATTGCTGGATATCGCTGCTCGCCGTGGCTACCACCTGAAAGTCTTTGCCTATGAAGGAGCTGTGGCGCTGGCTTTCAAAGAACAAAAAGCGCATCCCAATGCTGTCCATGGCCACGACATAGAAGAAGAAAACCATCCCTTACCACATCTGTGGATAGAAGCACTGCACAAAACAGCTGTTGAGAACGGCGGCAGTCTGGATTGGGTGAACTGTGGACTGTGTGTTGACGAACGGGGTGTCAGTAACGCTGTTGACTGCACCCGCCGTGGAACACCCGCGGATTTCTGGGGTTTTGCCACAGAGTCTGACAACACCCTTGTAATTCCAACATCCTGAAAGGCTCCCCATGAAAGTACTGAATATTGTATCCACTCCCTGGCGAGCCACGCTGGAGGAGCAGGATGATACGGTTGTCTGGCTTACCCATGCGATGATTGGTGCCGGAGCCGAAATTGATGTTGTGCTGATTGGTGAAGCGGCCGCTTATGCAGCTCCAAACCAGGATGCAGGCGGTCTATCAATCGGAGGGATGCCACAGACCCAGCCACCCGACATTAACCGGGACCTTAATGCTCTATTGACCAAAGGCCGCAGAGTATTTGTCTGCAACCATGCAATGACCGCCCTTGGTCTCCACGAAGAAAAGACTTCGCCAGGCATTACAGTTCTCCATGACCACGAGTTAGCGCCATTAATGGATAACTATGATCAGGTCTGGCAATGGTAACTGCCTGAATCAACTGTCCCGTCCGCAGCACAAGTTGGCCGGGACAGCCTGATCAATATATTTGGGAGGAGCAAGACCGAGATGATCCATAAAAGAGATAAACTCATCTTCTCCCAACTGTAAGCGAGGGTTGTCGTGTTGCTCCCGGCCAATAGTGCTGCTTTTCTGGTCATGGTAATCATGACCTGGGTACACGGTTAAAGACTCAGGGAAAACTAACAACTTTTCGTGAAGACTGTGCCATAAATCCCGGGAACTGCCACTTTGGAAATCAGTCCTGCCACACCCTCCAATCAGCAATGTATCCCCTGTTAAAACGCCTCCGGAATCACCTTTTACATAAAAACACCCCGAATCATCGGTATGGCCAGGCGTGGCAATAAAACACAACTCAATCTGCCCGATGGAAAAACATTCACCATCTTTAAGAGCCCGGGTGATTCCCTTCGCCTTACTTTGGCAGGAACCCGCTATTTCACAGCCGGTGAGACTCCGCAAATCACCAGTTGCGGTTATATGATCCGCATGGGTATGAGTATCCGCCACCATATCCAGTGACAGATTATGTTCTTTTATAAGATCGAGATATGTCTTCTCTTCCCCTTTTACCGGATCAACCAGAAAAGCCCGATGTTGTTTCGGGTCTGCCACAAGATAGGTAAACGCGGAAGTTTCCGGATAGAAAAGCTGCTTGATCATAAATACGTCCACTCCACCTCTAACGGCTTGCAAGTATGGACAGCAAATACGACCGGAATGGACAGAATTGTCATATAACACGACCCGGTAAAAACCGGGCCGCAGATAAACTCAGAGAGTGATTACTTTTTACGACGCTTTTTACGCTTCTTACCACCTCGTTTCTGTGGAATCTGCAAAGCCTGCTCTGTTAGGCGAACCCAGCCGTTGGAATCAACCGTTACAAACTTTTCCAAATCCGTTTCAATATGGTCAGGATTTACTGCGAAGTCTTTATCCCTGCCGGGGTGGTAATCCCAGAACAACTCTTCATTCGGCTCAATATCCCTGAGTGAAACGGCCACAACATGGTGGTCTTCAGTCACAAACATTTCCAGGTTGGGATCATCATTACTGTTGGCAAAACGCATGCGGCTTTCGTTATTAGCGCCATCTATACCCATTTCGAGATCAGGGTACTCTCCACGCCATATCTCGTCGTCTTCATCTTCATCCACCAGCCACAAGATATAGGTATCCTGATTCAGGAAATGAGGCATTCCCTGATCATCCTTTTGCCACATAACATATCGCCCAGTTGCCGGGACCAGCAGGCGAAAGGATTTTATCCCAGTATATTCACCAACGACTCGACCCGTTGGAATAAAGCTGCGGGTAAACAGGCCTGTACCGGCACCTTCAATACCGCTTTGTCCTTCTTCCAGATGAAATTCGTAATTGGCCAGACGAGCCCGCAATTCCGAAATTTCACTCTGCAGGCTGGCGATTTTGTCTTGATCAGAAGCCCCCTGAACGGCTTCACCAGATAGTTGCCCGGCCGACTGATGGCCGATCTCGGTATCACTCATGGCTAAACGTCTCAATCCCTTAATATTGTTATTAGCAGCCACTGCTTCCCTGCGACTGTTAGTTCAGCTTACCACCTTGTTAGAGGATTAACAGGCTATCGTATTTATATTGAAAGGAATAAATACGAGTGGCGGGTAAAGGATTATGAATGCTGCACGGCGAATTCATGGGCACTCAGTAAGACGCCTAATCAGGGACATCAAACAAAATCCTGAGGACTACCAGCTCGGCAGGGGAGAGAAAGGAACCCGTCTGGAAACACGCTCTGGCCTTGTTGTATGGAATAGAGGAAACAAGGTTTATACCTGTAAGAGCCATATGGCGAAAAAGAATCACGCCGAAAATGATCAAGCCCAGTTACTGGGCATGCTCCAGTGTGAAAGAACCCAAGACAGTAAGAAAAGTCTTTTTGACCTGATTGCAACCCCTGTAACTCATCCAGTCATTCCGGAACACCGTCCACACCGCAGCTTTCGACGTACAGCATCATTACGCTCATTCCGGCACCGCTCCAAGCGACACCGAGCAACGAAAACACACCGTCAACAAAAGCACATGGTAAAAAGAAGCCTGCAATGGCTGGGCTTTATCTCCGGACAGGAATCCAAAAATACCGGCTGCCCACTCAGTTTGCGAAGAATGCTACAGGCCTCAGAAGCAGAACTGGAAAGCAACCACCGTTTTATTCAGTGGTACTTTCCAAATAACCATATCAGCCGTAACAACTTGAAAGCGCCTTTATTGTCTCCAGAAATAGTGAACGCAGTAAAACATCCGGGAATACGAAAAAACACCAACCTGCTGGTAAAGCAGATGTTGAATCACTGGGGGATTATCCAAAAAGATGGCAGGTTCTTGCTGGACAAAAGCCAAAGCAGAAAATATCACCGCTGGCTGCCATTCCCGGGATGCCCTGACAATGATCATAACCAGCTACGCATAAGCCGGATGCTGAGATTTATGCAGGCATGCAACATGCCTGAAGCAAAGGCACTCCACGATTTTATCCAGAAAAGACGGATGGCAAATTATCTGCCACCGAATCCAGAATGGAGTAAAGCTGTTGGTGTTAAGTGCCCGGCCTATCAGTCAACGCCAGCTGTAACCACATCCTCGACACCTAGGCCAAAACCGCTCCCGAAACCTCAGCGGGCAGGAAGAGTAGCACCGGTCAGAGGCCAGCCTTACAACGGACCGAACGCAAGTTATGCCATTCCGGTAACACATGCAGATGGCACAGTGAAGCCAACTCTTGTAGAGCCAACCAATTATGAAGTGGTTGCAGGTATGCTTGCTCGGCAGGGTACTACTCCCCAGCTACAGGGCAAACTCAATAACCATCAAATACAATCTGTGAATGGGTGTATTCGTTTCTACGACTCAGCACTCAATCAGGACACTTACTATCTTACGAATACCTATGTTCATAAGCCTAACAGGCGCCCAAAACCAATAACGATTAATGGGCGTCAATATACGAGTGTGGAACATTACTTCCAGTACCAGAAATATACTCAAGCTCTGAGAGATGACGCAGATCAGGTTCAAGCTCAACTGGCTCGTCAAACAATTTATCAAGCTAAGTCGGGGAAGGACGCATCTGACACAGGAAAACCTACAAGCCCTTATTATCATCTGATTGATCCTGCCAAATGGAGACGGATAAGCCATCAAGTGATGTATGATGCAATTTATGCGAAGTTCACAACCAACCCAGATTTGAAAGCCAAGCTTATCGCTACGTATCCTTGCGTCATCATTGAACATACTGTGAATGATAAATTCTGGGGCAATAATGGTGATGACACTGGATTCAATGTCACAGGTCAGGTGCTTGGGCAAGTTCGCGATCAAATCATGAGAGAAGAAGGGCTTATCACCTGATAAAACACGGGTCTTTGTAACTAATAGAAACTGTTTTTTTGTGCTCCTGTGATAGAATGCCGGATTATCCTCCTTTCACCTCTTTCTCTCCGGGGGCCGCCTTTCGCATGATCACCGCCTACCAACTCCAGGACAACCGTATCGAAATTAACCAACTGGGCCTGAATGACTCATTGCCCGGTGATACGGTATGGCTGGATGTGGTGGAACCGTCGGACGAGGAACGAAAATGGCTGGACAGTTATTATGTGGAGGAAGTCCCGGACAGTGAAGACCTGAACGAGATCGAAGCAACATCTCGCTTTTATCAGGACAAAGACGGTCTTCATATCACCAGTTTTTTCCCTCACCGTTCAGGTAAGGAAGTTCGCAATACCAGCGTATCCTTTAACCTGCGCCCTCATCTGCTGGTGACGCTTCGAGACGAAGAAGTTGGTCTGTTCCGTTTGGTGCGAAACTATCTGAAGCGCCAGCATTTCGAACTGGATTCCCCTATGGTGATCTTGACCGCTCTCTTTACGTCCAAGGTTGACTACCTTGCTGACCTTCTGGAAGAAGTTTACGAAAGTCTGGAAGGCGTCAGTGAGATGACTCTGCGGGAAGACACCAATGACGAAACCCGGGATCAGGCACTGAAAGATATTGCTCTTCAGGAAGACTTAAATGGAAAGATTCGTTTGAGCCTTCTGGATAGCCAACGCTCTCTGCGATACCTCGTGCGCAACCGTCGTATTCGTATGGCTGATCACCACCAGCAGGAAATTATGGAGATGCTCCGGGATATTGATTCCCTATTGCCTCATACTGCGTTCCTGTTCGATAAAATCAACTTCCTGCAGGAAGCTGTGATGGGTTTTATCAACCTGGAACAGAACAAGATCATCAAAATCTTCTCGGTAATGGCAACTGTATTTATGCCGCCAACCTTGATCGCCAGTAGTTACGGAATGAACTTCAGCCTGATGCCGGAATTAAGCTGGGAATATGGTTATCCGCTGGCAATAGGGTTAATGGTAATGAGCGGCCTGGGAACATACTTCACCTTTAAAGTAAAAGGCTGGCTGTAAACAAGATTACCAATTCAAATTTAGAAAGCCGCTTCTGGTAATATCAGAGCGGCTTTTTTCTTGGTCAGTAAAACCAGGTCTAATGACTATATGTTCTGCGCCTTCTAACTCTCCAGAACAATGCAAACAGCGTTAAAACAGCTGGAACCAGCAATATATTGATCAACTTAAGTTCTGCACCTAAGCGGTCAATTTCCTGATTCAGCTGCAACTGAACATCCCGTAACTGTTTACGAATACGAAGTTTTTCCTGCTTAAATTTCTCAAGTTCCTGAGCCTGTTCCTCATTCATAACCAGAGCATCTTTACCCTGCTTCTTCATTTGCAACTCTAACAACCTGCTTTCAGTTGCCTGCAGTTGCTGGTTCAGCTCTTCCTCAGTTTTCAGGAAACTGGCCTGAGCCCGACGTTCCAGTTCATCAACCCGGGTAAACGGCCTTGAGAACTGTCCCTGACTACGAATGCTGATCAAGTCAGCGTTGCCAGCAAGGTTGTCTGCCATATTGGTAAACATATCGCCGTTGTTGGCAAAGGGGTTGGCTATCTGTTGACCAAAGAACTGTGAAACCTGAACCCACAACCTGTTGGAAAGAACATCGGTATCAGATACCAGAATAATGTTCGTCGGTTTCTCTGAAACCATGATTTGGGTGGGCAAAGGTTTTTCCACTTCTTCCTGTTGCTCTTCCTGCCCTACATCACCAGTCGTCATATCACCGACTTCAGGATTACCTGGTTCAGGTGCTGGTATCCCGTCTGGAAAAGCTGTTCTTACACTCCCCAAAATACGGGCAGCCAAAGTGTACTTTTCCCCTGTTGGTTTGAACTCTTTGAACAGCACTTTGGGATCAAACATCATGGGTAGCTGAGACGCATCAAGAAGTGCTGACGCGGTACTGGATTCCAGCAAAGGCTCGAATGTAACGCCGGCCCCATCTTTCAACCTCAACGCTCCGGCACTGGCAAAGTTCACTGTTTTCAGGCTTCCAGTAACGACATCACGGGGATTAAAGCTATCTTTCCCATAACCAAGAATCCCAAGGTGCCGCACCGGACGCCCCATGTTACTGCCAACGGAAAGCGCATGTTTTTCATCTGCGACAAAGCGATCCTTAACCATTTCAACACCCCAGGCACTCAGCAAATCTTCCAGGTAGGCAGACTGCATATTTGCCCCCATACCCTGCATACCACCGCCTGCAGCTTCAGCGTAAGGGTCGAGAAATATAAGGGCGTGACCGCCACGCAAAACATATTGATCAACAGCGTATCGAGCTTCTGGTGAGAGCTCCGGCAGGATAAGAATCAGAAGATTAATATCTTCGGGGATCTCTTTGACATCAGAAGCCAGGGTCTGAACTTCATAAAGCTTCTCCAGCTGAGAGACACTCATCCAAGACTGGTTAGGCTGGCGAGTTGCCATATCATAGCCGCCACCACTTACCGGTAACGCGCTGATCATAGCCAGCTTGGGTTTACTGGTTCGACTTACACCATAAACAAGGTTGCTAATGTCGTGTTCAAGAAAACGTTCTTTATCTGGTGACAAAAAACTTATCACTTCTGTTTTACGCTTGGGCTTTTCTTCTGCACCATTTTGCTCAGGTTTTTTATCCTCTGAACCCAATGCAACCAGCCCCATATAAACGGTCTGCCCCGCATTGGAAATAGGAATCGCCTGCAAGCCATAACCGGCCGCTTCGTCTTCCTGTTCTGAGAAAGGCTCAGGGTCAATAATCTCCAGCTCAACCCGACCGTTTGAAAGCTGAACATATTCCTGTAACAGCTCCTGCACCCGGCGTGCATAGTTGCGGATGGGAGGCATACCTTCCGTTTGGTTTTTCGAAAAATAGAATTTTAATGTGACCGGCTCAGGCAAACTCTGCAGGATATTTTCTGTGCCCTGAGACAGGGTATAGAGATCATCCTGAGTCAGATCGACACGAGCACCTCGAAACAGGGAGTTAACCAATACGGTTAATCCCAATGCCACAGCAGCCAGAACAATCAGGCCCGTTTTAGAAAACAGTTTTGAATTCATAGATTGGCCTCCTCAGTCAGCTTTCTTCATATCAATGACAACTGCAGTCGCTACCAGCCAACCACCAATCATGATCAGAAAATAGAGAAGGTCCCGAAGGTCCAGAACACCTCGGCTAACAGCATCAAAATGGGTGAGAAAACTAAGCCCTGCTATGGCATCTACAAGCATGGCCGGAGCCCATTTCTGGAATGCCTCAAGCACCAGAGGAAATCCGGCAACCACAAACAGGAAGCAGACAACGACCGTGAGAATAAATGCGATAACCTGATTATTTGTTGCCGCTGAAAGACAGGAGCCTATGGCAAGAAAGCCACCAGCCATTAACCAGCTTCCAATATAACCGGCAAAAATCACTCCGTTATCCGGGCTGCCCAGATAATTCACAGTCAGCCAGATTGGAAAAGTCAGTGCCAGTGCGATCCCGGTAAATACCCAGGCCGCCAGAAACTTTCCTAATACGGTTGTTTTTAAGGAAACCGGCAGTGTGAGTAATAACTCCAGAGTTCCTGTTTTTCGCTCCTCTGCCCACATGCGCATACTTACGGCAGGAATTAAAAACAGATAGAGCCAGGGGTGAAAGGTGAAAAACGGCACCAGATCAGCCTGCCGCCGTTCATAAAACCCACCGAGGTAAAATGTAAAGACTCCAGTCAGAATCAAAAACATCACGATAAAAACATAAGCCAGAGGTGTGGAGAAATAACTCCCCAGTTCCCGACGAAAAATAACTGCTGTCTGGTTCATCAGGCCACCTCCCTTCTGCTTTCTTCTTTGTTGTTTGATGTGAGCTGGCGGAACACATCATCAAGACGCCCACGTTCCTTAAAGATTTCATCCACAACCCAGCCCTTTTTCTGTGTTAACTCATGAACAAGGGGAAGCAGGTCAACATCAGCTTTTGGTAGTAAGGTGTAACGCCCAGTGTGATCTGGACTGGTTTCAACGGCAGAAACACCTGTCAGGGAGCTGAATGCTTCCAGGACCTCGTTTTCATTGATTTGCTGAAGAGTAAGAGTGACCGCTCGGTGATAACGGGACTGAGTTTCAAGCTCAGAAGGTGTCGCATCAGCAAGAACCCGGCCTTTCGCAATAACCACAGCACGAGTACACACTGCCGTTACTTCTTCAAGAATATGGGTAGAAACAATAACGATTTTATCTTTCGCCAATCCCCGAATCAGTTCACGCACCTGATGCTTCTGGTTTGGATCAAGACCATCTGTAGGTTCATCAAGGATCAGGACCTTAGGATCATGAAGAATAGCCTGAGCAATTCCCACACGCCGCTTGTAACCTTTGGATAACGTATCAATCGCTCTGTTGGATACGGCACCTAAATCCAGCAATCGAACAACGTCCTGAATACGCTGTTCTTTAGCTGGACTTTTAATCCCGCGAATATCTGCAATAAAAGAAAGGAACTGAATAGCAGTCATATCACCGTAAGCGGGCGCGCCTTCAGGTAAATAACCGACAAGCTCTTTGGCTTTAACAGGATCCGACCGAACATTGTGGTCAAACAATGTCACCCGCCCACCGGAAGGCTTAATAAAACCGGTGATCATTTTCATAGTGGTTGATTTACCTGCCCCGTTTGGGCCAAGAAAACCGAGGATTTCCCCCGGGTGCACGTTAAGACTGATACCATCGACGGCCATAAACCCATCGAAGGCCTTTTGCAGATTTTCAATTGTTATCATCTATCGTAGATCCGTTTTTTATTAGCAGAACCCTACAAATCCCATAAAACTTAGCGTTTATTCCTAGGCTCGCAAGTTCATCACGCAGCGGACTCTGTGACAGTGATATGTAAGAATTTGTTCCCCTATTACATAATGAAAATATTTCCGAAGAGATGGTGATAAGCGAAGGCAGGAATTTTCACCAACCTCCCTTATGCTTAAGAAAGGCCAGATTCTGAAATCTTTACAGACATATCCGGCAGAGTTTTCTGTTATCTTTGAGTTACCTTATTTTGGGTATTATTCAGGACGTCACGGACAAGGGATAAAAGACATTAATGTCAACCGCAGTCAATAAAACCAGAGTTCCAGTCACCCAGTTGACTGCCCGCCAGCCAGTGAAAGAACTGGGCTTCAAGAGCACTGATGAGCTGGAACCATTCGCTGGCATTCTTGGGCAGGAGCGAGCGGTCACAGCCCTGCGTTTTGGTGTGTCCATGCAGCGGGCTGGATACAATATTTATGTAATGGGAGATTCCGGAACCGGGCGAACCTCCTACGTACGTCATTATCTGCAAGGTGAAGCCGAGGGAATGGCAGCCCCGGAAGACTGGGCTTATGTAAACAACTTTGATAATGCCCGTGAGCCATTAGTTCTTCGCCTCCCTGTAGGCACAGGAACCGAACTGCAAAAAGACTTCACTCATCTGGTTGATGAGCTGATGGATACTTTCCCTGCCGCTTTTGAAAGCCCGTCTTATCAGCAGAAGAAGAGCCTGATTGAGCGCAAGTTTAATAAAAGCTACGACAAGGCCATCGAAGTCGTAGAGCAGGAAGGTATTCGTCGTAATATCTGCCTGTTCCGGGAACAGGGTTCCCTGACCTTCGCCCCTATGCACGAAGGCAAGCCTATGGATGAAACAGAGTTCGCCCAGCTGCCTGATCGTAAGCGTAACAAATTCAATAAAGATATTGCTGCACTGGAAACTCTTCTCAACGAAGAGCTTTCAGAACTTCCTCAATGGAAGCGTGAATCCAGTGAAGAGCTTCGCCTGCTCAATTATCAGGCTATAGATAAAGCTCTGGAGCCTCTGCTAAAACCTGTGCAGAAAAACTACGGCCGCTTTGCCGGGGTTTCTGAATATCTTGAGGCTATGAAGACCGATCTCCACAAGACGGTTGTTGAACACCTTGCCGATGAGCGCGGCATTGAGTTCAAAGAAGACGCAGGCAAACGCAATCTATTGCGGGATATGTATGTTCCCAACGTTGTTGTTGCTCACAAAGATGGCGACCATGCTCCTGTCATTTTTGAAACCCATCCCAGTTACCGCAACCTGTTTGGCCGTATTGAATACACCACAGAAATGGGCGCGTTGCTAACCAGCTACCGCCAAATCTGCCCAGGCAGTCTGCATCAGGCCAACGGTGGTTATCTGGTTCTGGAGGCTGCCAAGCTTCTGGAGGAGCCTTTTGTCTGGGAAGCTTTGAAACGGGCGATGAAGGAGAAGCAGCTCAAGATTGAATCTCCTGCCAGCGAAATGGGCCTGGTAAACACCATCACTCTAAACCCAGAGATTATCCCTCTGGATGTGAAGATTGTTCTGCTGGGTTCCCGCCAGATTTACTACCTCCTGCAGGAACTGGATGCAGACTTTCACGAAATGTTCCGGGTTCTGGTAGATTTCGATGGTCATCTGGAACGCACTCCGGAAACCACGTCTGCCTTTGCCCGCCTGCTTCACACCAGAGCAAGTGATGAAGGGTACCCAGCTCTCACAGCACAGGCTGTGGCTCGTATGGTCGAGCAAAGCTCAAGAATGGCTGAGCATAAATCTCATCTTTCTGCTCACATTGGTGATCTGTTTGATCTGCTGGCAGAGGCTGACTTTATTCGCCGGGACACTCGCGGCCGTAAGATCACCCACAACCATGTGGATAAGGCCCTGGAAGCCAAAGCTGAACGTACCAACCGGGTCAGCAAAGAAATTCTGAAAGAGATGCTGGAAGGCAGTGTACTGATTGATACCGAAGGCGAAGCTGTCGGAAAGATCAATGGTCTGACAGTTCTCTCTATCGGCGATACCAGCTTTGGTTCTCCAGCCCGTATTACTGCTGCTGTTTATCCAGGCTCACAAGGCATTGTGGATATTGAACGGGAAGTACAACTCGGACAGGCTATTCACTCCAAAGGGGTGATGATTCTTACCGGTTATCTGGGAGCCAAGTACGCCCAGAAGTTCCCTCTGGCCATTTCGGCCAGTCTGGCGATGGAGCAGTCTTACGGTTATATCGACGGTGACAGTGCCTCACTGGCAGAACTGTGCTGTCTGCTTTCTTCCCTGACTAATGTTCCTATCAACCAGTCATGGGCTGTCACTGGTTCCATGAACCAACACGGTGAAGTGCAGGCCATCGGTGGCGTGAATGAAAAGATTGAAGGTTTCTTTGATCTTTGTGAAGCACGGGGTTTAACCGGTAGTCAGGGTGCCATTATCCCGCAGGCCAACGTCCGCAATCTGATGTTAAGCGAGCGGGTGTTGGCAGCCGTTAAAAATGGCGAGTTTGCCGTACATGCGGTTTCCCATGTTGAAGAAGCTTTGGAAATCCTCACCGGCATGAAGCCTGGTGCTCTGAACAGCCGAGGAAAATATCCAAAGAACAGTCTGAACGAGCGAGTTCTGAAGCGTCTTATGGAAATTGCCGAACTCTCCAAAGAAAACAGCTAACCTCAAACCTGCCGACCCGACTCTGCGCCCTGAATATTCAGGGCGCTCATATCTAAAGGACATTCCAATGCTGAAAACGACGACCCCTTCTGTAGAAGGCCGGAGCATTTCCGAGTACAAAGGTGTTGTAGTTGGTGAAGCCATTGTTGGTGCCAATATTTTTCGTGATCTGTTTGCATCCATTCGCGATATCGTTGGTGGTCGCTCCGGCGCTTACGAAAAAGAACTGGCCAAAGCCCGTGAAGCCGCTTTCCAGGAATTGGAAGCCAGCGCACAGGAACTGGGAGCAAATGCCGTTGTAGGCATTGATCTGGATTACGAGGTTGTTGGCGAGAAAGGCAGTATGCTGATGGTAAGTATCAGCGGCACAGCTGTAGTTTTGAGCTAGTTGTTTGAGCTCCGATTTCTGAGAAAACATATCAGACTAAAGTCGTACTTCCTCCCAGAAAAAGAAAACCCCGGTTCGGGGGATCGAACCGGGGTTAAAATTTTTGGCTTCGCCACACACTAACAAAGCCAAAATACCAAACACACACAAGGAGATTGTGAGGGGAAAAGGATCACTTTATCGCCCTCTCATATACTCAGACACTGTGTTCTCTAAAAAGTTCCCAGAAAAATGAAAAAATATTATTTTTTTTCATTTTTCTCTTCGCCTAATACAAAAGTCGTATTTTTTGGCGAAACCTTAAATCATTCTGACTGGTAAACGACGCGGCCCCCATACTCCGGGTTGTACTTCAAACACGCCAGCAAGCTTTTCACCACACCCCGAACAACATCCCTGATTATCCAGCTGCCACTCTCCCAACCTGTACCAGTCTCTTTCAATCAGTCGTTGCCCGCACTTTCTACACCAGGTACTGCCGCCATCACTGTCGTGGACATTTCCTGTGTATACGTAATGCAAACCATTTTTCTTCGCTATGTTTCTGGCTTTTGTCAGCGTACTTGCAGGTGTTAATGGATGGTTCATCATCTTCCAGTCAGGATGGAACGCCGTAAAGTGCAGAGGAACATCAGAACCAAGGTGCTCCTGAATCCATAATGTCATCTCATCGAGTTCACGATCGCTGTCGTTTTCACCGGGAATGAGCAATGTCGTGATTTCAAACCAGACATCGGTTTCATGCTTGAGATACTTCAGGGTTTCAAGAACTGGTACCAGAGAGCCGCCGCAAATCTTTTTGTAGAAGATTTCTGTAAAAGCTTTCAGATCAACATTGGCGGCATCCATATGGCTGAAAAACTCAACCATTGGCTTTTCACAAATATAACCGGCTGTAACGGCAACAGATTTTATATCTCGCTCTTTCGCAGCGATTGCCACATCCCGGGCATACTCCAGAAAAATCACCGGGTCGTTGTAAGTAAAGGCTAAGCTGCGACACCCCATTTCAACCGCACGTTCCGCGAGTTGTTCTGGCATTGCCTGATCCGCCAGAATATCCATTTCCCGGGATTTGCTCATATCCCAGTTCTGGCAGAATTTACAGGCGAGGTTACAACCGGCAGTACCGAAGGAAAGAACTGGCGTGCCGGGCAGGAAGTGATTCAAAGGTTTCTTTTCGATGGGGTCAATACAAAAGCCACTGGAGCGGCCATAGCTGGTCAACACTATGGCATCTTTGTGTCTAGCTCGAACAAAACAGAGCCCCTGCTGCCCTTCTCTAAGTTTACAGGCCCGTGGGCAGGCATCGCATTGAATACGGCCATCATCAAGCTCGTGCCAGTATTCCGTTGGCCAATAATCAGGAGGGCTCTCAATCATTTGAGAAGTACACACGCTGCTCATAATTAACCTCCCGCCAGATCTGCTCTGGTGAGGTGAATCCGTGGTACCTATAATTATACAGCCTGGGAATAGGATTTAGACTATGTCTGTACGCCAGCCCGCTGTAGCCGGTTCTTTTTATCCGGCCAATAAAACATCTTTGAAAGAAACTATTGCCAGCCTGCTGGCTAATGCTTCTGCAAGAGACTTATCCTCCCGCATTCTTATTGTTCCCCATGCCGGATATATCTATTCCGGCGAAATTGCAGCATCAGCGTATAAATTACTTGAACAATATCCTCACCCAATTGAACAGGTGATTTTGCTTGGCCCGTCTCATCGAACACCTTTGCGAGGTTTAGCCTTACCTGATAGCTCTGTATTTCATACGCCATTAGGGGCTATTGAAATTAATACCGAGTTAGCAGAACAGCTTCTGTCATTGAGTCAGGTGCAAGTGCTGGAAGCTGCCCATGAACTTGAACACTCTCTTGAAGTACAGCTGCCATTTCTTCAGATGTGCCTTCAAAACTTTAAACTCTTACCTCTAGTTGTTGGCGAAGCTGATCCAATTGCAGTTTCTGAAGTTCTGGGAACTCTCTGGGGCGGGTCGGAAACACTTATTGTTATCAGTACAGATCTTAGTCATTTCCATAACTATGACGATGCCAAAGTGATTGACCAGAATACGGTGAATGGCATTGAAGCTCTTGATAACACTTTAACTGGAGAACAAGCCTGCGGTTGCCGCCCCCTCAACGGTCTTCTGACTTTGGCTCGAGAGAAAGGTCTGAAAGTAGAGACTCTTGATATAAGGAACTCTGGAGATACTGCTGGCAATCATGGTCGTGTTGTTGGTTACGGTGCTTTTGCTCTTCATTAGATAACCCTCCCAACAATAAAGAGACAAATCGTCGTGTACACAGACAACCAGAAGAAGATTCTTCTCGATCTTGCCAGCCAAAGCATCAGGCTCGGATGTGAAGGAGTAAAAGCTGAAGATGTAAACCCTGATGTTCCAGAAGAAGATTTTCTTCAGGAGGTGCGAGCTTGCTTTGTTAGCCTGCATAAAGGCCATGATCTGCGAGGTTGTATTGGTTCGCTGGAAGCTCATCGCACATTAAAAGACGATGTTATTTCAAATGCGCTATCTGCAGCGTTTAGAGACTGGCGCTTTGCTCCTGTCACCGAACAGGAGATCAACTCCTTAACAGTAGAAGTCTCTGTTTTAAGTCCTGTACAAGCTATGAATGTCCATAGTGAAGCTGACTTGCTACAACAATTGCAGCCTCATATTGATGGATTAATTATTGATGATGGGCTGGGGCACAGAGCAACATTCTTGCCCCAGGTATGGGAACAACTCCTAAAGACTGAGGACTTTCTCAGCCACCTGAAACGCAAGGCAGGGTTAGCAGAAGATGAATGGCCGGAAGGCATGCAGTGTTCTCGTTACCACTGCGAAGCCTTCCAGAAATTGCCGGATTAGATTGGCCGTTAGAAATAGTCTGAAGCCTTGTTTACTGGCGTCCACTTACCTTTGTTCATCACAGGCCCCATTTCGTAACCATTGGGAGCTCCAGAGGGTTTCTCAAGAGTGATGACCAATGGTGAATTCTTTAGAGCCTCTCGCCATTCAGGGTTAATGACTACCTCGTTCACACCCATTTTGGGCAGAATTCCTAGGGAAACCGGCTCGCGTCCAGCAACCATCAGCCAGAGTTCACACACTTTTCCGTCGGGAAGAGAAACCGGTTGTACAGCTTCCACATAAACCTTATCCCGGTTCATGGAAGCATTAACAATCCACTCGGTTTGCTCACCAGGCCCCTGAACCACATACACATAGTCCATTCCATTACCCGGTACGCCACTCTGGAACCAGAGCATCACCGTGAAAACAACTGCCAGAGCCATACTGACACTGGCTCCCTGCCAGAATCGCAGATTGCTCCAGAAGGATTCCGGTTTCGTCGCCTTACTGACTTCTTTCCACACCTTGGCAGGCGGTTGTTGAGGAACAAGATTCTCATTAAGAATATTCAGATGTTCCTGCCAGTTCCGCACATCTTGCTGTGCATCATGGCTGACTGCTAATAATGCTTCAAAACGTGCTTTTTCTGTCTGCGGTAAAAGTCCAAGAACATACTCCGCAGCAGCTTCGTTGCGATCATCAGGATCGCTTAAATTCCACTCAGACATGTCCTTAACCTCGCTAAACCTCTTCTTATCCAGGTTTTCACACTACCCAGCGGAAATTCCAACTGTTCAGACATTTCCTGATGGGTTAATCCTTCAAAATAGGCCAGCTCAATACAAACCCGTTGCTGGTCAGATAAATCAGCCAGACATTTGTGCATATTGGAACTGTCCCGGGACAGTGCCAGCTGCTCCTCGTGCCCGGGAGCTGTGTCAGCAATCTGGTGAATATGATCATCATCGCTGACTTCCTGCACTTTTTTCCGCCTCAGCATATCCAATGCCTGGTTGCGCACAATCGTGTTCATCCAAGTCATAGGCCGCGCCTTGGTAATGTCGTAACTACCTGCGTTTTTCCAAATTTTGATATACGCATTCTGCAAACAATCCTCAGCCTGCTCTCTGTCTTTCAGGATACGCAGGGAAACTGCAAACAGATTCGCAGAAGTTATGGAATACAGTTTTTGCAGAGAACCATGTCGCTCATGGGCACACCCTTCAAGATGCTGCACAAGCTTTTGATCTTGCCCAGTGTCGGAACTCATTCTTGTTATCTAATCGTTGAAAAAGCTGGGGGCAATCATAACACGGGGAAAGAAGTTAAGAAGGTGAAGTAACAATCAGAAACTACAGTTTTTCAATAGCCTGACGCACATCGCGAAACGCACTGGAAATTTTCTCGGCAAGAACAGGAAAGTCTGAGGTTTTATCCTGACGACCATCCTGTTCCAGAGCATCAGCAATCTCAGCCAACTCCGAGGCACCAACGACAAAGCAGGAACCTTTTATACGGTGTGCAAAGCTGGCGACATCTCTGCTGTTGGAAGCAGCCAGGGCATCCTGAAGGTTCTGCATGTCTTCCTGGGTTGTTTCTATGAATTTCTGCAGCATATCCATCATAAGAGTCGGGTCATCGCCAACAACGTCTTTCAATACATCCAGATTCAGCACAACCGTCTCCATGGCTCACAGTCAAGATCAGCAAAACACAGCTTGTCTATGCACTATAGCCAGCAAACGGGATCAGGATATGCCGGAAAGGTAGCCTTTCCAGTCAAATGCAGGGCCGGGGTCAGTTTTACGACCGGGAGCAATATTTGAGTGGCCGGTAATCGTATTGGGCGTCAACTTCGGATACATACCCATCAACAGTTTAGTGACCTGTTGAAGGGTCTTATATTGCACAGCTTCATAAGAAACATTGTCTGCCCCTTCCAGCTCTATACCCACGGAAAAGTCATTACAACCTTCCCTGTCCTGCCATGATGAAACACCGGCATGCCAGGCTCTTTTATCAAAGCTCACAAACTGGGTAATGGAGCCATCACGGGAAATTAGTAGATGAGCTGAAACTTCCAAGTGACAGATCTCAGGGAAGGACTCATGGGCTTGCGGATCCAGGCAGTTGGTAAATAAATCACGGATATAAGGGCCACCAAAATGACCAGCAGGCAGACTGATATTGTGAATCACCAGTAATTCTATTTCTTTACTTTCAGGGCGCTCATTAAAATTGGGGCTGGGACAGTGTTCAACATTCTGACTTTCGCTTTCAACCAGCCAGCCATCAACAATTTTCATAGGCAGAAATAAGTTCGAGTTAACTGAAAATAAGAATATCCCAGAGGTGAGGGTTGATGCACGGGGGAGAGTTAAAAATTTATCTGCCGGTCTTTGAGTTGTTTGAAATTTTCGAATACCGATTGCAAAGCTCTGTCAAAAACAAGGTCATCACCAGAGTCTGCAACCACATGCTTCAAAGCACCGGTTCTTGCGTAGCGTGCCAGCTCTTCTGTGGTTTTTTCGGCAATCCTCAGGCCGTGAGAGTTTTCAAAAATAAGGCTTCCACTGTTAGAAATCTCTGCAACCCGGCAGCGAACCTCTCCACTTTTCCCAACAAACTCGACTTCAGAGCCAACTTTTAAAGCTGATGGGTCAACAATATCAACTTCATCGAAATCATCGAACTCACTGTCATCAGTCGATTCAAGAATCACTTCTTCATCACAATCCAATTCTCCACTAGCTATCTGTTCCAGAATCTTGGTATTTGTATCTTCGATACAGTTTTCCCAACTCTGCAGTCTGCTATTGAAATCAACCTGAACCTTAACTCCTAAAGCTTTCTCCTCCTCACTGAAGCCCAATAAGTTTTCAGGATTACCAGCCTCACCGGAAAGATCAATATCAAAATCTTCAGTTTCTTCCTGTTGAAGTGTCTCTTCGCCGTCTAACGAAATATTATCCAGCTCTGCCATAGCTCGAATGATTTCATGATCACCTGTATCTCTGCTGCTTGGCTTCTGCAGGAGCTGTTTCTGATGGACATCTTTCAGTTTTTTCAGATGCATATCTGCAAGAAACGGATCGTAGGACAAACTCTGGAAGCCGAGTTCAATAGCTTCATAGAGCTTTGGCAGGAGTTTTTCCCTGTGCCTTAGTTCTTCTTCGGTTAAACAAGGTTCAAGGCTGGAAACTATATAATCAACAACCTTTAGAGCCTGCTGCCATACATCACTTTCACGGCCATGTTTTTGATAAAGAATGAACAGATAGTTGCTCCAAACATCGTAGATCAGTGAATCAACACTTTCTGGAAGGACTCTGTCTCCAATAACACTATTGATTGATGCCTGAATTTCCGCGCGCGCCTGATCTGAACAATGTTGGGTATCCTCAGCTTCGAACTGACGCTTATTAAAGCGATCAACCCGATTCTGCTCTTCTTCAAGGAAACACTGGAAGTTATTTAATACCTTCTCAAATAGGGAGGTATCTGAGGTGAACTCCTCTAAAATTGTCATCACAACAGTTTCAACTTCACGACATAAACGTTTGTTCTGCGCTGCTCCCTGCCTTGTTACCCTTACACCAGCACTGGAAAGATCATTCAGTAACTGTCGTGCAGGATGGGAACGCTTGCTTAGAAACTCCGGGTCAAGAAGGGCCAGTTTCAGTACCGGAACCTGCAGTTTCCCAATTAATATTTTGATGTTGTCTGCAATATCGTGATCATCAAGGATGAATTCGAACAACATCGTGACCATATCAATCAGCTCACTGTCATGTTGCTGAAGCGCTTTGCCACCCTGCATTCCGGCCAAAGCTATATTCATTGTTGTTCGTAGTCCGGAATCGGCAGTCACTGGTTCTCCCGACTCGATAGCAGGCTGACTGGATTGAATCACGGAAAGAATATCCACCAGCTCCGGCTGATTGATTACAGAGACAGGCTCAGTAACTTTCGAACTCTCTTTAAGTTCCAATCCCTTAGCCAAAACTGCCTTCTCTGGCATGGCTATAACCTGAGTAGCTTTCTCTTCTTCCACTGGCTCGGGAGGTTCAAAACAACCATTGGCTTTGCGAGCCTCATAAGCCCGGCCTGTTTTCAGATCCTTCTCAAAATCCGGGCACACACCGCCATCTCTTAGCCCGTTGTTCATATGTCGATAAAAATTTTCTGCGGTGGAAAGGTAGGTTTGTTCAAAGAGTTTCAAAACAACCAGACGTATCTTTAGAGGCAGTGCCAAAGGTTCTGCCGCAGCCAAAAAACACCGGGCCGCAGGAACAGGGCCAACAGGGCAGCAGGAGGGAGGAATTTCAGCCAACGAGTAAAGAGAAGACAACCGTTTATTTAGTGCCTGAAACTGCTTTCCCACATCTCCCTGCTGAACCCGGGAAAGAATACCAGCGATCGCCAGTTTCTCTTCAAGGTCTTCTTCTGCAATTAATGAGAGATCTTCTGTCTCTACTGAAGCCAGCCGTTGAGTGTCTTCCGACTCACCTAAATGGCTCCCAGGTTCAAACCATTCCCCGAGACGAGAAAAGAAACGTTCATAGATTCCCTGCTTTTGCATACGAAGGGAACGCATGCCATCGAACAGCAACGTTTGCTCACCATGAAGAGTCGCATGCCCGGCCATGGAAAACAGAGTGTCATCAGTCTGATCGAAAAGAAGAGGAAGAAGCTTTCGAAAATGATCTTCAGTTTGGCATCGTAAAGGAACGACGCCCTCCGGGATTGAATCGGGAGGGGGATGCTCTCTTAAAGAGTCTAATCGGTAGATATTGGCATCCTGACCAGCCATGTACACCTCTTCCATGGTTTGGCCAAGCTGAACCTGAAAAATGACAGTTCAGCTCAGACTACCTTTTAAGTATACGAGCCAAAGTCAGGTTTCAAGCTTCCATCTTTATAACAGAAAGAAGCATGAGAATTGTGTTTAGATAATTTGGAATTAAAACCAGAAAAACGGCATGAACAAGAGGTGTATTGGTAAAAGAACGCATTGAGTGCAAAAGCAGGGATCAACTAGGCTTCACCTCAATCAATGTTTTTCTATTCCTTTCGGAGCATTTCCCATGAGCACACCTCGCGGAGAGCTGTCCTTGCGGACTCTGGCTATGCCAGCAGATACAAACCCAAACGGTGATATTTTTGGCGGGTGGCTGCTGGGGCAGATGGATATCGCCGGTGGGTTAGCGGCCAAAGACTGCTGTCACGCAAGGGTTGCCACAGTGGCCATTGAGTCTATGTGCTTCCACCATCCGGTAGCTGTTGGTGAAGTTGTCTGCTGCCATACAGATATTATCAAGATAGGCCGCACATCTATGCGCATTCGTATAGAGGTCTGGAGTAAAGGGCTGCCTTACAACGAGGAGCGAATCAAGGTGACTGAAGGCATTTTCACCTACGTAGCCATTGATAACGAAGGCAAGCCAATTCCGGTTAAACGCTGATTTTAGCCTTCGAAATTCTTTTTAATTTCCTGGTTGAACTCTTTGGATCTCTCAGTAATTTGCTGAACCACCTGCTGAGACATCATTTTCCGCAACTCTTGCTCAGGAGTCAGCAGCTCTTCTTTCTCCGCATCCTTTTTGACCTTGCCATCAGCGCTTTTTTCCATGGCATCGTCAAAAGCCTCGGTATCCGCTCCAGCAACTTTCCCCTGAGGGGAGGCTGGAGTACTGCCCGGAGTTCCTCCAACCTGACCACTACCGGGTTGTACCCCTGGATTAATTGAGCTCATAGCTGCCTCCCTGAATCGCTATTTCACATGCCATTTGGCTATATGCCAGATGGCAGGTATTTTCTATAAGACTAGCTATCAATGCAGAGATACCCAATGAGACTGTTCCTGAGTCTAATTTTGAGCCTGTTTGCCCTGTGTTCCACCGGAGCCTTATGGGCTTCCAACGCATCACATCTGAACAGGGCAAACTCCTCCGAGCCTGAATCTCTCGACCCTCAGTTAATCCACACGTTGCCAGGTATGCGTGTTGCCGGGGATTTATTTGATGGTCTGGTACACAGGAACCCGGAAGGAAATATTGTTCCCGCACAGGCAGAGAGCTGGTCTACATCTCAGGATGGCCTGACCTGGACTTTCAAATTGCGTAACAGCCAATGGAGCAATGGCCGCCCGGTTGTTGCCGGAGATTTTGTTCGAGCCTGGCAGAGAGCTGTGGCTCCTGAAACAGGCGCTTCCTACGCCTGGTACCTGGAAATGATGGAAATCATCAATGCCAGAGCCATCGTTAACGGCCAAAAAGCTGCTACCGAACTCGGAGTCTCTGCACCAGACAATCACACATTGCAGGTTCAGCTGGAAAAACCTGTTCCCTGGCTACTGCAAATGCTGGTCATGCCCATCCTCTACCCGATTCCTGAAAGTGTTCTTGAAGAATATGGAGCTAATTGGACCGCCCCCAAAAACCTGGTCAGCAATGGTCCCTACCAACTGAAAGCTTGGGTAGTAAATGAAAAAATGGAACTGGTCGCTAACCCAAAACATCCCGACTACGAACGCCTTGAAATACGCACTGTTTCTTATTATCCCCTGACATCAGCGACAGCCGCACTGAATCGCTACCGATCCGGCGATCTGGATATGACCCTGAATATTCCAGAGAACTTCTACGAAAAACTAAAAATAACTCACTCGGATGAGCTGCATATTACCCATATGCTGGGGACGGAATATTACGCATTTAATACCCGCCGACAGCCGTTTAATGATGCACGGGTACGAAAAGCTCTTTCCCTCGCTCTTGAACGTGACTTGATTACCGACAAAGTCCTGGGAGAGGGACAGGTGCCTGCTTATAACTTTACTCCCGGTTATATGAGCGATATGCCCGCCTACAAACCAGCGGCTGAAACAATGACTCGGGAACAGCGCCTGGCAGAAGCCAAGAAGCTCTACAAAGAAGCAGGGTTCGGCCCAGATAACCCGCTGAAATTAAGCCTTCTCTACAACACCAGCGACTCCCGAAAAAAAATCGCCGTTGCTGCTGCCAGTATGTGGAAAAACAACCTTGGTGCCGAGGTCACTCTGGAAAATATGGAATGGAAATCTGTTCTTGCCCGTATTCGCCAGCAAGACTTTGATGTCGCCAGAGCATCCTGGGTGGCCGACTTCAATGATCCAGCCAGCATGCTTTCTATTTTCGCCAGCAACAGCAGCAGTAATAAGCCGAAATACCAGAACCCGGTTTATGACGTACTGCTGAGCAAAATGAATATTCCCAGCACAAACCGCCAGAAATTATTTATCGAAATGGAGAAGGTCCTGGCCGAGGATGCCCCTGTAGCGCCGCTTTACTACTACGTGTCTCCATCTCTTGTGAGCCCGAAAGTACAAGGCTGGTACGACAACCCCAGAGATTTGGTGATGACTCGCTACCTGTCTGTGAAAGATAAGTGATTCCTTCGTAAAGTGCCCTGCTCCTGTGCCGACAAATCTGGTTATGAGATCACAGAGGCGAATGGCCATGAGCAGTGAGCACTTTACTCTGACAATCAGCCAGAGCACTTCAGACAGTGGCGATTTCGCTATTCATTTTAATGAGCAGGGCAAGCGCCGCGAGAAGATGCTCGTACAGCTCCAGTTTGTTGATCGCAACATTTTTGATGACACCTTTATGGATGAAGTTGTTGCCATTGTTGCCCGCAAACTTGCCCGTAAAATCATCGATCAGAAAGGTGTTCCGGCCCTGACTCCCAAAACCCGTCAGGCCTGCGAAAGAGACGCCAAGAAGATTGTTAAAAACATGCTCGAAAAAATGCGTAAGCAGCCTTAAAGGCTGCTTAACCACTCATCCCCTTCCGCACATATCCTCATAGTCGATCAGCAAAATAACGGGTAACGTCCGCGCTCCGGTTTACCTGTGTGAATGCTGCTCTATGGATCTTACTCGCTACGTCAATACTTTTGGTCGTTACCTCCAGAACAAATATGGAGAGAAGATCCATAAACTCTCGGTAAATGCTGCATTCACCTGCCCGAATCGGGATGGAGCCAAAGGCATAGGCGGCTGCACCTTCTGCAACAACCGATCTTTCAGCCCCGGCAGCACTAACAGTGAGCTTTCGGTAAGCGAGCAGCTGGCTGCAGCCCGCGAAAAAGTGACCAAAGTTCGCAAGGCCAAAAAGTTTCTGGCGTACTTTCAGTCGTACTCCAACACTTATGGCGATCTTCAGCAGCTGAAAAAACTCTACGACGCAGCTCTGGCCGAGCCTGATGTCATCGGCTTATGTGTAGGCACCCGTCCGGACTGCGTACCTGATCCGGTACTGGAGCTTTTGGCAGGTTATCAGGAGCAGGGTTACGAAATCTGGCTGGAGCTGGGTCTGCAATCAAGCTTTGATGAATCTCTTGAACACATCAACCGCGGACATACCTTTGCAGATTATGAAGATGCCGTTATTCGCAGTCGTAAGTTCAACCTGAATATCTGCACTCATCTGATTATGGGGCTTCCCGGTGAAAAGCCGGAAGACACTCTGATCAGCTATAGAAAGGTTCTTGACCTTGGCGTGAAGGCCATCAAGGTTCATCCACTACATATTGTTAAAGGCACACAGATGGCCAAGCAGTGGAGCAAGGGAGAGATTCAGGAACTGGCGATGGATGATTATGTTCGGGTTCTGACTGAGATTATCCTCACCGCCCCCGATGACCTTTTATTCCATCGTCTCACGGGCTCTGGTGTGCACCAATATTTGCTGGCTCCAGAGTGGGTGAAGCATAAGTGGGATATCCTCGGAGCCGTTTACAACAACCTTGAAAACCAGTCTCAAAGTAGCACCACCAGCATAGGAAATAACTAACTACTCCCCTATCCCAGCCGATACATATCCTGTAGATAACTGCAGGATTTTCAGGCTATGGAACAGCCGCTGGGTGATGGTTTTTTAATTCGTAACTTTCTTTATGGGGATGCCTCTGGCCTCTCCCGTAATGGCGACAACCCTAATATCGCTATTAACCAGAGAGAGTGCTTTCCCAGCCCCTACACCATAGAAATGGCTCGCAACTGGATTCAGTATGTTCGCGATAACGAAGCTGAGAATCGTTTTGTGATCGCTAATAACAAAGAAGCTATTGGTGAAATTGGCATAGTGATTCAGCCTGATGTTCACCGCTACAGCGCCGAGATCGGTTTCTGGATCGGAGAGGCTTACTGGGGTAATGGTTTAATGACCAAGGCAGTAACCTGGATGGTGGATCACTGCTTCCAAGAAAAAGGCCTCAAGCGTATTTTCGCTGATGTTATGGAATACAATGTTCCTTCACAGAAAGTTCTGCAGAAGTGTGGTTTCCAGCTGGAAGGTGTGTTCCGAAAGAATATTTATAAGAATGATGAGTTCTACGATCAACTTGTTTTTGCCCGCCTGAATGACGACGAGCCACCTAAGGCAAACTAATTCAAATCTTTACTTTCCATATTAATTCAAAGATATACGACCAAGCGGCTGTACAGTAATTTCTTCTGTCAGTTCCTGGTGGGAGAGTACCGCCAGTTCATAAACCTCAGCTTCCAGCAGCTTACGCACATAACGGCGGATATCCATTGCGGTGATCATAACAGGCTTATGATCAAGGTGGCCGATCTTGCCCACTGTTGTTTTCACCTTCTCAACAAAACGAGCAGTGACCGTAGGATCAAGTGCTAGGTAGGCACCTGCAGACGTTTGGCGAATACCACTTCGAATCGTGTCTTCCAGATCCTGGTCCAGCAAATAAACCGGAAGAATATTCTGCCCGTTACTGTATTTGTAGCTGATAAAGCGTTTCAGACTGCCCCGTACATATTCGGTGAGCTGAACCACTTCTTTCTCTTTATGACCCCAGATAACCAGAGACTGAAGTATTGTTCGCAGGTTTCGAATGGAAATATCTTCCGACACCAGTCGTTGGAATATCTCTGCAATCTTGTTAACCGGAATTAATCGCTGAACTTCCTTAATCAATTCACCGAAAGAATCTTCCATCTTTTCCAGCAGGAAGCGGGTTTCCTGAATACCGATAAAGTCTTCCGCATATTTTTTCAGAACAAAGGCCAGGTGGTTGGTAAGTATCTGAGAGTCACTCATATAACTCACACCAGCTTTTTCCAGGGCGTCTTTGTCTTTCTCAAGAACCCAGAGAGTATCCAGATTGGGTATAAACTGATCACCGGATTCATAGGGAATCTTAAGCATATCTAAATGTTCAGACTGCTCACGGGCAAAGACATACCCATCACGGAAGTGGCCGTGTGCCACAGGCACCTCATTCAGCATGACGCTGTAATGATCATCTTCCAAGGAATCATTAAACCTGAGATGGATACCCGGAAATGGAACACCTAAATCCATATAGAGCGCTTTGCGCACTTTTAACAGCTCTTCGTTCAACTCTGTGGTATCAAGCCGCTGTTGCAAAGATGTTGGAACATCAATAATCAGTGGCAGGGTTTGGGTAAATTCTTCCTGTTCATCAAGGCGTTGGTTTTTATCAGGCTTGCCTGATGCCGCAGCCTGCATGGCAGGAATTCCGCCATCATTCCCGCCGGTGGCACCTTCTGCGCCGGCCTTCTTCAGAATATAAACACCTCCCCCTCCAATAAACCCGGCCAGAGCTAGAAACGTTAATGTCGGGAATCCAGGAACGAGTGCAAAACCAAGCAGCAAACCACCGCCAACCATCAAAGCCTTGGGTTTGGCTAGTAACTGTCCACCAATTTCACTACCAAGATCTGTGGCTTCCTCTGTAGAAACCCGGGTTACGATAATACCCGAGGTAATGGATATCAGAAGTGCCGGTATCTGGGAAATCAATCCATCGCCGATGGTCAGAATCGAGTAAAGCTGAAGAGCCTCCCCAGCCGGAAGCCCTTTGTTAAACACACCAATACTCACACCGGCCGCAATGTTAACAAAAATAATAATCAGGCCAGCTATCGCATCACCCTTTACAAACTTCATGGCACCGTCCATGGAACCATAAAGCTGGGATTCTTTCTCTACCAGCCCCCGGCGTTTCTGGGCTTCTTCCATATCGATGGCACCACCACGCATATCTGCGTCGATACTCATCTGCTTACCGGGCATACCATCCAGAGAGAAACGTGCTGCCACTTCTGCCACCCGTTCAGAGCCCTTGGTAATTACCAGGAACTGAACAATGGTAATGATCAAGAAGATTACAACACCCACCGTGAGGTTACCGCCAACCACAAAGTTTCCGAAGGTATAAACGATCTCACCGGCATCTCCTTCCAGCAGAATTAGTCGAGTAGTCGTTATCGACAACGCCAGCCGGAACAATGTTGTAATCAGAAGAACAGATGGAAAGGATGAAAACTCCAACGGCCCTTTCAGATAGATGGCCGTCATCAACAGGATGGTGGAGATACCCATATTAAAGGCGATCAATAGATCCACCAGCACCGTGGGCATCGGCAGAATAATCAGCACGATGATAAATACCAGCATCACCGCAAGCATAAGGTCATTACGCTTACCGATGCCGGTGAGAACTGATTTAATGCTGATTGCGCTCATTGGTCAGTATCGGAGCCTTCTGAGAAGATACTGACCTGTTTTACTGAGGCGTATCTCCGGGTTGCTCATTCGCCTTTTCAAGGCGCGCTTTTTCCAGACGAACTGTGGCCCGCCCCTGAATCCAGGAAATTTCCTGAGTATCCGTACCAGGTGGCATGCACTGCAGGTATCTATCGGCCATGGAAAGGCACTCTTCAGGCTGATCCGCCATCAAAAGTGCGTAACTGAGCATTCGGTAAACTTCAGGGTCTTCAGGGATTAATACCCGCAGTCCCTGAAGTAGTTTAAGGGCATCGGCAAACTGTCTCTGCTGGAGTCGGGTAAAAGCCTGAGTGAGCACCCAGTCTTTACCATTCAGAGTGACACCGGTGGTTTCCGGAGGGGGCTGAGTTGATGAGAGCTCTTCACTCATAGGGTTATCAAGCCGGAATCAGGATATTGCGGGCCATGGTTGCCAGAGCTTCAAGTTCACTATCCTGCTTAAGAAGGTCCAGCATATCGTTCAAGGCATTGCGATCATCTTCCGACAATTTCATATCGCTCAACCTATCTCTCACAAGATTAGTGATACCGCTACGAAGCTCGCGGTTATCCTGAGGTGTATAGGACTGTAACCGGTCACCGCGCACAAACTCCATCAGTTTATTTTTGGAATCATCAACCGAGAGAGCTTTACTGATATGAACCGCATCAGCAGCACTGGTATTAACGGCGGGCCGAATCGCTGACTTGGATGATGGTAAAGCTTGATATTCGTTTCCGGTGGTGTGGCTGACACCGACTAATCCACTGTTTATATCACCAATTGATCCGGCCATTAGAAAACTCGCAGCATGAAGTCCTTTCCTTTATTGAAGCCTGAAAAGCAGTTTCATGCAGAATTCCAAATGGTTGTATAAACTTTGTGTATTGACAACAAATTCTCATAAAGGGCGGTTCTCGCCCGGATGCTGGCATGGACGCACGCTTCTTGTTTTATACAAAGTTTCAGTTGGAAAACCCGCTGTTTTCAGGGTTTACAGGTAAGTCCCTGAGAAAAACAGCCGGTCAGATTTTCGGGTTGGGCATAGCTCTGGCTGTCTGCTCACAGCTACTCCATGCCAATGATACCTCTGTCACTTTCAGTCCCTGGTCCGAAAATAGTTCTTATAAGCAGGGTGACACCCGACAGAAACATATCGTTCAGCCCGGAGAAACCCTTGCCGGGATAGCCGATATGTATGGAATACCGGCTCCACTTCTGGCCCACCATAACGGCATTCCTGATCCAGACAGTTTGTTGGATGGCCAGGTTCTGTACTTACCGGAAGATGGTTATCCCCAGGAACTGATGATCCCTGAGGAAGCGACATCAGCTGGCGAGATGACATCACAAAACCCTGAACCAATAGGTATGATGTCCGCTATGCCAAATGGTCAGAATAATATGGCCATGCCTGATCAGGATTTCGGTGCCCGCCCTTATGCCTATTTTGGCAACAGTGAACCAGCAGCCGATGTTTTGCGTAATTTTGCTGCAAACTACAGCATCCCAGTGATTATCAGTGCTGCGGTTGATGGCGTAGTTAATGGCCGTATTGGCCCACTTTCTCCGGTTGAGTTTCTGAACAAAATTGCCCAGCTCAACGGCCTGATTTGGTATTTCGATGGCAATACACTTTACGTTTACAACAGTAATGAAATCCAAAAGCAGATTCTGAATCTCCAGTTTCTGGGTGCGGAGGAGTTCAGAAAAACCCTGATGGATATTGGCATCTGGGATAGCCGGTTTTACTGGAAGGCCAGACCACAGGAAGGAATCATCTATATTTCCGGTCCTCCCCGTTATATGGAGCTAATAACGGAAACAGCTTTACTGTTGGATGCAAAGTCAGGTCAACGGCAACGCAGCAAGCAAACAGTAAAAGTTTTCCCTCTGCGATATGCCTGGGCTGATGACCGGTCCTTCACTTTCCGGAATCAAACCGTCACTGTTCCTGGTGTGGCAACGATTCTTCGCCAAATCGTCAATGGCGGTGGGTTAAGCAGCGCTCCAGCGGCCACACCTCAACGTTCAGTACCAGGGCTCGCTCCCGCGACACCTGCCGGCCAAGAACCTGTAGCTCCTCAGGCACCAGCACAAACCACAACGCCTGACAGCGTATTTATTAATGCAGACCGCCGTCTGAACTCAGTCATCATCCATGATCTTGAGTCCAAAATGCCGATGTATGAAAGCTTGATCAATACCCTTGATAAGCCTCTCGCCCAGGTGGAAATCAATGTTTCCATCATTGATGTGAATACCAAAAACCTGGAACAGCTGGGAATAAACTGGCGACTCGGTAGAGAGAACGGCGACTATATTCGCTTTAACCCGTTTAAAAACGATGACAACTCGGTTCCAAGCGATACATTCAGCACAATCATCAATCTCACCAGCGGGAAACTGTTTGCCCGTGTGAATATCCTTTCTGATCAAGGCAATGCCAAGATTCTGGCCCGCCCCTCAGTACTCACGCTTGATAACATGGAAGCCGTTCTGGATAACAGCCAGACCTTTTATGTTCGCGTAGCAGGCCAGGAATCTGCAGAACTCTTCCCTGTTACTTATGGCTCTGTGTTAAAGGTGACGCCTCGTATCGTAGATGAAGTGACAGGCCGAAAGCTGCACCTGAGCGTTAATATTCAGGATGGCGGTCAGGCAAGCTCTCAGGAAGCCACAGGCGCTGACAATATTCCTGTTGTGAAGAACAGCTCTATCAGCACTCAAGCAGTCATTGACGAAAATGAGAGCTTACTGGTTGGTGGATATTACTACGAAGAAACTAGGGATGATCAAAATAAAATTCCTATTCTGGGAGATATGCCTGTGGTTGGTGCCGCATTCCGCAATAAAACAGAGTCAAAAACAAAGAACGTTCGCCTGTTCCTGATCACACCTCGTATCGTCAACCTGATGTGATCCAGAAGTTTTTCAACTAGCGATTATGAAAACCAGGTAGCATCTTCATCGGAAGGTTTTTGTTGTGGTGAATTGCTACCCGAATCCTCAACTGAAGGTGCTGCCTGCACTTCCTCTGTTTTAGCAACCTCTTCTTCGGTTGCATTCATGTCAACAGACTTGGTCCATTCACGCTCTTCACTCATCTTGGCTTCATCCATGGAATGAGCGGTAAGCTCAGCAAACCGCCTTCTGAGAGCTTCCAGCTGAATATCAATACTGGCGTCAATCACACCAATCTTGCTCTCCAGAATACAACTGCCGGCTTTTAAGCGAGGGTCGGAAACGGGGTTTAATATGCCAACCCCTTTATAACCTGAGAGAATTTCAGCAATTTTTTCTTTCACATAACTGAAGTGGGCTGGCGGAACTCGGACAGATACCTGCCGCTCATTACGAACATGCTGCAGGCCACTTTT
This sequence comes from Parendozoicomonas sp. 2304DJ65-17, assembly GCF_058148445.1. Taxonomy (NCBI): domain Bacteria; kingdom Pseudomonadati; phylum Pseudomonadota; class Gammaproteobacteria; order Oceanospirillales; family Endozoicomonadaceae; genus Parendozoicomonas; species Parendozoicomonas sp. 2304DJ65-17. The sequence continues at coordinate 48,602 of NZ_JBYVJV010000001.1, forward strand.
GATTAAACCCACTGTCAGCGCTCGATTATCATAATCATCAATAATCTTCTTCACTGCCGTCATCAGAATATCTGCCAGAGAAGCTTCTACATCGGAGAGGTAGTTAATTGAACGGTCTACCATCTTCAGCATTTGCTCAGACTGTTCAAGGCGACTCTGCATCAGCCCTTCCTGATAGCCTCGTTCCTTTTCCTGCTCAAAAGCGTGCTTGGCTTCTTCAACAATCTGATCAGCTCGCTGACGGGCTTTATCGATCAGCTTTGTTGATTTCTCAATCACGGAATAATCCGCAGCCTTAATCACCTTCTGGCCGGGTTGAAGATTAAAATCCTGCTTGGTGATAGCGATGATATTCAGGCTCATTTGATAAACTCTTTCATCAGTTTCCGTAACATCACACCACCTAAACGCACTACATCCTGCGAATAACTGGCTGCGCCTCCAGCGTAGAAATAGTCCTTGCTGGGCATGGGGAATTTAAACAGCAGACGTTTTTGGAAAGCATCATTCTCCTGGGCGAAAACAGCTCCGAGGAGACGAACACCAGAGCGGAAAATATGCTTTTTCAGTTCCTCTGGTGCATTCCAGTCCATGGTGAAATCAGAACCGAAACTTTCAGGAAGAGCTCCCACAATAAAAGGCCCTTTCTTGATCGCGTACTGATAACTCTCTTTCCCCAGACAGGCTTCAACCGCTGCCCGTTCCTGCCTTTTCACAAAGTTTTTTAAAAGAGGGCCATTCAACGCTAAGCCAGCATGAAAAACGATTGGGGTGAGATGTTTGCGACTGGCTAATGCCAACTGCTTTTCCACACGATTGAAATCAAGATCAGTCTTACTGTGAAGAGCATAAGCTTCCAGAATATGGCGGGAAGCCCAATGAGCACCGACCTCTTCGACTTTTAAAGCATTGATAACCTGAGCATTGGGAAGATTTACCAGCCAGGAATCATCAATATACCCGGCTGGGGAAAAGTTAAACTCAATAACCGGGGCAAGCTGATTGACATCCATAATCAGGCCTCAACGTTATCCACCTCAACCATATCTGCTTCGGCCTGATCGTCTCCCATATATTCAGAGTTTCTGCGTGCTCGCCACCAAAGCCAGAACAGCACGGCACAACCGGCGAGTGAAATAAGGAAGAGACTGAGAAGTGCTCCCATGATCAACAACAAACGGGAGGACGATTCAGGAGTTACATCTATAGAGAGAACACTTTCCAGCTCCTGAGGCAACAACGTTCTGTTTGTTGCAACCTGAGCGGATGGGAAAAGAGAAACTGTAATCTTATCGAGAGATAAACCCTCAATACTGTTAGCAACCAGGGTCTTCACCTTGGGAACAAAGCCGGCTAACTCCAGCTCAGGCGTGTATTTGATAAAAACTGAAGCTGAAGATGGGAAGCTGACTTCGTTAGCAGACTGATCCTGAGGTAATACCACATGAACTCTGGCAGTGAGTATTCCATCAATCATTGAAAGCGTCGCGGAGAGTTCCTGAGACATGGAATAGGTATAACGGGCTTTCTCCTCCGTTGGAGAAGAGATCAGGCTGTCTTTTGGAAAAATATCACTGACCGAAGAAAACCGGTCTTTGGGGTGCCCATTGGTACGAAGAAGACGAATGGCTCTGGAAACATCATCAGTGGCAACGGTTAAAGTTACATTGCCATCTTTGTCCATCGCCTTTTCTGCCGGAATCGAATTATCCAGCAGAATGGCCAACATATCGTTGCCTTCTTTCTCTGTCAGCCCTGTATAAAGCTGAACTTTACAGCCTGACAGCAGTAACACAAACAGGCTTAACACGAAAATCCTGATTTTCTGCACAACGCTTTCCCTTGCGTATGAGGAAACCGGCCCAAGGCCTTTTGTTACTGCTGTTTCATCATTGTTTCTAGTGTCTGGGTCGCCTTACCAACCACCTTACCGATCAAATCTTCGGTCATCATAAGGTTGGTCATCGCTTTCTGAGTTTTGAACATGTCCTGCATAGACAGTGCTTCATCAGAGCTCAGCATGTTATCGATTTTCTGGTGACGGCTATCAATATTCTCTTTCAGCCCCTGAAATCCATTCAGGATTCTGTCTCCCAGATTTTCTGGTGCCTGTTTGAGCTCTACAGGGCTCCCCTGAAGACTGGTCTGGCTTTCGTTCTTGATGCCAGATTCCATCTGGGCATTAAAATTCTCGGCGTCCCGGTCATCCGGTTTATCGAGAAGCTTCTCTAGCTGCTGTTGATCCTGCTTTTTGAGCGCTTTTTCTGTAACAGAACCAACATTGTTTATTCCAGGGCTTGGCATAGCTGCCACTCCTTTATGCCGTCCACGACAGCTGAATAGGCTTACCCAAAAGTCTAGTCAATGCCTGTACGCAAAAAGGAAGCAAAAGCATGGAACATATTGAAATGAAAAGCAGATTCTCAGTGCAGATTGTTATGAAGGGGTTAAAGAGTCATGTAATTTCATTAAATATTGCAATGCATTCTCAATTTCAGGGCCACTCAACTTATCGGCAGTCATAAAGGTAATAAATACCAGCTGATTACCATCTTTAAGAGCACATTGAGTGTCAAACTTGCGACTCTGATTAAAGTGACATAATTCCAGCGCTTTGGGGCCAGACTGATCAAGAGAGTGGTCAGGAATTTCACGCAAAAGGTGCATCAACACCCCTTTATCATTCAACTCAATGAAAAACGTACCTCCCTGACCAAAGGCATACTGCATAATGCCATTATCAGGAAAAGGAAGATCTCCAATACCGAGAGTTCGATTGAAATCCTGAACAGCTGACTCAACAAGTTCACGCATCCTCAGGCACCTTAGATATCGAAGTCCATATCAAAATCATCATCGTCCTCATCATCGTCATCGAAAGCCTCTTCTTCCTCTTCCTCCTCGATTACATCATCAAGGGCCTCCTGGCAGGCTTCGAGGATATTTTCACGGTGTTCCGCTTCTTTAAAATACTGATCAGGGATTTTCCGATAGGTTTCCAGTACCTGATTGAGAACAAAAATCTTCACCGCAAGATTGTCTGTAGGCACTCCCATCTTAGTCGGAATACCTTCAACATCATTGGCAGAGATCCAGCGCTGGTTTAACAGCCGAAGTACCTCTTCGATAAGAACGCCTTCCTGAATCTTAGAGTTTTGCACGCACTAACATCCTGTTGGTTGCCTGTTCGTTCTGCTGGCTGAATTCAATAATTGTTCTTAAGCCAAAAATCACCTCCATACGTTTTCTTATATGCAGAAGCTGAGTTGCTCCTGCCGCACTGGTCATCTTAGGATTTTTCAGTGCAAGCAATTCACCAGCCAGCCCTTCTCTCCAAATCTGAATGCGGCTATTGATTTCAGAGTAATCATTACTCCCCTCCTTCGCATATTGATAAGCTTCTGTTGCTGTTTCAAAGTCAGGAACACCAAATACATTTTCGCGCTTATCATCCCGGGCTTCCTGAGGAGAGAGCCCTGCCTTTTCAGCAAGTTCATAATGTTCTTTGGTGACATTCATTCCCGCTTGAATGTCAGTTTTATTTTCTTCGTAGAACTCTGCGTTATATTCGCGAATGTCTTTTGCCAGCTCGGAATCTTTGCCTTCAAGGGCTTCAAGAGTCGCTGCAAGAGTTTCCAGAGCCAGATACTGATGGGTAGAATCACCAGAATATTCATCAGCAAATTGTTTGATAAGTTCCTTGGTAAGCGGGCCTTTGTCTTTGGCGGCCTGCATTTGCTGGAGGAACTTATCCATTTTTCCTGTACCGGGCATATCCGGCACAATTTTCTTAAGACGCTCAAGTTCTTTGTTGAGGTCTTTTTCTTCTTTGCTGTCTTTGGTTTTGAACTTTCTCAGGGAAGAGAGAGTGATAGAGGCTTCTTCAAAAAAACTGGCGCTGGCAGGGCCAACACTGACCGTGCTGAACTGACTATGAATACCATCGGCAGATTTGGCGGAGGCGGTTTCACCTCCTACCTGAAGCGCTGCTCCCGATGCTTGAGAACCGGCAACACCACCAGTCTGCATAGCTTTATCCCTGCCTGATCAATCAGATATTACGAGCAATATTCTGCTGAGTTTGCAGATACTGGTTCCAGGTTTGAGCAAAAGTGTCTCTCGCCTTGGAAGACAGCTCCTGAGCAACCTGCATCTGATCCTGTTCTGTCTGCTTCACAAAACGGGCCTGCTCTTCTTCAGCACGTAACTCCGTAGAGGCTGCCTCATGCAAACCAGCTTTGTACTGCAAAGTAGAAGCGCCGGCTTCACCAAGACCCTCAACCATTTTACCCATGGCGCTCCACTGCTGGGCGATCATATTACCCACCTGAGAGTTACCACCTGCAGCCTGATCCGCTTTCATACCTTTCATGGAACCGGCCATATTCAGCGCACCTGAAGCAACTTTCACCGCACCGCTCACCATACCGGCAACCATTTTTGCTGCGGCTGCACTTCGTTGCTCCTGAGCCTGAGCTTTAATTTTTTGAACCACAGCCTTGTTAGCCATGTTTCGCCCCTGACGACTCATTTGTCTTTGCTCAACACCCATCTCATGGAACAGAGCCATAAGAGCAAAGAAATCAGTAAAGGCTTTTACCTCACTTTTAGTGAGATCAAGAGGTGCCCCATCTGCAGTGGCAGAAATACTGCCACCAGGACCTGTTTTAATCTCAACATTTTTGCCGTCAAGCTGCATCTGAAGGGATTTATCCTTAGCATTGGCGCTGAAGTTTTTACCATCAACCTGACCGGCAAACCCATTCTCATTAGCTTTAACGCTGACCTCATTAGGCCCCTGCTCACCAAACTGAGCATGGTTGGGTTTTCCTGCACTTTGCAGCTGGTTCATTAAATTGTTTTGTCCAGAGCCCTGTGCTTTAGCACTCTGATCCTGCATCTTGCTAAGCATCTTCTTCAGGTCAGCACCATCCATCTCACCGGATTTCAGGGAATTCTTAATGCTGTCGAAAGATCCACCCAACTTCTCAGCCAATTCTGGGTTTCTGGCAACCTGCCGGCTAAGTTCTTTCAATTGGCTGGAAAAATCTTTGGCTTGTTCCTGAGAAGAGTTTTTCAGTTTCACATCCTGGGCAAGAACGTTGGTTCTCTTTAATCGGGACTTGGCACCCTTCTTACCAATAACAACACCGCCTTCAGCATCACCACCGCCTTCTTCAGAGGCTTCTTCAAGTGCTTCAGCAAGTTCATCCAGGTCACCAGCAAGAACATCACCCTGAGCATCTGCCACCAGCTGATCCATATGTCCCATGGCAGCCTGATAGCTGGCAACGTTAGGGTCAGAATTTGGAGCACTTAAAACTGGTTTGGGAAGCCCCTGCTGATTCTGGCCATGAACAGGTTTACCACCACGTTGCTGCCCAACATTCAGGTTTTCTCCTGCCAGATGCCCGGCTCTTGCACCCTTGGCACCTTTAGCATCTTTTGCCTGATGGGCACTGTCAGAAAGTCTGGGCTGCTCCAGAGGTACCGGATTCTGTCCCTGATTAATCTTCATGTGCTTCTACTCCCTGAAAAGAAATCCTTTACCCGTTAGATGTTCCGGGTCACAGTAAACTTGCTCTGCTGAGCCTGAGATAACATATCTGAGGCCATCTGCTGACCTTCCGAAATTTCTTGAATGGTACGTTGAATCGCTTCCATCCAGTCTTCCATCATTAGCTGCATTTGGGTCATGTAAGCCAGATCTTCTGTGGCGTCCGCCTGATACTGACCGGCCTCACCACTCACTTTGGCAGCATGCATAGTTGCAGCACCATCCACAGCCATAGCGCCACCCTCGGTAAATCTGGCGATATGAGCGGCACGCTGGTAATACATGGTTTTCTTGGCGACATCAGCACTCTGCTTTGCCGTTTCTTTAGTCACCGTATCTGCTGTGGCTTTGGTTGTTTCTTTTGCCGTTTCTTTCGCGGCTTCCTGGGCACTTTTCACTGCAACTTTTGCAGATTGTTCAACGGCCTCTTCAGTAGCTTCCTTAGCTGCTTTGGTTGCAGTTTTTGCAGCTGACTGTACTGCGGCTGATGTCTGCTGAGCACTCTGTTGAGCTGTTTGAGCTGCTGCATTGGCACCTTGTTGTGCACCCTGAGCTGCAGCATTAGCACTCTGCTGAGCGGCTTGGGTACCGGCATTAGCGCCCTGTTGAACAGCCGTTGTAGTCACATCAGTTGACGCCTTGGTCGCACCACCAGCTAGACCGGCACCGAGAGAAAGGGCAGCGGCAAGAACGGCCCACATTATTCCCATGATAAGTTGCATTGTGTCATCTTTAATAAGCCCCCCCATATTGGTCATCCAGTCACCAGTATTCTGGGAGATAGTCATAGCAACCATGATCGTAGCGGCCATAATCAACATCACGCCTGCCTTCGCGCCAACACCTGTTGCGATTGTTACGGCGGCTACAATCACCGCAAGAGCTGTTGCGATAGCACCAAAAATTTTGCCAAGAACACCTGCTTTCTTGGCCTCTTTCATCTTCTTGAGAGCTTCGGACAGTTTGTTTATTCGGCTTTCATGGAGTTGGCTGCGCTTCAAGCGACTGGTTCTAATCGCCTGTTCATCAAACTTTATCCGGGTATCCTGCAACTTGGTCTGGATTTCCATCAGCATGCGGGCCATATCTTCCACATTACCGGTGAGCATGGCCTTGGTAAGCTTCTCTGTTGCCCCTTTCAGTTCAGCCATCACTTCCGGTGGAGCACTTTCAATAGCCAATACTTTGTCGAATACATGAAGAGTTTCATCCTGCAAAGCAGCCAGAGCTTTTGGATCTTTCCCGTCTACCAGGGTTGTTGCAGCATTCAGAAAATCAGCCGCACCTTGTTGGCCACCTGGGTTACGGCCACCACTGTCACTTCCTCCCTGCTGCCCCCCACTGGTTCTCTTTTTACGAGAAGAACCATAAACAGCAGAGCTATCAGATGTTTCTCCACTCTCTAGCTCTTCACTCTCGGCATTAAGCTGGTTTAGCAGTTCATCGAAAGTGAACAGCATTTCTGTGGTGTCCATTGACTGGGCTATCTGCGCCTGCATCTCTGGTGTTGCAACACGAGCCGGATCTACTCTAGGAGCAGGCAGTCTGACAGTTCTTTCCGACCTCGCTCCCCGATCTGCTTTGGTACGACCTTCTTTATGGGACACAGTATTGCTGTTGGAAAATCCTCTGCCGACATGTTCTGACGCTTGCGTCTTACCAGCTTGCCCTGCCTTGTCAGCCTGACTAGCTTGACCTGCCTGACCAACTTTTCCGGGCTCCCCCGGTTTACCGGCTATCCCAGGTGGAAGTTGTACGCCTCCCCCATGATTTGCACTGACACCACCACTAGTACTCATAGGCTTTAGTCATCCTCTTCCATAACTGCGCTGGCGCTGGCAGCCATATTGCTGGCTCTAACCAGCTCTTCCTTATACTCTTCCTGTTCACCAGCCCACTCTGCAGCCGTTTCATAAGCCACCTTCGCAGCTTTGGGTTTGCCCATGGCCATATGACAATCTCCGATATAAAGCATCCCTCTGGGATCATCGGTATCAAGCGCACTGGCAAAACTGAACAGTTCAACAGCCGTTTCAAAGTCCTGCTGCATCATCTGGCAGGCACCCAGGCCGAGGAAATATTTCTTGTTGTAGTGGTCGTAAAAGCAGAGGAATTGAAAGACCTTTTTGGCTTCGTCGTAGCGTCCGCCCTGATACAGGTTGAAAGCAACGCTATAAATAGCCTCCATGGACTCATCACTGAGGTTTTTCAGCTCTTTGAATGTTCCGCCCCGGCTAAAATAATCAGCCAGCAGGTCATCCACTTTTTCCTGTGACCAATCCATATCTTTTGTATCCACTGTCAGCCCTCCCTAGCTCTTACAGCGTTCTCATTAAATATTCTTGATGATGTTGTCGCCGCTTCTGTAGTACTTGGAAATAAACTGCGACATCATTTCAAACGTCTGGTTGAATTTGCCGGATGTTGATTGAAGTTTAGTCATATCCAGCTGAGATGAGCTGGTCAGACTCTCTGTCCAGCCCTTCATGTTTTCTATGGCCAAATCCCACTCACCAGAATTGAGGTTGTAGGATTTATTGGGATCAATCTGTTTACCACCATCTCCCCAGGCAATATCATTTTTGGCAAAAAATTCTTTTACTTCCTGAGGCATTGGAGTTTTCTTACTTTCTTTTGACCCTTTTTTGGCTGCACGGGCCTTAGCCATAATTTTGTTAGCGTCTTTCAACTTATTATTCTTGGTCCTGACTTCCTGAACCTGTTCTCGCAAAGTTTCTTCAAGAATTTCAGCTCTTTCACTCATAACAGCGAGCATCAGGGCATCCAGGTTAGCCTTATCCAGGAAGTTCTGGTTCATTGGAGCACCTGCCGCCGAGTTGATCATCTTGACGGCTTTTTTCATCATCTGCTGACCAGTCATCTGACCGCCATTCTTGCGAATGGTGTCTTGCTGTATCTGCTGCGCAGATTTAGGTCCATGAACGGCTGACACGTTATGTGCTCCTTATCCCCGAATTTTTTAATCCCGCTGAGGCACAGGTATCTTGATGTTCTTACACCAGTCATCAAGTGCACCCATATAATCGCGAGGATCTCCCCCCATAACCCGTTGAACCACAGAGCAGTTAGCCAGATCATCAGGCAGTTTTGCATCTACAGGTAAACCAATTCTCCGAGCGGCTTCTCTTACCAATTGTTGCTTGGTCAGGCCAAATTGGGACTTTTCATCCGAGCCTGCAGGGATAGTTCCATGCTCCCGGACATGCTCAAACAGCTGGTTAATAACTTCTTTTGTCAGAGCATTTTTGAGCATTTTCAGATCTTTATCATCAGGCCCCAGACGGCCAACCTGCTCATCAACTTCTACAAGGCTGTACTGAACAGCTGCACGAACTGCATGATTACCGATCTCTCCACGCAAGGTTTTCAAAGCCTCCGATGAATGCTTAGAAAAATCCTTCTTGCCACCTTCAAACGTCTGGTCATCGATATAACCAGATGCATCAAACTTTTCATAAGCCAGCCGCTCCGGTGTGTCTTTCAACGGAGACTTACTTAACTTATCAAGTACTTCTTCGACCTCAGGACCATCAATTGCCCCTTTCACTTTTAATGAATGAACGGGATAACTGGTCTCTCGTAATTTTCTGTCTACTTCATGTCTTGCTTCTTCGGCCTTACGCTCCTCTTCTACTTCACGACGCTTCTTCTCAGCATCTTTTGCAGAAGTGTCAACATCATCAGGTCCCTTGGGCTTTGGTTTGTTCGAATCATCGTCATCTGATGGTTTATTTTTGGGATTGGAAGGGTCATTACCATCAGAAGTTTTCTTGGAATTATCAGGCGTTGGCTGGGGTGGCTGATTTTCAGGGCCTGTCAGCATCGGATTATCAATAAACCCGTTAGCGAAAATCAGAATAAATGGACCAACACCAATCAATAGAACCGGGCAGAATGCCCCGCCGATAATGCATGCACCTATTCCAACCAGACCGATACCCGTCTGGAATTTTTTGTTATGCATTAGGAAATCAAGAGCAGTGTTGGCTCCGGATAAAAACTTTTCCATTTTGCTTTTTTTGGCACCATCAATCTTTCCGTCTTTTTCCAGCTGATGGAACTGATTCCGTAATTTGTCTTTTACTGTGGGCAGATCACCATCATTTACCCGTTCAAAGATAATCTCACCACCATCCCCGGTGTCTATCTTTCCTTTTGCCGGAAGGTTTGCTGATAACGCAGTTGGGATACGTGCCGAAAGCTCAGGATCAGTTGAAGAAACGGACCTGTCGGTAATAGACAATGAGCCTTCATCAGAGTCACTGTCACTACTGCCTGTAGAAGAGGTGCTGCTCGTTGATAAATGCCTTTCAGGTGGGTGAGTTTTAACACCTGAACGAGCCATACGCCCAGGAAGGCTGCTGGTATCAAGCGTGGCTCCACGGCGAGGGTGATCAACGCTATGTCTTAAGTGCTCTCTTCCAGTAGGGCGAACACCATCTGTGCTACCAGTCGCCATAAACGCTCCCTGCATAAACTCCGGGCATAGAAACCCATCAACAATTAAGTATTAGCTTAGATGATGAGAGCAGTCCCTTGACTCGTTGAATCTGGTGAAAATGTGCCGGAAATATGGCTTTTTGGATAAATAAGCCAGCTTCTATCCATTGGTTTTTATAGGTTTTTCGTAATATTCCAGAACTGTCGCCATAAGATCCTTAGGGCTCAGCATTCCGGCAATAGAGCCGTCGTCATTAAGAACCGGAACCCGCAGGGCTTTTTCGGTCATACAACGCTCATACACATCGATAATGCTGTCGGAGCAGTGGGCAGTCACAACATTTCGCTCCATAAACTCAGATACAAGCCCGCTACCCTGAGAGTAATAGCTCCCAGTTAAAGTCCCCTGCAGGCAGTCAGTCTCCGATAAAATACCGGTCAGGGAGCCATCCTCTCCAACTACAGGCGCTGCTGTAATATTGTGTTTCAGTAAGACCCGGATAGCTTCAACAATGTCCATGTCCGGCTGGAGGGTAACGACTGAACGGGTCATACATTCTTCGACAGTTATTGAGCGCATAACCATTTCCTCCTGCAAAGATACCCTGCAAACGACCACAAAGCGGCAAATACCCCTTCTACTGCTATAGCCCTACAGAGCTGGACTGGCAAGAAAAATAGGGCTGGAGCTACTCGGTTCGCAGCCTTATAATCCGCGAGCTTACTTACAAAAACAGGGGTTTACACCTAATGAGCTTTGATAGCATTTCTCCTGGCAAGGACATCCCCAACGATATCTACGTTGTCATTGAGATACCTGCCAACAGTGATCCTATTAAGTATGAAATAGACAAGGACACCAACTCCCTGTTTGTTGACCGATTTATGTCAACGCCTATGTTCTACCCAGCCAACTACGGTTATGTACCTCAGACTCTGGCTGACGACGGCGACCCTCTGGATGTGCTGGTTGTTACTCCCTATCCAGTAGCTCCGGGCTCTGTGATTCGCTGCCGCCCTGTGGGCATGCTGAATATGTCTGACGAAAGCGGTCAGGATGAAAAGGTTGTCGCAGTTCCTCACGACAAACTGACCAAGATCTATAGCGACGTTAAAGAATACACCGACCTTCCTCCTCTGCTGATCAAGCAGATTGAGCACTTCTTCGAAAATTACAAAGATCTGGAAGAAGGTAAATGGGTGAAAATTGATGAGTGGAAGAATGCTGATGCTGCCCGTGAAGCCATCATCAAATCTGTAGAAGCTGCCAAGTAAGCTATTCGCTTTCCCGGGGTGGGTTCTCTGCTCCGGGCACTAGGGTGTGTTCACAATTAAACATCGCACTCAGCATTCCCAAAAGTTTCTAGGGGAAGGCGCAGTTCCGCTGGAATGCTGACTGCCTTTCAAGGGACTGCAACGCAGCCATAGCAACTTTTGGAAATGCCCTCCGGGTGGCTCTGAATGCCATCATTCGTGGCGTCAGGCTTGCTCAATGTAGAATAGCTACGATTTTCACAAGCCTTTCTAACGCCTGACGGCATTCAGAGCCACTGAGTCGCATATTTAATTGTGAACACACCCTAATCTCATCAAAAAGCTTCCGGCAGAGAATCCATTGCTCTATGGTTGGCGTAAGGCAACAATAAGCCGCTGATTTCATGAGCACTGAGCCGATGCAAAACTTGCTGAAATATTCTTTCTTTACTGTTCTTCTCCTTATGCTGGGAGTTTCTTCTCCAGCCTCAGCTGTCAGTTTCAAATCATTACTTGGCGATACAGCAAATACTTCTGGGTCTGAATTTCTTCCTGTTGAGGAAGCCTTTCAGGTCTCTGGGGTATTGGAGCAAGATGTCCTTGTTATCCGGTTTGCAGTCACACCTGAACACTATCTTTACCGTCATATGTTCAGTTTTCAGCCTGTAAACAGCGGGCTCACACAGTTAGGTGAGCCGGTATTTCCAGCAGGGATCACCAAATTCGATAAATTTATGAAGCGGGATCTGGAGATTTTTCCAGAGGATATTGATGTTCGGATCCCCATCACTACCAGCGAAGAGTTCCCAGAAATAAGAGTTAATTTTCAGGGATGTGCTGACGCAGGGCTCTGCTACCCACCAACAACTCAGAACATTATCCCCTTGCAAGGTTCCACCAGCTCAACTGCAGTACAACCCTTGCCGTTATCGCAACCCGCTAAATCAAATTTTATCAAGCAGGAAACTGTCGAAGATGATTTCCTCTCAGCTCTCCTGAATGATCAAAGCCTGCTTAATATCCTTGGGCTGTTTTTCCTTGGCGGGCTGGCTTTAACATTTACTCCCTGTGTACTGCCAATGATTCCAATTGTGTCGACAATGGTGGCAAACAGTAATGGATCACGCTCCCATAATATTTTCCTGACCGCGTGTTACGTACTGGCAATGTCAGCCACCTATGCCATTGCAGGTATGCTAATGGGGTATTTCGGTGCCAGCCTCAACCTTCAGGCCCGCTTGCAGTCTCCCTGGCTATTAATTCCTTTTGCCATTCTGTTTGTTGCTCTGGCTCTCTCTATGTTTGGCCTCTACGAGCTTCAACTTCCGGAAAAACTTCGCTCACTACTGACCCGCGCAGACCAAAAGAGTCAGGAAGGCCGTCAGGGAACCTGGATCGGCGCATCACTAGCCGGAGTGTTCTCTACGTTGCTGGTTTCACCCTGTGTATCTGCGCCACTGGCCGGAGCTCTGGTGTATATCAGTGGAACAGGAGATATGGTTGTAGGCGGCCTTTCCCTGTTTGCTCTTGGGTTAGGAATGGGTACGCCACTGTTTATTGTTGGAGCGGGTGGAGCCAGTCTACTACCCAAAGCCGGTACATGGATGAACGGCATCAAAGCCGTGTTTGGCGTTCTGATGCTGGGCGTGGCTATCTGGATGATTGAACGTCTGATTCCAGAACCTATGACTCTTCTTCTCTGGGGAGCTTTATTCGTAGGCAGCGCTATCTACCTCGGAGCCCTCGACTTCAATCAACGCAAAGGCTGGCAGGCTTTCCGTCAGGTTATAGGAATCCTGCTGCTGATTTACGGAGCCACTCTTTTTGTTGGCGGTATCCAGGGCAATACCAATCCACTCCAGCCTCTTGGCTCAGCTCCTACAACCCAAGAGGCTGCTCAAAACAGCCCGATGATTACCGTGACTTCAAGCCAGGAGTTAAATGAAGCCTTATTGGCGGCATCTGCTGCTAAAAAGCCAGCTGTTGTGGACTTCTACGCTGACTGGTGTATTTCCTGCAAAGTCTTTGAGAGAGAAGTGTTAACGCAGCCTTCTGTACAGATGGCTTTGCAGAATCACACATTTTTAAGATTCGATCTTACCGACAACTCCGCCGATCAAAGGGACATCTTGCGTAAATATGGTCTCTTTGGCCCACCAGCCTTCCTTTTCTTCAGTAAAACCGGTCTGGAACTGGATTTTTTAACAAAACAGGGCGAAATCGGTACTGAAACGTTTATATCTCTTCTGGAAAGGGCTGCCGCACAGTAATTTGTAAAGAAAATCTCGCTGGGAAAATAAGGAAACATGCTGATAACGTGCTGTAACATGCATAATATAGACTAGCTATTATGCATGGGGCACAATACGCTCCTATTATTGGCGAGAATTCAGCGAGAGCTACCATATGGCCTCAATCCTCGTATTGCACGGTCCTAACCTGAATCTGCTGGGAACCCGCGAACCGGGTGTCTACGGATCAACGACTCTGGACGATATCAATCAGACTCTTACCGAGCAGGTCCAGCTTGCTGGCCATCACCTACAGTGCCTGCAAAGTAATGCCGAGTATGAACTGATTGAACGAGTTCACGATGCAGCCAATCAGGGTATAGACTTTCTGATCATTAACCCGGCGGCATTCACCCATACAAGTGTTGCCCTGAGAGATGCAATTCTGGGTGTTTCACTGCCCTTTATTGAAGTTCACATCTCCAATGTGCACAGCCGGGAACCATTTCGCCATCACTCTTATTTTTCAGATGTTGCCGTTGGGGTTATCTGTGGGTTGGGAGCGGCAGGCTATGAATACGCCTTACAGGCTGCCATCAGACATCTCGACGCCTCCTGAGCGCAACATTTTCCTTACAAGCCAAAAGCTAACCGGAATTGAGCATGGATATCCGTAAAGTAAAAAAACTAATCGAACTCCTTGAGGAGTCCGGCATTGATGAGCTGGAAATTCACGAAGGCGAAGAGTCTGTGCGCATCAGCCGCAACTCCAGCACGCCTGCTCCAGCCCAACAAACCGTTGTTGCTGCGCCCGCTCCTGTAGCAGCGGCTCCAGCTCCAACCGCTGAAGCAACTCCTGAAGCTCCTGCTGAACCTGCCATGACTGGCCATCAGGTTCACTCCCCAATGGTTGGTACTTTCTACCGTTCCCCATCACCCAACTCTGCGGCATTTGTTGAAGTTGGCAGTCAGGTGAAAGAAGGCGATGTACTCTGTATTGTTGAAGCCATGAAGATGATGAACCAGATCAAGGCTGACAAAACCGGAGTTATCGAAGCGGTTCTGGTCGAAAACGGCTCTCCAGTTGAGTTTGACCAGCCTCTGTTCACCATCGTCTGATTGGCAGGTACTCATCCATGCTGGAAAAAGTTCTAATTGCCAACCGGGGTGAAATCGCCCTGCGTATCCTTCGCGCTTGCAAGGAAATGGGCATTAAAACAGTTGCTGTTCACTCAAAGGCTGATGAAAACCTGATGCACGTTCGGCTGGCAGATGAAACCGTCTGCATCGGCCCGAACAATGCGACAGACAGCTATCTGAATATCCCGGCCATTATCAGTGCCGCGGAAGTAACTGACGCTGTAGCTATTCATCCGGGTTATGGTTTCCTTGCTGAAAACGCTGATTTTGCCGAACAGGTAGAGCGCAGCGGCTTCACCTTTATTGGTCCATCACCTGAAGTGATTCGCCTGATGGGGGACAAAGTTTCCGCCATCAAGGCCATGAAAAAGTCTGGTGTTCCTACTGTTCCTGGTTCTGACGGCCCGCTTACAGACGACCATGAGCGTACACTGGAAATTGCCAGAAAGATTGGTTATCCCGTAATCATCAAAGCTGCCGGTGGTGGCGGTGGTCGCGGCATGCGTGCTGTGCACCGTGAACAGGGATTGTTGAACGCTATCAGCGTGACCCGTACAGAAGCCGGCGCAGCATTTAATAACGATGTCGTGTATCTGGAGAAATTCCTGGAAACACCTCGCCACGTAGAAGTGCAGGTTCTTTCCGATGGTCAGGGTAATGCTATCCATCTTGGTGACCGTGACTGCTCCCTGCAGCGTCGCCACCAGAAGGTGATCGAAGAAGCTCCTGCACCAGGCATTCCTGAAGAAGCCCGCCAGCGTATCTATAAAGCCTGTACCGATGCCTGTATTGAAATTGGTTACCGCGGCGCTGGTACATTTGAGTTCCTGTATCAGGAAGGTGAGTTCTACTTCATCGAAATGAATACCCGGGTTCAGGTAGAGCATCCTGTTTCTGAAGAGATTTCCGGCTTCGATATCATCAAAGAGCAGCTGCGTATTGCCAATGGCGAAACACTGTCTGTTACTCAGGATGATATAAAGTTCAACGGCCACGCTATTGAGTGCCGAATCAACGCGGAAGACCCAAAAACCTTTATGCCATCCCCCGGCAAGCTGACTCAGCTTCATATGCCTGGCGGCAACGGTGTTCGCGTAGATTCTCATCTATACCAAGGCTATTCCGTACCTCCATTCTACGACTCCATGATCGCCAAACTGATCACCTGGGGTCCGGACAGAGAAACAGCTCTAACCCGTATGCGCAACGCTCTGGATGAGTTGGTGATTGAAGGCATTCGCACCAATACACCTCTGCATCAGGAGTTGGTTCGTGACACAGGGTTTATGGAAGGTGGCGTTAATATTCACTACCTTACCAAAAAACTGGAAGGTTAATTCCCAATCCGGCCTTCAATACAGAACGGCTGTCGTTTGACAGCCGTTCTGTCTCTCTCTACCCTCCCCGCTCAAACGTACAGTTACAAAAGTACAATCACTCCAATTTTCCCCAACCGCTTTCACGCATATTAAGAGCCTATGTCCTGGATTCAGCTGAAACTCGATACCACCCCTGACCAGTCTTCTGAGCTGGAGGATTTACTGCTGGAATGCGGAGCCTGTGCTGTAACTTATCAGGACGGCTGTGATCAGCCTCTGTATGAGCCGGATCTGGGCACAACACCACTTTGGAATAACCTGCGCCTGTTTGGCTTGTTCGCGGCCGATACAGATGTGGAAGAAGTCATGGGACAACTGAACAATGTTGCCCCCGGCAGTTACAGTGCCCATCGTATTGAAATCGTGGAAGACAAGGACTGGGAACGAGAGTGGATGACCCACTTTCACCCTATGCAGTTTGGTGAACGCTTGTGGGTATGCCCCAGTTGGAAAGAAATCCCACATCCTGAAGCCGTGAACCTTATGCTCGATCCAGGCTTGGCTTTTGGTACCGGCACTCACCCAACCACGGCCTTGTGCCTGAAATGGCTTGATGCACAAGACCTCGATGGCAAACAGGTTATCGATTACGGCTGTGGTTCTGGAATCCTTGCCATTGCAGCCCTGCTACTTGGTGCCAAGCACGCTTTGGGCGTCGATACCGATCCACAGGCCCTGGAAGCTTCACGGGATAATGCAGGCCGTAACAATATTGAAGCAGGCAAACTGCACGTTTATTACCCGAAAGACACCCCTGACGTGAAAGCAGACGTGATGGTGGCAAATATCCTGGCCGGCCCACTTGTCAACCTTGCCGAGACCTTAGCCAACCATACCCTTCCCGGCGGAAAACTCGCTCTTTCCGGCATTCTGGCGGAGCAGGCTGACGACGTTCTCGCAGCCTACAGTGAATGGTTTACTATGGACCCTGTCACAGAATTGGATGGCTGGGTGCGTTTAAGCGGAGTTCGCAAACAAAGCTAACGCCCCAACGTTAGTTTTTACCCGCTAAAACTGGCAGAATGACAACAGTCATCTGCCAGCTGCGCCTTTAACAACCGAAACATGCAAGCAACGACACACGATCACGACTCTGTGGAATCCTGGATTACACGCTGCCCGGAATGCAGCACCGCGTTTCGTATTACCCGTCGCCACCTGATGGCCGCCAAAGGTTCCGTCCGTTGCGGCTCGTGCCTGCATGTTTTTAAAGCCGCTCATTACATTGTTGGTAGCGAGCTTCCGGAAGATCTTCAATTTCAAACAGCGCCAGCTCCACAAGCTGAACCTCAGCCTCAGACAACCAGAACTTCACTGGAATTTTCTAATGACGCTCTTTCTATAGAGCCATCTGATTCATTTGGTGACCACCCTTCCGGTGATTCTCAGGCTTCGTCCTCAGAGGATGAAGCCTGGGCTAAAGCCATGCTGGAAGAAATGGATTTGGAAGAAGACGAATCAGAAGCCAGTGAACAACCAGTAAAAGCACCAGAGAAACAAGCCTTAGCAAAAGAAAGTACGCAAGAAAAAGCTTCAGAGAATCCAGCCAAGAACAACGTTAGCACTACTGAGAAATCACCGGAAACAAAAAAAGCTGCCCACAAACTCAGTAGCCTGAAAGACGAGCCCCTGGACCTCAGCTACGACAAGAAATCTTTTGGTGCTCGCCTGCTCTGGCCTGCAGCCTGCCTTGTTGCTGCGCTTGGATTACTACTGCAATTCGGTTCTGCCAACTTTCCTGAAATCAGCCGGGATCCGGCTCTGCGTCCACTGGCTTCCAGTATCTGCAAGATGATTTCCTGTCAGCTGCCAGAACAAAGAAATTTATCAAGCATTGAAGCCAGCCATGTCGTCATTAGGGCAGACCAGAACTATCAAAACACTCTTGCTATTGACGCGATCATCACCAATGAGGCAGATTTTGAGCAGCCTTACCCCAAACTTGTTATGACTCTTCTTGGTACGAATCAAAAAGTGTTGGGGAAACGTACATTTACCCCCGAACAATATCTCTCTGGTGAAGCAGCCGGCGCTCTCAATATGCCGGTTCAACAACCGGTGCACCTTGCCCTGAAAATCACCACCCCGAGCGAATCTCCACAATCTGTAGACCTTGCATTTACACAATAAAAACAAAGCCCAGAGTTAATAATTGGTACGGCTGACCCAGATCAATACCAGACGAGATTCGCTCACTCTGTTCTTGTGATTTTTGGTGATTCCGTCACCATGAGCCCGCCTGATATTTGTACAGCAACGCATTGGGTTTCCACCTACTGGGGTATACTCATACGCTGGTCGTACATATCCATCACCCTTGGTTTTCAATACCAACCGGGTGGTATCCGGCTTTATCCGGGACAGTGTACGGGTTATGATACCCGGCCAAATACGGTTACTTTTTAACCAGTCAGCATTCCCAATTTTGAGTGTAAAGCACCTTGCTGAAGATCGGTCCATACCAGATTAAATCACCGGTCGTTCTGGCCCCAATGGCTGGAGTCACCGACCGCCCGTTCCGCAGGCTCTGCCTGCAACAGGGTGCAGGTTTGGTTGTATCTGAAATGGTGACCAGCGACGTGCGCCTGTGGAACACCCGCAAATCCCGTTTGCGGCTGGACCACTCCGGAGAACCCGAACCCAGATCTGTGCAAATCGCCGGAGGTGATCCTGCTATGATGGCAGAAGCCGCCCGCCGCAATGCAGAGATGGGAGCCCAGATCATTGATATCAATATGGGCTGCCCGGCCAAAAAAGTCTGCAACAAGGCTGCTGGTTCTGCCTTGATGAAAGATGAAGCTCTGGTTCAGGAAATACTGCAGGCCGTTGTATCTGCAGTTGATATTCCGGTGACTCTCAAAATTCGTACAGGCTGGAGCCCCGATCAACGCAACGGTGTCTCCATTGCCCGCATCGCCGAAGACTGTGGCATTCAGGCTCTGGCCGTTCATGGCCGAACCAGAAGCTGCATGTATAAAGGCGAAGCGGAATACGACACCATTGCCAAGATTCGCTCCGTCATATCCATTCCCGTCATAGCGAATGGTGATATCACATCACCAGACAAGGCCCGCCAGGTTCTGGAACACACCGGTGCCGATGCTGTGATGATTGGTCGTGCGGCCCAGGGGCGACCCTGGATTTTCAGGGAAATTGCTCACTATCTGGAACACAATGAGTACCTGTCTTCACCCTCAGCTGAAACTGTCTGTAACACCCTGTTAACCCATCTGCAGGATCTGCACGACTTTTATGGCGACGTGATGGGCACTCGTATCGCTCGCAAACATGTTGGCTGGTATCTCCAGGCAACAGAAGGGGCGGCACCGTTCCGAAAAGTATTCAACCAGTTGGAAACACCCTCGGCCCAGATTGCCGGAATCAGGGAACACTTTGCGCATATCATCGAAGGAAAGGAGTTTGCGGCATGACGGTGACTGATATTGAAGCCCAGGAAACAGCTGTGGTGGGCTCTACCGGTCAGCATCTGACCAGCCCGGTTTCCCAGGAAACTCAAACACTGCGAGACAGTGTTGAAAAGGCTATGAATAATTACTTTGCCCACCTTGAGGGGCACGACGCCACAAATGTCTATAATATGGTGCTTTCTGAAGTTGAAGCCCCATTGCTGGAATGCGTGATGACTCACGTAAAGGGCAACCAGACACGAGCTGCCGTAATGCTGGGTTTGAATAGAGGCACACTCAGGAAAAAGCTCAAGCAGTTCGGTTTACTGTAAGCAGATTTTCAAAAACAGGCGGCTTTCCCGCCTGTTTTTTTTATGCTTACCAGTTGCAGCAAACCGACTGATGCTGTTTCATACGCCAGGCAAAATAGCCAGGATGGCAAAAATAATTCGGAACAGAACACAATTTCCTGTTCCCGCTACGCTCAACGACCCAAAAGCGAGACTGTAATGGCTGACAACCCTAGCATCCGTCCTGTACGCAGAGCTCTTATCAGCGTTTCTGACAAACAGGGTGTGGTGGAGTTTGCCCGTCGTCTGACGGCTCTCGACATTGAAATACTGTCTACAGGCGGCACCTTTCGCCTGCTGTGTGAAAATGACATTCCGGTTACAGAAGTTTCTGACTACACCGGCTTTCCGGAAATGATGGATGGCAGGGTGAAAACTCTGCACCCCAAAATTCATGGCGGTATTCTTGCCCGACGGGGTCAGGATGATGCAGTTATTGCAGCCCACGGCATTAACCCTATCGATATGGTGGTTGTAAACCTTTACCCCTTCGAAAAGACCGTGGCCAACCCAGAGTGCACTTTGGATGATGCCATTGAGAATATCGATATCGGTGGCCCCACCATGGTCAGAGCAACGGCTAAAAACCATAAATATGCAGCCATTGTTGTTAACACCAATAACTACGAGCGTATTGCAGAAACACTGGAGAGCGAAGGCGGCCTGAGCGACTCCTTACGTTTCCAGTTGGCCGTAGAAGCTTTTGAGCATACAGCCGCTTACGATGCAGCCATTGCCAACCACTTGGGCCTTCGTGATTTTAAACAGCCCGAGCAGAAAACCACTTTCCCTCGAACATTTAATACCCAGTTCATCAAATCTTCAGAGATGCGCTACGGAGAGAACTCTCACCAGAAAGCTGCTCTCTTTGTTGAACGCGAACCCGCTGATGCCTGCGTAGCTGGCGCAGATGTATTGCAGGGGAAAGCCCTCTCCTACAACAATATTGCCGATACAGATGCAGCCCTTGAATGCGTAAAAAGCTTTGAGCAGCCTGCCTGTGTGATTGTTAAACATGCCAACCCCTGCGGCGTTGCCATTGGCACGGATATTCTCGAAGCCTACACCCGTGCCTACGCCACGGACCCGACATCAGCTTTCGGCGGCATTATTGCTTTTAACCGCCCTCTGGATGCAGCAACAGCTCGTACAATTCTGGATCGTCAGTTTGTAGAAGTGATTATTGCACCATCTATCTCTGACGACTCTCTGGAAATTCTAAGCAGCAAACCAAATGTACGTGTGCTTGCTTGCGGTACGCTGCCAGAGTCTCCAACACCGTTCCTTGATTACAAACGCATCAACGGTGGCCTGCTGGTTCAGGATGCCGATCTTGGTCGGGTTTCTCCTGAGGAGTTGCAGGTTGTCACTGAACGGCTGCCTACCGATGCAGAAATGCGTGATCTTCAGTTTGCCTGGAAAGTAGCAAAATATGTGAAATCCAACGCCATTGTTTACTGCAAAGACCATCAAACTATTGGTGTTGGTGCCGGCCAAATGAGCCGTGTTTACAGTGCGCGAATCGCTGGCATCAAGGCCGCCGACGAAGGTTTGGAGGTTCGTGGTTCCGTTATGGCCTCAGATGCCTTCTTCCCATTCCGTGATGGTATTGACGCTGCCGCCGCTGCTGGCATTACCGCAGTCATCCAGCCTGGCGGCTCCATGCGCGACCAGGAAGTGATTGACGCTGCAAATGAGGCAGGCATGGCGATGGTATTTACCGGTATGCGCCATTTCCGTCACTAAATTCCTATAAATTAAAAGCTCGCGCAGAAGTGACACCCATCACTTCTGCAAAACTAAAGATCAAAGGATCTGAAGTTATGAAAATCCTGATTATTGGTAGTGGTGGCCGTGAGCACGCTCTGGCCTGGAAAGCTCTGCAATCTCCCTTAACGTCTGAAGTTTTTGTAGCTCCCGGCAATGCCGGAACCGCTCTGGAAAATGGTGTTTCCAACGTTGCCATTGAGGCTACCGATGTTGAGAAATTAGTCGATTTTGCCAAAGACACTGGTATTGAGCTAACTATCGTCGGCCCCGAGGCGCCATTGGTTGTTGGCGTAGTTGACCGCTTCCGGAACGAAGGTCTGACCATCTTTGGCCCTGATCAGGGTTCAGCCCAGCTTGAAGGCTCCAAGGCCTTTACCAAAGACTTCCTTGCGCGCCACAAAATTCCTACCGCGGCCTACGCCAACTTCACTGAGATTGAGCCTGCTGTCGCCTATATCCGCGAACAGGGTGCCCCCATCGTTGTTAAGGCCGACGGGTTGGCTGCGGGCAAAGGCGTTATCCTTGCCCAAACAGAAGAAGAAGCTATTGATGCGGTAAAAGACATGCTGGCTGGCAATGCTTTCGGTGAAGCTGGCCACAGAGTTGTTGTCGAAGAGTTCCTGCAAGGTGAAGAAGCCAGCTTTATCGTTATGGTTGATGGCAAGAATGTTCTGCCTTTGGCCACGAGCCAGGATCACAAAGCCAGAGATAATGGCGACACTGGCCCTAACACTGGCGGTATGGGGGCTTATTCCCCTGCACCAGTGGTCACCCCGGCCATGCACACACGCATAATGGAAGAAGTGATTTATCCAACCGTTCAGGGAATGGCTGAAGAAGGCTATCAATACATGGGCTTCCTTTATGCTGGCATTATGATCGCTCCTGACGGCACGCCAAAAGTTCTGGAATACAACTGTCGTTTTGGTGATCCTGAAACCCAGCCTATTCTTATGCGTATGAAATCCGATCTGGTAGAACTCTGTCTGGCAGGAGCCAATGGAGAACTGGCAGATAAAACCTGTGAATGGGATTCTCGCGCTGCTTTAGGCGTGGTTATGGCTGCTGGAGGATATCCGGAAAGCTATAACAAAGGGGATGTTATTTCTGGATTAGATCAAACATCGTCAGCTCAGGTATTCCAGGCGGGCACATCTCTCAAAGATGGCGACGTGGTAACAAACGGTGGTCGTGTATTGTGTGTAACCGCTCTAGGCGAGACTGTTGCAGACGCACAAAAGCAGACTTACACCGCCATTGAAAACATTTCCTGGGCCAACTGCTACTTCCGCACAGATATCGGACATCGGGCTATTGCCAGAGAATCCGACCAGTAACACTTTATCCAGTGGCTCCTGAACAGCCACTCACGTTATACTGGCCTTAATGACATCCCGTAGACAGTTTTATCTGTTTACGGGATTGTATGGACACAAACGTCGGCCATAACGTGCATTATAAAAATAAAAGAGCTTACCTTTTTCTTATCTTCTGCCTGGTCAGCTGGAGCCATGCGGCTTTTGGCATGGTCACAATTAGTCGCACGAATTTTAGCCAGGAAATCACAGACCCAGATTACTTTCTAGACAAAAAAAGCAATCTCACAGTTCACGACCTTGAGCGCCCAGAGTATTACTCGTCTTTTTCCCGCTGGAATGATCCACAGCTAGTGCTTCCTGCCCAAACTGCGGTTTGGCTCCGATTAGTTATACGCAATATCACTGATACAAAATCCACACTGATATTAAGAACCAGTTTTAATGACACCCGCACACCGGAAATTTATCTTTCCCCGTCTTCGGATGAAGAGGTTCCAACCAACACACGACAACTTCAGGGAAAGATTTTCTCAAAATTAAAACAGACACCCGTTGTTATTGGCGCAGGACAAACGAGAACGGTTTATATAAAGACCTATTCTGAACATAAACCCAGGCTCAGCCTCTCTCTTGAAAGCCCTGATAATGCTGTAACCAGCAACCAATTGTTCTTTTTAAAAACAGGAGGTTTGTTAGGGATAAACCTGTTTCTGTTATTCTTTTGTGCCATCAAGACAATTCAAGGGCACAATTCAGACCAGAAATTTTTTTTCAGGTCATTATCTTTTCTCGCCGGCACATTATTTATTATCCAACTCACCTGGACAGGCATTCCTATTCAGCTCTGGTCATCGCTCCCCTTTGAGCGCTATGCCTTTCTTCATGCATCGTTACTTATTGGATACGTGTGCGCACTGCAACTTGCCCGGCAGGTATTACAAACTAAAGCAAAGGCAAAAATTGAGGACCGTGTTTTAACCATACTGATGGCAACCAATATCACTACTGCCTGTATGACCGTTTTATTTCCTAGTATTGTTGCCGACCCTTATCTCCAGACCCTTGCCTCTGTCTGTGCCATTACACTGACCACAGTTGGCGTTACAAGGTTGTATGAAGGGCATCAGCAAGCCAGCCAATGGTTAACCATTTTTATTCCTTTCACTGTAATTCAGGTAACCCTGAGCCTGGCATCCACATTGGTTCTTCCTTTTAACGCATTAAATGTTGAAAGTTTTTTATTACTTGCATCGCTGATGGTTATATTCGGTTTGATAATTATCCAACCGAAGGAAACACAAAAAAAAATCCCCAAAGCCCCGCCGGTTGAAAAAAGTAATCACGTCATAACTGATTGGAGCCATCTTGGTCATGAACTTCGCACACCAATGAATGGCATTCTTGGCATGACCGAACTTATGGCCAGCACCTCACTTTCTAACAGACAGCAAGACTACCTGCACACTATCCAGCTTTCCGGTCAGGAGTTATTAACCCTTATTAACCAGGTTGTTGATGTCAGTAAAATAGATTGCGGCGACCTTGCCATAGCTAGTGAGGTCTTTGATCTTGATGACCTGCTTCATAATTGCATAGAGCGCTACAGCTACAAAGCAGAACAGCTGGGGCTGGATTTAGCCTGCTGGATAGACTCTGATGTTCCAAGTCTACTTAAAGGGGACACAGCGCGAATCAGCCGAATCCTCAACACTTTTATGACCCATGCCATAAACCATACAGAACAGGGAGAACTGCTACTGACCGCAGCCTTATCCCCCAGCCATAAGTCTTCTCAGGCATTACAGGACAGCCCTGTAACTGTCCGTTTTATGGTGCAATCAAGTGATAATGGGGCAGGATACAGTACTGCTGCTCAATCACTGAAAAGTAAGTTTAAAGAACAAAGCAATACCAGTGAATCTCCCAATGGAATAACCCTTGCCAACCAGGTAATTAACTACCTTAAAGGTAACAGCGGAGCGTCCAGGAACGAGCAGGGAACTCATTACTGGGTAAACATTCCCCTTAATGAAGCAGAAGGCCATATTGAACAAGCGGCTCCAGCCAAAGATCTAACAAGTTATCGCGCACTCGTTGTTGATGATAACGACACCTGTCGTAACATCCTGGTTCAACAGGTGCAAAAACTAGGATTACAGGTTGAGCAGGCAAGAGATGCGACTGAGGCCATGGCTCTGTTGAGAACGGAGTCTACCCTCAATCGCCCATTCGATATAGCACTACTGGATCATCAGATGCCGGGCATCAGTGGTATCCAATTAGCCCGCAGAATTGCAGACTCTCCAGACTTTAAATCCCTGAGCATCGTAATGTTAACAGGTCTGAGTCAACTACCGGACTCCACTCTGGCTGCCCATACCAGTATTAATAAAGTTCTTACAAAACCGGTAAGCGGCAAACGCCTGAAAAAGGTTTTGGATGAGCAACTCGCCACAAAAAAGGCGGAAGAAGCAACTTCCGCCTGATATAACACCCAACACTTAAAGTTGAGATATAAGCTGGTTAACGAGCAGACAGCTCATGAACTGCGTCAACAAATGCCCCTGCATGGGCAGGATCTGCAAATTGGTGAATTCCATGGCCAAGATTGAAGACATGACCAGTACCTTCACCATACGCACCCAGAATGCGACCAACCTCTTCACGAATCCGTTCTGGAGATGCATACAGCACACAAGGATCCATATTCCCTTGTAATGCCACACGATCACCGACACGACGGCGCGCATCGCCAATATCAGTTGTCCAGTCCAGACCTAAAGCATCAGCACCGGTATCAGCCATTGCCTCCAGCCACTGTCCACCATTCTTGGTAAACAGAATCACCGGCACTTTACGACCCTCATTTTCACGTAAAAGCCCAGCGGTAATTCTTTCCATATATTTCAGTGAAAATTCCCTGTATTCGCGACCACCAAGAACGCCACCCCAAGTATCAAAAATCTGTACAGCCTGGGCACCGGCAAGAATCTGTGCGTTCAAATAATCAGTCACGGAATCAGCTAACCGTCCCAATAGCTGATGCAGTAATTCTGGCTGATCAAACATCATGGCTTTAATATGACGAAAATCTTTGGTGCTACCACCTTCCACCATATAAGTAGCAAGCGTCCAGGGACTGCCAGAAAAGCCAATCAGTGGCACACGACCATTAAGCTCATGGCGAATGACCCGAACAGCATTCATCACATAGTCGAGTTCATCATCCATATTCGGCTGAATCAAAGCCTCAACATCTTCGGCCGTTCTGATAATTTTGCGAAACTTTGGCCCTTCGCCAGCTTCAAAATAGAGCCCCTGCCCCATAGCATCGGGAATGGTCAGAATATCGGAAAACAAAATAGCCGCATCCAGCGGGTAACGCTCTAGAGGCTGTAGAGTTACCTCACAGGCCAGCTCTGCATTTTTACAAAGACTGAGAAAGTCGCCAGCTCGGCTACGGGTCTCACGGTACTCTGGCAGGTAACGCCCTGCCTGACGCATCATCCATACGGGAGTGTAATCGACAGGCTCCTTCGACAGGGCACGAAGAAATGTGTCATTTTTGAGTTTTGTCACTGTACATCCCCTAAAATCCAACGTGCCGACTTTAACTGATTACGGATTGCACTTACACCGAAACCTGCCAAACTCTCTTCGAACTTGAGCTACTTTCAGACTACGGTCGTAAAGGTGCTAAACCCTAGCCCTCATCGGGCTGATCATAGCAACACACAAAATTAAACTTTTTTTTAAAATACTTAGGCACAGTTGATCTAACCGGTGTTTTTTTGACCAATATCAAAACACCACCTTGGCGAATGGCTAGTATCTACGCCCTTATTCTCGCCAGAATTTTTCTGCCTTCAGAGACATCTCAATAAGATACTCTGGAGGCTGCAGAGGCTCTTTGCGGCCAGCCTTCCAGCTATAAAAGACCAAAGCCTTATGGTCAGAGTCCGATGGAGGGTATTCCAAATAACATTAAGCGCTAGATATTATCGACAATGGAAAGAGTAATCGAAACTTCTGATGCACCTGCAGCTATTGGCCCATACTCACAGGCCATGCAGTTCAATGGCATGATCATCACTTCTGGTCAGCTGCCCATCGACCCAGAAACTGGGGAAATGCCAGAAGATACCAAAGCTCAGGCTCGTCAATCACTTGAAAACGTGAAAGCCATTCTGGAAGCAGCCGGCTCCAGCATGAGCAAAGTGCGCAAAACCATGGTTTTTGTGAAAGACATGGCAGACTTCACTGACATCAATGAAGTTTACAAGCAGTACTTCACCCTTCCTTTCCCAGCCCGCAGCTGTGTTGAAGTTGCGCGTCTGCCAAAGGACGCCAAGGTTGAAATTGAAGTGATTGCCAGCTGCTAATCACTTCAATACCTCATAAAAAAGGAGAGCTGCGGCTCTCCTTTTTTGTTTCAAACATTTTTATTTCAAAAAAGATCAAACATCCAGATAGTCGAGAATACCTTCCGCAGCCTGACGCCCTTCCCATACTGCAGTCACTACCAGATCAGAACCCCGAACCATATCGCCACCGGCAAAGATCTTGGGATTAGAAGTCTGGAACGGGAATTCTGCCTGTTCCGGTGCAACTACACGCCCCCACTGATCGGTTTTAATATCATTGCTTGAGAACCAGTCAGCCGGACTCGGTTGGAAGCCGAATGCTACCAGCACCGCATCAGCTGGCAGAACCTCTTCACTACCTTCAACAGGTTGAGGACGGCGACGACCATTTTCATCGGGCTCACCCAGCTCAGTGGTAACTACCTTTACGCCTTCAACCTTGCCATCACCAACAATTTCAACAGGCTGACGATTAAAGAGGAACTGAACACCTTCCTCTTTGGCGTTTGTCACCTCACGGCGAGAGCCTGGCATATTGGCTTCATCACGACGATAGGCACAAGAGACTTTACTTGCCCCCTGACGAATGGAAGTCCGGTTACAATCCATAGCGGTATCGCCACCACCGAGAATCACAACCTTCTTACCCTTCATGTCTATGAAATCTTCAGGGGATTTCTCAAAACCAAGATTCCTGTTCACGTTAGAAATCAGGAACGGCAGAGCATCATAAACTCCGGGTAAATCTTCTCCCGGGAAACCACCCTTCATATAGGTGTAGGTGCCCATGCCCATGAACACGGCGTCATAATCAGTCAGCAGTTCATTGATAGTGATATCGGAACCGACTTCAGTCTCAAGGCGGAATTCGACCCCCATTTCCGTGAAAATTTCACGACGACGGGACATCACATCCTTCTCAAGCTTGAACTCAGGAATACCGAAAGTCAGTAGGCCACCAATTTCCGGATTCTTATCAAACACAACAGGCTTAACGCCATTTCGCACCAGCACGTCTGCACAAGCAAGACCCGCAGGGCCAGCACCGATAACTGCAACTTTCTTTTCAGTCCAGGTAACACTGGACATATCCGGGCGCCAACCCATAGAGAATGCCGTATCGGTAATATATTTTTCTGTTGCGCCAATAGTTACGGCACCAAAACCATCGTTAAGAGTACAGGCACCTTCACATAAGCGATCCTGTGGACATACACGACCACAGACTTCTGGTAAAGAGTTGGTTTGATGAGAAAGCTCAGCAGCTTCAAACAGCTGCCCTTCACTCACCAGCTTCAACCAGTTAGGAATGTAGTTATGAACCGGACATTTCCATTCACAATACGGGTTACCGCACTCCAGACAACGGTGTGCCTGATGCTTCACTTCCGGTTCATTATAAGGCTCATAAATTTCGATAAATTCTTTCTTACGAGCACGAATATTCTTTTTGGCAGGATCTTTTCTATCCACCTGCACGAACTGGAAATTATTACTCAGTCGTTCAGCCATACACACCTCATCAATTCTGCGACCTGATTCCATCCTTATCCGGAGCTGTTTTTAGTTCTTGCTCTCTGGATGGCGGCAGCCTGCTCACGAGCAGACTGCCGGGACTTGTTTATTAACCCTTTATTCGGGCCGCCCTCTGGTATCAGCCAGAAGGGTGTCGAGACTTGCAGCCTTTGGCTTCACCAGCCAGAACAGGCCAACATAATCCTCAAAGTCCTCCAGGATTTTTTCTCCCCACTCACTACCGGTTTCCTGAACAAACTCGTCAATAATCCCCTGCAAATGAGTTCTATGATCCTCCATGCTCTCGGAATCAACTCTGTGAATTTCAACCAGCTCATGGTTGTAGCGATCCACGAAGTTACGCTTCAGATCGAGCACATACGCGAAACCACCAGTCATACCAGCACCGAAGTTACCTCCGGTTGGGCCGAGCACTGTAACCAGACCACCAGTCATATATTCACAGCAGTGATCACCAGCGCCTTCAACAACTACGTGAGCACCAGAGTTACGTACACCGAGACGCTCACCAGCTCGACCAGCAGCAAACAACTTGCCGCCTGTAGCGCCGTAGAGACAGGTATTACCAATAATGGATGTGTCTTCACTGGCAAAAGCACTGCCCTGAGGTGGTCGAATCACCAGCTTACCGCCAGTTATACCTTTACCAACGTAGTCGTTAGCATCACCTTCGAGATACATGTTCAAACCGCCAGCATTCCAGACACCGAAGCTTTGACCAGCACTACCGGTCAGCTTCACAGTTACTGGTTGATCCGCCATTCCCTGGTTACCGTGGCGCTTAGCGATTTCACCTGAAAGACGTGCACCAATAGAGCGATCACAGTTACCAATGGTGTAAGTGAATTCACCACCAGACTTAGCTTCTATAGCAGGCAACATATCCGTCACCATACGCTCAGCCATTTCACCCTTATCGAATGGTGGATTACGGTCAACCTGACAGGCATTTGGCTTATCAGCGGGAATCGCACTGTTTTTCAAAACAGGTTCAAGGTTCAGGTTTGCCTGACGCGGAGTCAGGCCTTCTTTCGCCTTCAGCAACTCAGTACGACCGACCAGTTCATCCAGACTGCGATAGCCCAGCTTAGCCAGCCATTCGCGAACTTCTTCAGCAAGGAAAGTGAAGAAGTTGGTAACCATCTCAACAGTGCCGATAAAGTGCTCGTCACGAAGGTGGTCATCCTGGGTGGCAACACCTGTCGCACAGTTATTCAGGTGACAAATGCGCAGGTACTTACAACCCATGGCAATCATTGGGGTGGTACCAAAGCCAAAGCTTTCCGCACCGAGAAGAGCTGCTTTGACAACATCCAGACCAGTTTTCAAACCACCGTCCGTCTGCAGTCTTACGCTGCCACGCAGATCATTGGAACGCAGAGCCTGCTGAGTTTCTGCCAGACCAAGTTCCCATGGAGAACCGGCATAACGAATAGATGTCAATGGACTTGCA
This sequence comes from Parendozoicomonas sp. 2304DJ65-17, assembly GCF_058148445.1. NCBI lineage: Bacteria > Pseudomonadati > Pseudomonadota > Gammaproteobacteria > Oceanospirillales > Endozoicomonadaceae > Parendozoicomonas > Parendozoicomonas sp. 2304DJ65-17. Next base: position 78,823 of record NZ_JBYVJV010000001.1, read on the forward strand.
GCAGTACCACCGTCATAACCAGATACGGTAATCAAGTCTGCATAAGCCTTGGCAACACCAGCGGCAATTGTTCCCACACCAGGTTCAGACACCAGTTTCACAGAAACCAGTGCCTCCGGATTCACCTGCTTCAGGTCATAGATCAGCTGAGCCAGATCTTCGATAGAGTAAATATCATGGTGTGGCGGTGGTGAAATCAGCGTCACACCCGGTACGGAAAAACGTAAACGAGCAATAAGATCGTTTACCTTGCCGCCCGGAAGCTGACCACCTTCACCAGGCTTCGCACCCTGGGCAACTTTGATCTGAAGAACATCAGCGTTCACCAGATAGTGAGGCGTTACACCGAAACGACCAGAAGCAATCTGCTTAATCTTGGAAACCTTGTCGGTTCCAAAACGTGCTGGGTCTTCACCACCTTCACCGGAGTTAGAGCGTCCACCCAAACGGTTCATTGCCTGAGCCAGAGATTCGTGCGCTTCTGGAGAAAGAGCACCAAGACTCATAGCCGCAGAGTCGAAACGACGAACAATAGCGGAAACAGGTTCCACTTGATCCAGAGGGATCGGCTGGCGATCACTTTCCAGATCAAACAGATCTCGGATAACCGCTACCGGCCGCTCATTAACCAGCGCCGCATAGTCACGCCATGCTGCATAGTCACCGTTCTTCACAGCTTTCTGCAGAGTTTGCACAACATCAGGATTAAAGGCGTGATATTCGCTGCCATGTACGAACTTCAGGTAACCGCCCTGCTGAATCGGCTTACGCTTACGGGAGGCTTCTTTAGCGAGCAACACCTGATCTTCATGGAAGTCTGTGAAGCGCGCCCCTTCAATTCGACTCAGCACGCCACAGAAACAGAGATCTACAACGTCCTGACTGATACCCACAGCTTCAAACAGCTGGGCACCACGGTAGGAAGCAATTGTTGAAATGCCCATCTTGGACATAATTTTCAACAATCCTTTACTGATACCTTTGCGGTAGGACTTAAAGGCCATCAGAGTGTCGGCAATCATGGTGCCGCTCTGGATCATGTCTCGAATCACTTCATAGGACAGCCATGGATAGACCGCCGTCGCTCCAAAGCCGAGCAATACTGCGAAGTGGTGAGAATCACGGGCTGTTCCAGTTTCTACCAGAATATTAGCATCGGAACGCAGGCCTTTACTGATCAAGCGATGGTGAACCGCACCAGTAGCCAGGGCCGCATGAATAAGAAGCAGATCCGACGTTTGGTCTCTATCTGTAAGATGCAGAAGAACCTTGCCATCACGAACAGCCTGCTCAGCCTTGTCACAGAGAGCAACAATGGCAGCTTCCAACCCTGCTTTCTCTTCATAGCCAAGATCAAGGCGTTCAACTTCCAGGTCATCGTGCTTGTGTTCACCGTTCACCAGGTTCAGGAACTTGGTGGTAGACAGTACAGGTGACTTCAGAATAACCCGCTTAGCATGTTCCGGAGTTTCCAGGAACATATTACGCTCACGCCCCATACAGGTTTCCAGAGACATCACCACTGCTTCACGCAGAGGATCAATCGGTGGATTGGTTACCTGTGCAAACTGCTGACGGAAGTATTCGTAAACTGGGCGAACACGTTGGGAGAGCACCGCCATCGGCGTGTCATCACCCATGGAGCCAACAGCTTCCTGACCGTTCTCAGAGAGTGGACGGATAACCTGATCCATCTCTTCAAAGGAAACCTGGAATCGCTTTTGTTCGCTAAGAAGCGTTTCCGCTGATAGCGGATCAACCTTGTGGTCAATTTCTACAAAGCGGGACTGGATACGGCAGGCATGCTTCTTCAACCATTGCTTGTATGGCTGGCGGTTCTTAAGTTGCTGATCAATATCATTAGCCTGGAAGAATTCACCGGTTTCGGTATCAATAGCCAGAACCTGACCAGGACCAACCCGGCCTTTGGCAACAACATCTTCCGGCTTATAGTCGTAAACGCCAACTTCAGAAGCAACAGTCAGATAACCATCTTTGGTTTTTACCCAGCGAGATGGGCGTAAACCGTTTCTATCGAGAGCACAAACAGCATAACGACCATCAGAGATAACCAGGCCTGCCGGGCCATCCCACGGTTCCATATGCATGGAGTTGTACTCATAGAAAGCCCGCAGATTTGGATCCATGGTATCGACATTCTGCCAGGCCGGTGGAACCAGCATCCGTACAGCACGATAAAGATCAACTCCACCAGTAACCAGAATCTCCAACATATTGTCCAGAGATGAAGAATCTGAGCCAGTTCTGTTCACCAGCGGACGAATCTCACCCAAGTTCGGCAGAAGTTCAGACTGGAACTTTTCGGAACGTGCTACAGACCAGTTCCGGTTACCCATAATAGTGTTAATTTCACCGTTATGAGCCAGCATGCGGAATGGCTGAGCCAGAGGCCAGCGCGGCATTGTGTTGGTAGAGAAACGCTGATGGAAAACACAGATCGCTGTTTCAAAGCGAGTATCTCCCAGATCAGGGTAAAAGCTCGCCAGATCAGCAGGCATCATCAATCCTTTATAGGTGATGACTTTGCTGGACAGGGAGCAGATATAGAAGTCTTCGTCCTCAGCAAGCTTTTGGCTTGTCTTACGGTGGGACATAAACAGAGCAGCTTCCAACTGATGGGCGTCTTTATCGCCAGCCGGAGCAACAAACACCTGCTCAATACGAGGAAGCTGATCCAGAGCGATTGGCCCCAGACACTCTTCATTAGTGGGAACTACCCGCCAGCCAATAACATCCAGCCCCTGATCTTTCAGCTCCTGCTCAAAAGTGAGGCGACTTTCGCTGGCTTTGCGTTCGTCCTGACTCAGGAACACCATACCAATGGCGTAGAGGGGCGGCAGTTGAATATTAAAAGTTTCGTTAGCTATGGAACGAAAAAAAGAATCGGGAAGTTGAATCAACAACCCACAGCCATCGCCGGTACGCCCGTCTGCGGCAATACCCCCACGATGGGTCATACAGGTCAGGGCTTCAATTGCTTTCTCCAGCAGGTCATGACTTTTCCTGCCTTCTGTGTGGGCAATGAGTCCAAAACCACAATTGTCCCTGAACTCACCGGGATGATACAAACCTGAACTCATAGGCGATCTCTCAACAGCCATTCTGGTAATCGTTATTTTGGCGTCTTCAGGCCTCCTGGCCGAACGGCAGCATCCATGTTGTTTTGCCCTAACACCTTATACTTATCCCCCTAATCGGGAAACATCTGAAAACTGCCTGGCAGCAGTCATTAACAGATGAAACCGGCACCGACAAAGACTCTAACCCGGTCGGGCGGCGGCTCATTGTACATGGGCAGCAGGGTGTTAACAAATCGCAACAATCAAGACAATCGGGGAATCGCACAAAAGACAGCCATTCTTTATAAAAAACGACTGTCTTTGTGAGTTTTTTCAGAGAGAGTTTTTGCCAAAAGCGTTAGTAGGCACTTTATCGACAAACCCGCTGCAGCTGCTCTCGTAACAGTTGAGCAGGCACTTCTGCTGTTACAACAGCGTCGCCTATCGATTTAAGGAGAACCAGACGTAACTTGCCATCAATAACTTTCTTATCAACACTCATTAACTCAAGAAAATCATCAGGAGTCATACCTTCTGGCGGATGAACAGGAAGATTAGCCTTTTCCAGAATAGAAACAGTTCGCTCCACAGCCAAAGCATCAATCCACCCCAAACTCTCAGACACTTGAGCAGCCATCACCATGCCAGCAGCAACAGCCTCTCCGTGGAGCCAAACCCCGTAACCCTGATGTGTTTCTATAGCATGTCCAAAAGTGTGGCCAAGATTCAGCAATGCACGACGGCCTGCTTCTTTTTCATCTTCGGCAACGACTTGAGCTTTGTTATTACAGGATCGGTAAACCGCTTCTGTTAATGCAGCTTCATCCCGCTCAACCAGCCGAGATATGTTTTTTTCCAACCATGTGAAAAATGGTTCATCACAAATCAAGCCGTACTTGATCACTTCTGCCAAACCGGCAGACAGCTCCCTATCTGGCAGAGTTTTGAAAACACTGATATCTGCAAGAACACACTGGGGTTGATGAAAGGCGCCAATCATATTTTTGCCCAGCGCGTGATTCACACCGGTTTTACCACCAACGGAAGAGTCCACCTGGGAAAGAAGAGTGGTTGGGATCTGTATAAAGTTCACGCCACGCTGATAGCTGGCAGCAGCAAAGCCACACATATCCCCAACAACACCACCACCGAGAGCGATCAAGGTTGTTGTGCGATTGTGGCGATCCTGCAACAAGCCATCAAAAACCTGATTCAATACTTCAAGATTCTTATATTCTTCACCATCGGGGAGAATGATATCTGTGACCTGATACCCTTCGAGAAGAGCATGCAGCCGTTCAAGATATAAAGGTGCAACAGTGGTGTTGGAAACTATCGCAACTTGCTTACCTCGAATATGAGGCGTCAGCAGCTCCGGGCGATCCAGCAACCCGGAACCAATGCGAATGGGATAAGATCGCTCCCCAAGATCAACATTAAGAGTTTGCACAACGTACTTCCTAATAGATCGCCTGATGGTCGATCAAGATACTAACTACCCTGCACAGCCTCAACAATCTCACGAATAACCTGTCGAGGACTTCCCCGATCCGTACATACCACCAGATCAGCCGTCTGACGGTAGAGAGGCTCCCTGATTTTATAGAGGTCAGTGAGAACCTGTTTACGGTCTGGGCGCTGTAACAAGGGACGACGTTTATCTTTCGCGGTGCGCAGCATCTGAGTAGCTACCGAAGCCTGAAGAAAAACCACAAAACCGCCAGACACCATAAGTCGGCGATTTTCTTCCTTCATCACGATTCCTCCACCTGTTGCGATAACCTGAGGAGGCTCCCCCTGAAGAATCTCCAGTACAGAAGTTTCGCGCTGCCGGAAACCGGCTTCGCCTTCCATATCGAAAATCCAGGGAATATCGGCACCACAGCGCTCCTCTACCTCCTGATCAGTATCAAGGAAAGGTAGATTCAGCTCCCGGGAAAGCATTCGGCCAATGGTGCTTTTACCAGCTCCCATTGGCCCGATTAGATAAATAGTGCGTGACTGCATACATCCACTGTCAGCGCAAGGCCATTGTCTCCGAAAGAATACGAGGTGTAATGAAAATAAGTGTCTCGGTCTTAGTATCGCGTTTAGTATCCTTGCGGAACAAACGACCAACACCTGGAAGGTCCCCTAAAAGAGGCACTTTTTCTACACCCTGACTAGTTGTATTTTTGAAGATACCACCAAGAACTATGGTCTGACCATCATCAATCAACACTTTGGTTTCAACTTCCGTAGTGTCGATGATAGGAATCCCTGTTGATGTTGACGTAGTACTATCATCATTATTGACCTTAATTTCCATAATTATCCGGCCATCTGGAGTAATTTGAGGCGTTACCTCAAGTGAGAGCACGGCTTCCTTAAAGGAAACGGTAGTTGCACCACTTGAACTAGCCTCTTGATAAGGAATTTCCTTACCACTCTTGATCACAGCTTTTTGCTTATCCGAAGTAATAACCTTAGGTTGAGATACAATTTCACCCCCACCGTCACTTTCAAGAGCCGAGAGTTCAAGATTCACTACCGCCGAGTCAGACATAAAGCCGATAGCTATCGCCGACGAGCCTGCACCAGACACTGACAAATCTGTGAACAGCTGATCATAGGTGTACTTACGTTCGATACCACTATCACCATCTTCCGTCGTCACCTGCCCACCCTGGCCACCAAGGAATGTACCTTTATCACCTTGTGTTGTAGGACCACCTGGGTTGATATAACCACCCCACTTCACACCAAGCTCTTTTCGAAAACTAGTATCTGCAGCAACGATACGAGCTTCGATTTGCACTTGGCGAACAGGAATATCAACCTTGGTAATCAACTCCCTAATCTCATCAAGCTTACCCTGAGTCTCCTGCACCAGTAGGCTATTGGTTCGTTCAATGATTTGAACACTACCGCGCTCAGAGAGTATACGATTCCCTTCACCGCCGAGCAGAACTGCAGCAATTTCTCCTGCATCGGCATAATTAATCTGTACCAGCTCGGTATAAAGTGGCGCCAACTCACGAATCTGCTGCTGCGATTCAAGTAACTCTCGCTCCTGAGCAGCCAATTCTGCGGCTGGAGCTACAACCAAAACGTTATTCTCACGACGCTGACCAAGACCTTTGGATTTCAAAACAATATCCAGAGCCTGATCCCAAGGCACACTCTTCAGACGCAGAGTAACTCGGCCGGAAACTGTGTCACTAGCAACAAGGTTCAAGTCTTTAAAGTCAGCAAGAATCTGGAGAACATCCCGGACTTCAATATCCTGGAAGTTCAGGGAGAGCTTATCGCCACTGTAAACAAGCTTTTTACGAGCTTTCTGTTCAGCCTGTTGAGGAGTGAGAGCTTTAACACTGATGTTCAGATTTTCATCAGTCTGCCAAGCGAGGTAGTCATACTCACCCTTTGGATCAATAACAATCACAGCATTGCCATCTTCGACCTTGGCATCGATAAACTGCACAGGTGTGGCAAAATCATTAACATCAAGACGATTACGCAGTTTTACTGGCAATTCTGAACCCGGGAAAGTCAAACGAAGACGTCCACCCTGCTCCTCCAAATCCATTTTCACGGCTTTTGAAGACAGACCAACAATTATATTACCTTCACCATCAGCCCCCCTCTCAAAGTTGATAGCGGTTACACCATCCACATTGGCTGGAACACCTCTGGAAACAGAGGAGGAAGATGCAGAGGAAACTGGAGCTGATGCGACAGGTGAAGAAGAAACCTCATCAGCCGAATCCCCCACAAGCACATAGAGGCTATTACCCTCTACCCTTGTGGTATAGCCAGCAGGTTCTGCCAGATTAACAATCATCCGGGTGCGGCCTTTGGCTTCGATCACCGTCACACTACGAGTATTCGCAAAACCTACATCGTTATATTTATCAATAGCACTGGTAGTTCCGGGCAAATCCAAAGCTATCCGAGCAGGCTGCTCAATCGCATAACCACGTACCTCTGGAGGAGGAGAATCAAACGTCAGCTTCATCTCGACACGCTCACCAGGCAGTGAGGTCACATCAAGATCCTGCAACGTTCCGGCCAGCACAGGCATAGCCAGTATGCCGGCTACCCCCCCAAGGCTACTCGCCCATTTTGCAAAACTGCCCGTTTTCATCATTTGATCACACCCATATTGTCTTTATTCTTTCCCTGCAGCGATCAGACCCAAACCCCAATCACGTACATATATCTGTTTGCGAGAGATTCACAGACAGTGAGGCCGCTCAACTATCAACTCTCATTCAGTGCCAAGGTCCTTGGTCGCTCAACCCAGCTTTCAGGTCCGTTACGGACAATCTCTATGACCTGTATCTCTGAGTCCGTGATGCCAATCACACGCCCGTGATTTTTCCCAAGATAATCACCGACCTCTACCTTATACACATTGCCATCGGCAGAGATCAGGGCATAAAAACCCCGGTCGTCACTTAATGTGCCAACCATTGAGAAACTGTCAAAAGAAAAGCTTTCCAAGAATTGTTTCACTCGATCCAAGTCAGGACTGATGTCACTCTGTACTTTTTGCTTGCGGACAATCTCAACCTTAATCGGTTTATCAAAAGGACTGCGCTCACCGGAAGCCCCATAAGTAAAAGCCTCATAAGGGTTAAACTTAGGGAGAGGCTCAATACTACCCTTGGGCTTTGCCCTTACTTCATCCATATACCGGGACAAATCCCGATAATCACCACCACCATCACAACCAGCTAAAAGCGTTGTTGCCAGCACACCACAAGCGAGGGATATACGATTCATTACGCTCCCCCCTTGTCGTTATAGCGATAAGTTCTGGCAATAATCTCCATATTGAGGCGAGCGCCACTCTTACCATCGGTGATTTTAAAATCATGGAGGGTCACAATCCGTGGCAAGCCCGCGACACCACTGACAAAATTCCCAAGGTCGTGATAGTTGCCCTGCACATTAATACTGATAGGCAGCTCGATATAAAACTCGTGAGTCACCTCCGGCTGGAGAGTTATGGTATTGATCGTCAACCCAGCACCAAGCCCTTTCTCGGTAATATCTTCCAGCAATCCCGGCACTTCAGTATCACTGGGCAACTGTCGAACCAACGCTCCGAATGAAGCCTCCATTTCAGTCATCTGGGCACGATAAGAGTCAAGATTGGCCGCCTGAAACGCCTTCACCTGAAACTCCTGCTTTAACTCAGTTTCTTTACGAGCCTCCCGATCCAAACTCTTACCCAAAGAGCTCAAGTGGAAGTTAAATCCAAGGAACAAAACCAGTGCAAAAACCAGCACACAAATAATGGCTTTGACCGGCGTGGGCCAGGAGCCAATATTTTCAAAATCAAGGTCGTTGAAATCGATATTATTGATTTTATCGAGCGTTTCCTGCAAAGAACTCATGCGCCGCCCTCCTTGGAGTCATCCAGAGACGGGGTAACCTGCTGGAATGTCAGATCAAAACTACTACCTTCACCTTCCTTAAGCGCCTTTACAGCCGTCAGGTTTGGGTTATCAAACCAGTCCGACTCATCAAGCTGTCGCATAAGCTTGGAAATTCTGTTGTTTGATTCAGAAATACCCTGAACATTAATGGTTCTGTCAGTCATGCTAAGACTGGTGAAATACACACCATCTGGAAGCACACGAACCATTTCATCAAACATCCGGACAATAACGGGTCGGTTACCCTGAAGGTTTTGGATAACTTCCATACGAGCCAGAAGCTCTTCTTTCTTTTCCTTCAGTTCATTGATTTCCTTGATTTTCCCATCAAGTGTAGAAATCTCCGTCTGAATAAACTTGTTTCTACCACGTTGATCATCAATGGCCGAGTTGAGCATCATATCCCGTAGAAAGATCAAAACCACGGCGATAGCAACGGTTATGCCTAAAGCGATCAGGAAGTTTTTCTGACGCTGCTGGCGGAGCTCTTCACGCCAGGGGAGAAGGTTAATTCTTGCCATCAGTCAAAACTCCTCATAGCCAGACCACAGGCAATCATCATTGCCGGCGCGTCATTAGCCAGAGCACTGGCATTCACCTTACTGGCAACAGACATCCGGGCAAAAGGGTTGGCAAGAGTGCATCGAGTACCAATCTTTTCTGCAATCATTCCTTCCAAACCGGGTGTTGATGCCGTACCACCAGCAAGAACGATGCAATCAACATCATTAAAATGGCTGGAGGAGTAGAAAAACTGCAGACTTCTTGAAACCTGCTGAACAGCGGCGGTTCTGAATGGTTCCAGAACTTCCGGCTCATAATCATCCGGTAGCTCACCTGTTTTTTTGGCCAATCCGGCCTCTTCAGGGGACATTCCATATCGGCGCTGAATTTCATCAGTCAGCTGGCGACCACCAAATAGCTGTTCTCGGGTATAAACAGTTTTACCATTCTCGAGAACGCTGAGAGTGGTCATGGTGGCGCCAATATCAACAATGGCCACCAGAGGATCTTCATCTGGCAGTTCGAGCTGTGGCTCAATCAACTCATAAGCTCGTTCCATAGCGTAGGCTTCTACATCAACAACCTTCGCCGTCAAACCCGCCAGGTTAAGGGCCGCCTCTCGGCTTTCAACATTTTCCTTACGGCAGGCTGCAACCAGGACCTCGGCACGCTCAGGGTTACTTTCGCTCAACCCCTGCACCTCAAAATCCAGTGCAACTTCATCAAGGGGATAAGGAATATACTGGTCAGCCTCTACAGATATCTGGCTTTCCATTTCCTCATCACTGAGAGAAGCATCCATCTCCATTGTCTTTGTAATAACGGCAGAGCCCGCTACAGCGACAACGGCATTTTTCAAAGAGGTACGCGATTTGGTTACAAGTGATCGGACGCTTTCTCCGACGATCTCAAGTTCATTGATATTTTTTTCAACAACGGCGTTTGGCTGCAGGGGTTCTACCGCATAAGATTCCACTCGGTATTGGTTACCACTGACACTGAGTTCAAGTAACTTGGCCGAAGTAGAACTGATATCAATCCCCAGCAGTGCACTGTTTTTTTTCTTTAACAGCCCTAGCACTTATATTTGCCCCGCAAAGATTCAACTTCTTATATAGTTTTTCGTTGTATTCTCGCACCATTAAATAACAGTCTGCGATATATGGCAATTGTGTCAGAGCTATAACTCTTGCTTATAATGGCCTATTCAGGGACATGGCATGGCCGTGCAGACAACCCTAACCGGTTCATTTATTAACAATACTTATGAATAAAACTGTCAGAGTGGTTCGTTTTGGCCTGTGGTCAGGTTTTTCTGCAATTTGTGGAGCAGCGCTCATTTTCAGCAGCGCCTATCTTTATCTGAGCCCGGGCCTCCCTTCTGTTGAGTCTCTCAGGGACGTTCGCCTGCAGACACCTCTGCGTATTTATACGGCAGACAACAGCCTTATTGCCGAGTTTGGTGAAAAGCGTCGCACACCAGTCAACATCGAAGACGTACCACAGAATCTGGTTAACGCTTTTCTTGCAGCAGAAGATGACCGCTTCTATTCGCACAACGGTGTAGACATCGCCGGTCTGGCTCGTGCCACAGTACAATTGGTGTCCACCGGACGCATCCAGTCCGGCGGCAGCACCATAACCATGCAAGTGGCAAAGAACTTTTTCCTGAGTCACGAAAGAGTGTTTTCCCGCAAGTTCAATGAAATCCTCCTGGCTCTCGAGATTGAGCGAGAGTTAAGCAAAGACGAAATTATCGAGCTTTACCTCAACAAGATTTACCTCGGAAACCGAGCTTACGGCATTGAAGCCGCCGCTCAGGTTTACTATGGAAAATCCACTAAGGATTTAAGCCTGGCTCAGATGGCCATGATCGCGGGATTACCTAAAGCACCATCTCGCTACAACCCTCTGGCGAACTCTGAGCGCTCACTGATTCGCAGGAACTGGATTCTGAATCGCATGCGCACTCTTGGTTATATCACCCAAGCCGAATACGATTTAGCTCTTCAGGAAGAAGTTACAGCCAAGTACCACGGTCTGCCAATCGATCTTGAAGCCCCTTATGTCGCAGAAATGGTGCGCATGCAGGTTGTCGAGAAGTTTGGAGCCAACGCTTACACCGACGGCTACGAAGTTTACACATCCATAAATTCTGACCAGCAACGTGCAGCCAATGCTGCGATTGATAAAGGCCTGCAGGCTTACGATGAGCGTCATGGCTACCGCGGACCTGAACTGGCACTGGAAGACCCGGAAAGCTGGCAGCAAACCCTGAAAGACAGCAGCCCTATCGGGCAGCTTCAGCCTGCGATCATTACAGATGTCACAGATGAATTCGCCACACTGTTATTCCGCGATGGCACTACCGGCACCCTGACCTGGGAAGAAATGAAATGGGCTAAACCTTACATAGACGTCAACCGTCAAGGAAAAGCACCTACCACTCCGGCGGACGTAGTTGCTATGGGTAACCTTGTGCGGGTAAGACATAACAATGGCAGCTGGAGGCTCAGCCAGATTCCAGAAGCACAGGCAGCACTTGTTTCTCTCAGACCAGAAGACGGTGCCATTACAGCGATTGTTGGCGGATTTAATTTCTACGACAGTAAATACAATCGCGTCATTCAGGCCAGCAGACAGGTTGGCTCAGCATTTAAACCCTTCGTTTACTCTGCCGCCATCAATAAAGGCGCAACGGCAGCAACGCTTATAAACGACGCACCAGTTGTATTTAACGATGACCAACTGGAAAGTCACTGGCGCCCACAGAACGACAACCAAAAATTCTACGGCCCCACCCGCATCCGTAAAGGCCTGTATCGTTCACGCAATCTGGTTTCCATCCGGCTTCTGCAGCGCACTGGTGTGAATTACACACTGGACTTCATTGAACAACTAGGCCTACCAAGAGAGAAACTGCCAGAGAACCTTTCCCTGTCTCTTGGTAGTGCGGCATTAACCCCCATGGAGTTGGCGACAGGCTATACCGTTCTTGCCAATGGTGGCTTCCAGATTGAACCTTACATAATTGACCGCATTGATCGCCTTGATACAACAGTTATGGAATCAGATCCTTTAATTGCCTGCCGTGACTGCGAGAAACAACAGGAAGAACTGGATAAAACCAAAGCATTCCCCATCCCGGATGCTGCGGGACTTGGCATTAACGACCCGCTATTTGCTGATACAGCACTGCCAGAACAACAATTCCAGAAACTCCCAAGAATAGCTCCACGAGTCATGGACAAACGCGTTAACTACATCATGTACGACATGATGAAGGATGTTATCCAGTCTGGAACCGGTCGCCGTGCAAAAGTATTAAAGCGCTCCGATCTTGCAGGAAAAACCGGTACAACCAATGATCAGCGGGATGTATGGTTCTCTGGCTTCAACCCTGAACTGCAGACAACTGTGTGGATGGGCTTTGACCAACCAAAGACTCTTGGCCGCTGGGAGTACGGTGCTAACGCAGCCCTGCCAATCTGGATCGATTTTATGAAAGTCGCGCTACAGAATATTCCGGAAACAAACCTCCCTCAGCCCGAAGGAATGGTGACAATGAAAATCAACCCATCAACCGGAAAACCAGCCAGCCCTGGAGAACAGGATGCGATCTTTGAAGTGTTCCGTGCCGAGAATGCACCGAAAGCAGATTTGATTGAGCAGGAAACCAAAACTGGCGAAGAAGAAAGCTTTAACCCCAGCGATATTTTCTAAAGCAAAAGCTTTTCAAATAACTCTGCTCCAACAAAAAACCCTGCTCATCAAAAGCAGGGTTTTTTATATTTCACTGAATACGCTCGGCAATATCAGTAAGCAATATCATCCATAGACTTCAGTGGGTAATGCGCAGGGTACTCAGCACGGGCAACGCCAGTATCAACAGCTGCTTTAGCAACTGCAGCAGACACGGCGCCCAGCAGGCGAGCATCCATAGGCTTAGGGATAATGTAATCGCGACCAAACTCCAGAGAGTCCAGACCATAAGCGTCCAAAACTTCTTGAGGCACAGGCTCTTTAGCCAGCTCTTTCAGAGCGTAAGCGGCAGCCACTTTCATCTCTTCATTGATTTTAGCTGCACGAACATCTAGAGCACCACGGAAGATGAAGGGGAAACCAAGAACATTGTTTACCTGGTTCGGGTAGTCAGAACGTCCGGTAGCCATAATCACGTCAGGGCGTGCTTCAACAGCTTTCTCAGGCTTAATTTCCGGGTCAGGGTTAGAGCAGGCAAACACAACTGGATTCTTGGCCATACGGCTCAGTTGCTCTGGAGACAGCAGGTTAGGACCAGACAACCCAAGGAACACATCTGCGTTCTCAATAGCATCGTCCAGCGTACGACAATCTGTTTCTACAGCAAATGCTGCTTTGTATTGGTTCAGGTCAGTACGTTCAGAGTGAATAACGCCCTTACTGTCCAGCATCAGAATGTTTTCTGGCTTCATGCCACAGCTGATCAGCAGCTTGGTACAGGAAATTGCAGCAGCGCCAGCACCCAGACAAACCATACGAGCCTGGTCAACTTCTTTTCCAGCCAGCTCAAGAGCGTTCAGCATGCCTGCAACAGTTACGATAGCAGTACCGTGCTGGTCATCGTGGAATACAGGAATGTCACACAGATCAATCAGAGCGCGCTCAATTTCAAAACACTCAGGAGCTTTGATGTCTTCCAGATTGATGCCACCAAAAGTTACAGCAATACGCTTAACAGTATCGATAAATGCCTGTGGGCTTTCGGATTCAACTTCCAGATCAATGGAGTCAACACCAGCAAAACGCTTAAACAGAAGAGACTTACCTTCCATTACCGGCTTACTGGCCAGAGGGCCGAGATTACCAAGCCCCAGAATGGCGGAACCGTTACTGATGACAGCAACAAGGTTGCCTTTCGCCGTATATTTATACGCCAGTTCAGCGTCACGGGCGATTTCGCGCACCGGCTCAGCAACACCAGGACTGTAAGCCAGAGAAAGATCGCGGGAAGTCACAGCTGGTTTGGTCAGTTCAACACTGATCTTGCCAGGTCTCGGATTTGCGTGATAATCGAGAGCAGCTTGCTTCATGTCCTCAGCCATTTTATTTCTTCCAGTTTTTTATTGCCTGCCGGGAGGCATGAGAATATCGGAAAGGGTGAACACGCTCAACAGACGACAGCCAACCAAATTACAATAAGTACTTATAACGACTATTTTCTTGCTGAATTACGGTTTTGATAATGCAGTCAGACAAAAAACTTGGAGGAAGTGAAAAGCGTAACCGACTAAAAACGAAAGTGACCCGAAGAAAACGACAGAGACACCTGACTATTTATTCACCCAACTCTGATCGTGAAATTGCAATAAAAAACAGATCAAAGCCTAAAATCAAAAGAGGCACCTGAAAAGGTGCCTCTTTTATTCTTCTCAGCGCTTGGTGCTGAGCGCCCCGAAACGCTTGTTGAAGCGTTCGATACGACCGCCGGCATCCATAACCTTCTGAGTGCCAGTGTAGAATGGGTGGCACTTGGCGCATACGTCCAGGCCGATATCCTTGCACAGAGTAGATTTAACCTTGATCACGTTACCGCAGCTGCAGGTAGCAGTGATTTCTTCGTACTTAGGATGGATATCCTGTTTCATTGGGCTCAGCCTCTAGCTTATCTGCACGCCGCCACCAGTGCCCGGGAATCTAAATTTTAGCCCCGCCAGCTTCTGGCACCGCATGCTTGTTAATCAGGAGCATAGACTCCTGACAGAAGATCGCGAATATTAGCAGACCCGATTCCCGGAGCAAAGCAGGGAAACAACAACTCAACCGTTGTTAACCCCTATTCTCGCTGAAACAGGCTTTTGTAACAGCGCCACCAATCAGACACAGGCCAGAAGTATCTGATAAGCTATCCTTTTTATTCAGCGTTCAATGCTTATGCCTGCGAACCCCAGCGGAATTTTACGCCTCGCACTCCCGGTTAACCTGCGCCGCCTGTTTGATTATCTTCCGCCACACTCCATACACACAGGTTCGCTGACACCTGGAGTGCGGGTAAGAGTTCCATTCCGAAACCGGGAAATCGTCGGCATACTGATCAGCCTGGAAACAGAATCCGAGGTGCCAGAGAGCAAGCTGCGCCCCGCCAGCGAAGTTCTTGATTCCATACCCATTCTCTCGGAAGCATTGATCAATCTGGTGAACTGGTCTGCCGATTATTATCACCACCCTATTGGCGACACTTTCAGCCAGGCGCTGCCCGCCCTGTTACGACAGGGTTATGACTTGGGCAGAGAAGTTCACGAATTCTGGCAACCAGCTCAAAATCTTGATACACAAGCAGAAACAGCCTTATTACGGGCTAGAGCCCCCCGCCAGCAGGAAGCCTGGAACCTTATCAAGCAACATCAGGATGGCGTTTCTTCAGAAGCCCTGCGCAGCATGGGCTTTGATCGCACACTACTTAAAAATCTGGAAAACCGGGGGCTTATTGAAGTCATTGAAAAGGCGCCTGAGTTTCAACTTTTCTATCAACATGAGCCCTTGCTGAAATCTTCACCTCTGGTTTTGAATCATGAGCAGGAACGCGCTCTCGAATCCATAACCTGTGAGATGCATCAGTTCAGCGCCACGTTACTCCATGGTGTAACCGGCAGCGGTAAAACCGAGGTTTACCTTCAAGCCATCGCTCACACCCTAGCCAATAAACAGCAGGCGCTGGTACTAGTTCCAGAAATAGGCCTGACACCGCAAACAATGGCCAGATTCCGTGAACGCTTTAATGTACCAATTGCCGTGTTGCACTCAGGCCTGACTGACAGAGAACGCCTGAATGGCTGGCTTGCCTCCCGTCGTGGTGAAGCGGGTATTGTTATAGCCACCCGCTCAGGCATTTTCACGCCCGTGCTCCACCCTGGCATCATTATTGTTGATGAAGAGCATGACCTTTCCTACAAACAGCAGGACAGTATCCGTTACTCGTCCCGTGATTTAGCTCTTTACCGGGGAAGGCTTGAAAATATTCCCGTAGTTCTTGGCTCAGCCACTCCCAGTCTTGAAACTCTGCACAACAGCCAAACCCACAAATTTCGTTACCTGCAACTGCAGCAACGGGCGGGTAATGCCCGACCGCCAGCTTTGGAGCTGGTAGATACCCGCAATCAGCAGATGCAGGGAGGGATTGCCCCAGAAAGCCTGACCGCCATCCAAAACACTCTGAAGCAAGGACAACAGGTTCTGGTTTTCCTGAATCGCCGTGGTTACGCCCCAACCCTCACCTGTGATAATTGTGGCTGGCTGATTGACTGCCCGAATTGTGATGCCCACCTGACCTTGCACCGTTCACCTTTACATCTGCACTGCCACCATTGCGATTACCATCAAGGCATTCCAAATCAGTGTCCTAATTGCCACAGTCACGAGTTAAGTCCTGTTGGCCAAGGCACGGAGCGCACCGAAGAAATTCTGGAACAAATCTTTGCTAAGAAAGGTAAGGTTGATGTGATGCGCATAGACCGTGACAGCATGCGCAAGAAACACTCATTTCATGAGATGATCGAGAAAATCCACAGAGGCAACCCAGCCATCCTTGTTGGCACCCAAATGCTGGCCAAAGGTCACCACTTCCCTGCCGTAACTCTTGTAGTAATTGTGAATGCTGACACAGGTTTTTTCAGCGCAGATTTTCGGGGAGCAGAAAAAACCGGCCAGTTAATTCTTCAGGTTGCCGGCAGAGCAGGAAGAGCTGACCAACCGGGCAAGGTTTTAATTCAAACAGGAAACCCTGAAAACCCACAACTGCAAACACTGATCCATCAGGGATATGACGCCTTCTCACAGGAAATTGTTCAACAGCGCAGCACTATCGGGCTTCCGCCATTTAGCCACATAGCTCTTATTTCTTCGGAAGCCCCGAATCCTCAACCTGTAGAAGAGTTTCTGAACAATTCAGCACATATCGCCAGAGAGATCATCGAAGCAAATAATTTAGGTGGGCCGGAAGGCGTTATGATTATTGGCCCCATGCCAGCCCCCATGGAAAAACGTCAGGGACGCATGCGCTGGCAACTACACCTGCAAGCTCGCAACCGCAAACCACTGCATAACCTGCTTTACAGGCTGCTTCCTTCAATGGAACAGGATCCACTGACCCGCAAAATTCGCTGGTCTATTGATGTGGATCCTCAGGATATGAGTTAAAAGAGTCGACTGAGCAAAACAGGGACAGCAGTTTCTACCCGCAGAATTCTTGGACCAAGGTGGACACATTCAAAGCCGTATTCCACCAACCGCTCCACTTCGTAAGGAATAAATCCGCCCTCGGGACCAATGGCCAGTACGGTTGGCTCATGAATCGCCCGG
Organism: Parendozoicomonas sp. 2304DJ65-17; assembly: GCF_058148445.1. Classification (NCBI taxonomy): domain Bacteria; kingdom Pseudomonadati; phylum Pseudomonadota; class Gammaproteobacteria; order Oceanospirillales; family Endozoicomonadaceae; genus Parendozoicomonas; species Parendozoicomonas sp. 2304DJ65-17. The sequence goes on from NZ_JBYVJV010000001.1 coordinate 96,170, forward strand.
GGGCATTCCACACCACCCACCGGGTGAGCCACCAGCTTGCGCATATTCTGGGACATAGCCGGTAAACGATCTTCCACAAACGGTTTGAAACGTTTTTCCAGAATAACTTCTGGCAAAACAGTGTCCCGCCCCTGCTCCAATCCCAGAACCAGTTGTTCACGAATAGCTTCAGGTTTGAGCCAAGGGCTTTGCCAGAAGCTCTTTTCTACCCGAAAAGTGTTCATCAGAACAATACGCTTTACGCCCATAGCTGCCAGCGTCTGGAAAGTTCGCTTCAGCATTTTAGGGCGGGGAAGCGCGAGTAAAACGGTTACCGGTAAAGCCGGTGGCGGTTCTTGAGTTACCGTATATTCCAGCTCAAGTTCATCCTTATCCAAACGGACAATACGAGCTTCACCCATCAAACCATTCAGCTCACCCACACGCAGGGTGTCGCCGGATTCAGATTTATGAACATCCTGAACATGGGATAAACGACGGCTACGGACTATAGCCCGGCCGGGTTCGATAATATCTTCAGGTTCAAGCAGAAGAAGATTCATACAAACAAAAAAGCCGTCCTAAAGACGGCTCCTCCAATCAATTCAGTATTACTCAGCAGCCTGCTGCTCTTTCTCTTTTTCCGCTTCTCTTTGAGAAGCCGAGTTCTTGGCAAATCGTGAAAAAATAATGCCACACTCAAAAAGCAGCCACATTGGCAGCGCCAGCAGAGACTGGGAAATTACATCGGGCGGTGTTAGCAACATGCCAATAACAAAACACCCTACAACCACATAAGGGCGTTTCTTCTTAAGATCTTCAACGGTTGTCAGACCCGACGCGACCAGCAAAACGGTTGCCACGGGAATCTCAAAAGCCACACCAAAGGCGAAGAACATCTTCAATACGAAATCCAGATAACGATTAATATCAGTCATAATCGTTACCCCTTCCGGACCAACACTGGTGAAGAAACCAAAAACCAGCGGGAAGACAACATAGTAGGCAAAAGCCGCACCGCCATAGAACAGCAACACACTGGAAATCAGCAGCGGTACCGCCAGGCGCTTTTCATGCTGATACAATCCTGGAGAGATAAAGGCCCAGATCTGATGCAACACAAAAGGAATTCCAAGAAACACTGAAACCACAAGGGTCAGTTTGAATGGCGTCAGAAATGGCGAAGCCACTTCTGTTGCAATCATGCTGGCACCTTCCGGCAGATAAGCTCTCAGAGGCTGAGAAACAAAGGCATAAATATCGTTGGCGAAATAAAACAGGCCAAGGAAAATAACAATAACAACAGCAACCGATTTCAGAATGCGATTGCGCAATTCCAAAAGGTGTTGAACCAATGGTTGCTCTGTATCAGCCCCTTGACTGCTTTGCTGGTTATTACTCATTAAAAAATCTGTTCAGGTGCACTTAACGCACGATTCAGGAAGATTGGCTGTCTGACTTAGAGCCACTGCTTTTCTCTGCAACGGAAGAACCCGCCTCTGAAGAAGCCCCGGCATCTTTCGCCGGAGTTTTATCTCCAGAAAATCCATCCAGAGGAGTGTTCAGGGATTCCCGAACATTGTTAACACCCTGCTCCAGCTCTTCCCGAGTTTTCTTTAATTCATCCATGACACTGGCGTTATGAACTTCACGGCGGATTTCATCCACTTTCAGCTCACGCTCAATTTCAGCACGGATTCCCTGAAAGCTACGCTTGATTCGACCAACCCATATTGCGGTGGTTTTTATAGCAATAGGAAGCCGTTCAGGACCCAAAACTACCAGCGCAATCACAGCAATAATGACAAGCTCTAGAAATCCGATATCGAACACTACTACAGGCTTCCGTTACGACTGCTTATCTTTCTGAGACTCTTGTTCAGTACTCTTGGAGAACTGAGCATCCTCACCTTCAATCTTGCGTGGCTCTTCGTTTTTAGCAGCATTCTGCTCTTCACTGCTCATGGCCTTGCGAAAGCCTTTTACAGCACTGCCCAGGTCACCACCAATGTTGCGCAAACGCTTGGTGCCAAACAGAAGAATCAGGATAGCCAAAACTATCAGAAGCTGCGGAATACTAATGCCCATAATAAATCCCCTTTAAAATCGTAATCTTAAAATCGTTATCCGTTACAGAGCGTGGAGCGCACCACCGCCCAGAATATGAAAATGCAGGTGGAACACCTCCTGCCCACCGCCAGCACCAGTATTGGCAACCGTACGGTATCCCTCTTTCAGCCCTTGCTGCCGGGCAATCTTGGGAATTGTCAGCATCATATGGCTGACCAGATCTTTATCAGATTCACCCAGGTCATCCAGGTTTTCCACATGTTTGCGGGGAATCACCAGCAGGTGAATCGGAGCCTTTGGCTGGATATCCCGGAACGCCAGACAGTGTTCATCTTCATAAACAATGTCTGCTGGAATATCTCCCTGCTGAATTTTGCAGAAAATACAGTCAGTCATCTTTCTGTCCTGTTCAGGAATCCCTGTTTTCGTCAGCGCCTGCAGAGCGGGCTGCCTTTTCCTCAAGACCGGACAGTCCAAAACGTCTGCCCAGTTCATTTAAAATCGCATCAGGCCCGGCACCCAGATGAGCCAGCATAACCAGCGAGTGAAACCAGAGATCGGCAGTTTCGTACACCAGATCATCCACATTACCGCTGCGTTCAGCATCTTTTGCTGCCAGCAGGGTTTCCGTGGCTTCTTCACCTACCTTTTCCAGGATTTTGTTCAGTCCTTTCTGGTATAGCCCCGCCACATAGGAGCTGTCGGGATCATCATTTTTACGCTGTTCCAGAACCTGCGCAAGTTGCTCAAGTATATCGCTCATTATCCATCCAGTGCAGCGTGCATCTTTACAATTTATTGATATATGTCATCGGGGTTCTTTTTCACCGGCTCCACATCGTGCCAGCAGGTGACGTCCCCGGCCTGCAGCTGCCGGAAGAAGCAATGCTCCCTCCCGGTATGGCAGGCAATACCACCATGTTGACGCACTCGCAGCAATACGGTGTCTCCGTCACAATCAAGGCGCAAATCCACCAGTTCCTGCGTATGCCCCGAGGACTCCCCTTTGCGCCATAGCTTTCCACGAGAACGAGACCAGTAAATAGCGTGCCCTTCCCGCACTGTTGCTTCCAGCGCTTCACGGTTCATCCACGCCATCATCAGAACTTTACCGGTTTCCGCATCCTGAGCAATGGCCGGAACTAGACCATCATCATTCCAGGCAACTTCATTCAACCATGCTTTGGACATACTACCCCCTCTATCTACCAGAACGCCCGGAACCAGACTGACTTAATAAATAACCGCCAACACCACCCAATAACAAAACATTCCAGCTAGTAACTTCCGCAGTCTGAAAGGCCGCAAAGGAAGCCCCAGCCAGAACAATTATGCCCAGCCAGCGCAAATCACGCCCAGCTGCAGTTTGAGGAACCACTTGTGGTGACTGCGCTTTATGCAAACTCTGGATATCTTCCATAAGCTGATGGGCCAGCATTGGCGCCTGTTCAATAAACTCAGGCATCGTATTATGTAAGCGCTTTATGACACCTTGAGGTGCAACTCGCTCATGCATCCATTTTTCTAAAAATGGCTGTGCTGTCGCCCAAAGATCCAGCTGAGGATAGAGCTGTCGCCCCAACCCCTCAATATTCAACAAGGTTTTCTGCAACAGCACCAATTGAGGCTGAACCTCCATATTAAAGCGCCGGGCTACCTGAAACAGATTCAGCAGAACCATTCCAAAAGAGATTTCCGCCAGCGGTTTCTCAAAAATCGGCTCGCAGACGGTGCGAATCCCAGCCTCAAGCTCGTTCACTTTGGTGTCTGCAGGCACCCAGCCGGAATCTATATGCAGTTTTGCCACCAACCGGTAATCCCGCCGGAAGAAGGCCAGAAGGTTTCGGGCAAGATAACTCTGATCTTCAGGAGTTAAAGACCCAACAATGCCACAGTCGATACCAATATATTGGGGATCATTAGGATTCACTCTGGAGATAAAAATATTTCCCGGATGCATATCCGCATGAAAGAAACTGTCCCGAAACACTTGAGTGAAAAAAGTTTCGACTCCACGTTCAGCCAACAGTTTCATATTGGTTCCCTGAGCTTTTAACGCTTCAAGGTCGGTTACCGGAACGCCATCAATACGTTCCATAACCATCACTCTCGGGCGGGAATAATCCCAATAAACTCTGGGAATGTAGAGCAGAGGCGACTCAAGAAAGTTCCTCCGCAACTGGGAAGCATTGGCCGCTTCTCTCTGAAGGTTCAGCTCATCAAAGATAGTGCTTTCGTAATCTTCCACCACTTCGACAGGGCGCAGGCGCCGACCATCAGAAGTCAGGCGAATGAGACGAGCCAGCATATAAAGCAGAGAGATATCTTTACGAATAACTTTGTCGATATTAGGGCGGATAACCTTCACGACAACAGCATCGCCGTTATGGAGAACCGCTCCATGAACCTGAGCTACAGAGGCTGACGCCATCGGCTCACGCTCAAATGACTGAAACAGATTATCTACGGTTTCACCAAGACTACTCTCAATAATTTCAACGGCCTGAGCACTACCAAAAGGCGGCACCCGATCCTGAAGCTGGGCAAGCTCATCGCCAATATCATCGGGAAGAAGATCACGACGGGTTGAAAGAATCTGGCCAAACTTTACAAAAATAGGGCCAAGATCTGTCAGCGCCATTCGCAAACGGGCACCGCGGGTTGCTGGATTGGAATGCCAACGCCAGGGAAGCAAAGATAAAAAGAGACGTCCAAACCAGGGCAGAGAGTCACGATCAATCAGGTTATCAAGGCGATAGCGGGCAACAACCCCGACAATAGTAAACATTCGAAACAGACGTTGCACCCGCTACGATCCCCCACCCTGAACACTTTCTTTATGCATATTTTCAAGACGCTCAATACGAGCCTGCAACCGATCAGTTGCTAATCGCAGATCGCTCAAATCTTCAAAAAAAGCTTCCGCCTGCCCGGATGGAGGCAAAAGCCTGAGCTCTTCCTGCAAATACTCTGGCAGATTAGAGACAATTGTCCGGTGAACACCTTTGGCGGTCATATCCCCCTGCCGAAAAGCAGCGCCCATAAAGTGAGCCAGAATTCCACCCGTATATTGGGAAATCATTTGTTCCCAATCGATATCTGCTTCCCGAATAATGGCCGAAGCAGTTACCAGTAAACTGCTATCACCTGAGAGAGTAATATCTCCCTGCTGCAAAAATGCCATGGGATCATCAGAAAGAGCCAGCCGCATAAGACTGACAGCTGCACCAGACAGAATGCAATCAGCGCCCTGCTCACAGGTTGCCAGAAATTCAGGTTTTTCACCAAAGCGAACAAACAGATCAACAGCCGGAACCTGAGAACTTACCTGCAGAATCTTGCCATCCAGTTCCTGCAGGCTTCTGGCTGTTACAACATCATGAGCAACCAAGCCGGCTACAGCTTTTTCCAAAGCCATTCTTACCGCAACACCGGGCATAGTTTCCAAAACCGAACCCTGTGGGTTCATCATGGTTTTATGCCTTTATGGAGAGCCACGATTCCACCGGTCATATTGTGATAACTGGTGTTCACAAAGCCTGCTTCCTTCATCATACCTTCAAGGGTTTCCTGATCAGGGTGCATGCGAATAGATTCCGCCAGATAGCGATAGCTTTCCGAATCATTCGTAACCAGTTTGCCCATCAGAGGCAGAGCAGTGAAGGAATAAGCATCGTAAGCTTTACCCAGTAAAGCGCTGCGAGGCTTAGAAAACTCAAGAATCAACAGCCGCCCCCCGGGGCGAAGTACCCGCAACATGGAACGAATAGCTGAATCTTTATCTGTTACATTCCGAAGGCCGAAAGCAATGGTAATCAGATCAAAGGTGTTATCCGCAAAAGGAAGACATTCCGCATTAGCCTGTACATATTCAATATTGCCAATCGCTCCGTTATCCGTGAGCTTGTCTCGCCCAACATGAAGCATGGAATCATTGATGTCTGCCAGAACTACCTGACCTTCAGCACCAACGATTTCTGAGAATTTCATGGCAAGATCACCGGTACCACCAGCAATATCCAGAACTTTCTGCCCTTTGCGAACAGCGCTCATTTCCAGGGCAAAGCGCTTCCACAGGCGGTGTACGCCCATAGACATCAAATCATTCATCAGGTCGTAACGACCCGCTACGGAGTGGAATACATCCGCAACTAGCTTTTCCTTGTCTTTGGTATCAACGGTCTTATAGCCGAAGTGGGTTTTGTCCCCGGTTTGATTTTCGCTCATCGTAATAAATGGCCACAACCTGACTTCAAGGGCAACCATTCTATCTTCGGATGAGCGCTACGACTAGGAGGCTTTTTCTGACTTTGGCATATAAATCGCGATATTTATCCAAGCAGGCGTACAGGGCTAACATCCGGATCACGGGACGCTCCGGCTTTATCCAGCCGATCAAGGTATTTCTGCCACCAATTTTCCTGGTTATTGCAAAGCGCTCGCAGGTACTCCCATGTGTAGATGCCGGAGTCATGGCCGTCATCAAAAACCAGCTTCAGACCGTAGTTGCCTACAGGCTCAACAGCTGTAATAGAAACATTGATTTTGCCGATTTGGAGGATTTCCTGGCCTTCGCCGTGGCCTTGCACTTCTGCGGAAGGGCTGTATACGCGTAGATATTCACAGCTTAGAGAAATGCCTGAGTCACCGCTATAACCAAGATCCAATGTTCGACTGTGCTTATGAAGTTTTACTGAGGTAGGGAGAAGGTCGGTCATATGTCCTCTGGATAAGCAGTTATATGTCATACAAACTTTTCCTTATCTGATCATGAGAAAAAATTTGAGACAATTGCCGTTTTTCGCACTAGATATAGTTGGAATATAATGAATCAAGCGATTCAAGTCATGCCAGCCGATTTACAAGTCAAAGATGATGAAATAGATCTGTTCGAACTAGCAAGCAGCTTGTGGCGACGAAAAATACTTATTGCAGCGATCACAGCAATATCCACTTTATGTTCAGTATTTTTCGCATACCTCACACCCGCGACATGGGAAAGTCAAATTACCGTTTTTCAAGCCAACCCTGCAGACTTGGCTGACCTGAATTCAGCCTGGGGCTTGATCAATGCTGACGAAACAGCCAATCCGATCAGCCCTTCAACAACATACAGTTATTTTTACCGGGCTTTGACATCCCCGGCAGTACAGTGGCAAACACTCAGGGATAGCCATTATTCTGAGAGGGCTTTAAAAGCTGGTATAACTCCTGAAGAAAAAGAAGAAATAACTCGTAGAAAGTGGGCAAGTTTTCAGGAATCAATTCAGATAAACCGATCAAGTGAAGATCCAAACAGCACAAGCCCTGTACCCGCTATCACTGTCACATTCCAATCTGACGATCCTCAATTTGCTACCGAGCTACTGAACAACCTCCTGATTCCTAATGCACAAAGAAGTGCGAAGCAAAGCCTGATCAATAATTTAGAAAGCGATAAAAGCCGCAAACTTGAGAAAATTGATCGGGAGATAACCCAGATTGAAACGGCATTTATTGAAACTAGCGAAGTTCAGGAAATAGCTCTTAAAGATGCCCTTGCTATAGCCAGAGCCGGCAATATCCAGCAAGCAAAAGATCTAAACCTGTCGAGAACACTTGGCGAAAAGTCCTTCATGCTGGGCACCAACATTCTTAATGAGCAGCTTCGGATACAACAAGAGTCCCTCAACCGTTATAGGTTCATTAGCCAGCCAAGTGCAGCAGATGAGAATAAACCCCTTCTTCCTGCTGTGGCCAGCATCATTCGACAACAACGCCAAAAAGTTGCACATATAAATTTCCACCATATTGAATGGGAACCTGTTGTAATTGATCTCCCAGCACTTACCCCAACCAACCCGGTAAGACCCCAAAAATCTCTAATCGTCGCTCTTGGAGTAATCCTAGGGGGGATGCTGGGTATTTTTATTGCGTTTATTCAGATAGCAATAAGTGTTCGACAACAAAAAAACTAACCATCAAAGATTGCTGCGGAGATTCTTTACAGAATCTCCGCCCATTACCAAGCCCACAATCAGCATTAGTTTCTTTAGCACGATAGCAAAACCCTCTAACATTTATTCCCAAAATACCAAACAGAAGAAAAAACCTGTTCATTTTCTGAGTAAATATAAACACACTGGTTTACCAGCCACAGTGCTTTAAGAGCGACGAGGTCGACCGGTTCGAACTTGCAAAAAAGCTGTAATAGAAACATTAATTTTCCCAGTTTGTAGGATTTCCTGACCTTCGCTGTGGCTTCGTACTTCTGCATAGAGGCTGTAGATGCGGAGGTACTCATGAGCCAATCCGAACTAAGCACCCAAGCTGTAGCTTAACTCCAGAATTTTTCGTTTCTTGGACAACTTTCCTTGATGGGGGGAGTTAGGCATTTCAACACCAAACAACACATTCAAGATTAGGTAAATTATTACTTTCCCGGATCCAAAAGAGGTTTCAAATTATAAGACAATGTCCCAAATTATCCCTATACACTGGAATCCAAGTGAATAATGTTCTATCGCAGGAAGCTGCGCTTAGTATTCGAAAAACACCGACATATGACGAAATTGATCTGTTTGAACTTGCTGAAAACCTATGGTCTAGGAAAGCTGCAATTGCCGCTATAACCGCTATTTCTTTTCTTATATCCTTTGGCATTGCAGTCATGCAGCCCGAAATTTGGGAAGTAGAAATTAAGATCTTTACAGCGGCAGAGGGTGACATTCAGCCTTTAAACAATCTCAGAGAACAAAGCGGACTTTCTAAAATAACAAATCAGAGTAGCTACGACATACTTTCCAGCGTAGAAAGTATTGTTATTAGCCAACTATACCCTGAGAGTGCATATGACCTTTTCTATCGTTTTCTCTCTATGACATCGACTTATAACAAGGCGGTAACAAGCAGCGACTTCAATGGGATAAATTTAGAGCTATCACGGAGCAATCCTCAAAAAGATTCACTAAGCTCAATAGCAATCAAAGCGACATCAACCTCCCCGAAAAATCTCGCGGCATTTGTGAACAACTTCCTGATACCTATAGCTCATCAAAAGACTCTTTCTGCTTTGACGGCTGGCCTAAACCCTGAACTTAAACTGGATTTAGCTGAAACAAACCTCATTAGTATTGATCAGCCTGCCATGACGCCAACATTGCCAAAGCCAGATAAAACAAAACTCATTTTGGCGCTGGGTGCTATTCTTGGGCTAATGCTAGGTACTATTTTCGCCCTCATTAAAATGGCTATAGAAAACCGCAAACATAGATAAAAATACTGAAGGTTACTGTAGATATCCCTACAGCAACTTCACCTATTTTCATAGATGCTTTCATAAAAGCACAAAACCATCTAGCATCACCCTTCTAAGAAAAACAACCATATGAAAAAAATAAACCAGAGGCATCCGTCTTTGGGTGGAGTGGATGATGAGCGGTTTCAGTTATCACCAAGCATTAGAAAACACTGAAGAAATCGATTTGTTTGATCTTGTAGAAAAACTATGGAATAGAAAGCTCCTAATAACCCTTATCACAGGAGTTTTTACTCTGGGAGCTTTAGCCCTAGCCCTACACTTGCCTCCAACCTGGCAAAGTGAAACTCGTGTTTATATGAGCTCCAATGCTGACCTGGCACAAATAAACAGCGTCAAACAGCAAATAAATACCTCCGAAGAGTTCATACCAGTCTCTACGGAAGAGGCGTTTAATCTTTACTATCGTTACCTAACCTCTCGCTCTACTTTGCGCTCTGTTTTTCATAGCAGTGGGCTTGCCCAAAAATCATTATCAACAGACGAAAATCCAAACACTATCAAAAATTTGGAAAGCGCGTTCAACGGGTTTACCAATAATTTGCATATCAGAAAATCAAGCTCCAGCGACTCAGCTACTTTTCTTACTATCAAATTTAACTCAAAAGACCCACAGTTTGCAGCTGAACTGATCAATGACTACTTGATCCCTATCGCCAAACAGAAAACTATTGCCAGTCTCTCTCAAGACTTAAAATTATACGTTGAACATTACATAACCAGTATCGACAACCAAATTTCTCTTGAAGAAAAATCGTTTATTGAAAAAAGCCGCTTGAAGCAACTTCAACTGAGGGATGCCCTTGCCCTTGCGAAGTCCGGCGAGATTGTTAAGCCACAAACGCTTACTTCTCTTCATAGCAGCAGCCTGAATTCTTCCAGCAGCGACACCTTATTCTTGCTTGGTTCTGATATCCTTTCTACTCAATTGGAGATTCAGAAAGACGAGTTGAGAAATTACAGGATTATCAGTCAACCAACCATTAACAACCAAGATAATCCCTTGCTACCATCTGTTGCCCCTTTGCTATTAAAAAAACAAGTCATCAGCCAACTTTCCACCGATTTATCTACAATTAACCCTGTTACAGTTGATGAACCAGCTTCAGTGCCAACAACCCCAATCAAGCCTAAAAAGAAGCTTATCATAGCCTTAGGAGTTGTTCTGGGTGGAATGCTGGGGGTGTTTATAGCCCTGATTCAGATTGCTATTGCCAACCGCAAGGAAAAACTTTCTCGTCACGCAGTTGTTGGCACTATGCAACCAACAGCTGATACCACATTCAATCAGTTACAACCAGAAAACCTGAAATAATCTTTCTTATTCAGATATAAAAAATCCCCAGCATGAAAACATGCTGGGGATTTTTGTGGATCCAGAATATGAGGATTCGTTAAAGAATATAACGACTCAAATCTTCATCCTGAACCAAATCACCCAGGTACTTAATGACATAGTCACCATCAATACAAACCTTCTCACCAGCAGAAGCCATATCAGCAGCGGCAAAGGAAATTTCCTCCAGCAAACGCTCCAGAACAGTATGCAAACGGCGAGCGCCAATGTTTTCAGTGCTTTCGTTTACCTGCCAGGCAACTTCAGCGATCTTGGTCAAGCCACTCTTGTCAAAAGCAATATCCAAACCTTCAGTCTGCATCAGTGCTTTGTACTGCAAAGTCAGAGAAGCATCTGGCTCAGTCAGAATACGTTCGAAGTCCTGAACACTCAGTGCCTTCAACTCAACACGAATTGGCAAACGGCCCTGCAATTCAGGAATGAGGTCAGAAGGTTTGGACAGGTGGAAAGCACCAGAAGCGATAAACAGGATATGATCAGTTTTGATCATGCCGTATTTGGTGTTTACTGTGCAGCCTTCAATCAATGGCAACAAATCGCGCTGCACACCTTCACGGGACACTTCACCGCTACCACCACCGCCAGCGCGCTTGGCAACCTTGTCTATCTCGTCGAGGAAAACAATACCGTTCTGCTCAACAGCCTGAACGGCTTTAACTTTCAGCTCTTCTTCATTCACCAGCTTGCTGGCTTCTTCATCCTGCACCAGCTTAAAGGCATCTTTTACCTTCAGCTTGCGAGACTGTTTTTTGCCAGTGTTCATGTTGGAGAACATGCTTTGCAGTTGGTTAGTCATTTCCTCCATACCTGGAGGCGCCATAATCTCTACGCCCATCTTGGCTTCCTGAACGTCAATCTCGATTTCTTTATCATCGAGCTGACCTTCACGGAGTTTCTTGCGGAAGATCTGGCGGGTACCACTTTCTTCCTTAGGCTGGCTATCTTCAGAGAAGCTGCGAGCAGGAGGCAACAGAGCATCCAGAATACGATCTTCTGCCGCATCCAGAGCACGGTGCTTAACCTTTTCCATTTCCTGTTCGCGCATCATCTTGATGGCTGCATCCATCAGATCGCGAACAATGGATTCCACATCACGGCCAACATAACCAACTTCAGTAAATTTGGTTGCTTCAACCTTGATGAAAGGTGCGTTGGCCAAACGAGCCAAACGACGAGCGACCTCTGTTTTACCCACACCGGTAGGGCCGATCATCAGAATATTTTTAGGGCTGATTTCATTGCGCAGATCAGCATCGACCTGCATTCTCCGCCAGCGATTACGCAGGGCAATAGCAACTGCGCGCTTGGCTTCATCCTGGCCGATAATATGTTTGTCCAGCTCATGGACAATTTCGCGGGGAGTCATGTTTGACATAGTTTTAACTTCTGCTCAGGCATTCAAGAGAGGCGCAGCGATTACTCGCAGTCCAGCTCTTCAATAGTTCGGGAGTGGTTGGTGTAAACACAGATGTCGCCAGCAATATTGAGACTTTTCTCTACAATCTCCAGAGCAGGCATATCGGTGTTCTGATTCAGAGCAATCGCCGCAGAACGGGCAAAATTACTACCAGAGCCAATAGCAAGAATGCCATCAACAGGCTCCATCACATCGCCATTACCAGTAATAATCAGTGAGGCTTTGCTATCTGCCACAATCAACATGGCTTCCAGACGCTGCAGAGTACGATCGGTACGCCACTCTTTCGCCAGCTCTACAGCAGAGCGAACCAGTTGGCCCTGATGCTTTTCCAGTTGAGCTTCAAAACGCTCAAACAAAGTGAAAGCGTCAGCCGTACCGCCTGCAAAACCAGCAATCACCTTGCCGTTGTACAAACGGCGAACTTTGCGGGCATTCCCTTTAATTACGGTATCACCCAGGGAAACCTGGCCATCACCACCAATTACAACTTTTCCACCCCGGCGAACCGACAGGATGGTTGTGCCTCTGAACTGTTCCAAGAGAAACTCCTGCAAATGCATCTATGCACTGAGATATGGGGAAAGTATGGCGGGAATTCAAGGGAAGAGAGGAAAAATCCTTCTATTGTGGAAAGAATAGGTTGGGTTACGAAGCTTCGCTTCTAACCCAACCTACGGTACACCAACAATTAGTTACAACCACTCACCAAACAAACGGGAAAGCTCATCACCCGGCTCATCGGCCCGCATAAAGGCTTCGCCCACCAGAAAAGCACCAACATTGTGTTTAAACATGGCGGCAATATCTTCTCGGGTGTGAATGCCGCTCTCTGTCACCACCAAACGATCATCTGGAATACTTTCCAACAAGGAATAAGTGGTATCCAGAGTCACATCAAACGTATGCAGATTACGGTTATTAATCCCCAGCAGTTTATTGTCCAGCTTCAGGGTTCGCTCCAGCTCTTCGGCATTGTGCACTTCAATCAGCACATCCATACCCAGTTCACCCGCAAGAGCATTGAGCTCAGCTATAGTCTGATCATCAAGAGACGCAGCTATCAACAAAATGCAGTCCGCCCCCAAAGCCCGCGCTTCATAGACCTGATAAGGGGAAACAATAAAGTCCTTGCGAATCACAGGCAGGTTACAGGCGCTTCGTGCTTCCACCAGATAATCTTCATGCCCTTGGAAAAAGTCTCGATCAGTTAATACTGACAAACAGGCAGCACCTGCTTTTTCATAGCTGCGAGCGATCTCAGCAGGATGAAAATCTTCCCGAATCACGCCTTTACTGGGAGAAGCCTTTTTGATCTCAGCAATAATACCCGCCTGACCAGCTTCGACTCTTGAGGCAATTGCCCTTACAAAACCACGGGGCTTGTCTGCTGCCAGAGCCTTTTCTTTCAGCTTGGCCAATGGCACCCGTTCAGAGCGTTCAGAAATCTCTTCCCATTTGCGGGCAATAATTTTTTTCAGAACGGTTGGTGTATCCGGTGTCATATCAGTTACTCCCTGCCGTTTGTTTAGTCTTGTTTATATACGCTGGTGAAATCAGCCAGTTCTTTCATCTTTTCGAGAGCTAGGCCGCTGGAAATAGCATCCTGAGCCATTGCCACACCTTCTTTTAAGGAGCTGGCAACATTTGCCGTATAAATTGCTGCACCAGCATTCAGCGCAATCACATCAGCAGCTTTACGAGCGTACTTGCCTTCCCGCTTTCCTAATGCGTCTTTGATCAATGCAAGAGACTCTGCGGGACTATTTACTTCCAACCCAACCAAGCTCTGACTGTCTATTCCCAGATCTTCTGGCTTGATGTGATATTCAGTGACCTCACCATCTTTAAGCTCAGCAACAAGTGTTTCGCTGGCGAGGCTTATTTCATCCAACCCATCAATTGCATGAACAACCAGTACATGGTTATTGCCAAGTTGCTTGAGAACCTCTGCCATTGGACGACACAGTTCACCAGTAAATACGCCAATCAAGAGATTAGGAACACCAGCCGGATTGGTCATAGGCCCAAGAATATTCATAAAGGTACGAATACCCAGCTCTTTACGAGGGCCAACAGCATGCTTCATCGCCGCATGATGATTCGGCGCAAACATAAAACCAATACCAACTTCTTCTACAGCACGGGCAACCTGCTCAGATGTCAGGTTCAAATTTACTCCCGCCTGCATCAACACGTTCGCACTGCCAGAGCTGCTGGAAACAGCCTGGTTACCATGCTTCGCTACAGAGACCCCTGCAGCAGCAGCGACAAAAGACGACGCTGTTGAAACGTTAAACAGGTTAGCGCCATCACCACCAGTTCCAACAATATCAACAAGATTGTCAGCATTCACTTTAACCTTGGTCGCCAGCTCACGCATTACCGTAGCCGCACCGGCAATTTCATCAATGCTTTCACTCTTCATGCGCAAGGCGGTAAGGAAGGCACCAATCTGTGCCTGAGTTGCACCACCGGTCATGATCTGGCGCATGACTGCTTCCATCTCATCAAAACTGAGATCAAGGTGCTGAACTGCACGGCCAATCGCTTCTTTAATATCCATAGTCGTTCTCTCTATTCTGGTATCTGGTGGCTTTGGCCGTATTAATTAGTTCGCTTCAGGCTGCTTTTCAAAAAATTGGCCAGCAAGTCATGACCAAAATCAGTCATGATGGATTCTGGATGAAACTGAACGCCTTCAACTGCCAGCTCTTTATGGCGTAACCCCATAATCTCATCCATGGAACCATCTTCATTCTGGGTCCAGGCAGTAATTTCCAGACAATCTGGCAACGTCTCTTTATCAACAACCAAAGAGTGGTATCGGGTACAGGTAAAAGGGTTATCAACCCCTTCAAACACGCCCACACCTTTATGGTAAACAGGTGAAAGTTTGCCATGCATAACTTGACGGGCACGAATAACATCACCACCAAATACCTGCCCCAGACTCTGGTGCCCCAGGCAAATCCCAAGCAGAGGAATCTTTCCGGCGAAATGGCGAATAGTTTCCATGGAAACACCCGCCTCATTTGGGGTACATGGCCCCGGAGAAACCACAATATGATCCGGCTTCTTGGCTTCTATCTCAGCAACAGTGATTTCATCATTTCTGTATACCTGAACATCAGCGCCAAGCTCACCCAGATATTGCACGACGTTGTAAGTAAAGCTGTCGTAGTTATCGATCATCAAAAGCATTAATCGTCTCTCCGCTCAGAAGCTGTGCCTTGATTGAGAAGAGAGCTGTGTTCCAGCTGTCGCTGCAGGCGGATTAAAGTGTCCTGCGTAGACTTCAGCTCCTGCAGGATTTCGCTGCGGGAAGGTTCCCGACACAACTCCTGCAAACGCTCAGCTTTGGCTTCTTCAAGATTATTCAGCACAACGGCAATAAATAAATTAATAACGACAAACGTGCCGCAAACCACAAAACTCACATAGTAGATCCACGCCATGGGATAGAATTCCATCGACGCGTACATAACATCCGTCCAGTCTTCCAGAGTCACGATCCGGAACAGGGTTAACAGAGAAATTCCTAAGTTGCGCCAATGTTCAGGATCAACGTCACTGAACAGGTGGTATCCGGCCACTGCATAGATGTAAAAAATCACCATCATCAGCAACACGACATGCCCCATACTGGGAATGGAGCGAATCAGGGTTGAAATAATCAGCCTCAGTTCAGGAAACGCTGAAACCAACCTTAAAACCCGTAACAACCGAGCCAGCCGGGCCAGAGTGGCCATAGGCCCAATAGCGGGCACCAGACTCATAACTGTTATTGTGAAATCGAAGCAGTTCCAGCCATCGCCAAAATAGCGGCCAAATCTGGGAGCAACCGCAAAGATTTTCAAACTGGCTTCCAGAACAAATACACCAACTACCAGTTTGTTAACCAACTCAAACCAGCTGCCATAGTTCGCAACCAGCTCTTGGCTGGTTTCCAAACCAATGACAATGCCGTTCACAACAATCAGGCCAATAATCAGATTGCTGAACCAGGCTCCCTCCACAAAAGCCTGTATTCGCTGCCGCAATGTCTGCTTTGAACCCGTCCCCGACACGCTTTCGCTCACCCCTCTGTACTCCCTGCTAATAACTTCTGTTTATTCTTATGAACTTTATTGGTTAGAGGCCATCTCTTGCCATATCAACAGCACTGAAGATTGCCCGACCTTTATTTAATGTTTCTTTCCACTCCATTTCTGGAATGGAGTCTGCCACCACACCAGCACCGGCCTGAATATTCAGCTGGCCGTCTTTAATCACAGCTGTACGAATAGCGATCGCTGTATCCATATTGCCATTCCAGGAGAGATAGCCCACGGCTCCACCGTAAATGCCACGTTTTACCGGTTCCAGCTCATCGATAATTTCCATAGCCCGAACCTTCGGGGCACCGCTTAGAGTTCCGGCAGGTAAGGTAGCCCGCAGAACATCCATTGCGCTCAACCCTTCTTTTAACTGCCCGGTCACGTTAGAAACGATATGCATAACGTGGGAATAGCGTTCTACAACCATTTTATCGGTCAGATTTACTGAACCAGTTTTAGCAACACGGCCAACATCATTACGCCCCAGATCAATCAACATCAGATGCTCGGCAATTTCTTTTGGATCAGCCAGTAATTCTTTTTCCAGCTCAAGATCACGTTCAACCGTTGCCCCACGTTTGCGGGTTCCGGCAATAGGACGAACGGCTACTTCACCATGTTCAAGACGTGCCAGAATTTCTGGCGATGAACCCACCACATGAAAATCACGCAGGTTCAGGTAATACATATAAGGAGAAGGGTTCAGGCAACGCAGGGCTCGGTAAAGGTTAAGCGGATGTTCATCGTAAGGCAGGGTCATACGCTGGGATGGCACCACCTGCATCACATCCCCAGCCAGAATGTAATCTTTAACCTTATCGACTGCAGCCTTATAAGCATCTGCGCCCCATAAAGAGGTGAAGTTTTCCTCAGCCCGATCGCTCTTGCCATCGCCAGAAGGCAGATAGGCTCGCTTGTTCTTCAGTGCCTGCAAACGTGCATCAATAGCCGCTTCCGCACGTACCAGCGCATCGTCTTCTGAAGGGTCAACATGAGTGATAAACACAACCTTGCCGGTCAGGTTGTCAAACACTACCAAGTCATCCATCACCATCAGCAGAATATCGGGGGTTCCCAAAACATCTTTGGGCTGACTGTTGGCAAGGCGTGGTTCTATATAGCGAACAGTGTCGTAAGCAAAGTAACCAACCAGGCCACCATTGAAGCGAGGCAGATCCGGTAAGTCAGGAACCTTGAACTGTTCCATAAAGGTTTCGATTTCTGCCAGCGGGTCTTTTACCTGTCGCTGCTCAACAATCTGGCCATCGGTTTCCAGAGCCCACTCGTGGCCGGTAACTTTCAAAACAGTCCGGCTACCAAGGCCGATAAACGAGTAGCGCCCCCACTTTTCTCCGCCTTCAACAGACTCGAGCAGGCAGGAGTAGTCGTTATCCGCCAGTTTCAGGTAAGTTGAAAGTGGGGTATCAAAGTCAGCCAGCACCTCACGGGTGACAGGTATACGGTTA
The DNA here is from genome assembly GCF_058148445.1 of Parendozoicomonas sp. 2304DJ65-17. NCBI lineage: Bacteria > Pseudomonadati > Pseudomonadota > Gammaproteobacteria > Oceanospirillales > Endozoicomonadaceae > Parendozoicomonas > Parendozoicomonas sp. 2304DJ65-17. The sequence continues at coordinate 113,856 of NZ_JBYVJV010000001.1, forward strand.
TAACCCTGGCTGGCCAGTGTCTGAAAATGTTCAGGCGTCATGGCAGGCAATCCCTGTAACGTAAATTTTTATCGAAAGAAGAGTGTGGACTATGAAAAACAGTACCGCTTTACATCGATAAGGAAGCATAAGCGGAAAAAAGCGTTCAGGCGCAGGTACGCCATCGCCAGGAGGTAGGGGCAACGATCAAGATCGGATTGTAAGTAGTCAGATTGCTCACTGGCCACTCCGTTCTCGTAAGTAATGCATCTGGGAAGATGCGATAGCATAAACACGTATAAGTCTTCGCATACTATAAAAGGCTGCGAACAATAGCAATAACAGAATTTTTCTTGTGTCTGCCCAAAGACCGGCTTTGCCTCAAACCCACAAGAGATAATTTTGGCTACAAAAACACCCATTCCAAACATTCAAGCAAAATCAACATTTGTAACTCTCGATAACTTTATCAATATTTTAGTCATCAAAATGAATACTCTGGTTAAATTAATAAAACTTTAGAGGATATATTTTTTCTTTTTTAGTTAATTTAATTGCTCTAACTCAATTTTAATATTCCTCAGTTACCAATAATTAACCACTCAAATATTGAGCAATCTAAGAATAACGGCTCATTCCTTAACCTGGCGGTTGGTTGAACAGCAACAAAAGAAAATGCTGATAACCGGAGTGGATCTTCAGATCAGGTTTGGGCTTTAACAGCCATACATGTGACACGTACCGAGAGCACATATTGTTCTCACGTCTATAGCTGAGCATCGTTCAGTCATACGTTGTCGCCTGTAACAACGAGAATAGTGAAGATCCTATGGAACTGTTGAAAGGTGTTACTCTCCTCCTCGCTGCTTTAACGGCTTTTTCCCTGTTTAGCCGCTATGCGCCCAAAGGTAGCAAAGCAATGGGTGGCCTTGCCTCCGCCGCTGTTGCAAGCTTTCTGGTGGAAGCTGTTCATGCTTACATTTCTGGTGACTTTCTTGGCATAGCACTACTCAAAGAAACTGGCTTGGCGGCTGGTTCTATGGGCGGCCCAGCTGCGGCTGCGCTTGTTGCCCTGGCACTTGGTGCAAATCCTGTTTTTGCTTTAGTTGCAGCAATAGCCACAAAAGGCACAGGCATTCTGGCCGGATTTATTGCCGGTTACATTTGCTACTTTATTGCCGAAATTATTGAACGACACCTGCCTGAAGGAATAGATGTTATTGCCGGTGCCCTGATTCTGGCTCCCTGCGCCTACATTCTTTCCAACACCTCCGGCCCATTAGTTGACAATGTCATGAACATTATTGGGGCTGCCATTACCGAAGCTACCAGCGCCTCCCCTTATGTGATGGGCTTTTTGCTGGGCGGGCTGATTAAGATGATCTGCACCTCACCGCTCAGTTCTATGGCGCTTACAGCTATTCTCGGGCTGACCGGGCTGCCAATGGGGATCGCAGCAATTGCTTGCGTAGGTGGCTCCTTCACCAATGGCATGATTATGAAGAGACTGAAGCTTGGTGATAACAACAAAGTCGTTGCGATTATGCTCGAACCTTTAACTCAGGCAGATATTGTTACCCGCAATGCTTTTAAAGTGTATTCCTGTAACTTCTTTGGCGGGGCACTATCCGGCGTTGTTGCTGTGTATTTCAACATTATAAATAATGCTCCAGGCACAGCAGCCCCAATCCCAGGCCTGCTGGCCCCATTTGCTTTCAATGAAGCTAGCTCTGTATTGATGGCTGTAGCGGGTGCCGCCATTTGTGGGGTTATTGCCGGTTATATTGGAACCAGCATCCACCTGAAAGTTGACAAACTGCGTTCCGAAAAAGCCTCTCAAGCTAAAGCAGTGCCTGCTTAACATTCTGGATTAGCAAGCACCACTGACACATTCCGGTGGTGCTTGCTATATCGCCAAAGAGAACGACTCTAGGTTTTTTGCTTTATCCCAAGCTTGGTCATTTTCAAGCAAGGAGTACATAAAGAAATCCACCCACTGACCATCAAATGGCGTCAATGCTGGCAAGACACCCTCTTTGCGAAAACCTATGGCTTCCACATAACGACACATAAATGGGTGCTCGGTTTGAATAAGAGCCTCAATACGGTGCAGCCCCAGCTCTTCATATCCAAACTTCATAGCCATAACCCCAACTTCATAGAGCAGACCTTCCCCCCAAAAACCCGGCAAAACATCAACAAGGAGCTGTGCACTGTTGTTCTGCCAATTAATATTCTGCAAAGCAAAACGACCAACTGCCTCGCGCAAGGCTTTGTCATAAATCATCCAGAAAATTGCTGAACGAGCTTGAAAACGAGCCTCCATTTCATGCAGAACTTCCTGGGCTTCAACAATATCTGACAAAGGAGTCATAGGATGAAGGTCTACGACGAGAGGGTCACCGAGTAGTGTCAAAAGAAACTCATCATCTTTGTCAACGGGTAGACGTAATACATACCTGTCCGATTCCATATGCCACATCAGGCTGCTACCTCTCTGCTGCAGTAGTAATCAACATCTCTGAACTCAGAATCTGACAAGCGCCAGTAATCCCTTAATCGTGCAGTTTTAGAAAAGCCAGACTCAAGGCAGACTTTGTGATGCAAATCTGACTGACCATCCACCACATGCATTACAAAAGTTTCTACGTTCCAGTTTTTCTTCAACCATTGCGTAGCAATATTCAGTGATTCAACACGTGCTGATATCGAACATCGCTCACCAGCATCAAGGCGAAGAGTTCCACGATAAATCTCGGGCTGCCACTCATAGAAGTGGAGCACTCCAACAAGCTCGTCGCACACTTCAACTCCCCAAATGCAGCCTGCATGTTGCCGGAAAACAGCGTCACTCAATCTTAAAAGTTGATCAGCCTGACGTGGCTCTGTTATACCCGGCCGCCCTGGCAAATCCTGCTGTTTGCTGATAGCGATAATCGAATCTATGTCATGATTGGAAAGCGCTCTTAAACAACCATTACTCAATGGAACTCGCGGCAGATTCATCACTGGCTGCATACTCCTTGAAATTCTTATTTTTATTGTGCTCAAGCTGCGGTAGGCGCAGTTGGTGGGTCTCATTGGTTAGAAGAGAGGAAAGAGGTGACTCAAGGCTTGATTCTGTTAAATGCCCCCAAGATACGTTCAACTGGTCCCGGCCAAGAGCTGCTAGAAGATTCTGATAACCAGCTACTAGTTCAATGTAGGCATCAGACTCATTTACTCCTGCCAAAATAGCTGCCACACCAGACGACAATCGCCCAACATCATCACCCAACTCAAGTGCACTGCGCTGTTGCCATAATTGAAAAACGTGTTGCTCAGCATCAGCTACCAGTTGAGACTGTAGATACTGGCTTTGACTATCAGGCAACTCCAATGCTGCCAGTTGTACCTGCTTCATCACTGCAAGTGCCATGGCATCGCGCTGACGCTCATGCCAATGCTGTCTTATCTTTGCTGAGTTGATGCGGCTGGGAACCTGCACGGCCTGCAGCAAATCAAAAGTGACACTGCCACCTATTTCTCGCCAGCGATTATTAGCCAGATTCTCAGAGTCATCCCGCTGATAGCTCCAGAACAAACCAGGATTGGGAAGCCATCGCCAGCGAGCCAAGTCAACGTCCAGATCATAATTACGCCACTGATAGTCAGCCTGATTGAGTTCAGCCCGGGCACGCAATGCCTGCTGCTGCAAAGCTTCGAGGTTAAGTTCCTCAGGAATAGCCAACTCAACGGCAATCTGTTCTATTTGAAGCAGGGATTCATCCAGAAGCAGAAGACTGGCCAGTTCCATTCTTGCCTGCTTCGCAGACAAAATAATGTTATGCAACTGCTGCTGATCCAATATGATGTCGCGCTGATATCTGGCTATTGTCAGAGGGTCATGCAAACCATTGCTTTGTTCTGTTTCAAGACGCTTGAGCATTTGTTCCAGCTCAGCCAGCATATCTTCAGACTTAACCTGATACTGCCCCAGAAGCTGAGCCCTTAAGTAAGCCAGGCGCAATTCATTGACCATATTATTCACAGTCAACCGCAAAGCTTCACGCTCACTGTAGAGATCATTAAGACTTTGCTGGGCACGCAGATAACCTTCGGCAAAATCCAGTACCGACCATGTCAGGGACAAACTGGACGTCGTTCGCTCTTTACCTTCGCGGTTAATCGTGTTGGTACGATTGGGAGGACTGTTTCTATGGGTGTAGCGGCCACTGAGAGGTAGCGACGGTAATAACTCCCAGTAACTTTCATTTAAACGTGTATGTGCCACCAGCGCCTGATACCGGGCAACTTCAACATCAAGATTCAATGCCAGCATACGCTCTAAAGCCGCTCTCGGCGTGAGAACATCAGGTGAAGGCATAGCCAATAGTTTTTCTAAACGCTGCTGCCGCGCTTCAATAACAGCTTGCTCAAGAGGTTGCTGAGTCAGTGTCGTACAACCACTCAAAGCAACCAGCATCAGAATACATAAACATCTCATATTTACGGCTCCCGAAAGCCTTCTTCCAGAGCCCGATGCACGGGATAAATCAAATAACTCAAGATGGAACGACTGCCAGTGGCGATATCAGCCTCAAGGGTCATACCCGGTAATAAGCGGAAGCTTTCAGGCTCGCCACGCAAGCGACCACTGACATCGATTTTGGCACTGTAGCCGTAAGCTTTGGGATCATCTGGCAAAGCAACCGCATCCGGGCTAATCCACTCCAGCGATCCATCAAGAGAGCCATAACGGGTAAAAGGCAGAGTATCCAGCTTGATCTGTACAGGCCGGTCAATTTCCACACGGGCAATGTCATTAGGCGAGATATATACCTGCGCCTGAAGTGGTTGGTCAGATGCAGCCAGAGTTAATAAAGTCTGGCCTTTCTGTACCACAGCTCCCGGCGCCCGGTTCAAGCTTTCCAATACCACGCCAGCAAAAGGCGCCTTGAGCTCAACCACCTGCTGCGCCTGTTGATACTTACGAATCTGGGCAACAGCCTGCGCATAGGCTCTGGATGCCTGATTAAATTCACTGGTCAGTTGGACCTGACGTTCGGAACGATACTGCGCTTCACGCACAGAGTTATCCGCCAGCTGAGCCTGGGTCTGGCCAATGGCGGCCTCCATTTGCGCCAAAGCTCTTTGCTGTTTTAAAAACTCTGCCCGGGTTTGCAGATAGTCGACGCGTCGCGGCCCCTGTTTCTGATAGCGCTCCTGCTCTTTTTCGTAACGCTCTGACTTTATGGCATCCAGGTCTTTGAGTGCAGCGACTTCCTGCTCAAGAATCAGTTTCTGCTGCCGCTGATCACTCAACTGGCTGTTGAGCTGATTGCGCTCAGAGACCAAAGCCGCTACCCGAGTCTTGTGGGCTTCCTGCCTTGATAAAAACAATTGCGTTGCCAATCGATGAAAGACTTCATCATCAGCAAAGCGCTCTGTCTGCTCGTTTTTAATCTCCGCTTCCAGTCGCTTGGCCGTCGCCTGACTATCCCACAACGAAAGCTGAGCCGATTGCAGATCTGCAGCACTGACGGTGCTATCCAGTATTAGCAGTGTGTCGCCTTTCTCAACGGTTTGCCCGGCATCAGCCAGCCACTCACGCACCAGGCCATCACTAATCGGCTGAATAACCGCCGGAGGCTGCTTGGAAACCAGCTTCCCTCTCACAGCCACCTGGGTCTGCACCTGTGACAGTGCTGCCCAAAGTAAAAGCACCACCAGAAACAGCACCAGCCCCCAACCCGCAAGCTGAAGCATTTTTCCAGGAACACGTTGCTGCTCCTGTCTGTACACAGCCTGATAGTTTTGCCAGTTAATATCGTCGTTTGCATCTGCAGCGATAAATCGAGCAAGCCACTTATTCACAAGCCACCTCCTCTTTCGCCACAGGCAAAGCGCCTACACTTTCCTGCCAGAGTTGTTGGTAAATTGGGTTACTGCTGAGCAGCTGCTGGTGAGTACCCACTGCTACCAACTGCCCCTGGTGCATAACCAGCACCTGATCCATATAAGCCATGGATGGCAGGCGGTGAGAGACATGAACAAAGGTACGCTGACCAGCAATAGCATTCAGGTTGCGCCAGAGATGCATCTCGCTTTGTGCATCCAAAGCACTCATAGCCTCATCCAGAGCCAGTATCTTTGGATTGGACAACAGCGCACGCGCCAGAACCAAACGCTGCTTCTGGCCGGTTGAAAGATTGGCACCACCCTCATCAACAGATGAGTCATAGCCCAGCGGCATAGCTTCGACAAAGGAATGAGCACCCACTAGCCGGCATGCTTCAATAACCTGCTCATGAGATGCGGCTGGGGCCGCCATGGTCAGGTTCTCCAGCACAGTGCCGGAAAACAGCTGATCATCATGAAAGACACCACTCACCTGGGAGCGCAGATAGGTCAGGTCAAACTCACTCAGGTTATAACCATCGATCCGCACCAAACCTGAATGTGGTTTTAACAGCCCCAACATCAGCCGTAGCAATGTGCTTTTGCCCGCACCGCTGGTTCCTACAATGCCGACCTTCATACCAGGTTCGATACGCAGGTTAATGTTGTTCAGCAGAGCAGGCTGTTCGGGGTCGTGTTGGAAACTGACTTTCTGCAGTTCAATACGTCCAGTCAGTTCGGGAGTGATACCGCCCTTTCGCAGACTTTCCGGCTCATGATTAAGTACCTTACCCAGCATCTGCGCACCAACGGCCGTCTCCTGATATTTACTCATCAGGGTTGCCAGTTGTACCAGCGGCCCACTGATGCGCCCGGCCAGAATATTAAAGGCGATCAACACTCCTAGAGTGAGTGCGCCATCCAGCACCAGCTGTGCGCCCCACCAGATAATGCACAACTGCATCAGGCGCTGCAGGAATCCTGTGGCTTCGCCCATCAGAGAAGTCAGAGTGCCAATCTTTTTGTTCAACAACATCTGTCGCACACTGGCGCTCAACCAGCGTTCGGATTGACGCCTTTCCAGAGACAATGTTTTCAGGGTTTCTATTCCATGCACGCTTTCAATCAAATGCGACTGACGCTCAACTTCGACCTGATACAACTGACTGACATGCTTTCGATAAGCGCGCACGCTAAGCCAGGCACAACCACCAATCGCCACACCAAACATCAACACCATAATGGTCAGCGGCACGCTGAATAACAGCAGCACGGGCACCAGCACTACAATGGCCAGGGTTTCCAACAGTGTGAACAGCAGGCTGCCGGTCATAAACTGGCGAATATTATCGGCGTCCTGCAATTGCTTGATCAGCTGCCCGGAACGGGCTTTATGGAAAAAAGGCAGCGGAAGGTTTAACAGACTGGTGATGGCTCGTTCGGCCAGCGTTATATCCAGCCGTCCGGCTGCATGAAGTATAAGTTGCTGGCGAATCAGCCCCAGCAACCCATGAAAAACCAAAGCAATAATCGCGGCGATAAATAGTAGGTGCAGTGTGGCATAACCTTGAGAGCCCACCACCTTGTCAAACACCACCATGGTGAACACCGGAATAACAAAACCCAGTAAATGCAGAATCAGTGAATAACTAAAGACCTGGGTGATAACAGCTTTTTGTCCGGTCAGCTGATTCCATAACCAGCGCAGACTGAACGGTTGTGGTGGCTCCAGTGTTTGCAGTAAAGGTTTAACCAGAATGATCTGCTGCTGCCAGGCATCACAGAAGTTGGATTCACTGACTTCCATTAAACCCGCTTTACCCGCCAGCGGATCACTGATTAAAGCTTGCAACTCTCCAGCTTTATTCTGCCGAAAACCGCTGAGTACCACATAGTTACCGTTCTTCAGCGGCACCATAACCGGTAAAGCCGTACCAAGTTGTGGAAGCTCCTTCCAGCTTGTTTCCACTTGTTGAGCTTGCAGGCCTTGTTGCTTAGCTACGTGAATAACATCAGTCGCCGCCCAGGTACTGGAGAGACTGTTAAGCTGCCCTGGTGATAACTGAATATGGTGATAACGAGCCAGTATCACCAGGCTCTGAATAGCCGAGTGATACTGTCCATTCTGCTGACTGCCTGTTACTGCCATAAAACTCAGGCTTCAGCAGAGGCGAAATTTGGAGAGGAATTTTCTGTTGAGGGCTGTTTCTGGGTGACAACCTTGCGTTCTTTCAGCTCAGTCATCAGCTTGTCGACACTCTGATGTGTACGCAGGAAGCCTTCCAGGGACATCACCAGCGAACCTGCAGGTACACGCTTTTCCGTACTTCCACTCTCTGGATCAGGAACATACCGGAACAGTTCAAGGCGAACATTACCGCCGATGACACCAACAGATTCCACACCATCAAAGTAGATATTCTCAGACATACAGCTAACCCTTTTTGTATTTATTGTTGGGCTTTTATTATCAAGCTTTATTGTTTTGAAAATATGACCGATACCCATTTTTCCAACGCATATCGGCCATATATTCGGTTTATGCCTTACACCATATTAAGCGACAGCTGCAGTCAGCTGTTCACTACTCTGGGTAAAGGCATCGTAGAGTGCATCAGACACACCGGTCAGGCCATTGTCGTTAAGTGCAGCCAGCAGCTGGTCATCCAGCGTGACACTGCCCTCATCAATAGTTGCCAGGGTTTCACGAACACCATTCTCAAGGGCTTCTGACCAATCGAACTCGTAAGCGTTGAAGTCGTTAACCGACTGATCACTCCAGTAGGATTGCAGTTCACTGAAGCCAATACTCAGATCACCCGCCACAATCAGATCCTCAGCACCAAAGCCACTGAGATTCACCTGACCGTAGGACTGACCACCCACTACAATATCCAGCTCACTGCTGTCACCTGAAGTATTCAACACCAGATTGTCGACATTAAGAGCGAAATCAAAGTTGCTGCCGATATTCAGGTTCAGAGTATCCGTACCAGAGGTATCGTTAATGGAGAACACACCGCTGTCCAAGTAGTAGGAGTAGGTATCGTTACCTTCACCACCATCAGCAGAGGAGGTGCCAAAGCCCGCCACAAAAGTATCGTTACCCAAACCACCGGTGTAGCTGAGCGTGCCATCGAAGTTGATCAGGTTAGCGATATTTTCGATATGGCTTTCACCATTCTCTGCCAGCACGGTGTTCAAACCGGATGTCAGCAGGAACAGGTCATCATTCAGACCCGAGCTGGATACCAGATCCAGTGCGCCCCAGCCAAAACCGATAAAGATATCGTCACCAGCACCACCATCGTTGCTGCCAGTCAGGCCAAAGTTGAACAGCAGGTCATTACCTTCGCCACCTTCAACCTCTGCTCCCAGACCAACGTTGATGATAAAGTCGTTACCGGCTTCACCTTTGAAGCTGTTACCTACGCCTAGAGCGATACCGATATCATTACCAGCACCCAGGGTGAAGATATTGGCCACACCAGCACCGGCCACAAGGTCATTACCTTCGCCACCCGATACCGTGTTACCCAGACCGGCAGCATAGAGGCCGTCATGACCACTGCCACCGGTGATGTTATTCACAGCACCAACGGCAATAGCAACATCGTTATCAGCACCAGCGTCCAGTGTGTTGGAAGCACCAACAGCTACCAGCCAGTCGTCACCGGAACCGGCGTTGAAGTTATTGGTCGCACCAATGCCCAGCATCATGTCGTGGCCAGCACCACCGATAAGGTTGTTGCTGACACCCAAAGCAATCAGGGTGTCATTACCCGCAGAGTCCAGACCAGCATCCAGGTTGTTCTTATTACCAGCGGCAACCAGAACATCATTACCTTCAGCACCGGTCAGGTTATTTTCGTTACCGATAGCCAGAGCCACATCATCGCCGGCGCCACCACGTACATGGTTCGTTGCACCTACGGCAACCAGAACATCGTTACCTTCGTTACCCAACAGGTAGTTGGTCTCACCAGCAGCAAACCCAACGTCGTTGCCTTCGCCAGTGCGCAGCACGTTGCTCTGACCAATGGTGATACCGATATCATCACCGCCATCCATACCCAGATGGTTTTCCTGACCGATTACAATCGCACCATCATCACCGCCACCGGTGAACACGCCATTGAAGCGACCAGCCGCCAGCACCAGATCACCATTGTTCTGCAACAGGTCAAAGCTGTGACCAAGATCTGGCAGACGGGTTGACCAGTCGATACCGGCAACATTAGGAATTTCCACATCGGGAATATCAATGCTCTGGGGAGGCAGAGTCAGCTCTTCAGAGCTTGCATAGTTCGCAGGATCAAACTCTGGCGTAGACAAATCAGGAATGGTGAAATCTGGTACCTGATGACCAAAGAACTCCCGACCACTGATCTTCTCACCCAGCTTGGAAGAGAAACCAGACAGATCAAAGCTGTTGATATGAAAAGCAGGAACTGTCAGCTCTGGCAAAGTAAACGACGGCAGATCAAGAGTCGTAGTCGTACCAGCCTGGGCCTGAACTGGGCCATTCTCCGTACCTGGGTCAGTTGGTTCCTGCGGAGCTTCAAACACACTGTAATCAATGGATGGCTTAGCCACTGTCAGATTCACACCGGTGGTGTGCTCATCAGTAACGCCATCTGCACTGATATTGAAGCTTCCGTTCTGGAATACATTCAGGTCCAGCGCATCCAGAATTGAAGCCAGTCCGCCAGCACCAAAGTTAGACAGGGCTTCTGTAGTAGACGTCTCACTGTCAAAGAAGCTCTTGAAAGTATCACCCAGGTCAGGCGCACCACTGGTAGAACCCAGCCCCAAGCTGAAGCTGTAATCAATATCAGCAGAGACATTGTTGAACTGCAGGTGTGCATCAGAGAACTTCGGCACAGTCAGCGACGGTACAGTAATGCCCGGCAGTTGTAGCTCAGGAGAGCTCAGGGTCGGCAGTGCAATGCTTGGCAGCCCATAGCTTGCAAGTGTGCCGTACTGATAGTTCACATCCGTTCCCTTCATCGCGGGAATGGATGGCAGGTTATGGTTGAACTGCGGCAGAGTCAGGGTATTGAAGCTCCAGTCAGGAACATCCGGATTGGAGAACTCCAACTCAGGCAGAACTGCAGCCATCTCACCGTGCAAATCAACACCCAGAGAGCCACTGAGAGTCAGACCAATACTTTCTGCCAGAGTCTGGGCAAAGCCCTCGCCGGAACTACCCTGCACCAGAGTACTGTTGCCACCACCAACACCATCAATACTGCCGGAAGCTGTAACCGCACCTGCTGCCGTTACAGTGACAGAACCGCTGGCACCATACTGGCCGAACAGAGGCAGATCCAAAGCATCAATGGTGAAATCATTGTCGGCCAGAACAATATTGTTCTCACCCACAGAGAAGATGATGTCGGAACCGGAACCAGCTGCTGTTACATTGTGCTGGCCAATAACGGCAATCTTGTCATCACCGGAACCGGTAAGTGCCAGATTGTACTGACCGCCAACCAGCGCCGTATCATCACCAGCTTCGGTCATCAGGATATTGGCCTGACCACCAATCACGAAAGAGTCATCACCATAACCGGTGTTAACTACGTTAACCTGACCTGCAACAAGGCCAGTGTCATTGCCACCACCAGTATGAACAATATTGGCCTGACCACCAGCGATCACATTATCGCGACCATCTGCGGTAGAAACGATATTGGCCTGCCCCATGGCAATAGCAAAGTCGTTGCCACTACCTGCCAGCTGCAGGTTACCCTGACCCAAAGCGAGCAGTGAGTTATCACCGTCACCAGCCAGCTGCAGGTTGACCTGTCCAGCCGCTACCATGGTGTCATTACCCGCGCCAGCGTACTGCAGGTTGCCTTGGCCAAACGCAGCCGTGGTGTTATCACCATCGCCAGCAATAATGGCGTTTACAGCACCAGCCGCAGCAATAAAGTCATCACCACTGCCAGTCTGGACAAGGTTACCCGCCCCTGCGGCTGCAACCAGGTTATCACCGCCACCGGCCGCAATAATGTTGGCTCCACCGGCTACAGCCACAAAGTCATCGCCTCCGGCAGACACCATCAAGTTTCCGGCACCGGCAGCAAAGAAGGTGTTATCACCATCTCCCGCCAGGAAGATATTGCCACCACCGGCTGCCATCACTTCATCATTACCATTGCCACCCCAAACGGCATTACCACCGCCCAGAGCAAATACCTGGTTATCACCGTCACCGGCGATCACAGCGTTCACGCCACCTGCTACAGCAATAGAATCATTTCCTGACCCTGCCTGTACGAAGTTTCCACCCGCCAGGGCATTAATGGTGTTATCACCATTGCCGGCAATGATGATATTTCCAAGGCCAGCTGCATTGATGGCATCAGAGCCGCTGCCAGTCGCAACAAAGTTTCCGCCACCAGCAACATTCACATCGTTGTTGCCATTACCGGCCAGTACAATATTCACACCGCCGGCCGCATTCACATTGTTATGGCCATTGCCCAAGGTGACGGCATTACCACCACCAGCAACGTTGACGTTGTTATCACCATGACCGGCCATAACAACGTTGGCACCACCCAGCGCATTGATGGTGTTGTCACCATGGCCAACCAGAGCCACATTGGCGAGACCTAACAGATCAACACTGTTATTACCGTCTGCAGCCTGAACAACGTTGGCTCCACCGGCTGCATCAATATTGTTGTTGCCCCAGCCAGCACCAATAACATTACCGCCACCAACAACATCAACCCGGTCGTTACCACCACCCAGTTGAATATTGTTGCCACCTGCCACACTGGTGACCGTGTTGTGACCACTGTAATCCTTGATATTGGCGTAGCCGGCAATGGCTTTGATGGTATCGTTACCAGAACCACCATCAACCTTGGCATATAGTCCCGCAGCATTAATGGTGTCGTTACCGCTACCACCGGTTACGTTGGCGTAGGCGCCACCACCAGTGAGGGTATCGTTACCACTGCCACCATCAACACGGGCACGCAAACCATAGCCGGCAAGGTTATCGTTACCGTTGCCGCCCCACAGTTCCGCATTGGCACCATAGGCTCGACCGTAGTCATTACCATCTTCGCCATAAATACGAGCGTCGGCCGCATAGGCTTTCATGGTGTCGTTGCCGGTACCGCCCCAGATTTTAGCTCCAATACCACGCCCAATCAGGGTGTCATGGCCGCCATATCCGTAAAGCTGGGCGTGCAGATGGGTGAGATCTTTGTAGTCGTTACCATCTCCACCATGCCATTTGCCGGTGAAGAATGTTTTTACAGCACTCATAAACCTGTCCTCCCTTGGGGATGAACTTCAGTTTTGTGGATGTACGAGTACTGCCAGGGAACAGAAAAGCCCTTAACTCTTAAAGTCATGAAAAGACGTACCTGGAGTAATGTTTTTTATTGTTGTCTGGTTCTACCTTGAACCTTTACGACTCCGTATACGATCACGATAGTCTATTGAGATGACAAAAATATCAACAGAAGGTTAAAAAACGATCAACCTTTTGTGACACAGCTCATCTCTAATATCGCCACACCAGTTTCAAGAGAACCCAGTGATACCAAGAGTTATACACACAAAGAACAAGTGGCACAATGGTACCACTTGGAAAAATTAAATTTCTGTAATTTTAATTAGAGAGGCCAAATTTCGACTGAAATAAGTTCTTTAAGATTTTCTACAACCACATCAGGAGCAAACTCCTCAACCGGCTCCCCATGGTTATAACCATAAGGCACAGCCACACATTTCACCCCGGCAGCTTTAGCCGCAGCAATATCATGGCGAGAGTCACCTATCATCAGAGCTTGTTCGGCAGGAACATCAAAGCGGGACAGAACGTGTAGAAGCGGGGCAGGATCAGGCTTTCTCTCTGGCAGGGAATCTCCGGAAATTACCACTGAGAAATAATCTGCCAGGCCGCGCTGTTCAAGCAGAGCCCCGGTAAAACGTTCACTCTTATTGGTAATCACCGCCATAGCAACGCCAGCGCGATTCATGGCATTCAGGAACGCATACACACCATCATAAACCGTGCTGAACTGACCACAGCTCTCGTCGTAGGCTTCGTCAAAAAGAGCCTTGGCCTTTTGGAACCCATCGGAGGAAGTATCATCAGCCCAGTCTTCAAGACCAGCATCTCGCAGAGCTCGCTGAACTAAAACTGCAACGCCATTACCAATCCAGAGGCGGGTTTTACCAACACCGGCAGGCGGTTTACCAAGGGCCTCAAGCATCTGGTCTGTAGCTATGGCGATATCCGGCACGCTATCCACCAACGTACCATCGAGATCAAACATCACCAATTGCGGCTTTTGGCCGGCAAACATCTGGCGAATCAGCATCCCTGCCTCCGAGAGTCAGAAAAGAGAGAATTGAATGTAATGCTTACTTGGCAAGTTCTGCCCGCATCTGCTTAATAACAGTTGCATAATCATCAGCTTTGTAAATAGCAGAGCCGGCAACAAAAGTATCCACACCGGCATCAGCGATCTCGCGGATATTGCCAACACCAACACCGCCATCGATTTCCAGACGAATATCCAGGCCACTGTCATCAATCATCTTGCGCACTTTACGAGCTTTAGCGAGGGTGGAAGGAATAAACTTCTGGCCGCCAAAACCGGGGTTCACAGACATCAGAAGAACCATATCCAGACGATCCATCACATACTCCAGACAATCCGGAGTCGTTGCCGGGTTCAACACCAGACCGGCTTTCGCACCACCATCACGGATCATCTGCAGGCTGCGATCAATATGATCAGACGCTTCAGCATGGAAAGTAATATAACTGGCGCCCGCCTTCAGGAACTCTTCGATCATCCTGTCAACCGGAGTCACCATCAGATGTACATCGATAGGCGCAGTAATGCCGTAATCCCGCAGTGCCTTGCAGACCATAGGGCCAAAAGTCAGGTTGGGAACATAATGATTGTCCATCACATCGAAATGGATAATATCGGCTCCGGCATCCAGCACAGCCTGTGCATCTTCCCCAAGCCGTGCAAAATCGGCAGACAGGATACTGGGAGCAATCTGAAAGTCTTTCATGGATTCTCTGTAGGCAGTCGCGAGCGTGGAAAAACGGGATTATAACCACTTGCCCAGACTACAGCCACGCTTTACAACCTTCCCTGCTCCTGAGCCCGCGCCACACTCTCCGTCCAGGCTTTTAAATCATGGGGAGTCCAATAGCCCTTAGGAATAGAAAGACCTGCGATACTGCGCCCTTCCAGTGCCAACCCATGACGCACCAATCTATGAACAACATTGGCACAATTAAACCCGATCAGTTTGTAAAACCGATGATTCTTTTGAATCCAGTGCCATTTTCTCTGCATGGTTTTGCAGGAAAGCCCTGACAGTTCTACGACCTCAGGCTTGCCATGAAGGGCAAAATCTTCTTCAAATGAAGTTTTGCGTTGTCCAGCCAAAAAGCCTGACAGCTTTTGCTGGTCCTCCTCAAAAGCCCAGGAGGCATACGCTGTTTTGTCAGTAATATCCTGACCGCCACCTCCCATAACAACTGCAGCATGCTGACACCCCGTTAAAGCACCGGCGGGGTTTGGAAAAATAAGAACATACGCTTTATTTTGATCTGACATCATGGACCAGAATTTCTGAGCCTCTGCCTTTGTCGTTTCGCTGGCATGGATAACACGGTTAGCAGTTATGGCCTGAACTGTTCCCTGAAGTAGATTTAATGGCTTAAGAAAGTATCGATCCAGAAATGCCACAAACCTATCTAACTTAGAAAGTTTTCGCTCCCCAAGGCTTTTCCCTTCCATAAGCAAGAAGCCATCAGGCTCCGGAAGCTGCTTAAGCGTTTTACGTGCCTCCATTGGAGAGCTGGGCGGGGTGGGGGATGGCTTATGAGAAAACTGACTGCGAATCTTTCCAATCATGGCAACTGTTATCATTCGTCCTGAATAATTAACAGTTAAGCAAAGATTTCTTTGTTATTCGTTCAGTAGCGCCGTGAAAAATAATTTCCAGTAAGCGAAATCTCCCATCGGCTGGCAATTGCCTTTACTTGATCTTACCGGGTGAGACCAGCCCTCAGGGCCTGATTGAATACTATCCAGTTTGATTTCAGTAGCGAGGGTTTTGTCGGCTCTATGAAAACGATATTGATAAAGATCTTTGAAGGCTACCCGCTCTCCCTCAGGAGTTCTGGTTGCCAACCCCTGAGCATAATCGAGAGACACGATCTCATCGGTAATATTTACGCGCCGTGTCCAGGATTCATTACCATGAAAACTTATTCCACCCAAAGTGATACTGCTCTCAAGTTCACTGAAGGAAAAAATCGTGGTTGAACCATCAGGAAACTCACAGCTATACCGCTCTGTCCAAAAGCCTCCACAACCAGAGAGAAATGCTATGAGGGAAACAACTATCAGCCTGAGATGGTTCATGTAGTTAATTTGTATTTATCGTATGAACGAACTTATCCCAGAAGATAGCGATAACCACCATAACAGAGCAACCCGGCCATAACCGTGATCATCAGGCTTTTACTGACACGCGCCACAACAAATGCCACAACAGCTGAAATCAGGAAACCATAATTTACAGCCCAGTCCAATTCCGAATCATCGACACTGTTCTTCACCATAATGGTTTGCACAACAATTACACTGAGCACGGCAACAGGAACATATTTCAAAGATGTTTCCATCATTGGAGGCAAACGCCAGCGGCCAGAAGTCGCTATCAACACATAACGAATAGAAAAGGTAATCAGCGCCATGAAAACAATGACAATCCACTCATTCATTTCACGCTTCCTCTTTTCTTAGATAACTTTTCCACAGCAACACCTGTTGCTACAGCTATTAGTGCAGAAATCATAAGCCCACTTTGATTTGGCCAGCCCCAGGTCAAAACGCCACCAAGAGATGCCACACCTGCTGTTATCCACATAGCCGAGTTGGTCAGTGCCGGAGCAACAATACCCACAAAGGCGACAATCATGGCCACCTCCAGCCCCCAGCCTTCCATACCCGGCAAAGATGTTCCAAGGGCATAACCAATCACAGTGCACAATGCCCAGTTGCCATACATCAACGCCCCGGAGCCGAGGTAATACCATTGCAGCCCCGACTCGTTGCGATGTTCTCTCAACCAGTTAATCACCACAGCAAATGTTTCATCCGTCAGCCAGAAAGCCATTCGAGCTTGTAAAAAAGACGACATCGAACGTACATGAGGTACTAATGTTGCGGCGTAGAGCATGTGTCTGAGGTTAACGAAAAAGGTGGTCAACAGAATGGCAGGCCATCCGACACCAGTCGCCATCATGGAAACCGCAATAAATTGTGCAGAGCCTGCATACACCAGCAAAGACATGGCCAGTGTCGCGCCAAACGACAGTCCACCAGCTTTCGCCAGTACACCGTAAAGAATGCCAAAAGGTATGGCTGCGAGAATAAGAGGAAGGGTATCCCGCGCTCCCTGAAATACTAATCTGGAAGGGTTTTCTGTTTCCGACATCTTTTAGAAATTTCTATTTATTCGAGAGTTGCTGCAGCTTAACGAATTGCAGCCTACCTGTTTTGTACAAAACTGACTTTTTGTCGAATTTGCTTGTAGGAACTAATCGCGTCCGTAAACACCGGGCGTAATTCCCAGTGACTTTCGAAAATGGCGGGTAAGGTGGCTTTGGTCATTAAAGCCTGTAGCTGCGGCGACTTGAACCAGAGGCAACCCTTGCCTGATTAAATCCTTCGCTCTGTGTATTCGCACCTGAATTTGCCAACTATGAGGAGGCATTCCCATATGCTTTCTAAACAGCCGGGTCAGGTAGGAAGTATTCAGCCCAACAAGTTTTGCCAACTCTGTAAGAGAGATATTCTGCTGATAATGATCGGCAATATAGTCCCGGCAAAAACTCACAGCTCTGGGACAGTCGAGTTCAAGTAAGTGATTAGCACGCCCACGGCTATACCGGAGCGTTAATTGACGAAGAGTTTCCAGCCAGACGGTTTCCCGCTCAAGACTATTACTGGAATGTTCAACAACATCAAACAAGTGAGAAAGCTTTCTTGCGGTATCAGGGTCATGAACAACCGCTTCACGAAACCAGGGAGCAGCTAAAGCGCTCTCTTCTCGCTCAAAAACATCCACATGGGGATAAATAGCCCGATAAGACCAGCCGCCCTCACTGGCAGCATGCCCGGTATGCACTTCATCAGCGTTCACCAGAATAATACTGCCAACAGGAGCAACATGATTACCCCCGGTTCGGTAGAACTGTTGAGCGCCTGCGGCTATAACGCCGATGCAATAACCTTCGTGGACGTGTCGGGAAAACGTCTGGGTACGGTAGCTGGCTTTTAACAGATCGACTCCGCCAAGATCATCCGCACGAATAATACGTGCCTGCTCTTTGGAGACATTAGCCAACATAAATCTGCCCCCTTACAGAGTAAAATTGTCCCGTTAATATTGTTGTCCACAGATATCCTGATCAAGTCACTGGAATACCTGTGGATAACCATCCTACCCCTGAATACATCAGGCATTATTTTACGTGTTTATTTTTTGATCAAGATCAATTTTGCTCACAACCCCTTCAAAACATTTGAAGGCGACTGTCGTACAACGCGCCGAACACCCAGCCAACCAGAGAAACCAATCACCACGGCTCCTAGCAGAGGTAAAGCACCCCATAACCACCATACAGGCTCCCAGCTTAACTCAAACACTCGAGTGTTCAGCCAGTAGCTACACAACTCAGTTCCCGCTGCAGCAACCAGCCCAGATACAGCCCCAAGAATAATAAACTCACCAGCCTGCATAAATACAAGCTGACGACGGCTGCCGCCCAATGAGCGGATCAAGGCGCCTTCCTGCAAGCGATGGTCAATACTGGATTCAATAACAGATGCCATAACCAGCAAACCTGCCAGCAGCAGAGCCGCCAACATGGCCTCAACTGCAACAATGGACTGCTCAAGCATGTTACGCACCTGCCCAATCACAGAATCCAGATCCAGAAGCGTCAATGTTGGAAACTGAGTAATCAACTGATTTAGCTGAACTTTATCTTCATCTTCCAGATAGAAACTGTTTAACCAGGATGCCGGCAGATCTTTAAGGGCGCCCTTCGGGAAAATCATATAGAAATTTGGCTGAAAAGATTCCCACTGCACTTTACGGATACTGGTAACCGTTTCGGTAACCTTTCTACCGGACACCATAAACGTCAGCTGGTCACCCATATCAATGCCAAGGTGTTCCGCGATTTCTTCTTCTACAGATAAACCATCGGAGCTGCCCGGCTGCCACCATTCACCTTCAAGCAGAGTATTGCTTTCTGGCAGTTCAGGCGACCAGGTCATGTTGAGCTCACGATTCAGGGAGTTATGCCCGCGCTGCTCTTTAGATACAGCCCGTCGTACATCAACACCATTGATCTGAACCAGTCGACCACGAACTATGGGATATAACCCACTGGCATCAATATCGCTGCTTTCCAGAAACAGCTCATAATTATCCACATCTTCCGGCTGGATATTCAGCGCAAAGTAGTTGGGGGTATCTTCCGGAAGATCCTTCTGCCAGCGGTCAAGAAGATCCGTTCTCAACACCAGCACAATCGCCATTGCCATAAAGGTCAGCGAGAACGCTAATAACTGTGCAGATGAATGGCTCCGCTGCTGAACCATTCTTTTTAACCCAAGCCGCCAGTAAAGAGGCATCGGCTTACCCGATGTTCTTTTATCCACAAGCAGCAACAACAACTGCACGCCTAGGGAAATCGATACAAGAATGGCTGCGCCGGTTATCACCAGACCGGCAGTCATCATCAACTGTCCGGTGTGATACCAAAGCAGCAACACCATCGCTGAAAGCGATAATGCATAAACCAACCATGACGAAGCTGGAGCTGGAGCCAGTTCTCGCCGCAAAACCCTCAGAGGAGAAACATTTTGCAAACGCAGCAAAGGAGCCAAGCCAAACCCCAGCAAGGTGATAATGCCTGTGGCACCGCCCACCAATAATGGAGTGATACCCGGCTGTGGCAACCAGGCCGGCAGAACACCTTGCAGAAGGCTCACAATTCCTGCCTGCAACAACCACCCAAGAGCCACCCCGGGAATCGCAACGAGAAAGGCTACAAGTATCAGTTCACCCACCAGCAGATTTAAAACCTGACGACGACTGCCACCAAAACAACGCATGATTGCGGTGTTATCAAAACGTCTTTCGGCAAAACGTCGGCTAGCCATGGCAACAGCGATACCGGCCAGCAAAATAGCAGCCATGCTAGCTAAGCCAAGAAACTGTTTTAACCGTACAACGGAATTTCTCAGGTCACGGCGGCTATCGTCGGCCATAACCAGCTTTTCACTGGCATCCAGCTTTCCATTTGCCCATTCCTGAAAACCTTTCAACTGCCCCGTATTACCCGCCAGCAAGGTTTTCCAGTTAACTCTACTCCCTGGCTGGATAACACCTGTCGCTTCAAGGTCCTGCATATTGAACATCAGCCGGGGAGAAAGGCTGTAAAAGTCGCCACCTCGATCGGTTTCCAGAGTTATTGCACGAGTGATTTGCAACTCGGTTTCCCCGAGGGTGACAACATCGCCAATCTTCACGCCCAATAGTGGAAACAGGCGAGGCTCGAGCCAGGCTTCACCGGGTGCAGGTGTATCGTCGAGGGGTGCATCTTCTGCAAAGGGTTGTGGCGCCCCACGCATATACCCACGCAAGGGATAGTTATTCTCTACTGCCTTGGCAGAAACAAGTTGCATCTCATCACCAGCCAGAACAACAGAAGGAAACTCCAACACTGTTGAAAGCTCAAGTCCCTGCTCAGTGGCACCAGCAGATACACTTTCCTGCAAAGGCCTTGGGCTGCGAATCACCATATCCGCTCCCAGCACTTCCGCTACCTGACGCCCAAGAGCCAGCTGCAATCTGTCGCTAAATAACGATATGGCCGTACTGACAGACACAGCCATAATCAGAGAAAGCACCAGCAACCAGAGTTCACCGGCCCGCCAGTCCCTCATCATAAAACGCCAGGAAAGTGATGCATTGCTTTTGAAAGAAGTAGCTTTGAAAGAGGCCGCTCTGCTCATTCGGCCTCCTTAAGAACACCACCGTGAAGATGCAGAACACGATCGCATCGATTTGCCAGACCCAAATCGTGAGTAACCAGCACCAGCGTTGTTCCATTTTCCCGATTTACCTGAAACAACAGATCAATAATCTTTTCACCGGTATTTTCATCAAGGTTACCGGTAGGCTCATCGGCAAATAAAATATCCGGCTCACCGGCAAACGCTCTGGCAATGGCTACACGCTGCTGCTCACCGCCCGACAACTGTCGTGGGTAATGATCTGTTCTTTGCTCCAGCCCAACTCTCTTCAGCAAATCATCCGCACGCTTTAAGGCATCTTTCCTGCCCACAAGCTCCAGAGGCAGCATCACATTTTCAAGAGCCGTTAAATTTGGAAGCAGCTGGAAAGACTGGAAAACAAAGCCAACATGTTCGCCCCGTACCCGCGCCCTTTCATCTTCATCCAGATGATCAATACGAGTATCAGCAAGAGTCACAGAGCCTGAGCTTGGTTGGTCCAAACCAGCGAGAATGCCCAACAAAGTCGATTTTCCGGAACCAGAGACACCAACGATCGCTGCAGACTCACCCGACTTGATCTGAAGATTCAGGCCAGACAAGATAGTCAGCTCACCATTACGGGCAACAACTGTTTTGGTGAGATCGGATGCCGCAACGGCGGTTTGTTGTTGATTATCGGGAGACGTATTGGTGCTAGCTTCTAAAGGATGGGCCATAAATTACCGTTTTATCATTCTGTTGCTGTTCACGGTACTCCTGCTGAGGGTACCAAGCGTTCTTGGTTCTAACATTCAACCTGAAGCCGACTCCCAGCGCACGAAAAAAATTGTATTAATGTTTGGCGACAGCCTGAGTGCTGCCTATGGCATTGAGTTGGATAAAGGCTGGGTTGCCCTACTGAAAAACCAACTTCAGAAAACCAACCCAAACTGGCAGGTTGTTAATGTCAGTATCAGCGGAGAAACAACATCAGGCGGTTTAAGCCGCTTACCTGCTGAACTGGAAAAACATTCGCCGGATTTAGTACTGCTGGAACTGGGGGCAAATGATGGTTTACGGGGCACACCGCTGAAATCTATTCGCAAGAATTTTTCTGCCATGCTGCAGTTGCTGGCCGACAAGAATACTCCTGCCCTGCTCTTTGAAATGCAAATGCCACCCAACTATGGGCCAGCCTACACCAAACGCTTTAACGCTATTTATAAAGATTTAAGTAGTGAATTTAACGTTGTTCTAGTGCCATTTTTTCTTGATGGCGTTGCCGGGCAGGAACAGTTAAATCAACCAGACGGCATTCATCCAACAGCAGAAGCTCAGCCGACTCTGTTTAAAAATGTATGGCCGGCTCTTGAAACTCACCTGAAGTAGCAAACAATAAAAGGGCGTAAAACTCACATTCACGCCCTTTTATTTTCAGGAGTCCAGCTGTTCTTCGACTCGCCCAACGAATCTATAAAAACGTGGATTCTGTTCATCAATCACAAACAAATCCCCAGTTCTTTGGAAACCATCTTTGTAATTGGGCTCTTCACACTCCCCTTCCGATTCACAAGGGTAGTAGCGATCAAACAATGATGGTCCTTTGACAAACAACTCTCCTGGTTTTCCAGGTTCGGTAATCTCCTGTTCAGCCCCTGGAGCAAGAAGTCTGGTACGAACCATTCGAGACATGCGACTGTTCCAGCCATCAATTTTTTCGTCAAACCGGGGAAACAGGTGCTCATCCCACTGTTCGCAGCGATCAGCCGGTGTTGCCAGCAGGCTTGCGCCTTCGCTGGTGCTGTAACAATTCAGAACCGCAACCTTTCCAGTGCTGGCAATTTTCTGGGCAACATCTGCATCCATAGGAGAAAAGCCGGAAATAACAGTGCGAAGAGAACAAGATTCCTGCATCCCTTCTACCAGCTCCAGAACCGATATCAATTGCTCAGGAGGAATACCTGCACAGGTCACCCGATTTTTCGCCAATTGGGATTTAATAATTTCAGGATCGCCGGTCTGGTTCAGCACCATCCGTGCGCCCGCCATCAGCCAGTTATAGAGAAATGCACCAATTCCCGAAACTTCTGCAAGAGAGAAAGAGCACAGTAAAGAATCACCATTACGCAGCCCTGCCCCTTCATATACAAACGAGGCGAGAGCAAACCACTGGTTATGAGTTCTGGGAATCGCAGGGTGCTTATCAGTATGGCGCTTCCAGGTCAGAGTAAACACTTCATTGGGCGACACAGGAACAGTATCCATAATCTTCCCAAGATGCCTGATTTCATCTTCAGTAGCAGGAAGATCCAGCGACAGATTAAGAATATCCCCTTCTGAAGGGGAAAAACTGGCAAATTGGCAAGACTCCGGCAACCAGGTTCTGGCCTGCTTCAACAAGTCCCGATGGCGATAGTGACAGCTTACATACATCACTGGCTCAAGCTGCAGTGAGACCTCTGCCAGACTCGCTGTACTTTGATCAACAGACATTGGGCACAATAATGCGCCAATGCGAGCAACAGCCAGATAAAGAACAACTGTTTCGACTGTATTAGGAAGCTGGGTAACAACCACCTGATCTTTGCGTAAACCTGCAGCCAGTAATCGCGCACTCACATCCCGCACAGCCGAAAAAAGATCGCTGTAGGTTAATTGTCGGGGAGGGAGATCAGTAAAGGTTTCGCGGTCAGGCGGATCAACCAAAGCAAGGCGCCCTGGGTGGATTGCAACTGTTCGTCGGAACAGGCTTTCGAGAGATTCTTCTCCCCAGAATCCACGGCGAACATAAAATTCAATGGACTCTCTGCTGCTGGTCTGCATGGTCTGGACGCTTTATTGAGGCTGATTATTATGTACGTACAAAACGCATTCAGACTAGCTAGTCGCGGGATTAACATCAACCGTTATTAACGGCCAGGTTTTTGGGCTGATATGCTTTCAGTTCATATCAACCCCATTTATGCGACAAAGAACTCTTATGAAGACCGCTTACGGTGCTGCTGAATCAGGTCGTATGCGGCTTGAATTTCCTGAGTCTTACGCTTAGCCACCTCCATCATTTCTTCTGGCAGGCCTTTCGATACCAGTTTATCCGGATGATGTTCACTCATCAGTTTCCGCCAAGCACGTTTCACATCACGATCACTGGCATCACTACTTACCCCCAGAGTCGCATAAGCTTCTTTCAACTCATCTTTACGGGGTGCAGACTGCCAGCTTCCTTGATGACCACCGTGACCGGCATGGTGCGAATAAAATGCCCGCTGAGCCTGAAAACGCTGGCACAGCAAGTCGAAGGCAAGCTTGTTAACACCCAGCAAATGGCAGGCATCATGAAGAATGGCCATTTCGGCCTGACTGATATCACCATCAGCAAACGCAGCCTGAAGCTGAATTTCCAAGAACATTTGAATCAGGCTGCCACCAGCAGTCTGGCGGAAACGGGTTAACACACCGTCAACCGGGGCACCGTTTTTTCCCTGATTAAACAAATGAATAGCCTGCTGACGCTGCTCAGGGCTGAGGCGCATCTCGTTCATTAACGCGGTAGCAAGCTGAATTTCTTCTTCTTTTACCCGACCATCAGCCTTGGCCAGCTTTCCCATCACTAGGAAAGTGGCTTCAAAGAATGCTGTCTGGGTTTCGCTCTGGCGCTGGCGACCATAAACCATGCGTGGACGCTGGTTTTGATTATCCAACCACGCACCCAGCAAGGCCCCCATAATCGCGCCGAATGGGCCGCCAAACATCATGCCCAAAAGGCCAAATAAAACTGTTCTGAACCACATATAAATATTTATCTCTCAGAGCTGCCCGCACTATCACCGTTTGTTTTGCCGTAGACAGAACCGGCAGCAAGATCCTTTTCCAGAGTTTGCAAACGCTCAGGTGTTCCCACATCAAGCCAATAACCTGAGTAAAATTCACCAGTTACCTGGTTTTCAGCCATCTTTTCCTTCAGCAACGGAGCTAAAGGAAATACACCTGGCTGACAGTTATCAAACAAATCCGGGGTAAGAACACTGACACCAGCAAAGGTTCCTTTGCTCTCACCCTGCTCGCTGACCATATTATTTGCCAGAGCAAAATCTCCGCCGGGATTATGGTCAGGATTAGACACAAGTACCAAATGCGCGAGGCTATTATCCGGCAATCTCAGGCGGTTGAAATCAATATCTGTAAAAACATCGCCATTTACCAGCAAGAAAGGTCTTTCACCAAGGAGAGGCAATGCCTTATGAATACCGCCACCGGTTTCCAACAACTCGTCTTCTTGCGACCAGAGAATTCTTATACCCCAGCGCTCACCATTGCCAATAACATTTTCCAACTGTTCTCCCAGCCAGGAATGATTGATCACAATGGTTTTAAAACCGGCTGCCACCAACTTTTCTATGTGCCATTCAATCAGGGGTTTACCGGCAGCAGGTAAAAGTGGTTTGGGAGTATGCAAAGTTAAAGGCCGCATCCGTGTACCTTTACCTGCTGCCAGAATCATGGCTACATCCATGGGGAGGTTCCTGGTTAAATCCTTCATCAGTTCTTCAGCTTGTAATCTTGCCACCAGCTTTGTTTTTGCAGCCTTGGTTCAATCTCCTCTTTTAACCAGAGAGAAGTATCACCAAGCTCGGAATAACGTTCACATACCCAGCGGAAGTAGGCATAGACCCGAGGAAGATCTTTCAGATAACCGTTCTTACCATCACGCAACCACAGCCGTACAAAAATCCCCAGTACTTTGATGTGCCTCTGTGCCCCCATCAAGTCAAACCACTGATGCAATTGTTCGTTATCAACATTCTCAAGATGCGGCGAACGTTCAGCAAAACGATCCAGCCATTTATAAACCTGAGATTGAGGCCAGTCGATGTAACAATCCCTCAGCAGTGAAACTGGATCATAGGTAACCGGCCCCAGCACGGCGTCCTGGAAATCAATCAGTCCCAAACCATCAGGGAGCATCATTATATTGCGGGAATGATAATCCCTGTGCACCGGCACCGAAGGTTGTTCAAGAGCAGAGTTGGTGATTTGGGTAAATAGGTTGTTCAGAAGGTCCTTCTCATCTTCTGAAATCTCAATTTCCAGCAACTGTTTTAAAAACCATTCCGGAAACAACTGCATCTCATTACGTAATCGCTTCTCATCATAAAGAGGCAAAGGGTAATCGTCGGGCACTGCCGTTTTCTGCAATGCCAGTAGTGCTTCCATAGCGGAAACATAAAGTCGTTCTACGCTACGCTTTTCAACCAGATATTCTTCAAGGCAGGAATAAAACAATTTGTCGCCAAAATCCTCGAGCAACATGTAACCACGACCAACATCCACAGAATGAACGGCCGGAGTACGAATACCCTGCTCACGCCAGCTTTTGGCAATAGACACAAAAGGCACACAATCTTCATGCTCCGGTGGAGCATCCACAGCAATAAAACTGGTGTCATTAGCAGTGTGGGCGCGGAAGTACCGGCGAAAACTGGCATCCCCCGACACGGTTTTCAGCCCGCTCTGCTTGTGTCGCCCCAGTTCTGCCGACAAACGCTCACTGCACCAGTTATCAAGCTCGGAATACCGGGAATCAACACGCCCCAATGCCTGCTTTGTGGATTTCAGTTCCATGGACTGATGCTTTCCTTCCAACTTTTCCGAGAAATGAACTAGCTTATACCACCACGACAGCTCGTAGAGTACCTAGCACTTTTCTAAATATTACAACGATTGATAAAGCTTTATTAGCCAAGCTCTGTGATGAGCTCACATATTACAGTATTATGCTCCTTTTTTTGACGGATCCCGACTCATACTCAGGCATTTAGCCTGACATTGGATGGCACGAGATCAGGAGTACCCTTGACGTTTATACGTAAAAGGGGAATCTCGCCAGAGATGATGGAGTCACCAACAGAAGCCGACGGGAAGGCCGGATTCAAACCGATGGCAAAGAACATCTTCATCTTGAGAAACAAACTCCCTCTGGTTGTCACCACGGGTTTGCTTGCCGGTATGCCGGTACTTCCAGCTGCCAGTGCAGAACTGACAGAAGACACCCAGTGGCTGTGCCAACAAAACGCTGCGGGGGACGGCTGGCAATGTAACATTGCCCCAAGGAATGCCGGACCAATACCTTTTGCTAAGCGGGCACCAGTTACCCCGGCGCTGAAAACAGCACCGGCTATACCCGTAGTCGTTCAGGGGGTTACAACTCCGGCAAACAGCGCAACAGCTGTCACAGCCCAAACGGCTCCCGGAGGTACGGCTGTTTCGATTCTCCCTGTAGCTGCCACTGCGGCAGGAACAGAAAAATCTCAAACAGTTTCCAAAGCTTACGCAACCCTGGACTGGGCTCAACTGGATCAGTTGCCGCTGTTCAAACAATCCCAGCGCAGCTCCAAAGTCTGTGAAGGTGGTTACGTAGAACCTTATCGTCCGGGCATTGATTACGTTGGCGACCCTTCGGATGCTCCAATTTATGCGGAAGCAGATGAATCCACTTATCTGGAAACCGGCCAGGGCACACTGACCGGTAATGTTGTTGTTCGTCAGGGCTATCGTCAGATTGAAAGTGACGTTGCCAACATGGATCGCAACACCAGCGAAGCCGACTTTATTGGCAACGTGGTCATCCGTGAACCAAATATGCTGATGCTGGGTGATCGTGCTGATGTCAACATGGATAGCGGCCGTGCAGAAATCGCCAATGCACAGTATGTATTTCATGCCGAAGGTAGCCGGGGCGAAGCAGATAAAATTGTTCGTCGGGAAAGTGGCATTATCGACATGGATAAAGCCACTTACACCACCTGCAAACCTGGTAACTGCACCTGGCAGCTCAACGGTAATGAAGTTGAACTGAACCCCACCAGCGGTTTTGGTACGGCGACTAATGCCACGGTTGAGCTGTGGGACGTCCCAGTTTTTTATACCCCGTGGATTACTTTCCCACTGGATGATCGCCGTAAGTCAGGCCTGCTGTATCCAACTATTGCTTTTGATTCCGCAGAAGATGGTAACGGGTTTGACTATACCCAGCCTATCTACTGGAACATCGCGCCCAATATGGATGCGACCTTTACTCCGCGCATCATGACTAACCGTGGCGCTTTGATCGAATCAGAGTTCCGCTATCTGACTAAATCCGCCAAGGGTGAGCTGGGTGGTGCCTACAGCACACCAGACAAAGTTAAAGAAGAGAACCTGAACTACGACGAAAACCGCTGGATGGTAAACCTGTGGCACGAACAGGACCTAACCAGCAATTGGAGCTACAAAGCAAATTACACTGACGCCAGTGATCGTGAATACTTTGATGACTTCGGAACAGCTCTGAATGTCAAATATCTCGACCCTTTGCACAAAGAATTGTACACCACTTATCAAGGTGGCGGTCTAAGCAGCCATCAGTGGACAATGACTCTCGGTACCCAGCATCTGGAAAATATGAGTCAGGATGAAGACGATCCTTATAACAAGGATATCGACTTCAACCTGACTGGCGACGTGAACCTCCAGAACGGCTTTGGTGTTGGCTATGTCCTGGACTATGTTGACTTCCAGCGTGATAAAGATTGGGACTATAAGCGTCAGGTACTTGTTGATCCTGAGAACAAAGTTTACAAAGGTGTTTTTGGTGAAGGCTCCGGCATTAACAATGCTGTCGGTCAGCGTCTGTATGCAGAAACAAACGCCAAGTATCGCTTTGAAAATAGCTTCGCCTTCCTTGAGCCCGGTGTGAAGCTTCGCTCTGTTAATTATCGACTGGATCGACTGGATCCAGGAAGTGAGGACAGACCCGACACCACTGCACCAACATACTATTTAGACAGTGGCTTGTTCTTCGATCGCCCAACCACCCTGAGAGGCATGAAATTCACTCAAACGCTTGAGCCTCGGGCAAAATATATATACACACCATATAAAAGTGGCCAAGAGCTGAATCCGGATTTCGATTCCAGTGAATCTTCGTTTACTTACAGTAGTCTGTGGCGTGATGACCGATTCTCCGGTTATGACCGTATCGGAGATACAAACCAGCTGTCTTTAGGAATCACCAGCAGATTCCTCGAGGAAAATGGATACGAAAGATTCCGCTTTGGTATTGGTCAGATTTTCTATTTCCAGGACCGAAAAGCCCTGATCGATCCAACCTTGAATCCGGACGAAAACGAAGACACCAACCTGAGCGAAGATAAGCGACGCCTACTTGAGGCTAACAAGGCTTCCACCTCTCCAATTGCTACTCAGCTAGTATGGAATATTCGCCGGGATCTGCGATTAACTCAGGACTGGATGTACAACACTAACGGCGGTTACAACGAAGAGTACGCCTTGGGTATGCAATACCTGCCCAAACCCGGCAGCGTGCTTAACGCCCGCTATCGTTACCGTGATCAGGTTGATCGTGCCGAGAAGTACAGTGACGGCCCCAACAAAGGCAATAACACTGGTAAGTATGTAAACGGTAACCTGGAAGAAGTTGATTTCAGTGCCGTATGGCCGCTCACTCCACAGTGGAGTGTTCTAGGTCGTTACACCTACGACGTAACCAACAGTCGTAAGATGGAGCAATCGTTTGGTTTTGAACGTGAATCCTGCTGTTATATGATGCGGGTAATGTATCGGAACTGGATTGACCCTGACGACGATATTGATGTTGCCGAAGAAGACAAAGGCATTTTCTTTGAGTTTGTACTCAAAGGTCTGGGCAATATCACCAGCAGCAAGGTCGGAGCCTTCCTGAACGAAATCAGCGGTTACAGCAGCCGCAAGGACTGATTAAGCTTACGTTATGACGATGAAAAGCATTCGAAATGTCCTGCTGACCGCCACCTTGGCGGTCGCAGGAGTGTCCGCTGTTGCTCCGGTAGCAGTGGCCAAAGTTATTCCCCTGGACAGGGTTGTCGCGATTGTCGATAACGATGTCATTATGGAAAGCGAACTGGATAGTCGCCTGAAAACTGTTCGCAGACAGATTCAGGATCGTAACACCGCCCTCCCTCCAGAACATGTGCTGAAACAGCAGGTTTTGGAACGTCTGATTATTGAAAACCTGCAGCTGCAGATTGCCGATCGTGCCGGTGCTCGTATTGATGATAACTCCCTGAACGATGCCATTCGAAACATTGCCGGCCGTAACGGCATGACTCTGGAACAGTTCCGGGATGCTTTGGCTCAGGATGGCTTGTCTTATACAGAAGCACGTGAGCAGATTCGCCGGGAAATGCTGATTAACCGTGTTCGTCAGCGCCGGGTGATGGAACGAGTCCAGGTTACTGACCGGGAAGTAGAAAACTTCCGTAAGTCTGAGGAAGGTCGCCAGCAGCTGGCTATTGAATATCGCCTTGGGCATATTCTTGTGTCCCTTCCTGAAGGTGCAACTCCAGACCAAATTGCCGTAGCCAGCAAGAAGGCTGAGGGGATCTTCGAGCAGCTGAACAAAGGCGCAGACTTTGCCCAGACAGCGGTATCTCAATCTCAAGGCCAGAACGCACTGGAAGGTGGCGATATTGGCTGGAGAAAAGCAGATCAGCTCCCCACTCTATTTGCTGAAGTTGCTGTTGGTCTGAAGAAAGGTCAGGTATCTCGCCCTATCCGCAGCCCCAGTGGTTTCCACATTATCAAGCTGAGCGACAGCCGTGGTAATGAACAGATGCTGCAGGAGCAGGTGAAAGCCCGCCATATTCTGATCAAACCCAACGAAGTTCGCAGCGATCTGGAAGCTCAGGAACTGGCTCGCAACCTGTATAGTCGCATTGAAAGTGGTGCCGACTTTGGTGAGCTGGCCAAAGCTTATTCAGACGACACAGGCTCCGCTCTGAATGGTGGCGACTTAGGCTGGGCAAACCCTGACGACATGGTTCCAGCCTTCCGTGAGCAAATGCGTACAGCGCCTGCCAATGTTGCCACCAAGCCATTCAAGAGTCGTTTCGGTTGGCACATTCTGGAAGTTCAGGGCAAGCGAAACGAAGATATTAGCGATCAGATACGCACCGCCCAGATTCGGGAAGTTCTCGGCCAGCGTAAGTTCCAGGAAGAACTTCAGGTATGGCTGCGTGAACTGCGGGATCAGGCTTACGTAGAAATCAAACTCTAGGTTTTTCACACTCCATGCAAACAAACCGGACCCCCCGGCTCGCCATCACTTCTGGCGAGCCAGCCGGTATCGGCCCCGATCTCTGCCTGATGCAAGCTGTTCACAGCCATGAGGCAGAGATTGTGGTAATCGCCGATCCAGACCTTCTGCAAGACCGGGCTAACCAGCTCAACCTTGATGTCACCATCAAACAGTTTTCACCAGACAAACCACCCACACCCAGTCGACCTAACGAAATTCTGGTTCATCCCTGCAAACTCCGGGAAAAAGTTGTCGCAGGACAGCTTGATGCCAACAATTCAACCTATGTTCTGGATATGCTGACCACGGCGGTTGATGGCTGCCAGAAAGGCCTGTTTGACGCGATGGTAACCGCCCCTGTGCACAAGGGCATTATCAACGAATCGGGCATTCCATTTTCAGGGCATACCGAGCTGCTGGCAGAGCAGACTGAAACTCCTAGAGTAGTGATGATGCTGGCTACCGAGGGTCTGCGGGTTGCATTGGTAACCACTCATCTGCCGCTAGCCAAAATCCCCGAAGCAATTACCGGCGAATTGCTGGAAGAAATCACCACGATTCTTCATAGCGACCTTCAGAACAAGTTCGGCATTACAAACCCGCATATTCTGGTTTGCGGCCTGAACCCCCATGCAGGGGAAGATGGTCACCTTGGACGGGAAGAAATAGAAGTTATTGAACCCGCATTGGAGCGTTTACGCGCCAAAGGTATGAATCTTTCCGGCCCTTTGCCAGCGGATACCATTTTCAACCCCGGCAAACTGGAAAGTGCCGATGCCGTTCTGGCCATGTACCACGACCAAGGCTTACCGGTTCTGAAATTCAAAGGTTTTGGTGAAGCCGTGAATATCACGCTCGGTTTGCCTATAATCCGCACATCAGTAGACCATGGCACAGCCCTTGATCTTGCTGGAACAGGCCTTGCCCATGCTGGCAGCCTGAACACTGCCATTGTCTATGCCCTTGATATGATCCGCGCCCAATAGCGTGGCTCATATCAAAAACAGTTATTTCATGAGTACAACGACTATTAACACCCAGGCTATTCCCCACAGAGCCCGTAAGCGCTTTGGTCAAAACTTTCTCCATGATCCGGGTGTGATTAATCGCATCATTCGCGCTATCGGACCAAGAACTGACGACCATGTCGTTGAGATTGGCCCCGGTCAGGGAGCACTTACAAATCAGCTTCAGGCCACAGCCCAGAAGATGGATGTTGTGGAACTGGACCGAGACCTGATTCCCTTCCTGAAACTCCAGTTCGGGCTGAACGATAACTTCACTATCCATGAAGCTGATGCTCTGAACTTCGACTTTTCCAGCCTGCAGCAAAGTGATGAACAGCTGCGTATTGTTGGCAACTTGCCTTACAACATCTCTACCCCACTAATTTTCCACCTGGTTTCTTTTGCCAACATTGTGCAGGACATGCATTTTATGCTGCAAAAAGAAGTCGTAGACCGCATGGCTGCAGGCGCTGGTGAAAACAACTATGGCCGTCTCAGCGTTATGGTTCAGTACCACTGCAAGGTGGATTATGTTTTCCATGTTGGCCCCGGTGCTTTTAACCCTCCACCAAAAGTCGACTCTGCAATTGTGCGCCTGACTCCTTATAAAGAGTTGCCACACCCCTGCAAGGATGTTCGCCTACTCGACAGAGTGGTGAAATCAGCTTTTGCCATGCGTAGAAAAACAGTACGCAATGGCCTGAAAGGCCTGGTCACCGGTGATGAATTGAGTAGCCTGGGTATTGACCCCGGT
The DNA here is from genome assembly GCF_058148445.1 of Parendozoicomonas sp. 2304DJ65-17. Taxonomy (NCBI): domain Bacteria; kingdom Pseudomonadati; phylum Pseudomonadota; class Gammaproteobacteria; order Oceanospirillales; family Endozoicomonadaceae; genus Parendozoicomonas; species Parendozoicomonas sp. 2304DJ65-17. The sequence continues at coordinate 146,676 of NZ_JBYVJV010000001.1, forward strand.
CTGCGTCCAGAGCGAATAGCGCTTGAGTCCTTTGTAAAAATTGCGGATTATTTGGCAGATAAACAGCAATAACAGATTTTCAGGGGCAGATATTGGAAAACCATCGCCTTATCGACGTACATGTCGAAACAGAGTTCCTTCCTGAGCGCTCCTCTCCTGCCAAAAAACAGTATGCTTTTGCCTACCACATAACGATTTCCAACAAAGGTGATCAGGGGGCAAAACTACTGACACGACACTGGTTTATCATCGACGGTGATAAACATCAGCAGGAAGTTCAGGGCGATGGTGTTATCGGGCAGCAACCTCACATTCTGCCCGGTGACAGCTACTCTTACAGCAGTGGCTGTATTCTTTCTACACCCGTTGGCTGCATGCACGGCTCCTACCAGATGCTGGATGACACAGGAGAATTCTTTGACGCAAGAATTCCTTTGTTCAGCCTGCAGGTGCCTGGCTCAGTTAACTAGCTTCACAGATTTATAAATTCATGACCACATACGCCGTTGGCGATATACAGGGGTGCTATAGCGTTCTGCGCAGGGCGCTCGACACCGTTAAATTTGATGAGAGCAAAGACAAACTCTGGGTAGCCGGTGATTTGGTGAACAGAGGCCCGGAAAACCTTGCCACCCTCCGCTACCTGAAAAATCTTGGCAAACAGTGCATTGCAGTTCTGGGCAACCACGATATGCACTTACTGGCCATTGCTGCTGGCGCCCGCTCACCCAAGCGCAGTGACACCATCCAGGATGTGCTTGATGCACCAGATAGAGAAGAGCTACTTCACTGGGTAAAGCACCGCCCCATGGTTCATTACAGTGAAAAAAAATCCTGCCTGATGGTACATGCCGGTATTCCTCCAATCTGGAGTGAGAAGAAGGCATTAAAAAGGGCTGCTGAACTTGAAGCTGCTATTCAAGGGCCTGACAGTGATGAGTTTTTCCATCATATGTATGGCAATGAACCGAATATCTGGTCAAAGGATCTTGAAGGTACAGATCGCCTCCGGGTTATTGCCAACTACTTTACCCGCATGCGCTTTTGCAATGCCAAAGGCGAGTTGGAACTGAACCACAAGGGAAATATTCCTCCTGCCGGCTTTGCCCCATGGTTTCTCCATGATCACAAACACTCAAAAAAGACTACAGTAATATTTGGGCACTGGGCCGCTCTGGAAGGCCGGGTTTTTAAATCCGGTTATGAAGCACTTGATACCGGTTGTGTTTGGGGAGGTAGCCTGACTGTGATGCGCATCAAAGACCGGGTCAGGTTTTCAGTAGACGCTGACGGGTAATTACCAGTAATATTTCAGGGCAATACCTACCCGGTTTATCACTGGCAAAGATCGGTAAGAATAATTACGGCCAAGCCCGGGCCAGGAGCATTTAAGGGACCGTTTTTCAAATGGCAGATAAAAACAACAAATCTTCAGTTTTTGCCTGGGAGGGCAAAGACAAAAACGGTCGCCCCACTAAAGGGGAAATATCCAGTAAAACTCTGGCTCTGGCAAAAGCAGAGCTTCGCAAACAGGGTGTTAATCCAACCAAGGTTCGCAAGAAGTCAGTATCTATCGGTGGTAAAGGCAAGAAGATCAAGCCTCTTGATATTGCCTTGTTCACCCGTCAGCTGGCAACAATGACCAAGGCCGGTGTTCCTTTATTACAAGCATTCGAGATTACCGCTGACGGCTCTGAAAAGCCGGCAATGAAAGATCTTATTAGTCAGATTAAGAATGATGTTGCCGGTGGTACGAACCTGGCTGACTCCCTGCGGAAACATCCCCAGTATTTTGATGACCTGTACTGCAACCTTGTTCATTCCGGTGAACAATCCGGTGCCTTGGAAGCTCTTCTCGATCGAATAGCGACCTATAAGGAAAAAACAGAAGCCTTGAAATCAAAAATCAAAAAAGCCATGAACTACCCTATTGCGGTTGTTGCCGTGGCTTTTATTGTGACCGGTATTCTTCTGGTAAAAGTTGTTCCCCAGTTCGAAGAAGTATTCGCGGGCTTTGGTGCCGAACTCCCAGCATTTACCCAGATGGTTATTAACATCTCGGAACTCATGCAAGAGTGGTGGTACATCGTTATTTTCGGTCTAGTGATAATAGGCTTTGCATTCAAGAAACTCCTTGAAAGTTCTGAAAGTGCACGCAACAAGATGGATCTTTTTATGTTAAAAGTTCCAGTTATTGGGCAAATAATAGATAAATCAGCCATTGCCCGTTTTGCCCGTACTCTTTCTACAACCTTTGCAGCGGGTGTACCACTGGTAGAAGCTCTTGATTCCGTAGCCGGCGCCGCTGGTAATGTGCTTTATCGTGACGCGACGGTACGCATTAAGGAAGACATATCAACCGGTCAACAGCTTCAGTTTTCCATGCGAAACACAAATGTATTCCCTGCTCTGGCCGTGCAAATGGTAGGTATAGGTGAAGAGTCTGGTGCCCTTGACGAAATGCTGGATAAGGTAGCCAACTACTACGAAGACGAAGTGGATAATATGGTTGATGGCCTGACCAGTCTTATGGAACCAATCATCATGGTTGTTCTTGGTACGTTGGTGGGTGGTTTGATCATTGCCATGTACCTGCCAATATTCCAGCTGGGTTCTGTTGTATAAAACGCCTCCTCGAAACGCCTGCACAATGCCGACAAGCGGAAAACTTGTCGGCATTTTTTATTCTTAGACCACACAACAAATAGCCCCCCTCCCTGTACTCCTGAGAACTATTTAGCTTTCCTCAATCGTTTCAGTGTTTGTGAATAGGGGTAATAAGAGTCAGCTATACGACCTGCCGCTTTTGATGCAAGACCTGCAGATAACTGAAACGCAAGACTAAGGCTCAAGTGGTTGGCCCATAGGGGTATATATTTCTGCTGGAAGTTCACAGGTGTGCCTTCAGCAGAAGGAATCCTGACCTCCAATTCTGATCCCAACGTAGCCAGTGTAGCCCTGCCACCCAAAGTAATCTCTTCAGCCTTTGATTGATCACTCTCAGAAAAATCACGTCTGGAGATATGAATAACTTTTGTTTTCTTATCTTTTTGAAAACCGTTATCTACCATGTTTTCAATAAAGTCTGCAGCTCGATTCAGCACATCAGCAGATAGCACCGTTTGAATATCACTATATGCTCCCTCTTCCTGCAACAATGGCGATCTATCATTTTCTGGGTCACTGAATATAACTTCAGCTCCAATAGGTCCATCTTCTCGATTAACCACAATTTTAAGCTTCTCGGCTAATTTGCCTGGTTTACTGGCTATCACAAACTGCAAATGCGATGCCTCAGCGGCATCAAGGATGGCTGCAATGCGGGAAAAGGCAGAGTGCTCTTTGTCAGTTAAAGCTGAGCCAAGTATTCGACTCAGCTTTACGACTGTTTCCCTTTTGCTTTTTAATAAATTGGAGGATGCGCTGATAAGAAGAGTTTTCCCCTCTTCGCCAGCAATAGGGATTCTTTTATCAAATGATCGGTGATACATGTTCATGTAAAGTTTATAGGCAAGTGCCAGTCCTACCCCTGTCCCAATAGCAGCAGTCGCGGCGGATGATTTCTGCACTCCCGGAAGGCCAACCCACAGTTCAGCGAGCACAGCCCATAGTCCAACGTCTTGAGCATGTTTCAAAAAAACTCTGCCAAGTGCTGTTAATAGAAGAACAGAAGCAACAGCATTAGCACGCTTACTCAGCAACTTAGCGGATGTATTCAAAATATGGGATTTATTAGCATGGTAGTTATAAACAGCAAAATGCCGGGTCCCATACGCAGCACCAACCAGAGCGGACTGGGAAGCAAGCCAAGACATTTCTGAACTGCCAACGCCCTCAAAGAGAAGCGACCTGTCCGACAGAAGCAGAACAAGACCATCATCCGAGCTGTAAAATGGGAACCATGAGCTTTGGGGGAGGTCATCATCACCCCATACCGTACAAAAACCCCAAAAACAGTTAACTGCAATAAACAGTGCCCAAATCAGCTTTTTCGAAAAAACACTTCTTCCAGACTGGATGCAGTGGGAAATCATAAAAAGGCACTATTCCCTGAATATGTAAACAAAGAAGGATTTATAGACTGTCTCGGAAAATTGCCAACAGAAGTTACAAAAATGGTGACGCTTGGATGACTTTGAAAATAGCTTGTTAAACACACTTTCCCCTGCAGGAGGTCAGTGAGGAGAACTTTCCGCAAGATAAAATTCAACATTTCAAATTGTCTTCACCCAGAACTGGAGTTTAAGCAGTGAAAAGTGATGAGATCACAAATCAGAATCAGTTGGCATGGGATCAAAAAGCTGCAGACAGTATTGACTGGACTATTCCAGTAAACAGTGAAGTTATTGCCAAAGCGAGAAATGGCGATATCAAAATCAATCTTTGCTGGAGTCAGGTCGTTCCAAGGCAGTGGTTCCCAGAGCAGCTTAATGGGGTGAAGGTTCTCTGCCTCGCTTGTGGTGGCGGCCAACAGGGTCCGTTCTTGCGGCAGCTGGAGCTGATGTCACTGTAATAGATATTTCATCCAGATAACTGGAGCAGGATAGAAAAGTAGCGCGAGAACAAGGGCTTTCCCTGGAGACCATTCAGGGTGATATGTGTAACTTGCCGGCGTTTGAACATAAACAGTTTGATATTGTTTTTTGTCCAGTCTCAATAACCTATATTCCTGATTTGAATCCCTTGTTCACAGAAGTGTACCGAGTTCTGAAAAAGAACGGTATATTTATGCTGGGAGCCCCAAACCCAGCCATTTACCTGTTTGATAACGAAAAGTGGGATCAGGGTATTTTTGAAGTTGCTAACAAACTACCGTTTAACTCTTTTGATGAACTGGATGAAAAGCAACGCCAGCAATTTCTCACAGACAAAAGGGCAATAGAGTTCAGTCACACGTTGGAAACAATTATTGGCGGACAGTTAAAAGCTGGATTCGTTATTGACCAGTTCTATGAAGACAGTTCCGGCAAAGATCTTGGAAAATATTTTAAAGATTACTTTGCGACCCGAGCCATCAAGCAGTGAGTACTACCATAGAAACTGCTCGACAGCGTTTCTAACTAAGGAATATAAATCGCCCGAAAGTCATTTACATTGGTCATGGTAGGGCCGGTGATAACACTATCCCCCAGGCTCTCAAAGAAACCATGCCCGTTATTATTTTCAAGGCTGGCGGTTGGGTTTATATCCTGCTGCCAGGCTCTGGCTAATGTTGTGTCATCACAAATCGCACCAGCAATCTCTTCCACTCCATCAACACCATCCGTGTCACAGGCCAGGGCAGTAATGCCAGGCCTCCCGCCAAGAGCAATTGCTAAGGAGAGCAGGAATTCCACATTACGCCCACCGCGCCCGTTACCTTTCAGGGTGACTGTTGACTCTCCTCCAGACAGCAACACGCAGGGTGAAGGAAATGGCTGAGATTTATCTGCTACCTGTCGGGTAATTCCCGCCATAACTAATCCCATATCCCGAGCCTCACCTTCAAGGCTATCTCCCAGAATGTAAGGCGTAATTCCTGCTTCCCTGCAAACATTGGCTGCAGCCTCAAGAGCCAGCTGCGGTGTGGCGATTAAATGAGTATCAATTGCTGACAGTCGCTTATCTTCCGCCTTTAACGTTTCTCCAGCTCCAGTTTCCAGCGCTGTACAAGCAGTTTGGGGAATATTAATTTTATAGCGATCAATAATTGCCAGCGCATCAGCACAACTGGTGTTATCGGGAACTGTTGGGCCAGAAGCGATATTTTCCGGGTCATCACCTGGCACATCAGAAATCAAAAGGTTAACGACTTTGGCCGGGTAACAGGCTGCAGCAAGTCGGCCACCTTTGATCATGGAAAGATGCCGCCGCACACAGTTCATCTCCGAAATCGTAGCGCCACAACGCAGCAGCTCTTTATTTATGTTTTGCTTATTTTCAAGGGTTAGCCCATCAAAAGGCATAGACAAAAGTGCAGAACCACCTCCTGAAATCAGGCACAAAACCTGATCATCCTCAGTAAGATCAGTAACAAGGTTAAGAATGCGCTGTGCGGCTTTTTCCCCTGCGGCATCAGGCACAGGATGTGCAGCTTCAACAATCTCAATATGGTTGCAAGGCACACTATAGCCATAGCGAGTCACTACCAACCCTTCGAGCTCGCCTTCCCAATGATCTTCTACAGCTTTCGCCATAGCGGCAGAGGCCTTACCTGCACCAATAACGATCATTCGCCCTTTCGGTTTTGGTGGCAGAAAAGCAGGTACAGATTGATCAGGCTGAGCAGAAGCTACTGCCGCTTCAAACATTTTGTGAAGTAAGTCGCGAGGTTTGACACCCATAATGCACACACCTGAATTCGTGTTCTGAACCTATAAGGAAACAGGCACATTCTGCGCCAACAGCTCCCATTCTGGTCAATTATTCAGCAGCTGCATAGGGAAAAGCGTTTAGCAAAGGAGCCGTTGTTAGTAACTCAACCAACTGCACGGAAGGAGCCGCCTGCTTTATTTTCTCTCGCTTGGACGCTTCCTGATCACAGAGGAAAAAGTCCACCAGCCCTGCAAAATGATTCGCCTCAACCTTTGGTACCATTTTCGCAGCCAGCTTCATCACCAACGTTTGGGTGCAATTCTTACTCAAAGCACAATTTGGAAAGCCAGATAGCAACGCTCGCCACTCATTGCCTTCCATTTCTAAAGCACGAAATGTAGTAACCAAGTGATCATAAAGTGACGGTGACTTTGGGGTGTCGGCCTCAATAGTCATAACACCTTTAATCAAGGCTCTGTGTAAACTCGGCAAATCACCCTTTGTAGAAAAATAGGCTTGTTCAAGAGCAGGAACTAAGTCTTGATAAAGTTCATCTCCCACAAAAAAACGTGCCAGCTCCGACGATAAATGCTTTGCAGTTGCTGAAGTGACCGACAGAGCCTGGAGTGCTTCAATTCCTCTTTTCATGCCTTTCTGTGTGTGAGGCTTTCCCGCAGATACCAAACTATCCTGGCATTGAAGCTCAGACCGAAACTCGAAGTCCCAACCAGAGTCGCCTTTATCCACAGCAAACCAGCCGGATAAACTTTCCGCTAAAGCTGGGGCCGAATAAGAACTTCCATCGTACTCACCTATCGTATAGTGACGCAGAATGCTATACGCCAGATCATCGTGAACACCTGAACTTTCTGATTTGTGGTGAAGAGAACCTTTGTCGGTACAGTGATGATTGTCATGATTTAGGATCATGACCGGGTGCGATACAACTCTTGCCAGCATCTGCCCAAAGGAACCGTTAAGTGCAGAACGAATCGCTTCATTTTCAAAGCCAACAACAGAGCCGGCCAAAGCTGGTTTCTCACTGGTGGATATTCTGAAATACTGGCTGTAGAACTCTATTAGTCTTTCTGCAAATGGTTGCTTTGTTTTCACAGCATAAGAAGCCTTACAGACAAATTGACGTCGAATCTGATCATTAACCCAGAACCTGAATCGTGCCTGCTGCTGTTCACGCAGATATATGACTGACTCACAGTCTGATGAAGATCGCACTCGTCTGTCAGACTCGGCGGCCATCCTGAAACTTTCTTTTAATGTTTCGGATGTTGGCAAAACTTCCGGACCAGATGCTCCGTAATTTTCCAACTGTCTAGTCAGCCATGCTTCTGGTGCGCCATCCATAGCTGCAATGTCTTTGCGACAAATGCCTAAACCCAACCTGGTTGCTGCTCTGTATTCTTGTTGTGTTACTGACGCCTGATTCACAGGTTCTTATCCTTCTACATCTGCGCACACAACAATGCTACCAATTGACCTGCAAAGAAAAGTCTCGAAATGGAAAGAAGTGTAAAGAATGAATAGACGTCAACGTTCTACTGTTGATATCCATACTTCTAAGAATTAGGGTCAGTGAAAACGATGTTAAGCCAGCAATGAGATCAACAATAATAATGAGACTTTTATGAAGCCAACGACTCATGTTTTGATGATCGACGATGACCGCGAATTGACGTCTATGGTTGGCGAATATCTTTCCAGCGAGGGAGAGTTTTCATTCCAGGCTCATCATACAGGCGAGCAAGGTATTTTACAGGTTAAGTCTGCCCAGCCCGACATTATCGTTCTTGATGTGATGATGCCTGATACAGACGGCTTTGAAGTTCTTAAAGACATCCGTCAGCACACCAATACACCGGTTATTATGCTGACTGCCCGAGGAGATGATATGGATCGGATTCTCGGGCTTGAAATCGGTGCTGATGACTATCTTCCTAAACCCTGCAATCTCAGAGAACTGACTGCTCGCATCAAAGCCATCCTTCGCCGTGCAAGCAATACATCTTCAAATGATCACACCACGATCAGCAATAAAGTTGGCGATTTACGATTAGATTCAGGCTCTCACTCTGCCTATAAGAACAACCAGTTTATAAATCTTACCGGAGCAGAGTTTGCCATTCTTGAGGTTCTAACACTCTCTGCCGGCCAGATTATTGATAAAGACACTATCGCTCGCCATGCTCTTGGGCGTCGTGTAATGCCTTATGATCGTAGCATCGATGTTCATGTTGGCCACCTCAGAAAGAAGCTTGGACCATTGGATAATGGCCTTCAGCGAATCAAGACCGTCAGAGGTCGTGGTTACTTGTATGTGAAGCCGTAATGGGACGTTTCTTTCGCCGAATTTTTCTTTCCGTCTGGGTTATCAGTATTTCCAGCGCCCTGCTGACCTTTCTATTAATCAAACTGCTGCCATTTCCAGAAGCGCCTCCTAGATATGATTTAGAACTGGTAAAACTTATTGCTCAGGATTTCCGTGAGAATATTCATCTGGGAGAGGAGACAGCACTTAACTCTGTTTTGAAACATCACATGCTGGATTATGGAACGCTTCTTCAGGTTTATATTATTTCCCCGCACGGGCGCGACCTCCTGAACAGGGACTTACCCCTCCGTGTCCAACATCGTCTCAAAGAAGTAACTCAAACAGGTTATGCCGAACCCATTATGCCCTTGTCCATGCGCACAACAGTTGCTCAGGAAGGCTTGCAGGGTTACACAATTATTACCACAAGGCGCATATTCCCCTTCGGAGAAATTCTGCTTCTACCTGGTGGACGACTTCTTTATTTCCTTTGCGTTCTTATAACCAGTGCGATTATTTCTTACTTTTTAGCCCGTTATATTGTTCTTCCTGTCCGGCGGTTAAGCCTCGCCGGACATAAGGTTCGATCCGGAGATTTGAGTGTACGGGTTGCTCATACTGTGGGTGGCAGAAAAGATGAGATAGCTCAGTTCGCCCGGGACTTCGATGCCATGACAGAACGTATTGGCCAACTGTTAGAAAGCAAGCAAAGGTTAATGCGAGATGTTTCCCATGAGTTACGATCACCGCTAGCACGTTTGCAGGCTTTGCTGTCTCTGGCCCAGCAAAAGCAAGAAATTAAAGACAATCAACAGATTGAACGCATGGAGCAGGAAATCCATCGTTTAAACAGATTGATCGAGCAAATTCTTACCTATGCACGCCTGGACTCTCAGGAGCAGATAAACCTGCACAAAACAGATATCACCGATCTGCTTCATGCTATTGCAGATGACGCTGCCGTTGAGGGAGCAGAAGCAGGGAAAGATGTACTGGTGACAGCACCAGCTTCGTGTGTGCTTATGCTTGATAGTGCGCTGATACACAGCTCACTGGAAAACATTATTCGCAACGCTTTAAAACATACACCATCCAATACGAACGTAACGGTTCTGGTAAGCATTGATTGCGATGAAGTTTCTATAGAGATTAATGACAAAGGAACGGGCGTTCCTCAAGAGGCTCTGCCCTATTTATTTGAACCATTCTACCGAGTTGGCACTTCAGGCAGCGGTGTTGGCCTTGCCATTGCGGCAAGAGGAATCGCATTACATAACGGAAAAATAAAGGCCTGTAACACCGCCACCGGTCTCAGGGTTATTGTTAATCTGCCTCTTCAAGCAGAAGAAAAAAGCCCCGGCTGAAATTTCTCAGCCGGGGCTTTTTAATATCCTGCAAAAATCTTTGATTAGATTTCCTGCAGCATCTCACGAGCAGAACGGAACTGAAGGTTCTGAGCTTCAGCAACAGACTCGCAGGTAATCACCCCCTTACAAACGTTCAGGCCATTCAGCAGGTGCTCATTCTCTTCCATTGCCTTACGCGGGCCTTTATCAGCCAGCTCCAGAACGAATGGCAGAGTGGCGTTGTTCAGAGCCATGGTAGAAGTACGGGCAACAGCACCAGGCATGTTAGCTACGCAGTAATGAACAACATCATCAACGATGTAAATTGGGTCAGCGTGAGTGGTAGCCTTGGAGGTTTCTGCACAGCCGCCCTGGTCAATAGCTACGTCAACAATGGCAGAGCCAGACTTCATCTTGCTGATCAGGTCACGGGTAATCAGCTTAGGCGCTGCGGCACCAGGAATCAGAACGCCACCAACAACCAGGTCAGCTTCTTTACAGTGCTCTTCAATAGCGTACTTGGTAGAGAATACAGTTTTGATACTGTTACCAAACTGGGCATCCAGCTTACGCAGAACATCAACGCTGCGATCCAGTACCACAACATCAGCACCCAGGCCAACAGCCATAGCTGCAGCGTTAGCGCCAACAACACCACCACCAATAATCACAACCTTGGCAGGCTCAACACCAGGAACACCACCCAGCAGAACACCACGACCGCCCAGATATTTCTCCAGTGCATGAGCACCAGCCTGAATAGACATACGACCAGCGACTTCAGACATAGGAGCCAGCAGAGGCAGGCGACCAGCATTATCAGTCACAGTTTCATAGGCAATGCAGGTTGCGCCGGATTCAATCAGATCATTGGTTTGTGGCGCATCAGGAGCCAGATGCAGATAGGTGAACAGAGTCTGGTCAGGACGCAGGCGCTTACGCTCAACTTCCTGGGGCTCCTTCACCTTTACAATCATTTCTGCTTTTTCAAAAACTTCTTCCGCTGTTGGCAGGATCTGCGCACCAGCAGCGACATAATCTTCATCAGTAAAACCGATAGATGTGCCGGCATTGGTTTCAACGACTACACTGTGTCCGTGCGCGACCACTTCGTGTACTGCCATAGGAGTCAGGCCAACACGGTACTCGTGGTTCTTGATTTCCTTTGGAACACCGATGAGCATAATTATCCCTCTATCTTTTGTCTTCTAGGTATATACCCCTAGCTTAAGATAAAAAAACCAGTGAATGATTCTGTTATTTCCAACAAAACAGAACATAATTCCATTAAGGGTTTGCCGTAAGAGCATTTTCAGGAAAAAAAACTGATCGCTCTAATACCTTGTTTCTTTTACGGTTTTCTCAAATTTGTTTTATTACAAAGGCATCAGGCTATTTATTTTCCCTGTTATAAAATCCAACATTCCTGTCATTGCCTGGCTTTATAAGATTATCTCTAAGACTTTCGTCTAACCAGAGGTGCTAAATACCCGCTGCATCCACCAAAGTTGTATATCCAAATTTCCTTTGCCTGACTTGAATGAGAAATAAGAATAAAGATTTCAGGGAGGGAATCGTTATGCAAAGTCCATCTAGAGTTCGGAATTTACTCAACAGGCTTCCATCGCCTTTCGAGCGGATGAAAAAAGCACCAGAGCTTCAGCAGAAGATTGGTAACTCGAGTTTTTGCACATCAGTAACAACATCCGAGAAAACATTACCAACTCATAAAGGAGAGGCGGGCTTTAAGGTAGACATCAATCAACGAGATGTAGCGGCCATCAGCCCAACAGCCCACACCATTCCTCTCAGGCTTCCAACCCTGGAGGAGATGGGTAATACCGTTCTGGGGAAAGGCAGCACAGCTTACGCTCATTTTGGTTTTGTCCACCAAACTCCTGCCGTATTTAAACGCTGCTATCAGTTCGATGGACAGGTAATTGGCGCTTATTCTCTCGAGCATGAAGCCAAGGTTCTGACCGCGCTTTCTTATGTCGACCCATTTGAACCCGGCCGTGAAAACCTGCCAGATATTTTATGTTCAGGAGTCGATCAATATAACGCGCCCTACATTGCTCTGGCATTTCGCCCTTCAGAAACCCTGCAAAGCAGAATCTCGAAAGGTGACCTAAGCCCGCAACAACTTTGCCACATTATGATGGGGATCGGAGAAGGTCTGCATTTGCTGGGGCAGTACGGCGTAATACATCAGGATATCAAGCCGGACAATATTCTTGTTGATAATGAAACTGGCAACGCCGTGATTATTGATCTTGGAGAAGCGACATCCTTCTCCGGTGTAGCCTCTACCAATGAATCAACCACTCTTTCGGGATGCCCGATGGTGCACTCCCCCGAGTATCACCATGGACTGGCTTTACCGAAATCTGATGTCTGGTCAGCGGCTTTGCTCTTCTCCTCCTGTGTTCTACCTAAAGAAGCACAAGAGGAGTTCACAGACAGGCTTTACTCCATCATTAATACGCCGAATAGCGCCAAAAAGGTTGCGCATCTAGTTGATTCCTATTTTGGCAACCCTGCGGGTGATGATCAGCAACTTTATAAGGGCATGCACTGGACTCCAGCCCGCATAATGAAAACTCTGCTGGTACCAGGGATTGATGCCCGGCCAACCGCCAAGCAGATGGCTGAAATCTTCAGCCAGGCTATGTGTGAGCTTGAAAGTTTCTCTGGACCAAGAGCTTACGAAGGCACACCGATAGAGTCCTACTAACAACGTCTCATATGACTTTTCTCAACGCTTCTGAATGATTTCTGCTGCATGCTGCGGCAGAAATCATTCAGAGTTTGGGGAAGCCGTGGAATCTATGGCATCACATTGGGATTCAATCTATCAAACCAAAAATCCCTGCAAAGTCGGCTGGTATCAACCACTGCCATCCATCTCCTTGAAAATGTTGCATAGAATTGACGCCAGATCATCGGACAGCATTGTCGACATTGGTTGCGGCGCATCTACCTTTACAGATGAACTTGTTCGACTGGGTTACAAAGACATCACTCTTGTAGATTTATCAAATACGGCTCTTAACCTGATCAAAACACGACTGGGAAAGATGGGGGATATTCCTGTATACCTACCCGGTGATATTACTGAAATTAACATTCCCAGGCAGTTTGATATCTGGCATGACAGGGCGGCTTTCCACTTTCTTACTGATATCGCTCAACGCCAAAACTATATCCACAACCTTTCGAAATGTCTGGCCGATAATGGCCGGGCCATAATCGGCACCTTTTCCTGCGATGGGCCAAACTGCTGCGGTGGTCTGGATGTTGTGCAATACGACATCACAAAAATGAATCAAGAGTTAAACGGCCTGTTCGTTGTGGAACAAGCTGAGAGATCCATTCATACCATGCCCAGCGGAGCAGAGCAGGAGTACATGTTCTTTATTATCAGAAAAAACTAGTCAGCGGCCGACAGTCTTTTCCTATAGTTATCTTTAGTGTGTCACAGAGTCTCTAGCTGAGAGGGTGGGACTCTGTGAATGCCACAACCAAACATTTATACTCAACGCACGAAATCGCCTCGAAAGGCGGAAGTAAAATAAAATAAGGACATCCCTTGTGGCCGAAATTATGACATTACTGAGTGATCCGACTATCTGGATCTGGGTTATTACTATGCTCGGTTTGCTGGTTGGCAGCTTTCTCAATGTTGTAATTCACCGCTTGCCGGTCATGATGGAAAAACAATGGAAAAGCGAATGTCAGGCTATCCTCAATCCTGATGCAGAATCAGAACCTGATAAGTCTCCTCGCTATAACCTTGTTGTACCACCTTCTGCCTGCCCAAAGTGTGAGCACAAAATTCGTGCCTGGGAAAATATTCCGGTTATCAGCTACATCTTTCTCCGTGGCCGGTGCAGTGGCTGCCAAACCTCTATTTCCATTCGTTACCCGATTATTGAATTAGCAGCAGGCATACTGGCTCTGCTCAGTGCACTGGTTTATGGCCCAGGCATGGAATCCTTTATGGTCTGCCTGTTGAGTTGGTCGCTCTTAGCAATGTCAATGATTGATGTGGACCACCAGCTGCTGCCAGATTCCATGACCCTGCCTCTTCTCTGGTTGGGTTTGTTGCTCAACACCAATGAGATGTTTACCACTCTTGAAGATGCTGTTTACGGTGCGGCAGCTGGATATCTTTCCCTCTGGTCTGTGTACTGGTTGTTCAAACTGACTACCGGCAAAGAGGGTATGGGCTTTGGTGATTTTAAACTTCTGGCAGCACTTGGTGCCTGGATGGGTTGGCAGTTCCTTCCGCTGATTATTCTATTGTCTTCCCTTGTTGGTGCTGTGATTGGTATCGCCATGATTATCTTCCGCGGCCGGGATCGTAATATTCCCATTCCTTTTGGCCCTTATCTGGCTGCCGCCGGTCTTATTGCAATGTTTAAAGGCGATGAAATCATTTCCAACTATATGCAGATGGCAATGCCTTAGGAGTTCTGACTGTGTTTGTTGTTGGAGTAACAGGCGGAATTGGATGTGGCAAAACAGCCGTTACCGATTATCTGGCTGGTAAAGGAATAGTCATTGCCGATGCCGACCAGGCTTCCCGGGTAGTTGTAGAACCGAAACGTCCGGCACTGAAAAGTATTGCCGAGCATTTTGGTCAAAACCTGATATTGGATGATGGCAACCTGAATCGCCGTGCTCTGCGGGATATTATTTTTAATGATCCGGGTGAAAAAATCTGGCTGGAGCAGTTACTGCACCCACTGATTAATGATCAATTAAAACAGGAACTTCAGCAGTCAGACTCTGCCTATTCTGTTTTGGTCTCACCTTTACTGTTCGAAGCCAAACAGCACACTATGACCGACCGGGTTCTGGTTATTGATGTGACTGAAGATGTACAGATCGAACGGGCGATGACCAGAGATAACATCTCCCGGGAGCAGGCCGAAGCCATTATTCATTCTCAGGCCAGTCGTGAAAAACGCCGAAGCCTTGCTGATGACCTGATCGATAACAGCGGCACTATTGAACAGCTTCATCAGCAGCTCGACGAACTTCACAGCAAGTATGTAAAACTCAGTCAGCGTTAACCTTGCTGCCATCTCTGAACAACTCTACATACTGTGCATTACTTATCCGATGCGCAGTGCCAGTTAGAGCCTCTGTCAGGCTGTGAATTGGCTGGCCGTGAGAAACCAACAGAACATGCCCATTTTCTGATAGTGACACGGCTTTTTCCCAAATGGCCAGCATCCGAGTTCGAACTTGTTCAGAGGTTTCACCACCAAAAGATTCAGGGTCTTCGGGATACCAGTGATTTCCGGTAAAGTCACTATAGGGCCTTCCATCTCTTAGCCCCAGATTTCGCTCAATCAATCGATCATCCAAAAGAATACGATCAGAAGGAAGGTTAATTCCTCGTGCAACAATCTGGGCTGTTTGAATCGCTCTTGGCAGTGGCGATGAAATAATAAAGGCAACATTCCTTTCATCAATCCCAGCTCCAGATAACTCAGCACCCAAAGCCCGAGCTTGTTCTCTGCCCTTATCTGTAAGTGGGGCTGGGTAATAAGTGGGGTTGGCAGGATGAGTACTGTAACTTTGAGTCTGATTTCCCAGAGATTGCGCATGACGAATCAGAAAAACTCTGTTTGCTTCCACTCTGGCCCCCCCCCCATCATTAAGACCAGCACTGGCGCTGAAAGCTGTAGGAATAACAAAGGCCAAAACGACTACCTGTAACCATGCAGGCCTGACACCCATATTCTCACCCGTCCTTATGCCGCAAATTAGGAAGGTGAGAATGTAGCAGACCTCGTCAAAGCTGCCTGAACTCTAGGGCTGAAGAGGGAATATTAATAGTTTTTAGCGAGAAATCAGGAGGAGAGAGAGCTTTTCACAATATGAATAACAACCTGACGCACCCTGCTGACATCATCAATACTGTAGCGCTGATCCCGCATCAAGTTTAAGGAAGCCGCTTCCATGGACCAGATCAGGGTGTAAAACACCATTTTATCAGGCGCATCTCCCGCTATTGTTTTAACCCCATCCTGTAACGCAGCAGCCATGCGGTCATAAACACTTTGACGCAGGGGGGCGAGAGGAGAATCGGAGCGCATGGCTTCTTCTTCCAGCAATAAAATAAGCGGCCCGATACTGGTGTGGTAGTGAAAGAACAGGCCGACAGCCTCTTCCACCAGACTCGACACACTATCAGCATCTTTTACGATGTCATTAACTCGGGAAAGAAACAGTTCTCCCCCTGCCCGGTAGATTGTTTCCAGGACATCAACCTTGCCCGAGTAATATTTGTAAAACGTTCTTCGGGACACACCAACCGCTTCAATCAGATTATTCACGTTGGTACCGGAAACACCACGAGAAACAAAAACCGGTATGGCTTTCAACATGATATCAATAGCCGGATCACTTTCAGAAAGCACAACACGGCCATCGAGAGCATCAAAAACCTGCTGCACAATGTCTAAATCTGTGGGCGGAAAGCTGCTGACTTGACTGATATCCGTTGTCATACCGTTTATCGTTGTTGTATGTTGGCGTTGGCTACGGACTGACACCGAGTGTCAGGCTGATAAATATGGCTGCGACATCTTTCTGCAACAATATAATAACAAGCAGGCGGCTCATGACAATTCTTCAGGAAAACAAATTCATCTTCCCACTGCCTGGGCTGAAAAAGCTATTACTGCTTGCTTCGTTGGTTTGTCTTTGTGCTCTCTCTGTCTCATCTAAAGCGGCCGAGCTTTGGTATCTGGGTCAAAAAATCCCTGATGTGAATAAAATCTGGGATTCCGCAGATTACCGCCTTGCGCTGAAATCACTGAAAACCATCGATGAAACCCAGCCAGATTCCCTGCCAAAACGTGGCGGCAGCTATACCGGTGCCGTTTTCGAACGGATGGTGAGTGATGAGAACTTCCGCCCGCAGCTGGATATTTATCAGTCCCTGGATTTTCGCCGGGAAGAAGCCTCTCGTATCTTATTCAGTTTGCGGGAAATGATGCGCCTTTATTTTGATTTTTCAGCCAAGCAACAACCTTATGGCCGGGAAGCTCTCAGCCTGATGAAACATTCTCTGCGTCAGCAGGCAGTCTTGTTTGAACTGACGGTTGAATTCTGGCTGACTCTTCCAGAAGACCAACAGCAGAGCCCCGATCGTTTGGCAGGTCTCGCCGACACTAAAGGAGCGGCTGCTTTGCTTGCAAAGAGTGCGATTGATTACCTTAGTCTGCATAAACAGTTTGATAGCAGTGCATTGGAACTTTATGCCTATGAACTGGGCAAAAATTTACCCGAGCTGTTTGTTCATCTTCAGGCTGAAGACAGAAAAGTGCTGTTGGATAAAATTGAAAAACAAACGGAAAGCCACCCGCTGTTAACCATCCGAAAAGCCTTGAAATCCGTACAGCCGGTTTTGATTTCTATTGACCAGAAGGTTTCAAACTCCCAAAGCAAAAACGTATAAGCAAATAGCAAAACAACCTTAGAATGGCATAACAAAACGTCTACCTTTGCTGAACCAGCATCGCCTCCCTGAAGTCTCAATAAAGACAACACTCAAGGATGGCAAGGTTCAGGGGGATAGAGACGTGACAAAAACAACAACTGGTTTTCGCTTACCTGTTAATTCAGGCACGCTTATATTGCTGGCCGCGGCGCTGGGTATATTGACTGGATTTCTGGATATTCCGGCCGTCAACAGCACGGCAGAAGTGATCGGTGAACTGTTTATCCGACTTCTGAAACTGGTCAGCACTCCTATCATTTTCTTCTCGGTTCTTTCCACCCTTACCGGTATGGGCAGCCTTCACGATGCCGGTATTCTCGGAGGCCGCGTAATCCGCTATACATTGCTGACCACTGTGATCGCCGCAACTATTGCATTGGCATTGTTTCTGGTCATAAACCCAGCTGGACAAGTCAGCACACCACAGATTTCAACTTTGGCAGAAACCGCACAAACTCAAACCGGTTACTGGCAATATGTTATAGAGATTGTGCCCACCAGCTTTATTACACCGTTTACGGAAGGTCAGGTAATCAGTGTTCTGTTTCTAGCTCTGGTATTGAGCCTGGCTATTCTCAGCCTTCCCATACAACGCCGTGAACGTTTACAAGTGCTGTTTGAAGATCTTTTCGGTGCCATCATGAAACTCACCAGTGGCATATTGAAACTTCTTCCACTGGCAGTGTGGGCCTTTGTGACCGGGTTCATTGAAAGTCTTTCCAAAGACAGTATTGGCAACCATCTTCTGCTTTATTTTACCTGCATCCTTTTGGCAAACATTGTTCAGGCAACAGTTGTACTTCCATTGCTATTAGCGTCAAAAGGCATTTCACCCACAAAAACTTTCCGTGGCATGTTGCCAGCATTGGCAGTGGCATTCTTCGCCAAGTCATCCAGTGCTGCGTTGCCTGCCGCTATGGATGCTGCGCAAAAACGTTTGGGCATAAGTTCCCGTGTGGCACGGTTCAGCTTTCCTCTGTGCACAACCATTAATATGAATGCCTGTGCCGGTTTTATTCTGATTACCGTGCTTTTCGTGTCCACACTCAATGGAATGACTTTCTCAACAGCAGAACTGGCGGCCTGGGTTGTGATTGCAACTATTGCCGCAGTAGGAAATGCCGGTGTACCCATGGGCTGTTTCCTGCTGGCCAGTACATTGCTGGCCACCATGAATGTGCCTCTTGAACTGATGGGGGTAATCCTTCCGGTTTATGCCTTGATCGACATGCTGGAAAGCGCCATCAATGTCTGGTCCGATGCCTGCGTCACCAGCATTGTTGACCGGGATATTGCTACCACAAACACAGTGGAGACCTGATAAACCTCCCGTTCCATTGAACGGGAGACTTCTAACTTGGAAAAGGCGCTAATCAAACAGTTTCAGAAAGATCAGAATTATTATCTGAGAGTTCCCGAACAATTGTACGAATACCGTTACAGAGGAATGCCAGGTCTTCATCACTCATAACGTAGGGAGGAAGTACGTAAACCAGCTTCCCGAATGGGCGAACCCAGATGCCTTCTTTCACAATCCTTGGCTGCAGGGTATGCATATCCACAGGCTCTTTCAGCTCAACCACACCGATAGCACCCAACACACGAACATCTGCAACGGCAGACATTTCGGCACACTCCCGCAATCCTTCCAGCAACCCTTTTTCAATACGGTCTACCTGTTGTTCCCACTCGCCGGTCGCAAGAATATCAAGGCTGGCGCAAGCCACACTGCAGGCAAGAGGGTTGCCCATAAAAGTTGGCCCATGCATGAAAACGCCCTTGTCACAGATTGTATGACTGACATTTTCCGTACAGATAACCGCAGCCATAGTCATATAGCCACCAGCAATCCCTTTTCCTACAGCCATAATGTCCGGAACAATATCGGCGTGTTCACAGGCGAACATTTTTCCGGTGCGACCAAACCCTGTGGCGATTTCATCAAGAATCAGCAGAACACCATACTCATCGCACAGCTCTCTTACTCTGCGCAAATACGCTGGAGAATAAAAACGCATGCCACCAGCGCCCTGTACGATGGGCTCAAGAATAACCCCAACCAGATCCTGATGGTTTTCTTTCAGAGCCTGATGGAATTCGGCTATATATTTTTCATCCCAGTCATCATGGAAACCACAGGCAGGCGCTTCTACAAAAATATGCTCCAGCAAAACACCACGAAACATGGAGTGCATACCATTTACGGGATCACACACCGCCATAGCTCCGGTTGTATCACCATGATAACCATTACGAACTGTTAACAGCTGGCGACGCTGTTCATTACCTTGACTACGCCAATACTGCACAGCCATTTTGATAGAAACTTCTACCGCAACTGAACCTGTGTCTGCCAGGAATACGGTCTGCAGAGGTTCTGGAGTCAGGTCAACGAGGCGGCGAGATGCTTCAATAGCAGGCTTGTGGGTCAGACCGCCAAACATAACATGAGACATATTCTGCAGCTGGCTCTGAGCAGCCTCGTTCAACTGAGGGTGATTATAGCCATGAATCGCAGACCACCAGGATGCCATGCCATCTACCAGAACAGTGCCGTCTGTCAGCGTGAGACGAACCCCATCTGCCGACTCTACAGGGAATACTGGAATTGGATGTGTGACAGATGTGTAAGGATGCCAGATATGTTCTTTATCAAACTGGAGGTCATCCTCAGTCACAGTGGCATCAGGGGTCATTGGCACTGGTTTCACTCTTATTCCTCGCAAACCCGATCTCTCAACGATAGAAAGTTGTTCTGAAAGATGTGCAGAATAGAATGAAAAACACCGGACACTCAATAAGCAATTGTCAACTTTTATAGTTTTTACAGAGTTTACCTCTATTGTTCCGCAACTGTTCTATTCTTCGCTGCCGGGAACAAAAACAACTGTGAAAAAATGCAGCAGAAAAATCAGACAAGCAGAACTGGAAAACACGATGGCGGTTTTATCACAACATTCGCCTTAGCGCTGACACTATCAACTGCTGGCATGCTGACTTTATCAGTACCGCTGTTTCCACTACTGCTTGGCTACAGTCCACCTAGCTGGCAAAAATTGCCAGTTCACTGTTCAACAGACGCTCCCAAACTTGACCCGGATAAGCCGATAAAAATCATGAGTTGGAACATCCAGTTCCTGGCTGGCAGTTTTTATCCCTACTGGCTTAGCGATTTCGATCAGCCTCCGCTTAAGCAGAGTGATATAAAGAAAAATCTTGACCGAATAGTGGAAGTTATTCGGGAAGAAAACCCCGACATTTTGCAGCTGCAGGAAGTCCACAGAACACACCCGGTCACATACCATCAAGACCAGCTAAAGATGCTGTATGAGAAACTCTCAGACCTGATGCCCTGCTACAGCTCTGCGTCTTACTGGAAAGCACTATTCATTCCCAGTAAACACCTGACTGGGAATGTTGATATGGTGATGATGACCATGAGTCGTTTTCGCATGGACAGCGCCAGTCAACACCTGCTCCCGGCAACCCGAAGAACACGGGTACTTGTTCCGTTTTATCCTCGCCACTCTCTTTTTGAAACATATTTCCCCCTCGCAGGTGGAGGCAACCTTACAGCCATCAACACCCACCTCGATGCTTCAACAATTGGCCGGGGAAATATGGAAGGCCAGGTTCATGCCCTGCTGAGCAGGCTCACCCGCTTGACAGAGAAGAAGCGACTTTGGATGGTTTCTGGGGATTTCAATCTGATACCACCCGGGTTTTATTCAGGGCTCCCTGAAAACCAAAAGGTGCATTACACGCCCTATTCTCCTCTCACTCCTTTCTATAAATATTTCAGGGGAATACCAAGCCTTGAGGAAGTGTTCAGCCCTGAAGGTGACAAATGGCTTACGGCTTATGATCTGAACAGAGACAATCTCGACCTTGTTCTTGACTATATTTTTCACCCTCCCTACATACACTCAACCAATCATAAAGTCAGGCAACTGCCACTGGATATTTCCGATCACATGCCGGTTGTAACCACCCTGCACCTGAAATCCAAGGAGTGGTCGCCAGATGTGATTGAGTGACATACAATCCCTTTCCAATTACAAAGACAGAACTGACCAATTTATTACAATGAGTGCTTTATTCGTCGAACAACTAACCACCATCGATTTCTCCTACCTGTGCCCTGAACGAGGGCTTGTTGGTGAAACCTGGCTGGTTGATGTTGTACTAACTGGGGAATTGAATGACGAAGGAATGGTTTTCGATTTCGGCCATGTCAAAAAAGAAATCAAAGCCATGATCGACGCTTATGCAGATCACGCCCTGCTTGTACCAGAAAAGCACGAGCTAGTGTCTGTTATGGAACATGGAGATCTAAGAGAAACATTCCTCAAACTGAACAATGGCGGGCAGATTCGCTGCAAAGCACCACTGCAGGCAATTTTGCCTCTGCCTGTTACAGAAATCACACCAGAGCTGATTCGTCCACTGCTTGAGCAGCACGTTCTTGCAGGTTTACCAGATAATGTCTGTGGCATAGAGATGAAACTCTATCCCGAAGATATTAACGGCCCATACTTTCATTACAGTCATGGTTTAAAGAAGCATAAAGGTGACTGCCAGCGCATAGCCCATGGCCACCGCTCACAGATAAAAGTTTTTGTGGACGACCAGGAACGCCCCGATCTCGAACAACAGATTGCCAACACCTGGGCGGATATTTATCTGGCGACCAAAGAAGATTTGAAAGATTCGCAAGATATTCAGGGAATTACTCACCTGACTTTTTCCTACACAGCGATTCAGGGCGGCTTTGAGCTGCAGATTCCGGAAAAGAGCTGCTACCTGGTAGACACTGATACAACTATAGAGCTGATAGCTGCCCACCTTTCAGAAACCATCGGTCTGAAAAGCCCGGGAAAACAAACAAAGGTTGTTGTAAATGAAGGCTATTGCAAAGGATCAATTGCAGTCTTTTCAGCAACGTAAGGGATAGCTATCTGGGTACTTTCCTTTAACACCTCCCCCTACTGCTTGCCCGTTTCCTCCGGTACAAATGGAGGAAACGGCAGGCCTGATGGTTCCCCCGAAGAGGGTGGCAAAAATGAGAGCGGCTGCACACTCTCTTGCCCTGGTACAGCTCTTCCTGACAGCATACCCGACCCAGGCCAACTATGACTCTGACTAAAACCATGAGTAGTCTGTTGTATACGGGCTCTTCTCATAGATGTTGGCTGCAAGGTAAATTCCATATCTTCTGGTATAGGAGCATCCCGCTCAAATGATTCCGGATTCGAAAATGCCCCCCTCTCAACCCGATAGGAACTTAGGGAAGAGCTTGACCTTAGTGGCCATTGTGTTGGGTGTTGTCGAGGAATAGTCACAGGAAGAGTGAATTGAGCTGGAACCGTGGCAAGTGTCTGAACCATATCCATACGTCCGACAACCTCCTCTTCTTCTGTCTCACTACTCATTTCCCTGTCCCACACGTCAGGGTCTACAGGTGGCCAGACAGAACCTGATGATAAGGCAAAGGACGTTGGCAGTTTGCCAGCTCCAGCATCCCCATCAGCCCAACCAGACTTGTTAAAATAGTTCTCATCGGCTCGGTAATGTATGCAGGCTTCTCCACTTCGTTTTTCTACACGTGCAAAATATGAAGGAGGGTTTAACGAGTCCGGCCCAGCCTGCATTACACCATCGTTCCAGGTATTAGTATCAAGGTTGCATATGAAAATCCCTACATTTGTTGAAACTGTAAGAAAACCTTTATGTGCTTTTTTGAGACCTGGGCTATAGGTTATGGAGCGAATATCTTTGAAATTTCTAACATAATCCTCGCTTCCCATGAAATCTTTAGGGGAACCACTCGCCACAAGCTGCAGAAGGTCAAGTCCATATTTTGTTTGTCTGAAAAAATGAAGACTTGTTGATGTTGCGATATAAAGGCCACGGGGGGTCATCTCTACTCCCACGAGATCATCCAGTGTCCCCAAAGTCTCTCTATAAAGAATTTCTGCTACCTGAGTTGTTGGGCTGCCATCAGAAAAATCGTAAAAAACAATCCGGTCTTCTACCCCCCCACACCCTTTATAGCTAACTATCAGGTTAAACTCCCACTCCGTTGCCGATCTAGCGTCACTTAATTTATACTTTCGGCTATAAGCTTTTATATGATCAATATGAGCCTTTGGCTTGCTTGGCAATACATTTACAAGCTGATATTCATACTGAGGTATCCAACAACTATTTGTATCGTCAAACACTGCACTGAAATTCAACTGGAATAAGTGCTCTTTACAGCCAAGATATATCCAGCTCTTGCTCTTATAGTGGTGTACACTTAAGGCTCCTGTCAGTTCATAACCACTCACTGATAAAAAAAAATCTCCGCTCAATGGAATGCCATCTTCTCCCCTGAAAGATGAAATTGGCTCACAGTGTGGATCAATCTCCCAATTCTTCTGAAGGCAAAGCCTCTTTCCATCTCTTGTAATCCAGACCGCTATCTTTTCATCAAACGACACCAGACTTCTCTGTTCTGGCAGATCAAACTTACCAAACATAGCGAAAACAGGCGTTGCTACCCCCACAACGGCCATGCTTGCAAAACACGCGAAAAGATAGGCAATTCTTGCGTAAATAACTGCTCCCCCATAACAGCTGCAGCAATTCAGCACTCACTGAAAAGTTCTCAATAGTTAAGCTGAAATCAGGAGCTTCGCCAGAAGTTTTGAACATAAAAAAACCGCGCACTGTCTTACAAGACTGTGCGCGGTTTTATTCAGCAGAGCTGAGGGTTGGGGGATGATGTCGGGTAGCAGCAGCGCATTACTGCGCCGCCGCCCCCTAAGAACCGTACGTGCGAGTTTCCCCGCATACGGCTCAAGCCTTTATAAGCCCAAACTTGCGTTCGGGCCAGCTTAGAAAGCTGACACATAGCTCGATCTATTGATCCTCAACCTAGAAAAGCACTATAGTACTACTGCTTCTCCTTCCTTAGTGATACCACCAAGGAAGCTGATGTTTAGTCAGGTACCTTGTGAGTATTTTCAACTACATCAAGGAGAAAGCTATGACTATCACATTGAAAGTCGAGATAGATCGTAATGACCTCATGTTTGCCTTAGGAATAGTGCACATGATTGTTCAGTGATCGGGTTGGGGGGCTGATGCCCCCTTAAACCTTCATTGACTAACGCTGTGCAACTGCCGATGGCAATTCAAGTGCAACAACTGCAAATTCCATGTTGCATCTGAACCACCATCAACTTTCCTCCGGATATGATGGACATCCCACACATCACCCTGTTTGAAGGTCTGTTCACAGACTGGGCATTTACCACCCTGCCTGTTCACCAGCGATATCAATTTCTTTTGACCAGCATTGGATTTCTTCCACCGCTGAGCCATCAGACGCTCGAAATACTGCTCGTCTTCTGGCAGATAGCAGTTAGCCATCGCCTTGATCTTGATATGTTTATCTACCTTAAAGCTGGCCGCAGCCAGCAACCGGCAGTAACCTTCACCATTCATTGCTGGTGCGCTGAATACCCAGTTCCGATTCTCCACTGTTTTGAAATACTTCTTTCTAATCCAGCGTTTCCTGCGGTTTGAGTGAATCCGGCAGCACCACCGCCATATCATTTTCCAGATCCTGTAATCCACGTACTTGAACGTTTCACTGGCACAGATCCAGCGATGGAAGTTACACCATCCCCGAATTTTCGGGTTCAGCCGACTGATAATTGCAGCGGCTAGAGCTGTTTTGTGCCTTTGGAGCAGTTCGCGTATATCACGCAGAAACATCTTCACGCTTTTACCGGATGGCTTGATAATCATCTTGCCTTGGTATTTGCGGATATTCTGCCCGAGGAAATCGAACCCCTGATCAATATGGGTTATCAGCGTTTTCTCTGCTGATAACTGCAGGCCGCGTTCCGCCATAAAGGCTTCAACAAGCGGCAAGACCTTATCCCTGAGCAGCTCTTGCGAGATACCCGTGATGATAAAATCATCTGCGTACCTAACCAGGTTGACCTTGGTTTTGTAACTGGCTTTGGTGTTTTTCTTCCCGAAGTGGGTTTCCAACACTTCTTCCAGCCCATCCAAGGCCATGTTAGCGAGCACAGGAGAGATAATTCCTCCCTGCGGTGTCCCCGCCTCCGTTGGGTTAAACTTCCCGGATTCCATAAACCCGGCTTGCAGCCATTTCTTGAGCACCACCTTATCCATAGGAACATTGGCGATAAGCCAGTCATGGCTGATAAAGTCAAAACACCCTTTAATGTCACCTTCCAACACCCACTGGGCACTGCTTTTACGGCTGAGATTCACGAAGCATTGTTCGATAGCATCAGCACAGCAGCGATGTGGGCGAAAACCGTAGCTGTTCCTGTCAGCCGTAGTTTCCGAAACTGGTTCCAGCGCCAGCAAGAACAAAGCCTGCATAGCACGATCCAGCATCGTTGGAATTCCCAGCGGGCGGCGCTTGCCGTTCGACTTGGGAATATAGACACGGCGTAGTGGTCTGGGCTTGTAGCCTTTGCGCGTCAGCCGGTCTATTGCGTTCCATTTCAGTTCCGGGGTATTCCAGATTTCCTTATCTACACCCGGAGTGTTTTTTCCTCGATTTTCGGTAACACGCCGAATAGCGACCACCTTGGCGGCGAACGAACGGGTCAACATGCGTTGCAGTCGTTTGACCTGACGCCAGTCAGACTTTTCCGTTGCCTTTGCGATCCGTACCTGTAGTCCTCTCACCCGTTGATACATCACCGGCCAGTCAAGACTATGCCAGTGCTCCTTACAGGGGGAGGATGCAGATACTTCTTTTAAGGAAGTATGCACCTTGCTTTCCTCCGTTAACGTTGCTGTTAATCAGACTTCACAAGGTACACCCGTGCCCATAGGGCATGATGTTTACCCTATGAGGCTTGATAGTTATTGCCAGGGTGCGCTTGATTCCGCTTACCGGATCGGCACCTTCCACATACTGGATACTGGCGTTATTACAGCTAAGAAAACTTAGCGACTTTACATGTTTTCACGCAATTAAAGACCAAGCAGACGTAGGCTCCGTTTCCGGCAAGAGCACGTTGGCTCTCTATCCCATTCATTACAAACAGGCATTTGCTTCTTCTGCTCTCCTGTTCCCACACCTCCAACAGTTTCCCTTACGGTAAACCTGCCTGATGATTCAGGCGAAGATATGGGGTTTCCGAGTTCCATTTCCATTACACGGGTTACTTAGGTTCTGCCTATCCACCGGTGACATATAAGCCAGCGTATTCCCAGATGTAAAAGGAATAACCGGTCACGTACCTTTTGGTCAGAGCGTCACCTGAATTTCCAAAAAGGATTTTCAGGAACAATAGCCTTACGCTCGTCGCGGCTGACGGTGTTTATTAGCAGTTCACTTACGTTAACCATATAACCCAGCCTAGCCCCTCTGCTGCCTGCTATTGGCGGCATACTTGCCTGCACTTCACAGTACAGAACAACCGCATACGCGGGGGTACATTGTCAAGAAGCTTCATACACCGCGTTACCGCAGATGCACTATCCCTAGGCTACAGTTGGCTGAACAACTGGTCTTACTACCACAGACTCATCACACCCGATGAACCATAGGCCAAGACAATAATGGAAACAGCTTCGCACCGGGTAGGTGGCTCAAGCTTAGATAAGACACGATGATCCCTGTTACCTCACAGCCTCTTAACGAGTCTGCTTCAACATGTATCACTTCGCTAATGCGGGGATACAGGCCTTAGCCCATACCTGAACAATCGGCTCCATACGGAGACCGATATTCGGGCTTGGGTTAAGCCCGAATATCGGGTTTTATCAGTGCTATTTCGGCGGGTTTGGGTAGTGACTACAACTCAAAGAGTTAGCAGTCACTAGGGGTGTAGCCCGCTCGGCTAGCTACCTACGCGACTCTCGTCGCACTACATCATGCCGCCCATACCACCCATACCGCCCATACCGCCCATGCCACCCATGTCAGGTGCACCAGCAGCTGCCTTGTCTTCAGGCAGTTCAGCAACCATGGCTTCGGTGGTGATCATCAGACCAGCTACGGAAGCAGCAGCCTGCAGAGCGGAGCGGGTTACCTTGGCAGGATCCAGTATACCCATTTCCAGCATGTCGCCGTATTCGCCGGTAGCAGCGTTGTAACCGAAGTTACCTTCACCGTTGCGAACCTTCTCAACAACTACGGAAGCTTCGTCACCGGAGTTGGCGGCGATCTGACGGATAGGACCTTCCAGAGCACGCAGAGCCAGAGCAATACCAGCTTCCTGCTCTTTGTTGATACCTTCAACAGAGATGTTGCTCAGGGCACGGATCAGGGCAACACCACCACCGGCCACAACACCTTCTTCAACAGCGGCGCGGGTTGCATGCAGAGCATCTTCAACACGAGCCTTCTTCTCTTTCATTTCTACTTCAGAAGCAGCACCAACCTTGATCACGGCAACACCGCCGGCCAGCTTGGCTACACGCTCCTGCAGCTTCTCTTTGTCGTAATCGGAAGTGGAGTTCTCGATTTCGGCGCGAACCTGCTCAACACGGGCAGTGATGTCTGCCTGGTTGCCGGCACCGTCAACAACAGTGGTGTCTTCCTTGGTGATAACAACGCGCTTGGCAGTACCCAGGTCGTCCAGGGTAACCTTCTCCAGGCTCATGCCGATTTCTTCGGAGATCACAGTACCACCGGTCAGAACAGCGATGTCCTGCAGCATGGCCTTGCGACGGTCACCGAAACCAGGTGCCTTAACAGCGGAAACCTTAACGATACCGCGCATGTTGTTAACAACCAGAGTAGCCAGAGCTTCGCCTTCAACATCTTCAGCAATGATCAGCAGAGGCTTGCCAGCCTTGGCTACAGCTTCCAGAGTCGGCAGCAGATCACGGATGTTAGAGATCTTCTTGTCGAACAGCAGGATGAACGGGCTTTCCAGTTCAGCAGACATGCTTTCCTGGTTGTTGATGAAGTAAGGAGACAGGTAGCCGCGGTCGAACTGCATGCCTTCTACAACGTCCAGTTCGTTTTCCAGGGAGTTACCTTCCTCAACGGTGATAACGCCTTCCTTACCAACTTTTTCCATCGCTTCAGCAATGATGGCACCAACGGTTTCGTCGGAGTTAGCGGAGATGGTACCTACCTGAGCGATAGCCTTGCTGTCGGCACAAGGGGCAGACATTTCCTGCAGCTGAGCAACAACAGCGGCAACAGCCTTGTCGATACCGCGCTTCAGATCCATTGGGTTCATGCCAGCGGCAACGTACTTCAGACCTTCGTTTACGATGGACTGAGCCAGTACGGTCGCGGTAGTCGTACCGTCACCAGCCTGATCATTAGCCTGGGAAGCAACTTCCTTAACCAGCTGGGCACCCATGTTTTCGAACTTGTCTTTCAGTTCGATTTCCTTGGCTACGGAAACACCATCCTTAGTGATGGTAGGAGCGCCAAAGGACTTCTCCAGCAGTACGTTACGACCCTTAGGGCCGAGAGTTGCTTTAACAGCGTCAGCCAGAATGTTAACGCCTTCGAGCATTTTTTTGCGAGCGTCGTCGCCGAACTTGACTTGCTTGGCAGCCATCGTGATGTTCCTTTAATTGAGTGAAAAAGTGTAAAGCAGCTTCAGCTTACTCAGCTTCGATGACGGCCAGGATGTCAGACTCAGACATCAGCACGTGCTCGATACCATCAATCTTGATGGTGTTGGAATCGCTGTGGTAACCGCCGAATACGACTTTGTCACCCACCTTCACAACCAGCTCAACCAGGTTGCCGTTGTTGTCGATACGGCCAGCGCCTGCAGCAACAACTTCACCACGGTTAGTTTTCTCGGCCTTACCAGGCAGAACGATACCGCCGGAAGAAGTAGTTTCGCTTTCGAAACGGCGCACGAGCACCTGGTCACGCAAAGGACGGAGCTTCATTGATAGTCTCTCCAACTGTTATCCAAATCTGCCGGTGAACCGGCTTTTCCAAAGTATGTATCCCTGAAGGCAAGCTGAAATTTTCATAAAACCTTCGGAGACAGGTATCAACGAATCGTAAAAACCACTCATTGATGAAAACTGTTAGTCGCTGTATCAGGTCTGCAAACTGTTACAAAAGTACGTTTGTGCTGGAACTCTGATACCAAAGAATTACGACCGCCCGACATGAGTGGGGGCTGACATTTCGCATTTCAACCCCCGAAATCCAAATAAACCGAAAAAAATCATTCTTCTCTTCGGAATTCGCCATCGATTACATCATTTGGGGCAGATTGACCGAAAGGCCTCTGAAAACCAGGCCCCCGATTTTGCCCTGCCATACCGGCACCACCGGAAGTGTATACCTGAAAACGTGAGCTGCTAGTCATTCTCCGAATCAGACGTCGGCGAATAGGTGGGATAAGTCCACAGAGGGCTACAGTGTCACTTATAAAGCCGGGAGCCAGAAGCAGGGCACCGCAGAAAGCGATAACCAGACCTTCCATCATTTCCATAGCCGGTACTTCCCCGGTGGACATTTTCTGCCGGGCCCGCATAAGGGTGCTGAAACCTTCCTGACGCAGCAGGAACAAACCAGCGGATGCCGTGAAAAAGATCAGGGCGATAGTAGGCAGAACACCGATCAGGCCACCTACCTTTATAAGAATCATCAGTTCTGTTATTGGGAACAGAACCAGAAGAAAGAAACCAAGGCGCACTATTTTCTCCGTAAGAGACAACGCTCTACATTCGTTACAGAGAGTTATATGGCGATTGAACTTTCGTTTTCAAGGCATGGATGCAGAAAAGTGATATTCGATACATTCCCGTACATTCAGAAAGAATTATCACTACGGGTACAGGGCACATGGTTCTCCCACAGGGCAAACATTGGCAGGTAAGGAAATAAACGGATTTCCCTCCTCAAGAGGTTGCAACTTATCAAGAATTACAACCCGCCCCTTGATCAACATGTAAATCCTCTGCTCAGACTTTTCAACCACAATCTGGTTTGGCGTAGCCCATTGAAACCAGGGACCATCAAGCGGGTAAAAACTTGTATCCTGCATCTCTGAAACCAGCTCACCGTCAGCCTTCAGCAATACAACTTCTGTATATTCAGGCAGCCCTATTACTAAGCGAATACCTTCTTCATTACTATTGATAACATCCAGTACCGGGGTGAAACCAAGATCATAGTTTTCATTTGGAAATACTTTGCTGATGGTTTTCTCATAGGTATTAGTCTGGGTCAGATTTTCCGAAGACCGCACCTGGAACATACAAGTTAAAGGTAAAGATCGATCATCATCGGCATTGATCTGACTTCCACAATGAACAGTGACCAGTTGTTTCTTATCTGGAGTTACGACCATGCCTAAAGGTTGGTAATCCTGATATTGCTCTAGCGTCTGGCAATTATCAGCCTGACAACTTAAGCCATCCCAATCACACGCATACAGTGTTCCGGCACGGGATTTCTTACCCTCTGTATCTTCACTCCACTGCACTCTAAGAACAACTTGTTTAGCACTGGTAAAAACTGGCTTTATGGAGAGATCTGAATGGGATGCCAATTCCGGAAGTAGCTCGGGCGCTTCAACAGGCTCTGTCTCAAGCAAACGTGATTTCTGATGAGATAAAATGTAACCCGTTAGTGAGGAGCTCTGATCAGTGGCCAGCAAGCAACGCCCCTTTGTATCAAAAGCCACATTACCATTTTTAGGTTTACCCTCATCAACATGATTTTTTATGGATTGGAGCAACTGGCTTGTTATCCCGGTTCGCTCTTTTCGCAGCAGAAGAATCTCATTCCCCCCCGAATTTACAACCATAAGAGGTTTATGGGGATGTATTGCTATGTGAGCGTCAAGATTATCACTACCAGTACTGAAGCGGCCATCGGAAAAGGCCTGCCCTCCAGGCTGTAACTGATAAAAAGATAACGCTGCCGAATCCCATTTATTGGTGAGATAGAGAAGGTTCCCCCGAATACCCATATCAAGAGTCACCGCCCCAATACTGTTATTCCCAGACCAATGAAAGGCATCTCCGGCAAACCGCCAACCCTTCTTCACGATATTGCTACGCCACTCATTCAGGGATACCCCCGCTCCCATAACCGGCATGATCCTTTTTGTTCCTAGGGAAAGGTACACCACATCTTTGTGAGGACAGTTTCCCAGATTCAGTTCACTTGGCCAGCAACCCAAAACCCCTTCAAGACTCTTTGGCCGCCCATAAGTTTTATAAGGATCCTCTTGATCCGGACTGGGCGTAAAGATCACTTCAATGTTTACACAGCTATGAGAAAAACCCGCAATGTTAAGGTTTTCGGTATCTTTCACTTCCATAGAAAAAGCTGAGTTTGTGCCACTGAGGTTAGGAGGATGATTGTCATACAAATAGGTAAAATCTCCCCCTCTCCGACACAGCTGTACAATACGTGTCTCACTGGCTCCAACAGGAACATAACCAAAAGAGAGAGAACCTCGCTGAACAATAGGAACTCGTAACGGTTGCTTTCCTTCTGGAGAAAGCAAAGGTCGAGCTAGCACCAACTCAGCGAATAACAGCAGGAACATTCCAAATAGAACTTTCATAGCTGCCCCTCCACCGAACATTCTTCTCCTGTTCGACAAACACTCGCGGGTAAAGCTTTCAAAGCATTATCTGCAGAAATCAGCCGATCAAAATAAATCAACCTTGAAGGCATCAGTACATACAGGCGTTCCCGGCGATCATCGGTCACCATTTGCACAGGGGTTTCCATAGGCTGCATAGCCCGCTGCCGCCAATACTTGTTATCAAAAACAAGCTTGCGTATGACTGTTTCATCCGCGGAAAGGGAAACAATATCAATCCCCTGGTGTAAGGAGCGAGCAAACAGCATTTCGTCATCGTTTGTTCCTAAAGAAACAAGATGGCTACGCTTGCCATGCCGAAAATCAAACCAGGAATTGTTGTGACTTACAGCACCGGATGAACTTTTAAACTCATCGACAGGCCAGCTCCGATAACTGCAACTGCGATCTTTGATGGTGTGGCTCTGGGTGGCACCAATACAGGATTTCACTACTACCCGATTACTGACCTCATCTTCAGCGATTGCGATATCCAGTGCTTCCGGGAGCCTTTCAACCAGTTCACACTGCTTCGGCTGGCATTCATTACTATCCCACTGACAGCTATAAAGGCTTATATCCGGGTCGACTGCGCTCGCGTGGTAATAGTCGGATACAGGATTCCTTAGTAGAAACAACACCTTGTCTTTCCCTACAAACAAAACATCGTCGATAGGTTTCCCGTAATACCCCATATCTTCAGGAATTACGTCGTCAACCGCCAGATCTAATAACCGCTCGAGAGTTTGACCCGTTTTCCTGAAACGGATCAGACCATCTATAGAAATTCCCCTCAGCCACAATCGATTCAAAGACATCAGACACTGCCCCTGAGGGTCAAAGTGAATATTCCTCCCAGAATGTTCACTGCGGTATCCTTTTAACAGGACCTTTTGCTCCAGCTTCATCGCTTCATCTTCCCCACCTGTATTTATCAACTGGTAGGATGATTTATCAGCGCTGATGGCTATATAAGAATCATTGGGCTCTATAGCCAAAGATGCTCTGTGGTTGGCAACACTTCCAATATCTAATTCCCCTGCCCATAACGGGGCACGTTGATCTTTACCAGATAGCCTCATCAATGAAGCTGGATATGCCTTGTCAGGAATTTCCCCTTTAGTACGCTGCTCTCTCAGGACATACAGATCACCTTTATTAAATCCCATAGCGATATTGAAAAATCGTTTGCCATCAACCTGAGAGGAACCGAAGACTTCGCCTGCAAAACGCCATCCTTGTCGCGCATGACGTAAACGCCAGACTTTTTCGCTGACACCAATACCCCGCACAGGCCCCAACGTCTGTTCACCAACCTGCAACGTCAGTAGGCGGGCATCAGCTCGGTAAGGCTCTGTTTTGGTCTGCTTATTACTGCAGGCTTCAGGGTTTTCCCCTGATTCATGGTCATACCGGTAATAGTCACAGTTTTGTTGCGAGCCTGGTGTAAAGGAAACAGTTAACCCAATACAGGTGTACTGGCCAGCATGGATGGTTGTATTAAGAGTTTTTCCGATGGAGAGAGTGAAATAAGGGCTGGGCTGGCTCAGTTTAGGAAGATTTCTATCAAACAGATCACTGTCATGACCTGACACACAAACCTGAACGGATCGTTTCTCCGATGCTCCCGAAGGGACTTGCCCAAATGATAAGGAACCCCTGTAAACCAGGGAGTCATTGCTTCCCCTGAAAAAGTCCAGCCAGCTTGCTTGTACGCATACAGGCCAAAGCAGGAGAACTGTCATCCATGACGTTTTCACAATGGTTAACCAAGTCTGTGCTATTCAGTAACCGTAGAACAACCACGGGAAATTTCATGGAGTGGTGTTGATTGCCAAGAGCCCCCTGAACAGATTAAAACACCATGACATGGTCAACCAAGTAGCGACCATCCCGATAAACCAACGCCATCTCGGCTACATATTCTCCTTCAACCTTGGTAAACGATTGCTTCCAGACGATAGCGGCAGAATCTGGACGTCGAAAAACAGCAACGGGAGTTCGCTCTGAAAAGAACCCTTTTTGCTTTTGATAGTCGCCACAAACTTTCACGAGATATGCTTCTGTCACTATTGCCTTTAGCCTGTCGGTAAAGTCACGAACATGTGCCTGATAATTCACTTCTGTCGAAGCCTGCATCAGGTTATCCATAATAGGAGTCGCAATATCCAGAATGTCCTGTTCCGATAAATCCCTGAAGTCCATACACAACCACCAGCTATTTCGCTTTGAACAAAAAAGCCGGTTCAAAAAACCGGCTTACGATAAATCAACAATAGAACTGGCTTAAGCAGCCTTTGCCATCGCCACCAGAAACTGACGAATATCTCCGGCACTTTCAGCTTTCTGTTCAAAAGGAATACGCACCAGACGTTTTTCAATACGAATCATAAATCCATAAGGGTCTACGCCAGCCATCTCTGGCGCCGCGCCTTCCGGCAGGTTTACACCGGCCTGATGGCAGTACTTCTGAATGGCATCGCCATGGTCTTCATTCATATGAGTGACCACGCCCTCTTCCACACCACCGGCAAAAGGATTGGCTTCCGCGATCAAATCATTTTCCAGCCAGTGGATATCACCGAAACCACCGATATAACGATTTCTTACTGGCACAATCCGATAGAAACTGAAGTCGTGTGTTTTGTGATAGCCACGGGATTCAGGGAAGAAGTTGTAATAGCGGTTAATAGAGGCTTCATCGGTAATCTGCTCAGCATCACCCACCCAGGTCAGTCGTGCACCGGTTTGCACATCATCCATTCCAGACTGAGCAATAGTAAGAGACACTTTGGTGTTCTTGGCAATATTGCGGGTATGTTGTGCCAGAGTACTGATCAGGATAACAGGATAACCATCCGCATCCAGGCAGTAAGGCACAACCGAACCAAAAGGGTAGCCTTCAAGTACACGGGACTGGGTTGATAGAACACCACTGTATTCTGTTCTCAAAAACTCTCTGGCATGCTGGGCTGAAACTTTTTTATCACTCATAGGTCTTGTCTTATAAGTTGTGCTGAATGGCGATGCCATTTCGAGTTGGTTTTATTTCCAATAAATGATAATGATTCTCAATTGCATGTCAATTGTTTCCGCTCTTCGCTTAACCGGTCGTCGTATAAATACATGTACAACCCGGCTACTCCCATAACTAAAGCAATAATGGCAAACCCCTGCTCTGTCATTTGATAATTGGCCAACACACCGATCAGTACATAGCTTAAACTCTGAGTAAAACTCGAAAACAGTTTTAAACCGCCCTCTACCCGGCCACGCTCATTCACATCCACAACCAGATTCATTTTGTTAGTGCGAGCGATACGGTTCAGTGAGTTAAAGAATCCCAGCACAACAGTCACGAGCACAATTACCAGCGGATCAGTAAACAGTGCCATTACACTGAGCAGCCCGGCTATTATCAGAATAGAATGGATCATCAGCTTTTCATGGGCGTACTTCCGTAAAATACTGACAACGATAACCCCACAGGCCAGAGCCCCCACACCGTAGCCAAATTTCCAGATGGCAAACCAGCTGCCTTCAAAGTTTTCACTGGCCAGATAGATAGGAACCAGCTTCACCAGATAGGTAAGAACCGGATATGAGAGGCAGGATAAAGCCAGGAAAATAAATAACCCTGAATCCCGGGCAAAAATATCCTTAACCTCAGTTAACTGTCGTACAAAAGAAACAGCCGAAGAGTTCCGCAACTTGCGCTGATAGGGCATCCAGCCATAGAACAACAACCCCAGCCCGGATGCTATAAAGGCAAACAGTGAGAAATGCTGAATACTCCAAAGTTCAAGAAGTACTACACCGGCGGCTCCAGCTCCAAGAGTGACTCCCTGCATAATGACTTCCTGGTAACTGCTGATCTGAGGGTATTCATCTGCTGAGAAATTTTCCTGGGTCAGTGCATTACCTGTACTCCAGGCCAAATCATTGGTTACCCAGAAAATCAGCTGGGCGACTCCAAGTGTAAAAACATCTGGAACACCACCAAGGCTTATTAACAATAGTCCAAGAGCAGTAACACTTTGAGTCAGCTGAACAGCAAGCAAGATACTTTTTCTTGAATGACGATCAATATAAGTCGAAAACAGTGGCGTTAAGAAAAAAGAGACCAGCGTGCATATCAATGCAACGGCAGCAACAACAGAACCATCGTCACCATTTGTCAGCATTATCCATGGCAACGCCATCATAAACATTCCGGAAGAAATCCCGTCGAAAAAACGGGCAGCCAGCAAACGATATACCTTTGCTTTACGAATAAATTCCATTTACCACTCCAAAGTTATTTTTATGCTTTACAGTGGAGCCTAATAGTTAAAGTTAACTTTAAGTCAATAAATTTATGAATACCCTGATTCCAGAAAAATAACGAGAAATACGATCTGGACGAAGTGCAGCTAAGGACGATAATAGAGCGGACTGCAGTGATCCCTGTTTTAACAATAAACCTGCTGACCTATGGATATGGGCGTAAGTAAGGAAAGGGATGTTTCGAGGTTAAAGGTATTGAACAAAGCAGACACCACCCCTCAGGTCCACATTGATACAGACCGGCCGTTTCAAATTGCACATCGAGTCTGGTGGGTGGGGCATCAGATCCCCAATGACAAGTTCCAATGTCATACCTATTTGATAGAACAGGGAGATCAATCCGTTTTAATTGATCCGGGTTCTATGCTGACAATTGAAAAGACACTGGAAAAAATCGCTCAGGTTATTCCTTTGTCTTCATTGAAATACATTGTCTGCCAGCATCAAGATCCGGATATTACCGCCTCTCTTCCACTTCTGGATAAGCGGTTAGACAACCAGAATATTCAGCTTATTACCCACTGGCGGACAAAAACGCTGATTAAACATTACGATATCAAAATGCCATTCTGGCTGATTGATACAAACAACTGGTGTTTGGAATTAGAAGACAGAACACTTAAGTTTGTCTTCACTCCGTACGCACATTTCCCGGGAGCTTTCTGCACATTCGATCCTGAGACTCAGGTGATGTTTACCAGTGACCTTTTTGGCAGCTTTAGTCACTCACCATACCTTTATGCTCAGGGTCAGGAGCATTTTGAAGGCATGTACCCGTTTCACGAACATTACATGCCCTCAAAAGATATTCTCCAATTCGCTTTGTTACGGCTGAAAAAACATCCCATACGACTCATTGCTCCCCAGCATGGTGCGATAATCCCCGAACATCTGGTTGAGTACATGTTTGATAACCTGATGGAAGTTAATTGCGGTCTCTACATGCTGATGACAGAAACAAGCGACACTGTCACAAGAATGTCAGAGCTCAACAGAATGATTCAGGATGTCACCCGGTCCCTGCTACAAAATACAGATTTCAAGGATATCGCCTTAACACTGAAAGATATTGCCCACCAGTACATTCCCATCGACTCTCTGGAATTCTTTGCATTGGATGACAGTGATACCTGCATCAGTTTCTTACCCACACAAAAATACCGCGGACATATCTGCAATAAAGACCAGTACCCCGGAAGGTATCTGGGTATTAGTAAGGAAGATTGGGCAGCACTGACAGAGGAACCATCGGACCTGATTTCTCCCGTCTGCATTCAGGAGTACTTCGAAGGTCAAGCGGCACTGATTTTTCCATTATTCAGAAAAGATCACGAAACAGCCCGTAAGCTTGTTCGTATCTGGCTGACCAGACCAATGGCTTTAACCGGAAGGTTGAATGCATTAGTGGATAATGTTTCGGTTCCACTGCAGGTCGCTCTCGATAGAGAGATAACTTATCGGCAGATGAACAAAAGCCGCAAGGAAGCCTATCTTCGCTCTATCCGGGATCCACTGACTGGTTGCTTTACCCGTTACTACATGGATGAAGCGGTTAACCGCCTGATTGACCTGAACAGCAGACGTAGTGATAAAAGCAAACTCTGCATGGCTATGTTTGATGTCGATTATTTCAAAGAGATTAATGACACTTGGGGGCATGCCACAGGGGA
This sequence comes from Parendozoicomonas sp. 2304DJ65-17, assembly GCF_058148445.1. Taxonomy (NCBI): domain Bacteria; kingdom Pseudomonadati; phylum Pseudomonadota; class Gammaproteobacteria; order Oceanospirillales; family Endozoicomonadaceae; genus Parendozoicomonas; species Parendozoicomonas sp. 2304DJ65-17. The sequence goes on from NZ_JBYVJV010000001.1 coordinate 184,733, forward strand.
CAAAGCCCTGAAACAAATCACCAAGATTTTGAAGGACAATATTCGCTCATCCGATGTACTGGTGCGCTACGGTGGTGATGAGTTTTTGCTGTGTATGCCGCTTTGTGATCTTGAAAATGCTTACAAAAAGCTGACAGCCGCCTGCCGACAGATCAGCAACACACCTTTAGCAGTGAAAGACCGACAATACGTTATGACTGTGAGTGTCGGGCTGATTGAGCATCCCAAAGGAGGCAGCCTCAGGGAAAGCCTGAAGCAGGCAGACGCGGCTCTTTACCTTGCTAAAAGCAATGGTAAAAACCAGATTTCCATCGGACAAACACCAAAAGCATAGGTATATATACTTGCCGACCAAGCGCTTGCTTGGTAACCTCGTTTTCACTTGATTTATCATAGTGAGAACGGACCGTGGCCAATAACAATCATTCCACCACATCCAGCTCTTCCCAGAACACAGTGCGTATAGGCTGCGCCAGTGCCTTCTGGGGAGATACCGAAACAGCAGCCCACCAGCTGGTGCGAAAAGGTAATCTGGATTACCTGGTTTTCGATTATCTGGCCGAGGTTACCCTCTCTATTATGGCTGGTGCCCGGATGAAAGATCCCAGCGCCGGCTATGCTCCCGACTTTATTAAATACGCCCTTAAGCCCGTTCTTTCTGAGATTGCCGAACAGGGTATAAAAGTTATCAGCAATGCTGGTGGCGTTAACCCTGGTTCTTGCCGTGATGCTTTAGAAGCTCTAATAAAAGAAGCAGGGCTCGATCTCAAAGTTGCTCTTGTTCAGGGCGACAACCTGATGCCAAAAGCCAAAGAGATGAAAAAGGCTGGTGTGACCGAGATGTTCTCCGGTGAAGAAATGCCTGGCGGTATTGTCACCATGAATGCGTACCTCGGCGCAGCACCTATTGTTCAGGCTCTGAAAGATGGTGCAGATATAGTCATCACTGGTCGTATAGCAGACAGCGCTGTTGTTACAGCTCCACTGATTCACGAATTTAACTGGCAGATGACCGAATACACTCATCTCGCCCAGGCCAGTCTGGCCGGACATATCGTTGAGTGTGGCGCACAGTGCACCGGTGGTAATTTCTCGGATTGGGAAACCATCAAAGATGGTTACGACAATATGGGCTTCCCCATCATTGAATGTGAAGCCGATGGCAGTTTTGTTGTGACCAAGCCAGAAGGCACCGGTGGCCGGGTGAATCGTGAAACGGTTGCAGAACAACTGGTTTACGAAATTGGCGACCCTCGCGCGTACTACCTGCCAGATGTTGTGTGTGATTTTTCCCATGTCGACTTGGAAGAGGTTGGCGACGACAGGGTTCGAGTAACCGGCGCTGTTGGTTTTGCTCCTACAAATTCCTACAAAGTGTCTGCCACCTGGATGGATGGATTCAAATGTTCCGCAGCCTTCCTGCTGGCCGGCGTTGATGCCCGAAAAAAAGGTGAAGCAGTAGCTGCAGCAATTGTTGCCAAGACCAGTCGTTTATTTGAAGAACGTGGCATGGGCGCTTACCGGGATCACAATATTGAAATCCTCGGCAGCGAAGCCACTTATGGTGAACACTCTCAGGCATTAAATGCTCGGGAAGTTGTGGTTCGCATCACTGTCTCCCATGCCAACAAACAGGCATTGACTCTGTTCTCACGTGAAATTGCACAGGCAGCAACGGGAATGGCTCCAGGCATTACTGGAGTCTTAGGCGGCCGCCCAAGTGTTTGGCCGGTTATCCGTTTGTGGTCCTGCCTTGTGGATAAAGATCAGCTTAATGTCCAGGTTGAGTCTGAAGGTAATACAACAGATGTCGCCGTCTCTCCAACCAGCGGCTTTACTCCTCCTGGTGACCAATCCTTGCAGGAGTTTGTTCCGGAAGCAGCAGGTGAATTCACGTCAACTCTGCCACTGATCAAGCTAGCAATCGCCCGCTCTGGCGACAAAGGCAACCATTCCAATATCGGTGTTATCTCCCGTAAAGATGAATACCTGCCCTTTATCACCAGTGCGCTGACGGAGGAAGCTGTCGCAGACTGGATGTCACATGTGCTTGATCCTGAAACCGGCAAGGTAACCCGCTGGGTCATGCCAGGAATTCATGCCTTTAACTTCCTGCTGGAAAACAGTCTTGGCGGTGGCGGCGTTGCCAGCCTGAGGATTGACCCACAGGGCAAGGCCTTTGCACAACAGTTGCTGGAGTTCCCTGTTCCAGTGCCAGAAGAACTCGCACGAGATTTGGCATAAAGAATTATTTGTTGGGTTACGAAGCTTCGCTTCTAACCCAACCTGCGTATTCCAATATTCAGAACAATAAAAACTTCGGAGTAAATAATGTCGTACAAATCCATCTTTCGAGATGATGCCTTCAAAGACAAAACCATTATCGTCACTGGTGGCGGCAGCGGTATCGGTCGCTGCACCGCTCACGAACTGGCGGCACTTGGCGCTAATGTAGTCATCATTGGTCGTAAGCAGGAAAAGCTGGATCAGGTGATTGCAGAAATCTCCGAAGATGGAGGCACTGTTTCTGGATGGTCTATGGATATCCGCGATGAAGATGCGGTTAAGGCCACGGTTGCTGAAATAGCAGCCCAGTTTGGTGAGATTCACGGTCTGGTCAATAATGCTGGCGGTCAGTTCCCTTCTCCGATGGAAGCTATTAATAAGAAAGGCTTTGATGCCGTTGTAGCCACCAACCTGACTGGCGGCTTCCTTGTTGCCCGTGAAGTGTATAAAGCTTCTATGCGTAAGCACGGTGGTAATATCGTAAACATTACTGCTGATAACTGGGGCGGTATGCCTGGCATGGCTCACTCCGGTGCCGCTCGTGCGGGCATGGATAACCTTACCAAAACTGCTGCGTATGAGTGGGGTCCTGATGGTGTACGAGTAAATGCCGTCGCTCCCGGCTGGGTAGCATCCAGCGGTATGGACACCTACGAAGGTGCCATGAAACAAATCATTCCAAAGCTTAAGAACAGTGTTCCCCTGGGCCGTATGGCGACAGAGGCAGAAGTCAGTGCCGCTATCTGCTTCCTGCTGAGCGATGCTGCGTCATTTATTAATGGTGACACCATCAAGGTTGATGGCGGTGCTCCTCTTGGCAGCAATATCTTCCCTCTTCGTAAGGCCAAAGTAGAAAACAGCCCGGCTTGGGATGGTTTCCACCGTGCAGTCATGCCGGAAGTTCTTAAGGAAGAGGAATAAGCCATGCCGGTGATTGAATCTCTTATCGATACCAGTAGCCAGACCTTTCAGGAAAACCGGGAAGTGATGGAGCAACATGTGCGCGGCTTCCGCGCACTTGAGCAAACTATCGAAGATATAGCACAGTCCAAAAAGGCCAAGTACGCCAAGCGCGGCCAGCTTCTTCCCCGCGAGCGTCTTGAACTGCTGATTGATCCCGACAAACCTTTTCTGGAACTGTCTTCCCTTGCCGGCTACAAAATGTATGGCGACAAGGATGGCAGCTCTGCAGGCGGTGGTGCTTTATGCGGCATTGGTTATGTCTGCGGTATTCGCTGCATTGTGATGGTGGATAACTACGCGATTAAAGGCGGTACGATTACCCCTATCGGTTTGCAGAAGCGCCTGCGCCTCCAGCAGATTGCTTTGGAAAACAAACTGCCCATGGTCGCCTTGTCCCAGAGTGGCGGTGCCGACCTGAACCATGCCACGGAAACCTTCTCACCCGGTGGCCGTGCTTTCTACAATCAGGCTCGAATGTCTGCTGCCGGTATTCCACAGATTACTGTTGTTCACGGCAGTGCCACTGCAGGCGGTGCTTACCAGCCCGGGCTATCCGATTACACCGTGATGGTTCGTAAACAGGCCACTATGTATCTGGCGGGTCCGCCACTTCTGAAAGCCGCAACTGGTGAAATCGCAACCGATGAAGAGCTTGGTGGCGCAGAGATGCATTGCCAGACAGCCGGTACCGGTGAATATTTGGCGGAAGATGACCGGGATGCGATTCGTATTGTTCGGGAAATCATGTCCATGCTTCCTTGGGAGAAAAAGCTTCCTGCTCTGCCTCAAGAGCCATTTGATGAACCACTTTACGATATTGAAGAGCTGCTTGGCCTTATCCCTGCCGATCCTAAGACCCCTTACGATGTACGGGAAGTGATCGCCCGGATCGCTGATGGTTCAAAATTCCTTGAATTCAAAGGTGAATACGACAACCAAACGATCTGCGGCCACCTTTCCATAGAAGGCATGACCTGCGGCGTTATTGGTAACAATGGTCCGATTACTCCAGAAGGCGCAACAAAAGCCGCGCAGTTTATTCACACCCTGGATCAAAGCGGTATTCCTTTGCTGTTCCTCCACAACACTACCGGTTTTATGGTGGGTACCGAGGTTGAACGCAACGGCATTATTAAACACGGTTCCAAGCTGATTCAGGCTGTTGCCAATGCCCGTGTTCCACGTGTCAGCATTGTGATTGGTGGTTCTTATGGTGCCGGTAACTACGCCATGAGTGGCCGTGGTTTTGACCCTCGTTTCCTGTTTGCATGGCCAAACAGCACAACGGCAGTTATGGGCGCGGCACAGGCAGGTAAGGTTCTGCGTATTGTTGCTGAAGCCAAAATGGCTCGTATGGGTCAGCAGATGCCCGCAGAAATGATTGATGCCCTTGAACAGAAAACTGTTAAGCAGATGACTGATGGGTCTTCTGCTCTGGCCTGCACCGCACGCCTGTTGGATGACGGACTGATCGACCCCAGAGATACACGAAAGATTCTGGCTTACCTGCTGGATATCTGTCGTACGGCCGAAGTTCGAGAGTTGAATGAATCGAGTTTTGGTGTAAGCCGGTTCTAATTTCAGCTCCAAAAGTCAGAATTTACGTAAAGATGGGTTGGGTTCGAAACAAAGCGATTTAACCCAACAAGTCAAAGAAATAACAATAAGAGTTGGAGAAAAGAGATGAAATTCACCCAGGAACACAAAGAGCTGCAGCGTACCGTTCGTAATTTTATCGACACGGAAATGAACCCTTACACCGAGCAGTGGGAGCGTGAAGGTCATTTCCCTGCTCATGAACTGTACAAAAAGATGGGCGACCTTGGCCTGCTGGGCATTCACAAGCCTGAGAAGTTTGGCGGCCTTGGCCTCGATTACAGCTACCAGATGGCTTTCGCCGAAGAGCTGGGTACTGCCCGTGCCGGTGGTGTGGCCTTGGCGATTGGCGTACAGACAGATATGGCTACTCCAGCTCTTGCCAAGTTCGGCAGCGATGAGCTGAAAGAAGAGTTCCTGGCTCCCGCTATTCGCGGTGAAAAGGTTGCCTGTATCGGTGTGAGTGAGCCTGGTGCAGGTTCCGATGTTGCCGGTTTGAAAACCACTGCAAAAAAAGATGGCGATGACTACATCATCAACGGCACCAAGATGTGGATCACCACTTCAACCCAGGCTGACTTTATGTGCCTGCTGGCTAACACCTCTGACGACAAGGTTCACAAGAATAAGTCACTGATTGTTGTTCCTATGGATTCTCCGGGAATCACCTTCTCTGAAAAACTGAACAAGATGGGTATGCGTTCTTCTGACACGGCCCAGGTGTTCTTTGATGATGTTCGAGTTCCTCAACGCAATCGTATCGGTGCTGAAGGCACCGGCTTTATGATGCAGATGATCCAGTTCCAGGAAGAACGCCTGTTTGGTTCGGCCATGTCCATCAAAGGGCTTGAGCAGTGCATTTCCGACACAATCACTTACTGTAAAGAGCGTTATACCTTTGGCCAGCCTCTGATCAACAACCAGTATATTCACTTCCGTCTGGCCGAACTGCAGACAGAGGTTGAAGCTCTGCGTGCCCTGATTTATCAGGCAACAGAAACCTACATCAGTGGTGGTGATGTACTGCAGCAAGCCTCTATGGCCAAGCTGAAAGCTGGCCGCCTGGGCCGTGAAGTGACCGATGCCTGCCTACAGTTCTGGGGCGGCATGGGCTACATGATGGAAAACGACGTTAACCGTGTATACCGGGATATGCGCCTGACCTCCATCGGCGGTGGTGCCGACGAAATCATGCTGGGCATTATTTGCAAAACCATGGGCATTCTGCCCGGCAAGCGCAAGTAAGGGAGCAATTCATGTCATTACCTGATTGCTCAACACTGGAGCTGTCCCGTCAGGGGCCAGCTCTGGTTATTACTTTTAACCGGCCTGAAGTGCGTAACGCACTCAGTCTGGCAACGGTGCAGGAGCTGCTATCAGTTTTTGATGCAGCATCTGTAAATCCGAAAATTCGGGCGATTGTTTTACGTGGTGCAGGCGGACACTTTTGTGCTGGCGGCGATATCAAGGATATGGCTACAGCTCGTGCCAACCTTGGTAAAAATGACTCCGACCCCTTTTATGACCTCAACCGGACATTCGGCCAACTCCTGGAAGCAGCAGAGCAGCTGCCACAGGTCGTTATCTGCGTATTGGAAGGCGCGGTCATGGGTGGAGGTTTTGGCCTGGCTTGTATTTCCGATATCGCCCTGGCTCACAAAGACGCCCGCTTTGCTCTACCGGAAACCGGGCTTGGTATTCCTCCCGCACAAATTGCCCCGTTTGTTGTTAAGCGTATTGGTTTAACCAAAGCGCGTCGTCTCGCACTGCTGGGAGAAAAGTTCAGCGGAGAAGAATCTGTTGAGCTGGGTGTCAGCCATGATGTTTATGACTCCACCGAAACACTAGAGCAGGCTCTTGCGGAAGTGATTGCCAAGGTACAACGCTGCGCTCCCGGTGCAAATGCTGTCACCAAAAAGCTGATGCTTTCTGTTGATAAAAAGCCGATGAAAGAACTTCTGGATGGCGCCGCTCGTGACTTCTCTGCCGCTATTCAAGGCCCTGAAGGTCAGGAAGGAACAATGGCCTTTGTGCAAAAGCGTTTGCCTGCCTGGGCTGAAACGGAGGCTGAATAATGTATTCCAAAGTTCTCATCGCTAACCGTGGCGAAATTGCCTGCCGGGTGATTCGTACCGCAAAAGCCATGGGCTATCGAACAGTTGCCGTTTACAGTGAAGCGGATGCTGATGCTCCCCATGTGAATATGGCAGATCAAGCCGTTTGCATAGGGCCAGCACCGGTTGGTGAGTCCTATCTGTGCATTGACAAGATTATCGATGCAGCCAACAAATCCGGCGCAGACGCTGTTCACCCAGGCTATGGCTTTCTCTCTGAGAACGCTGACTTTGCTACCGCCTGTAAAGAAGCTGGCATAACACTGGTTGGCCCACCGCCAGAAGCTGTCGCTCTTATGGGTAGTAAGCGTCAGTCCAAGATTGCCATGGAAGCCGCCGGTGTTCCCTGTATTCCTGGTTATCAGGGTGATCAGCAGGATGATGAAACCTTGCTGAAAGAAGCCCAGCGCGTCGGCTTCCCACTGATGGTAAAAGCCTCCGCCGGTGGTGGTGGCCGCGGTATGCGTCTGGTGACTGGTGATTCTGATCTTGCAGAACAGATCAAAAGTGCCCGCAGCGAAGCCACCAGTGCTTTTGGCAGTGGTGAACTGATCCTTGAGCGAGCCATTCTTGAGCCTCGCCATGTTGAGATTCAGGTGTTTGCTGACCTACATGGAAACGTCGTTTATCTGGGTGAGCGTGACTGTTCTATCCAGCGCCGTCACCAGAAGGTTGTGGAAGAAGCTCCCTCCCCGGCTGTTGATGAAGAACTGCGTCAAAGTATGGGGGCAGCAGCTGTTCTAGCAGCGAAAAGCTGCAACTATGTTGGTGCCGGTACCGTTGAGTTTCTGCTGGATACAGATGGCAGCTTCTACTTCCTGGAAATGAATACTCGCCTGCAGGTTGAGCACCCGGTTACAGAACTGATTACTGGTACTGATCTGGTAGCGTGGCAGCTGGATGTTGCAGCTGGCAAACCTCTGCCGTTGAAACAGGAAGAGATTACTTTAACCGGTCACGCTATGGAGGTTCGCCTCTATGCCGAAGACCCAAGCCAGAACTTTATGCCTCAAACCGGGCTGATCCAGAACTGGTTGCCTGCATCTGGTGATGGTGTTCGTATAGATGACGGCATTCGCTCCGGGCAAGAAGTTACACCTTATTATGACCCAATGCTTGCCAAGGTTATTACCTATGGCAAAGATCGTGATGAGGCCCGTCGTCGCCTGATTCGTGCCGTTGAAGATTCTGTTCTGACTGGTGTTCACACCAACAAAAACTGGCTGGCGGCCATTCTCAAACATGAAAACTTTGCCGCTGGTTTATCCACAACTGCCTTCCTGAATCAGTTTGGCGATGAAGAGAGTCTGCAGCCGGTGAAACCGTCTCTGGCAGAACAAGGTTTGGCCGCCCTGCTTCTTCGTAAAGACAATCTGGGCAGTAGCAAAGGCTGGCGCAGCACTGGACAGAACAGGTTTGAATGTCAGCTTGGATCGGGTGATACCAAAACTGCTTTGACGCTGACAAATTCCCAGAAAAATCAATGGACAGTTAGCGCAGACGAAGACGCATCGATTCTGACTCTTCATAACGCCGACGATAGTACCGTTCTCTATACTATTGATGGCGTACGACAGAGTTCTACTTTCAGTCTCAGCTCTGATGGACTCTGGTTGAATACTGAGTCCGGCTGTTATCACTTCCACGATCAAACCCACACTCCGGCAAATGCTGAAGATGGAGAAGGTTCAGGTGATATCCGCGCCAGCATGGACGGCTTGATTGTTGATGTACTGGTTGCGGAAGGTGAGCAGGTCAGCCGCGGTCAAACAGTTCTTGTGCTGGAAGCCATGAAGATGGAGCACCCTCTCAAGGCAGCCTGTGATGGCACCCTTTCAGGGCTTGCAGTGAATTCCGGCGACCAGGTGAAGGTTCGTCAGGTGCTGGCAACCATCGCTAAAGCTGCTGAAGATGAAGTCGCAGCATGAATGAAAATCAGGCCTCACCAATAACCGACCCGGAAAGCCCTCGCGGCCGTCTGCTTGAGGCAGCCGCAAAGCTCTTTCGGGCAAAGGGTTATGACAGAACAACTGTCAGGGATATTGCTAATGAAGTTGGCATTCTCTCTGGCAGTATCTTTCACCATTTCCGCAATAAGGATGAAATCCTGCGGGCTGTGATGAGTGATTGCGTAGAAAACCTTTTGGCTTCCATGGAGCAGGCTTTAAAAAATGCCACCACTCCAAAAGAACGCATTCGAGCCATGATTCACTGTGAGCTTGAAGCCATTCTAGGCAAGAAGGGTAACGCTCTCACTGTACTGGTCTTTGAGTGGCGTTCTCTATCTGATGAGAGCCAATCATCTCTGCTTAACCGACGCCATGAATATGAGCGTTTGTGGCAGAAAGAGTTACAAACTGCAGCTGACGCTGGTATTACCAGGCAAGCTATTGATCCCCTGATCCTGCGCCGTTTTCTGGGAGGTGCACTGTACTGGACCACCAATTGGTACCAGGACGGTGGTGACTACAATATCGAACAGCTGACCGATCAGGCCCTGCTTTTTATACAAAGTGATAGCTCTCAAGGCTGGTCACAATAATTTTTTGGGAGTGAATGATATGAATAAAGAAGTTTCCCTCAATAAAAGAACAGTATTTATCACTGGAGCCAGCCGGGGGATTGGTCGAGAGATTGCTCTGAAGTGTGCCCGTGAAGGTGCCAATATTGTCATCGCTGCCAAATCAGATGAGCCACACCCAAAGCTTCCAGGCACCATTCATACGGTTGCCGAAGAAGTTGTAGCTGCAGGCGGACAGGCACTGGCGATTAAACTGGACGTGCGCGATGAAGAGCAGGTTCAGGCGGCCATGAAACAGGCTGCAGACCATTTCGGCGGCATCGATATTCTGGTGAACAATGCTGGCGCGATCAGCCTGACACCGGTAGAAATCACACCAGTGAAAAAATACGACCTGATGAACCAGATCAACTCCCGTGCGGTGTTTGTCTGCTCCCAGGCAGCTCTGCCTTACCTGAAAAAGTCAGAAGCGGGCGGCCATATTCTAAACTTGTCTCCGCCATTAAACATGGCTGAAAAGTGGCTAAAACCTTATGCTGCTTACACCCTGAGTAAATATGGTATGACCATTCTTACCCTGGGTATGGCTGGAGAATTCAAGCGTTATGGTATTGCTGTAAATGCTCTGTGGCCTCGCACTACAATTGCAACATCTGCACTCAAGAACGTAGGGGATAGTTCTCTTAATGCCCGCAGTCGTGGCCCGGAAATCATGGCTGACGCCGCCCGGGAAATCTTTGTCACTCCAGATCAGGAACTGACTGGCCAGACTCTTCTGGATGAAGATCTTCTGCGGGAACGTGGTGTCACTGACTTTGTCCCTTATGCCTGTGACCCAGAGAACGCTGATAAGCTTTTCCCCGACCTTTTCCTCGATTAAGAGCCCGCTCCTGCTGCTCAAGTCTGGCCAGTGCATCGTTTGCCCTGGCCAGATTACTATTCAGCAGCACCAGTTCGGTCTGAGTCCGAGAGTTATAAAACCCAGCCCTTAGAAAATAAATCGTGGCACTTACAATCAGCCTGCCAGCCATGTAGTGAATCGTGCTATTAAAATCATTCAGATTCCCAGCCCCATAATTTTTACCGCTGGGAACGCGACATGTCAGAAATTTCACCGCTTTTGTCTGACCAGAATCGTGCTGCAGACTTGCCCAACGCTTATGCGATAAATAAAACCCAGCCAAACCTATAATCTGGCCACCCGCAACAGACTCTAAAGAAAATCGCAGGTGTGAATAAAAATCAACATGCTGGTTATGCCCCAGCAGTCGAAGTATTTGATAGGAAAATGTCAGTGCCATGGCACTGTAAAAAGTCGCTGTACCAATAGATGTCAGGACTGCACTTTCACTTCTTACCACAAGACTAAGTAAACGTGAAAAAAGTGTGGTGAGAGCACCATCAATCATACTCACAGCCACTGTTGAGGCTAGAGCAGACAATGTTTGAACATGCCCTTCATCTTCATATTGCCTTAACGCCTGACTCAAATAACCGATCTGCCCCAGAACTTCAGCTTTTAATCCAACCAGATCATCGCCTTCCCACTCGGATTCCAACATAGGCTCATCACCAAAGCTGTATTCTGGCGGCTTTGCTGTAGCAAAACCTGCAACTGCTGAGCATAAAAAAGTTAAAAAGCAGAGCGAGGCCCATCTCAACGTTATTCTTCTCTTCTGCGACTGCCCGTGCATCGCTCCCCCATAACATTCGGCACATTCGTACGAGGGAGTGAGTATAGAGAGGCATTCTCACTCTGTCGGAAGGATTGGTTACATTCTGTCACTCCGGCAATAGTCTGTAGAAACCGGGTATGGAACAGTTTGCCATCAGCTTTTCTTTTCCGGAGCGAATCATGCCTAACAATAAAACCAGCAACCTTTCGAACACCTATAAACATTACGGCTGGACAGTCTCACCCTACTCACAGAAAACGCTGGCTTACCTGAAGTACAAAAACATTCCCTTTGAAGATCAGGCACCCAGCGTATTAAAACTGATTGGCGAAATTCGCTTTCGAGTGGGCAAAGCAATCATGCCGACTATGCAAACGCCCGATGGTGACTGGATGCAGGATTCCAGTGAAATCATTGATATTCTGGAAAAGCGCTTCCCTGAGAATCCAGTTTTCCCAACCACTCCCAAGCAACGTATTGCCGCTAATCTGTTGGAACTCCACGGTGATGAATGGCTGGTGATGTCTGCCCTGCACTACCGCTGGCGCACACCGGAAAACTATCGTTTTGCTGTTAATGAGTTTGCCCGTAATGCCTGGCCCTGGGGGCCATCCTGGCTGGCTAAATTGATTGGTATTCGGATCGGCCAGATGATGCGGGCTTATATGAAACCAACCCGGTTTGGCATGAATGGCAAGGCCGCTTCAGGTCTGGAAAAACACACAACTCAGTTGATAGACCTGTTCGAAATCCACCTTTCAGAACACAACTTCCTGCTGGGTAGTAAACCCTGTATCGGCGACTTTTCCTTGTTTGGTCCTTTATGGGCTCACCTTTACAGAGATCCCGGCACAACCCAAATGTATGACAACAAACCCAATGTTCGGGCCTGGTTTGAACGGTTATTAAACCCAGAGCAACGCGAGGGTGAATATCTTGCTGATGATGTTGTGCCAACGACTTTAGACCCCATTCTCAAGCTTATCTTTGAAGAGCAGTTCGAATTCTGCCGCTCTGTTGTAGAAACAGTTGAAGCTTATGCAGAATCCCATCCCGGCCGGTCACGCATTCCAAGAATACTGGGCAGAGGTTCCTATCGAATTGGTGGCGAACAAGGCAAACGCGGCCGGTTTTCTTATGTGCAATGGATGACCCAGCGCTCTTTAGATGCCTGGCAACAGGTGCCACCTGCACAGAAACAAAGTGTTGCAGAGTGGCTCACCAACCTTGGTGGTGAGAACTTTATGAACACCACCATTAAACACAGAATGGTGCGCCAGAATTTTAAGGAGCTTCTTTCCTGATAAACCCAATTATCTAATGCGCCTTCTCAAAGGAAGCTGTTGCCGATCCATAAAACGGAGTGAAAGGAATTTTGCCCCCTCCAGTATCGACAGAAAGGCTGTGAGAAACCGGTTTAATGACATCATCCTGCTTTGGTGGCAGCAACCTGCGTTGAGATGAAGCAAGAGCAGAGGGGACACTCTTCTTATCACTTCCAGTGTTTAACAACGTTCTGGCCTTTCCGGATGTCACTGTTGTTTTTGTAGCGGTCACCATTAAGGTCGAAGGAGGTGCCTTTGTTCGGCTGTAACCTGCCGTACGGATTTTCGACTTTGGGTCTTTTACGGCCCCACCAGTTTTCGTAGTTTTCTTTATCGGCCCATAGGTAACATCCATAGATGACAAAATATCTTCAAACGACTGAGACAGTACCGCTTTTTCCGGTACAGTCTTTGATGGCGGCTGGCGCAGCAGCGATCGGTCTCTGGAGGGAGTTGGTTTTGATGGGGTCACGTGCGGAGTAAAGGAAGCCCTGCTTGTTGAAGGAGTACTATCCAACAGTTTTGCCAGCTCCGCTTTACTCCCCCCTTTTCCCGGAGCCCTTTCTGATGAGCCTGTAACAACTTTCTTTGGCGCACGTCTGACACCCATGAGGATCTCCCGAGTACTTAACTGACCGGTAGGTTTTGCCTTTACTTTAATAACCGGTGGCCTCTCTTCTGCTTCCCTTATTTCTTCAATATCTTCCGCATCATCAAAATCCGGCATTATTATTAAACGTTTTTTCTTTCGTTTTGTTTTGTCTGGTTGCCCTTCTTTCGTTCTTTCCTTTAGGAAGGAAGCTATTTTCTGCTTATGAAATTGTTTACACCCGATCGGTGTATACTCTTTTACTTCTTTTCTCCAGCTGATTGGGCTTAAACCTGAAGATAACGCACTTCTCATTTCAGAAAGCTTTACCCAAAACCTCGTTAAACTTCTTTCACTGTCACGTAAATAAGGGCTCATGAGCGCCAGTTTCAAAACAAACAGCGCATAATCTTGTAAAAAGAGTTCATCGTCGCCTGCAAGTTCAAGATGCATATCATTTTCATCAATGGCTTTCGCTGCATCCCAAACTGTCCGTAATTCAAGTTCGTCTTCATTCCAGTGGGGGTATTCATCAAGAAGAAGGTACCCATCAACCAGTTCAGCGGAGTCAGGGTCAAGAGACATGGTTTTGCCTGCTAACTCTTCTTCAGAGCCTGCCTCAGGAAGTTTAAACCTGACATCATGCCAGCCTTTTGCGGTGTCATAATCTTTAATAAATTGTTGATATTCTGCTTCCCAGTCTATCGGCGTGAGACCATTCGGAAACAACACTGTATCCGTCCATTCCAGACAGAGCTCGAAATATGCTAATTCCTCGTCCTTCAGTTTGGATTTATTTGCCCGTATTAAATGAATCATGTGAGCCATGGATCTGATCAATAGCGGGTCTCTGTCGTGAAGGTACTCCCTCAAGCTTTTATCTGGGTTTTCAGGTAGTTTTGCCTTGGTATAACCGCCTTTTTTACGCTTTTCCTTAAACTTGCAGCCCCGAAGCCAGTCCAGAAGGTGAGTTCTAAAACTCACCATCAGTCCATGCATACTTCCCAATCGATAAAAGGCAGGGGCAGTTTCCATGGGATAGCCAACATCAAGCATATTTATCTCATGTTCAGCAGCCTTAGTTTTCATATCTTCGTAGTCTGGTGTTTTTTCCATCCACTTGGTAAACCATGACCAGCTATCAGCATCATCAACTCTCTTATCGGATCTGTTACCCGAGTCTTCTGTTACAGGTGGCTGAGCATTAGTTTGCTGCGTCCTCTTTGAAGCTCCCCGGGTTGTCGCTGCAAATACGGCATCTGCCGTAAATAAAAAAAGAGCAGAAAAAATACACAAACGTAGGAGTGCCAAAAGGGGCTCTGAGCGGTTGAGAGAAGTCAGCATACTGTCTACACATCCCTAGCAGAGCGGGCAAGTGTAGACATAAACACCAAATGCGCAGGATTAAGTTTGCAAAGCCCGTTAATACTCTTCAGCCATCATTTTACTGGTAATAAAAGCAACAACAGGCTTGGGGAGAATACGTGCCAGCCGGATCAACCAGCGCATAGGAAATGGGAAAAGGTAATCCCGCTTTTCTTTTTCCATGGCATAAATAATATGTTTGGCCGCTGCCTCTTCAGAAATTTCCATAGGCGCGGGAATGCCATCAGCAGCCACCCGTTCAGTAGCCACAAAACCTGGATACACACTGACAAAACGAATATTCCACGGCGCCAGCTCTATACGACAAGTATCCATTAATATCCGGCCAGCAGCTTTGGCAGCAGAATAAGGCCCCTGCTGCGGTAATCCAATAAACCCTGCCAGAGAGTTTGTATGGGCAATCAATCCATGCTTCTGAGCCTTCATACATGCAATCAGGGGCATCAGGCCATTCACCAGCGTATCGTAATTAATACGCATATTCTGCTTCACGGCATCAGTGCCAATAGTCGCCATATTAAAAGAGGGACCATCACCAATATTCAGTAATGCGGCCTCGATAACGCCAAAACGCTCAACAGCTTTGTTAACAACCTCGGCCATACTTTCAGCATTCAGGGCATCTGCCGCAATTGGCAAACACTCTCCACCAGCCTTGGTTATTTCTTCTGCAAGGGAGTCCAGCAGTTCCTGTCTGCGGGCCGTCACAACAATGCGATTGCCCTTCTGGCCTAACTGCAAGGCAACAGAACGTCCAATACCTGTAGAAGCACCAGCAACCAGAACGGTTTTGTTACTGAAATTCATGGGATGTTCTCTTTATATTTATTTGTGCACGATAGTACACATTAAAAGCATTTATGTATGCACAGATAGCAAAAATTAACCCTGCATCACGAAACATCAGAGCTAATATGAATGTCTGAGTGCACACTGTTATGCGGAAGGTTCTAACATGCTCTCAAATAACCAATACACGAGAAGTGAAGATTCAAGAATAGATGCTCACAAACAGGGCGCACGCTCTGAAATTTCTCAAGGCAGTAACAATAAATTTCATATTTTACGGCGACTAGAAGGCCAGATTATCCAGCTGGAAAGCATGCTAAAGACAGATATAAAAAAGGCTTCTATTGCGAAGCCTTAGGAAACCATACAGATTTTCAATGATGCTCTAACTCAGGCTGTTCAACCGGCAGCCTGCAAATATCGAGAATGCGGTGGCGTGCACTTCTGACAACCGCAACCCCTTCTCGAATAGCGTCAGGTGCCCGTTCAAAATCTGTCATACCAATATCACTGACCCTTGGTGAAAGCAGCACATCGGGCGGATCACCAGCCATACGGCTTCGGGTGATGCGGTCCTGCATAATGTTGATGGACGCTGCCATCACTTCCATGATTCCCGGATTCTCTTCCCGGGAATCATTTTTGCTGGTTGCTGAAGAAAGCCAGGATTTCATGCGCTGCAGGGTTCCGGAATCATCGTCTTCTAATTCTTCTTCAACTTTGCTGTGACCATTCTGGGACATCACCCCGTGACGCCCTACCAGCTGGGTATTCAAATCGACTGCGATAACAATATCTGCTCCCAGCGCCCGACACAGAGATACCGGAACAGGGTTCACTAAACCGCCATCCAGTAACCAGCTGCCATCTTTGCACACTGGACGGAACAGGCCGGGAAATGTACAGGAAGCCCTGACCGCATCAAGAACCGGGCCGTGCCTCAACCACTGTTCCTGACCGGTTTCAAGGTCTGTAGCTACGGCGCCATAAACACATTTCATATCTTCAATGTTGGTATCAATGCCGGCATCCTTGAAGAAGCTGAGCAGTTTGTCCCCACGCACCAACCCACCGGCAAGGCTGACATCCACCAGCCCCCAGACATCCCGCCAGTTCAGAGAACGTACCCACTCTTCAAACTCATCCAGATAGCCCATGGAACTCACTGCACCAACCAGAGAGCCGACAGAACATCCTGCATAAACATCTGGTTCAATGCCCATCTCACGAAGCTCTTTCAGAACGCCAATGTGAGACCAGCCCCGGGCCGACCCGGAGCCAAGGGCAACACCAATCTTTTTCCCGTTGATCACCTTGTTACCACTCCCCCTGATCCGGACACGAATATCAATAAATACGAAAACTGGCGCAATTTCCAACTGAACACTAGGGTGTAAAGGCCGTAACTGCTTATAAGAAGTAACTATATCTGTGGTTAGCCTTCGAATATATGCCCTTATCATCCACCCACGTATCAGCTATGTGGTGTTTACCTGTTTTCTCGCACTCACTGCTCCGGTTCAGGCCTATAAGGTCAGGCCACAAAGTGAAGATATTTTTACACCGCAGGAGCAGCAGCTTTTTGAAAAACAACAAAAGTTACTGAACAGCACCCCCAGCATTCTGCAAAACAGGGGGTATATAAAAAGGTTTCCTGTTTCCAGAACCGATAATCTGATTACTGGTTTAGCTACCCAGCTGGTCATACCGGGAATGATTTTGGCTGCCAGCAATTTTTCTCTTGGTTTTTTTTCCCGCCAGCTTAATCAGGTGATTCCCAGTGAATCTTTAAGGGGATTGGCTTACCCAATCCTCTCCTATTTGTGGGACCAGGTTTTATCCCCATCCAAATCACTAAGCAGTGCCACATCCAGAGCAATTCTCCCAATAATTGACGGCAGCCTGATTCTTGCTTCTGGGAAAAACCAATGGGCTGGAAGCCTGACAACATTTCTGCGTTTCATCACCCAACTCTATAGTGTCCAAAAGGCTCTGGCCCCTGAGCTACAACACGAATTCAGGAAGTGGGCGACCTATGACCAAAAATGTTTTCACCTTGAAGGTAATAATCTTCCTCAGGGTATAACTGTTCTACTGGAACGAAGTCACCCGGTAACATCCTTTGGAGAAACTCGTCTGGTTATCTCGTGGCCGGAGCACTATGAAGACACACCAACAGATGAGGCCCTCAACCAAAACAACAACATTCCTGCACAGTCTCTTACACACCTTGTTAATGCCGCACGAGGCCGAGGATACACCTCACTGCAACTGTACCCGACAAATCAACAGGGAAAACTGAAGCTCTTCTCTATTGCTACAAAAGACGAAAAGTGGAGTGATATTGATGAAATCCCCTTGCCTTCAATGAATGCAACCTGGTGGACAACCCTAACCACAGATTTCCAATCGCCAAATCATAATCCGCCTTTTCAAATAGCAGACCCTCTTTCTCCGGTTCTTCTCAATGCCATTACCAGCCACTATGCGGACGACACTCAAAAGCAACTCAAACCATTTTCTCTGAAAACCAACGAACTTCTGGTTCGACTGCAACAAACCAAAGGTCTTTCAATCTTTGGCTCACACAATCATTTCAACATCTGGGTAACACCGGGTGAGTCTGCCATTTTTCCCGGCAAGCAAGGAGCGATCCCTGATATTTCTCTCCAGGCCACGGAAACATTTGGCGGAGATATCCGCCACCTAAAACCTTTTATTGAAAGGCCAATTGTTCCCGGTTGGGGGCGTTTGCCTTTGTTAACAGCAAAACTGATCGTTCTTGCCAAACTACAATCCTGGAGTTGGCAGAAAGGCATTCACCTTGGCGAAACTCTGGAACGCCGGCTGACCTTCCACGGTGTGAACAAAAAATGGCAGCGCTCATTTGTTCCAGTACACACCAGAAAAGTTGAAGTAAAACTTCATGATGGCAAAACCTTGACCGGTAACCTTTTGCGCTCAAGCCAGTCTGCCCAAAAACTGATAATCATGTTTCACCCAACCCGTGCATCATCCGATGACATGGCCAACAGTGGTTACTTTGGCCTGACACGAGGTTCTGCTGGTGATGAGACAGAATTGAAACTGCCGCCGGGAGTGTCAATTAAAGATCCAAGCCGTTTGGGGCAGTTCCTGAATGACAGTGGTTATGATGTGTTTTTCCCCGAGTACCGGGGCTACAGAAACAGCCTGACTCTAAAAAACCGCAGCGAGTTCTATAGTGATGCTGTCAGCGCCTTCGATACCATTATTAAAGAAGGAAAAAAACTCTACAGTGAAAAAGATTATGGTTATGCTGGCTATAAAAGCGTAACAGTTCTTGGTTACTCCATTGGCACAGGGGCAGCAAGTCACCTTGCCAAAGTACGAGAGCACAGCATTAAAAACGTAATTTTGCTTGCGCCTTTCAGGGTTCTGAGTGAAATCACAACAAAGGTCATTCCATTTCCCATCCCTTTTGCCAGCTTTTTCCTGAAATACCGGATGGATAACCAGTCCGAGCTGGAGCACACGAGAGTTCCCATACATATACTTCACGGAGAAAAAGATAACTTTATTCCGGCGAAAGGCAGCAAGGAAATGGCTGAATACCTTAAGGATAAGTTTGGCTCTGAAAACACTGTGACTCACCGACTATTTGACGATATGGGACATGAAAAAATCCTCAGAGACGAATCACTAATGGATTATATGATCAGCTTGTTTTCAAATGAGGAATAACCTTTCACTTGTTGCCAGACAAAACCCTTAGCAATAAAGCATCACCGTTATAAAAATCCTTTCCACCTCGGTCTTTCAACAGGAACTTCTTTAACCCGGTTCTGTTTGCGTAAAGGGTATCAGCATCCTTTACCAGAATACCCAACACTGGATGGGAATCGGCTTCTATTCCAGGAATACTTCTTGCCACTCGCAGGAATGCATACTGCGGATATTGTAACACCCACCAGCGATACCAATGTTTACGGTTGTCATTCCACCACTCAGATTCAGCTCGAACAGTTTGGTAAATAAGTAGATGGCCAGATTTGCTGTCTTTTGAGAAAAAGACACGCCTGCCTTTGTCTTTGTTTGCTGCACGCAGTTCAAGTATCAAACTTTCCCCAGGAGGCAGGTTTGCAAGTTTTTTCAGCAAGCTCTCAATAAAAACATCATCGACAGTGCTTGAGAGTTCCAGTGCGTTCACTGCCAACTCAGCATTTTTTAAACCATGATGGGGAAACGGGTAGGAAATCAGTTGTAATGAAAGTTTTTTCCGTTGATGGATTTCATCCCCACCTAAAAGAGACTGAACAAATGCCTGCTTTTTCTCCCGATAGGAAGACTTGGTCTGGCTCCGAGTGTCATCTTCCTCCAAATGAGCAAATTTCCATGCACTGCCAGCACCACCACTCACTTCATGTATAAGACCATTGCTGATCCAGTACAAAATACTTTCAAAGCGATCCCGGTAAATATGATCAGTCTGGTTACCCGGGTTATAGTTGCTGCGTTCGGCCAGCCAACGTTCTTTGAGAGAAAGGAACTTATTGCACAGGGCGAAGATCTTCTCATTGCTGTCCATCTCATCCATGCATCGATCAATAACAGCCTCGCCGAGAGCATCTCCCGGATATTTTTTTACTCTGGGGCGATGCAAAATACCTTCTGCAGGAAGCAAACGAATAAACCCTGAAATTTCATGCTCAAACCAGGCCATTTGTTGCAACCAAGGTTCCTGTGGCCTTTGATCATGAAGCATCTGCCAGATAACTGGATTGAGTAAGGGGCGTTCAGAGCGGTCAACATCCTGAGCCATAGCTACCAAAGCGGGGTAATGTCCATATTGAGTTCGGTCAGAATAATCAGGCAATCCCGTACCTTGCCACCATTGATAATAAAGATAATTGGTTGGCCCGGAGTAACTGGCTAAAGGAAGAATCCTGTCATACCCCTCAAAGTAATAAGCCTGGGACATTCTCACAGCGGCCAGCTGAGCGCCGTAAGATCTGAACTTTGAAGGTTGAGTGGCAATGTAATTATCCAACGTACCTGCCACCACGAAAAAAGCTTGTAGCCCTGTAAAGATAAACAGGATGAGAATCAGTCGCCTGAAAAGCTGATGTTCAAAAAAGTAGCCCATGACAACCCCAAAAATAGAGAAGCTCTATTCAGGATAGATTGCCATGGAGGATAGATGACTCTTAAGAAGTGCACTTATTAAATCGCAGAAAGACACTGATACTCATCGAGTACAAAGTTATCAGTCATGCCTGACATGTAATCAATCACCAGCCGGCACCGGTAATACCATTCAAGGGCTCGCAGTTCATCTTCCGATCCCTCAAGCTCACTCAATGCACTGTTATAAGCTTCACGATGTTTGCCCGATAACCGGTGATACAACCGCTGAACAATAAAATATTTCGTTGGCTCTCCGTTAACGATATCGGTGAAGCTCTCCCGTGAAATTTCCAGTAATGGACGATATATATCCAGCAACCCCATAAGAGCGGCGTAACCACGAAGTTCAGGTGTTTCAACCTCTGGTTGACTGAATACATGCTTGCGTGCCACCCATTTCAAGGTCAGCAAAGCCAAATGTTGCTCAGAACCACCATCAATCAAGGGTTCATCCTGACTGCCATCAAATATGGCCTGATGGTTCTCGCAATAACGGGTGGTTGCATAATCCACCAGATCTTTCACTAAACGTGTGCGGAAGCGGGTTACAAACAGATGGGATGACGCATTATCGTCCAAGGCCTGCTCCACAATTCCCGGGAGATAACGGCTGTAACCAAAACCAGCTCTCTTACACTGGTTATCCCATTCTTCCTGCAATAACTGCTGCAACTGTTTCAGGTTCAGAATGCCTTTATCAACGGCATCTTCGAGATCAGCAATGCAGTAGGCAATATCGTCGGCCGCTTCCATGATATAAACCAGCGGGTAACGATTGCCGGAATCTATGCCAAGGTGTTCCCAGATCATTTCCAGTAAAGGTTCTTCGCTGTAATAACAGCCCGGCTTCTTCTGACGATAGGTGTAACCTTTGTCAGCCTGCTGCTGCCAGGCTGGCCGGGTATATTTCACCAGTGCAGCCACTTGTGAACAGGTCAGGTTCAACCTTTGGAGACTGTGAATAATTCTCAGACCCTGAGCATTACCTTCAAAGTGGAGAAGGTCAGGTAATAGCTTTTCTTTGAACAGTGAGGTTTCTTTTGCTTTTCCCAGAGCACTGGAAAAACAGTCATCAGAGTTCTTTTCCATCCAGTCATTAATGGCTGCTTCACCAAAATGGCCAAATGGCGGGTTGCCAACGTCGTGCATAAGGCACGCCATTTCTACAAGATTGGTAAAAGCTGTTTCAATGCCATCCAGACCCAGTTCTTCGAGTTTTCTAACTTCTTTTAAACGATTAAGGATACAGCGGGAGATAAACCGGCCGGTTTGCTGAACTTCCAGAGAGTGAGTCAGGCGGCTGCGTACTGCCGCATTGGTTTCCAGAGGATAAACCTGGGTTTTCTGCTGAAGCCTGCGAATAGCCGCGGACTGAATTATACGGCCACGATTACTTTCCGTTTCTTCAACAATATCCCGCCCCTCAACAGTGGTCGGACGCTGACGACGACAGGTTATTTTGTCACGGTAGTTCATAATCGTAGAAGCTATTATTTAAGGACTCTCACACAATAGTTTTTCTACCAATACAAGTAAACACATTCCCAATATATAGAAGTTACAGCAACCCCATAGACCCACTATCATTGCATTGGCAAACGAATCAAAAGGTTGTGCCCTACATAAGATTTTCTCTTTCCAATCAAAGAACTCAGTATGACAACAACTCTGGCAATATAAGAAGCTTGCCCTCCAAACTCTCTGTGCAATGGTGAATATATAAAATAAGAAACCATCATTGCATTAACCATCGATAATAGTTTACCGGTAGCATTGCCTGGAAAGCTCTTGAGGTAGATCACTCCATTGAAAAGCATAATAATAAGATCCACTTGTTTCTGGCTATGGCGAAATGCTTCAGGAAATTTACTCCCATTGTACATGCCAAAAGATACTAAATACGGCATCAATCTATGATTCAATACCCTCTCAAAAAGCCCTCCATCTATGAAGAATGGGTGAACCATTCCATCCCAAAAAAATCCCTTCCAAAAATCGCCGTCAAAAATATACTCCGTTGGTGCATCGATATAATAGGCTTTCCAAATATTTATATTCGGGTCTGGATTGACCATCCTGTTTATAATTGAAAAAAAGAAAATATTACTCGCAAGCAGAGCAAATACTCCTGAAGCTCCTCCTTCGACACCCGCCACTATAGACGAATGCAAATTTTCGGGCTCTTTGTTCAGCCATTCTTTAGCAGCATCAATTTGAGGGTAACCGCCCAGTGTATCTAAGAGCCTTAGAAGTTCAGGCATATTGAGATTATTTTTAGGGAAGATGGGGTGCGGTATAGTGTCCCGACCACTTAATAGTCCCAGTCTCCCCCCACTTGGAGCGATCCAGAGTGGCTGTTGATCCTGATACATCAGGATTATTTCCTCCTGCCCACTATTACCTTTTAAATCACCTTCAAGGAGAAAGTCTCCAAGGAATACTTTGTCAGAACCATTTTCACGACAGGTTTTCCACAGGCTTACAACACCATTATTTCCTGCTGTTCCAAATCTGGTGCATCCAGCAGTATCAAAATCCGCAAATTTAAGCGCAGACTGAATGCTATAAGGTCCAGACATATTTTCGGCAGGACTCCCATACATTCGATGACTGAATGCACTGATTGATACACCTACCGAAACAACAAAGAATAATTTACAAAATGACACAAACGCTTACCCAGCTTCTTCACAGCTTTAAAAAGTAGCAGAAGCTGATTTATGGCATGTAAATAAGAGTCACATTCCGTAGTAATTAAGAAAAGGGTCAAACCACTTCCAAACAGGCTGCCTTAAAGTGTGCGTATACAGGCATGCCAGCTTTCAATGCCAGGCGATGGCGAGAACGGCAAGTAATTAGAGCCAGCAGTTTTTGTTCTTCCAGAGTGAGCACCACCAAGGCATGGTGTTCATCAATATCCCGGATATCAGTGAGAGTTGTTTTCAGACGATTCTGAACACTGATACGTTCAACATTCTCCAGACACAAACTCACTTCTGCAGCCGGAACAACCACCCGAACCGATTGCCCTTCCGCCAGATTTGACTGATCTACCATCAAAGGTCGACCATCAACCTCCAGCTCCGTAATGCCATACGGCCTGTCTGTTTTTACCACCTGCGCTTCCAGTACAGAAAGAGCATGATCGTCAGCTAAAGAACCCTGGGCACGGTTTAACAGTTGGCGACTGCGTCCACGTTCTTCGACACAACCGCTTTCCATCAACACCAGCTCATCAGACAGGCGAGCCATTTCTTCACGGTCATGACTGACAAACAATACCGGCACGCCAAACTGGCGATTAATATCCCGCAGTCTGGGCATAATGGATACACGGGAAGCCCAGTCGAGAGCAGCCAGAGGCTCATCCATTAATAAAAGGCGTGGAGCTCCAAGCAAAGCTCGCCCGATAGCGATTCTTTGCCGCTGCCCTCCAGATAGTTCTGTCACCGAACGATCCAGAAAAGGAACAATCTCCAGCCATTCAGCAACACTTTCAAAAGAAGGGCCATGGCGTTTACGGCTGCGGCGCAAACCATAATTCAGGTTGTCCCGCACATTCAGGTGGGGAAATAAGCGCCCATCCTGAAATACGTAGCCAATACCACGCTTATGAGGGGGAACGAATGTTTTTGAATCTTGCCAGCAGACATTCGAGAAAGAGACCGTTCCCTGCACACTCTTTTCCAGCCCGGCAATACAGCGCAGCAATGTTGTTTTGCCACAACCCGATGGCCCCATAACTCCGGTTACGCCATCAAGGACAAAGCTCTCCCGTACCTGCAACTGAAAGTCATCCCGCTCATAGTGGAAATCCAGAGATAACATCAACGGCGTCCTTTCCGGTCAAGGCTATAGAGTGCAATAAGAAGAACCAGGGCAAACATCATTAACCCGGCTGCCATAGTGTGGGCGCTGGCAAAGTCTTGGGTCTCCACCGCATCGTAAAGTGCGATAGAAAGAACCTGGGTTTCTCCGGGAATATTTCCACCGATCATCAGAACCACACCAAACTCGCCCACTGTATGGGCAAAGCCAAGACACGCAGCAAGCAATAATGGCCGGAAGGTTTGTGGCAACACCACAGAAAAGAAACGATCGATAGGGCCAGCCCCTAAAGAGGAAGCAGCTTCCAGTAATCCACGATCCAGCTGTTCAAAAGCACGCTGCAACGGTTGAACAACAAAAGGCAGGGAATAAATCACAGAGGCCAGAACCAGCCCTGAAAAACTGAACGCCAGAGTTGTACCGGTTAATTCCTGCCACACTTGCCCAGGCACATTATTAGGAGAGAATGCCACCAATAGATAGAAGCCCAGCACAGTCGGCGGCAAAACCAGAGGCAGGCCAACCAGAGCTTCCAGAACAGGGCGCAAACCACTGGTCATGCCGGCAAGTTTCCACGCCAGAGGCAGGCCAATTGCAATAAGAAGCAATGTCGTTAACCCTGCCAGCTGCAAGGTTACGCTGACTGCCTGCCAGACTTCCCCGGTCATGGAGTGTCACTTCCTTTTGTACCTTCAACTTTGGCTATAGCCAGATCAACTGCTGGGAAATATCCTGCCTTCTGTACAACAACCTGCTGCTGTTTTGCCAGAATATAATCAAGAAAGTCCTGACCAAGCTGCTGATTTTTACTGCCAGCAAGAACAACCGCCTGCTGACGAATTGGGCTGTAAAGTTCATCACGAATGAGCAGGTAACCGTCCTGCACATCATCTGCACGTAGCTGCGACAGTGCAACAAACCCAGCACCTGCATTACCAGTGGCAACGTACTGCCATGCCTGCTGAATACTGGCTCCCTGTACAACCTGAGATTTCTTTTGTTCCCAGAGGTTCAGGTTTTCCAAAACCTGTTGGGCTGCCAAGCCATAAGGAGCGGTATCCGGATTTGCAATCGCAAATTTATCATTCCAACCGCTCAGGGTTTTATAGGTAACTTCTACTGCGCCGGGCTGCCAGAATACCAAACGGCCAAAAGCATAAGTCACAGGCTTGCCACTGGTCTTGCCAGCCTCTGCCAGCATTTCTGGTCTACGACTGTCTGCAGACAGGAATACATCAAACGGCGCACCGTAAGAAATCTGGTTGTACAGTGCTCCGGTTGAACCGGAAGACAATGTCACAGTATGACCAGTCTGCTCTTCGAACTCAGTGGCCAGTGTTTCAGCGACCTGCCGGAAATTGGCGGAAACAGCAACCCGCAAAGTATCTGCCTGAACGACAGTTGCAGCTATGGCAATAAAAAAGCCTGCAAGTAAACGTCGTATCATTCAGAAGCCTCCGATTCCTCATTCCAGCGTTCTGCCGCCTGAGCATCGGAATCCCTAGCTTCTACCCAGCGGTCACCATCTGTAGTCTGCTCTCGCTTCCAGAAAGGAGCCCGTGTTTTCAGGTAATCCATTAAAAACTGGCAGGCATCAAAAGCGGCCTGACGGTGGGCACTGGCGGCTCCAACAAAAACAATCTGATCACCTGGCTCCATCTGCCCTACCCGGTGAATCACCCTTAAATCATCCAAATCCCAACGGTTTCTGGCTTCTTCAACAATGGCTTCCAGAGACTTTTCGGTCATACCCGGATAGTGCTCCAGATACAAACCACCCACGGTATCACCGAGATTCATATCCCGAACCAGGCCACTGAACATAACAGCGGCACCCGTCCCGGAGGACTGACACAGAGCCTGATATTCTGCAGCTACATCAAAATCGCTGGTCTGGACACTTATCACGCAAAAACTCCGGAAAAACTAACGTCAGGTGAGCCAAAGGATACTGATTTCCATGCCACCGGCAAGCAGCGTGGTCAGTATTACCAACACTTATGTTTGCGAACGGATAACAAATCTGCCAGTACGCTGTCTTATCTCTCTGAAACGGATGTTCAGGGAAAGGTCTCATCATGCCAGCGGCCAGCGCTCTTCTAAAATACAGCCTAAAAGCCATCATTATAACGATGCTTATACCATGCTGTTTGTATGCATCGGATTCTAGCCATGCTCCGGAAACCATTCCGGTTCCGGATATTCAAATATGGAATATCGATTCCCATATCTACCCACATATTCCACAAGGTGTTAGCTACTCTTCAAAATCCCAAAAGATCCCCCGTGACCTGCTGAATCTAATGGAATTTATACGGGAATGGTATCCGCGGCTGAGAGAGCAGCTCTGGACAGATGAAGCCCTGAAAACCGATACCAAAATTGACATTATTTTACGTCATAAAGATGAAGAGGACCCGGAAGCCCTGGCCCACACAACAAGTACAGACACGCTAATAATTTATGACGATTATCTGAAGGGGCTAAGAAGCAAAAGTGGTGGCCTGATTATCCATGAATTGACTCACCTGCTACAGAGCCGCTACCGGCAGGAAGGTACCCAGCGCCCTCGCTGGATCACGGAAGCACTGGCCGATTACCAACGCTATTCCTATTTTGAAGCTTTCACATTTGAAATGTTTCATGAAAGAACAAGTACCGCAATAGAACACAAGAACATAGAGGAACACTTTCTAGACAAGACATGTAAAATTTATGATGAGGACGACCCGTGTCCAACGTTCCGGGAAGCAGGATATATATACCATTACCAGCCCATTCACACCGCCGGCATGCTGGTCATGATTGAGCATCGTTTTCCGGGAACAGTAAAAAAAATACATCGGCGAATGTATGACTCCATGAAAGAAAGTTTCAATTTTTTCGATCAGGAATTCAGTGACTATCTCTACAGTGAAACAGGCAAGGGGTTACAGCAGAGCTGGTGCGAATATATGGCTTATGTGGATAACAAAACCGAGGAAGAGATTCTGCAAGGCTGCCTGCCAGAACCTGGCTGGCCATGGCGCTGGTTCCAGTAATGAAACGTAAGTTAAAAGCAAATAGACGAAGTAACCACTTACAACCTGGTGTAATATTGCCGCATTTACACATTTCCTTAAGCAGATAACCTGACAACGCGCTGCTATCCGTTAACAAGACAGACTTTCATGACGTCAGACATTCACTTCCAGTTTCCAATTCTCTCTGAAACAGCTCACGGTCTTCCTCTAGCCTGGCTGGACAATGCGGCAACAACGCAAAAACCCAGCTCGGTAATTGATGCTGTCAGTCGCTACTACACCTATGCCAATGCCAACGTTCACCGTGCCTCTCATGTTTTAAGCGCCCGCGCCACCCATGCTTTTGAAGAAGCCAGGGATAAGGTTCGCCAGTTTCTTAATGCTGGTCATACCGAAGAAATCATCTGGACCCGCGGTGCTACAGAAGCCCTGAACCTGCTGGCCTGGAGCTGGGGCAGGGAGAATCTCAAAGCTGGCGATGAAATTATTCTTTCCGCCATGGAACACCACGCCAACATCGTGCCCTGGCAACAAATTGCCGAACAGACCGGCGCATATATTCGCGTAATACCGGTAACTGAGAGTGGAGAGCTCGATCAGCAGGCTTACCAGCAGTTGCTGAATGAAAGAACAAAGCTTCTGACTGTCACCCACGTATCTAATGCACTGGGAACAATCAACCCAATAGAAACAATGATTGCGCAGGCAAAGGAAGTTGGCGCAACCACGATTATTGATGGTGCACAGGCCGTTGCCCACTTTCCAGTAGATGTCAGAAAGCTGGGTTGTGACTTTTATGTGTTCTCCGGGCACAAAGTTTATGGTCCTACCGGTATCGGTGTTCTTTACGGCCGCAAAGAGTTGTTAAATGACATGCCTCCCTGGCAGACCGGTGGCGAGATGATTGAACGCGTCAGTTACTCCGGTACAACATTTAACAAGCCTCCTTTCCGTTTTGAAGCTGGCACTCCCAACATTGCTGGTGTTGTTGGCTTGGCAGCTGCCATTGATTTCCTTAACAGTCTCGACAGAAAGGTTATGGCCCAACAGGAACAGCAGCTTCGCTTTCGGCTGGAACAGGGTCTGGATCGTATTCACGGTATTCGCCGTATAGGTACAGCCAAAAGTAAAACGGCAGTGGTGTCTTTTGTTGTTGAAGGTCAACACAATCACGATATCGGTGTGCTGCTGGACCAGCAAGGTATTGCTGTGCGTACTGGCCATCACTGTGCCATGCCGCTGATGGAGGCTTTGGAGTTACCCGGCACAATACGAGCATCTTTAGCCTGCTATAACACCCGGGAGGATGTAGACCGACTCACAGCAGCCCTTCGCAAAATCTGTGCAAACCAAAGTTCCAGCGAAGATGATGATGCGGCAACACCAAAGCTAAACCAGCAACCCCGCCAGACAGACGACAACCAACTTCCGGCCCCTTTTGCTGCAACACCTTTCTATAACCAGAAAGATCTGATGCGTTTACGCACAGCCCTGCTTAGCAAAAAAAGCTGGCAGGAGCGCTATCGTAATATTATGCAGCTGGCCTGGGATCTTCCGGCACTTCCTGATGATATGCGTCAGGATGACGCACGACTGGCTGGCTGCGAGAGTACCGTCTGGCTGCACCATCATTACCGTGAAAATGACCAGACCCTGCACTTTGCCGTAGACAGCGATGCCAGAATCATCCGAGGGCTGGCAGTTATTGTTATGGCCTGCCTGAACAGCCGAACTCCGGAAGGCTTGCTATCATGCGACATTGATAGCCTATTTGGTGAACTGGAGCTTTCAAACCACCTGAGTCCTTCCCGGGGAAATGGCCTGCGCGCCATTGTTCGGGAAATTCAGGGCATAGCACAGAGATACCGTTAATTTTAGGGTTAACTACGCCGTCATAAACACAAGAAATTTGTTATGATGGTTCCCCTATCAATTGACTGAAACAGATAAAGAGCGCCGAGCTTCGTTCTCTAAATCTTTTTACAGACACGAGAACGTAGCCGTGATGGATAGTTGCCGTCACCGGGTTGAGGAGAGAAATCCCTCAGCCTCCCGGACCTTTTGGAAAGGTGTTCAATGAATAAACTGCAAGACCGCCAAGGGAGACGATTCCCTTATCTCAGGCTATCTATAACGGATTTATGTAATTTTCGTTGTCAGTATTGCCTTCCTGATGGATGTCAGGAGCCAAAACACAAAACCGCTATAAGCTTGGACGAGATCCGTCGTATAGCAACTGCCTTTGCCGCTCTGGGAACTAACAAGATTCGCATCAGTGGTGGTGAACCCTCTCTGCGCAGTGATTTCTGCGATATTTTGCGGACTGTGAGAGATGTTCCCGGTATTGATACCGTGGCTGTGACCACCAACGGCTACAAGATGGATCGTCGGATTGAGCGCTGGATTGATGCTGGTATGACTCACCTGAATGTCAGCATTGACAGCCTTGAACCAGCCATATTCCAACGAATCACTGGCCATGACCGCCTAGATGAGATTCTTCGCGGCATAGATATCGGCTTTGCGGCGGGGTTGTCATCAGTCAAAGTGAATACTGTGCTGATGAAAGACCTGAACGACCGGGAGCTGGATCGTTTTCTTGACTGGATCAAGGATCAGCCCATCACTGTTCGCATGATTGAACTGATGGAAACCGGTGATATGCCGGACTTTTTCAACAAGCACCACTTGTCTGGAAAGGTTATCCGCCAGCAGCTTTTGGATAAAGGCTGGGTGCAGATGATTCGTCCTGAGAATGCCGGGCCTGCCCAGGAGTTCAGCCATCCTGATTATCAGGGGCGGATTGGTTTGATCATGCCCTACTCGAAAGACTTCTGTGACAGCTGCAACCGCCTGCGGGTGAACAGTCAGGGCGACCTGCAACTCTGCCTGTTTGCTGAACAGGGTTATAGCCTGCGTCACCTGCTACAGAGTGATGATCAACAGGAACTGCTGACCGCCCGCATACAGGAAGTTCTTCAGTTAAAAGAAGACAAACATTTCCTGGATCAGGGGTTCACCGGCTCTACCACGAATTTGTCGATCATAGGCGGTTGATTGTTGAACACACAGCTACCGATTCTCGGTTTCGCGGCTTTCAGCGGAACCGGGAAGACAACCCTGCTTGAAAAAGTTATCCCCATTCTGGTTGCTGAAGGGATACGTATAGGGCTGGTGAAAGCTTCTCACCACACTATTGAGCCAGATAAACCTGGCAAAGACAGTTACAGGCTGCGTCACGCAGGCTTAACACAAACAGTACTCAGCACACCGGGACGAGCGATTTGTGTGACTGAACGTCCACTTGAAGACCCAAAACTGGAAGACCAGCTTCGCCTGCTGGATCACAGCCAGCTGGATATGATTCTTGTAGAAGGTTTTCGGGATTCAGCTATTCCTAAGGTTGAACTGCACCGCAGCGACTTCGACCGCCCCTACCTGTTTGAAAAAGACAGCCATATTATCGCTCTGTGCCAGGATACACCTCACCCTTCAACATCCCTGCCCCAGCTGGATATTAACAGTCCGGAGCAGGTGGCCGAGTTTGTACTTGCCTATTACCAGCAGCACAAAAGCCTCTAACCTGGGCAATTGAATTTTGTTACTATGACTGATGTCCACGTTAGTCATTTCCAAATAGTCACCTAATACGCTCTCTAGTAATTTCACCGGAGAGCGCTTATGCCTGTAGCCAGTTACCATTCAGGGTTACCATTCCCATCGGCCACACACGCCCCTTTTCAGGAGCCTGCCAGCCGACTATCGGACAACAGTCGCTATACTCCGGAACCAACGACACCTCTATCAAAACTGTGCCGAAGAAGTCTACATGAAAGGCGTAGTTCGCCTACTGCTTCTACCGAAGTTCCTACAACAAATTCATCAAGGACTTTTGAAGAATGCCGAGCCAGAGAGGCGCCTCTCGACCATCGCCTGCCTTTTACAGAAGACGAGTGCCACCAGCAGGTAGCGCATATCAGTGCCCGCTTTCGAATCCGTATGGACAGTTACAGGCAGGAGATATCATCAACCAAAGCACAGTTTGAACGATATCTGGAATCTGTAGAAGCTGAAGAGAATGCGAAAATAGCGAGATTTAGCGAACGCTTTAATGTTGAGCTGGAAAAGGGTACCCCGGAAGCTTTAACAGCTGCCCACAAAGCTCTTTCTGAAACAATGAAGATGAAAGTTTCTCTAATCCACCAACGAAGTGATATTCGTTGTGACATCATTCACCGGTCTAACTCCTTTATGGGTGAATTTCTAAACGAAGGTTTTAAAGAAGTTAAAGCCATGAACTCAGCTATCTTTGATCTTAAGGAACGACTCCCACTCCCATCTTTTGTTGGTTCTTCGCAGAGACAAAGCTACCAGAACATAACGGCTTATCTTGATGAACAAATCAAGATCCAACAACAACTTGCGCAACAGCAAAGAACAGCAGTTGAAAACTACCTCTTCGAAACCACACATCTTTGCAGACCTCATGCAGAAGGCACGTTTCAACGACTTCTCAATACATGCCAGGCTCAAATACATACCATGAGATGCAGGTTGGAAAATGCCCGCCGCCATAATCAACAACATGGCCAGCAGCGTAATCATCGCCATCATAACCGTCGAAGGAACAGCTCAACCAACGGTATGACACAGCAACAGGCCTGCACAATATTAGGAATTGAACCGTCAGCTCTCAATGCTCCAGGTTTGTCACCTGGCCAGAGAAGAACCATTGTTCGCAGGGCTTTTCGCACACAGGCACTCGCTCACCATACGGATAAACATGCCGGAGTATCTTCCGAAGAAAGGGCCACCCAGAATGCACTGTTCATTCAAGCTCGTGCAGCCCATGATCTTCTGTTAAAAGAGTAAAACGATTAGCCTTTAATAGCCTTCATTAAAATCTTGACGCCCCAGAACAGGTTCAGGCTGTTAAATAACGTGCCACCGGCCATCAGAGCCGGAGTTGTTATTTCATGGCCAGGATATTCCTTTCTTTTCAGGTAAACATTCTTCACAAACTTCCCCCATTCGTAGGGAAAAACGCCTAAACGAAACAGATAGAAGGTGAATGCAAAACTGCCCCTGAAGATTGGATCAATATCTTTCAGATAGAGAAATATCGTCGAATTCTCGAGAAGAAGGGTATCGGTCATCAAGTGAATACGATCACGGGCAGCAAAGACACTGAACTCGGCCAGCATACTTGCTCCATGAAGTGAATGAGCCCAGTTGTATTCTATAACCGATGAATAGAGATCATAACCAGCATAGCCATAACTGATCAGTGGAAGAATGATATCCCCATAACCATAAGGGCCATCATCATCAACAACTCGCTCCCAGTAAGGTTTTTTCTTTTTGAATGCAGATAAGTAGAGCCTATCCCGCTGATCAAAGCATGAATAAGAGGCGCATTTACCAGGTTCTTTTTATAGTGAGGCATTGCAATAAACGCTGCAGCAGACAAAAGAGGAATCAAATAAAATCCGTTTTCCCTCAGGCTGTAACCACGCCTTGGAATCCCCGTTTCAGGATTTATGGAATCTTTGAAGTTCAGAAGAGGTAATCTGTTAAGTTCAGTGGAAAGCCATGGAGTCGTTATCGGAGATACCAGTACTTTATCTTCTGGCGTTAAGAATTGTTTCACGCAAATGGAAGTTGAAGGAAGATCAGCATTATCAGCTAACAACGCGTATTCCACGGGTATATAAATATCCTTCAATCCTTTTTTGCTTTGGCCCTCCCCTTGAGGTGCTGAGTTCACAAACCGTGCTGGAGACCTTACTTTTATCCAACGGGTAGTACCGCTTGCTATTCTGGAAAGAGAAGAACAGGGGATAGAAAATTTTAAATATCCATCTGGCTGCTTTTCGATCAGCGCCCCCTCAGGTTCCAGTATTTCATTACTCTGCGGCTCATACGACGAAACCTGTGCACCAGCCAGTTTTGCTGCTGAACAGATAAGCAGCAGAAAAGCTAACCTGTACAATGAAAAACAAACAGATTCGTCGCGCTGCACTCCCTTCTCTCCCTTAAAAGCAAGCGGGGAGTTTAGACGTTTATCTTAGTTGTCAAAGGGTAATCACTGACACCATTCCATCGATCCAGAAATCTTCAATGCCTTCATGCGCCCCCATGGCACCGGCACACACAATCTATGGTAACCATGGGGAAACTGAATCAGGCTGTCATCCATTCCGCATCTTTTTCTTTTATCCCTTACGACAGCCGAATTCATAAGCGATCTGGTTATTGGTGATTTCTCCAAACATGAACCGATAAAGGTTGGCTTTCAGATAAGTTAATCCGGTTTTCCACACACCCTGCTCTTTTACACGACGAGTATCGAATTCAAAAAACACCGGAACCATACGAAAACGGAAGGAACGACTGGCTCTGCGTATATAGTCACAGCCTTCGCAAAGATTGATACGGGTATCAAAACCGCCAATAGCTTTGTGAACAGTTTTGGTACTGAACAGGCATGCCCCTGCAGCAGTGGGAGAAATAAACTGCATCACCAACATGCCAAGATCGAAAGTTTTTACTCCCCAGCGAACCAATGATTTCTCTTCACTGGCCATCATTCGGCCACCGGCTACCATCAGCCCTTTGCCTTGCAGTTCACCTTGAGCCTTTTCTATAAAGTCTTTGGCTATTCGAGAATCGGCATCCAGAAACACCAGGTTTTCATATAACGCCGCATCGGCCCCGGTATTTCGCCCCAGACTCACACCCCGCTCAGACATTTCTATAACCTGATAGGCGCTGAACTGCTGGCTGAAGCCCTTGGCGACAGAAACAGTATTATCGTCACTGTTGCTATCAACCACGATCACTTCGAAATCATTGACCGTTTGCTGGCTTAAATCTTCAAGAAGCCGTGGCAGGATTTGCTCTTCATTCAGGGTAATAATGACAACACTCATAGGTGCGGTAGACATCGCTTGTTTCCTCATGCATTTCATTGACGGCTACAGGCTAACAACGCAGAAGTGAATGCTTCCTGAACCATTTGTTCATGTGCCATTCAGCTCCAAAACCTCCCCAGGCGAACATGAACGCAGCATGAACAAACGCTTCAGAAAAGGTTAAGGCCGGATTTGTTTCAATGGGCTCCGTCGAAACAAATCAGCTTGAGGAAGTACCATGCGTAAACAAATTCTTGCCCTGACCGCCGCTATTATTCTTGTTCCAACAGCAGCTATGGCCGACGGCGGAAAACATGACAATGACCGTGACTGCCGTAAGGATGCAGCACAATTCACCTATCAGGGGCCTGCCGATATTACCCCTCTAGCAGACTTGGGAGGTTTCAGCTTTTCAGATACTGACGTCATTGTAGAAGGCAGAATCACTCGCCAGCTGAACAAAGAAGAGTACATGTTCACAGATGGCAAAACTGAAATTGTGGTTGAATTGGATGACCATATCACCATGCCAGAAGGTATTAACGAGAACACCACTCTGCGACTCTATGGTGAAGCTGAAGGCGGCTGGCACAATGAGTTGGAAGTTGAACACATTGAGATTATCAAGCCAGCCAGCTGATGAAAGACAGGGGAGCATTGCTCCCCTGAATTGTTTTATTTAGGTAGGTCAGTCTCTATCAACGTCAGTAATTTTTCCGGTGATGGCATCAATTTCCAGTTCAATCTTGTCACCATTCCGGTTTTTAGCCCTGACCTCATATTCGTGCTCACCAGATTCAAGCTCTATATTGCGAATATCGTGAAAGCCTTGATCAGTCACAATTTTGACAATCTGTTGAACAGATAAAATCTCACTTGATGCTTTTTCATCTGCCAGAACGGCGCCATTATGCAAAGGCATCATGACCAGCATCAGAGTAACCACACTTTTCCGGATTCGGTCTAAGGAATACACTAGCTTCAACTTTTTCCTACAGTCACAATCCCCGATTTCTGCGAAGTGTAAAGTCCAACGGGCACCGAATACAAATGAAAAACGTACCTCTTTGCCTGTTGCTAACCCTCCTTACTTTTTCGGCATTGCCCTCTTTCGGACATGATGACGACCATGATCAGGAGTGGATTCAGGAAGCCGTGGAGCGTGGAGATGCTTTGCCTTACACAGAACTTGAAAACACCATCAGTCGTATGTTGAAAGGTCGTATTATCCGGGTTGAGCTCGATAAAAGGTGGCGAACCTGGTACTACAAACTGCGCCTTCTGGAAGACGATGGTCGTGTTATCAAAGTGAAACTGAATGCCAAAAACCTTCAGCTGATTGAACTGGAGGGGAAAGCACTGGAAAACGTTGTGAAGCAGCCATGAAAATTCTTGTTGTTGAAGACGAAGCCGTTCTCGCAAAACAAATTGTCGAAGCCATTGAGCAGGCTGGCTGGATTGCCGAACAGGCGAGCGATGGTCTCGAAGGGTTGTACCAGGCCACAGAAGAAAGCTTTGATGCAATGGTTCTTGATCTTGGGTTGCCAAAGCTGGATGGGTTAAGCGTTCTTCGCAGCTTGCGGGAACAGAACAACACCTTGCCAATTATTATTCTCAGCGCTCGTGATTCTTTGCACGACCGTGTAGAAGGTTTGAATGCCGGAGCTGATGATTATCTGTGCAAACCTTTCCAGATGGCCGAGCTTATAGCCCGTATACGCACCCAGATTCGTCGGGGTTCCGGCCAGGCATCTCCGGTACTCACAGTTGGTGACCTGACTCTGGATACCCGTACATCGACTGTGCTCTGGCAGGGAGAGCCAGTCAAACTGACAGCCCTTGAACATAAGGTTCTCTCTTACCTGATGCATAATCAGGGCAAAGTCATTTCCCGCACGGAGTTAACCGAACATATCTACAAACAGGATTTTGATCGGGACTCCAACACTATCGAAGTCTTTATCCGACGCATCAGAAGTAAGATCAGCAGCGATATTGTAAAAACAGTCCGTGGTATGGGGTATAGCCTTGGCTGATGGCAGACTCTGGCAGGCACTTACACGCCAGTCCCTCAAACAAAGATTGTTAAGCAGTGCCCTGCTGTGGATATTTCTGGTTCTGGCGGGCGCTGCTATCGTTATTCCCATCCAACTTGAAAAGTATCTCTATTCGCAGCTCAGCGAGCAGATTAATCTCTATCTTGATGATCTCAGCGCCTATGTTGATATCGACGCCAATGGCAAACTTTCACTGCTTGAACAACTTCCAGACCCTCGCTTCCGCAAACCTTACAGCGGCCGCTACTGGCAGATAGGATCGCCACAAACAGAGATTCGTTCCCGCTCTCTGTGGGATTCAAAAGTTCGCCTGCAGGATGAGCAGGGGCCAGAAGGAGAGCATCTGTTTACCCTGTCCAGAAACATCCAATTAGGTAATAACGACACACCAATTACTTTAAGTGTGGCTGTTGATCCTGACCCGATAGAAGACACCCTTGAACAGCTTACAACGGTCATTCTTTCTGCTTTAGGTGCAATAGCGGTTGGATTGCTGATTCTGGTCTGGCTGCAAATTCAATGGTCACTGAAACCCTTGAAAAAACTAAGGAGTGACCTTTTCTCTGTACGCAGTGGAACGGTAGAAACTCTTGAAGGAGATTACCCTCTGGAAGTTCAGGGCGTTGTAGATGACCTGAACATATTGCTGTTTCACTACTCAGAGCTTCTTGAGCGCGCCCGTACCCATACCGGCAACCTTGCCCATGCTTTAAAAACTCCGCTGAGTATTATTCGTAATCAGGCAGACACCCTGCCTGTAGATCAACAACACATTCTTCTTCCTGCTATCCAGCAACTGCAGGATCGAATGGATTATCACCTGAGTCGGGCTAGAGTCGCCGGCTCCGCCCGCATTCTTGCGGTTCAATCCTGCCCAGCGGAAGTTGTGGATAATCTAACCATGGCTCTGGAGAAGGTTTATTTCGAAAGCGATACCGTTCTTGTTAATGAACTGGACAGTGATCTGATGGTTGGCGTTGAAACCCGCGATCTGGAGGAAATGCTGGGCAACCTGATAGAAAATGCCTTCAAATGGTCTGGCAGCCTTATTCGTGTATTTACTGAACAGAAAGCTGACTCTGTTGTTTTATGCATTGATGACAATGGCCCAGGGCTTACCGAGAGCGAATGCGAACAGGTTTTGAAGCGTGGTACACGGCTGGATGAACAAACACCCGGCAGTGGACTTGGACTGAGCATAATTGTTGATGTTGCCCATAGTTACCAGGGTTCACTTGCTCTGCAGAAAAGTTCTATGGGTGGATTAAGCTGTCGCCTTACACTGCCAAAACCAAGGGGAGATCTGGCCAGGAATCTGCGACAATAAGCCGATAAGAATCTAGGAGTTTTCCCATGTCTGACTGCTGCTCTGCACCGGGACTGATGTCTCTGGACGATGCCCTGAAAAAACTTTCTGCAGGCGTATCACCTGTTAAGGAAACCGAAACTTTACCTCTCGGTTCCTGCGATGGCCGTATTCTGGCCACCAATATTATTTCGCCCATGAATGTGCCGCCTCACAACAACTCAGCCATGGACGGATATGCCCTTACAGCAGCTGATCTGGAGAATACCGATACTCTGCCCGTTGCCGGTCAATCTTTTGCTGGCCATCCTTACGAAGGCACCTGCCCACAGGGGCAATGCATTCGCATTATGACTGGCGCCGCTATTCCCGATGGCACCGATACTGTGATCATGCAGGAGCAAACCGAGAAAACTGAGAATGGCATCCGTTTTCTGAAAAAAGCATCTGCCGGAAATAATGTTCGCAAAGCCGGGGAAGATATCAGCGAAGGCTGCATTGTTCTCAGTGCCGGGCACAAGCTGCGCCCCCAAGACCTGGGATTGATGGCCTCTCTGGGTGTTGCAGAAGCGAAAGTTTTCCGCAGAGTGAAAGTTGCTGTTTTCTCTACCGGTGATGAACTCAAACTGCCCGGCGAAACTCTTGGCCATGGCGATATTTACGACAGCAACCGAATTGTTGTGACTTCCATGCTCAACCGCTTGGGTATGGATGTTATTGATCTTGGCAAATTGCCTGATGATCGTGATGTCATTCGTGATGCCTTAATTCGCGCAGATAATGAAGCCGATGCAGTCATTACTTCCGGCGGTGTTTCCGTAGGCGAAGCCGACTTTATTAAAGAGATTCTGGAAGAACTGGGTGAAACAGGTTTCTGGAAACTGGCGATCAAACCCGGCAAACCTTTTGCCTTCGGTAAGCTGGCCAACAGCGTGTTCTTTGGTTTACCCGGAAATCCAGTATCCGCAACGATCACCCTGCACATTCTGGCGATTCATGCTCTGAAAATCATGTCTGGGCAGGTATCCGGTGAACCCGTTTCACTGAAGGCGATAATCGGAACAAAACTGAAAAAAGCACCCGGCCGAAAAGAGTTTCAGCGAGGCATTCTTTCAACAGACCAGAATGGTAATGCCACAGTTGTCACAACCGGAAGCCAGGGTTCAGGCATCCTCCGCTCAATGAGCATGGCGAATTGTTATATTGTGCTGCCAGAAGAGAGCACAGGTGCAGAGGTAGGCGAGCAAGTAAGCATTATACCTTTTGATAATCTGTTAGCGTAATCTACCCACAGGCCTGTAGACAGGCCTGTTTTTCAGAACACCTGACAATATTGTTTGTTGTTATCACATTTCTCTTGCCGCACAAAACTGTATTGATCCTTGGTAGTCCAAAGCCAATTCGGGGTAATGGATTCGAGGATCGTTATGCAGCCAGCACAAAAATCAGCCAGCAAAGATTCACCTGTACGACACACAACCTCTCCCGTTAAAAAAGCAGGAGAGGAAAAGTCTGGTGGCGCATCTGGAACCTCAAGGAAAAAACCTTCAGGAGCTAAGGGAAAAGCGCTAGTTACTGAAGGAGCTCGAGAAGCGCGCAGAACACTTCTGCTCAGTAAAGGATATCCCGACCAGATCGCTCTGCCTATTAACCAGGGCAAACTGGGAGTAGAAATTTTACGTGCTGCCACAGCGCAACTCATGGAACCGATGAGCGATCAGTCCAGAGTTTCAGAGCTTGTCCAACTCTCTGCCTTCATTAATACGCACCTGAGCAAGTGCCTTTACTATACCGCTCTCAAACAAAAAGATATCGCTAAGGAATTAAAACAAGTCGCAGTAATTCTTGAGCGAATTCTGAATGGTGATATGAAAGGAGATATGGGATTCAAGCTTTCTCTGGAAGAAGTGGATACCCTGACATTACTTGCAAACCAGATTCTTCTTCAGGATGTAGACTGTGAAAATCTGCAACAAAATTTTCGACTTGCCCGCTCTTCTCTTTCCCTGTTTAACTTGAGATACCCACCCGCAAAACATGGCGTTGCAACACGAAGTATATACTTTCGATTCTTTATATTAGCAGCGTTATCTAAGGATACCTCGGAAAGCTTCTGTACAGACTCCCTTCGAAAGCAGCTATTAAGTAAAGCCAGTACATGGATGAAAGACTATACAGAAAGAGAAACCCTGATTATCAATTTTGGAATTATCAATCTGGCAGAACAACTCTCTGAGAAGAACGATATTCTCAGCCAGGATGCACGCTTTGAATTGCAAGTGGTTGTGCTGGCCAGTTACTCACACATTGCCCTGTGTAGCGATGATGAGCTGGTGCAGTTAGGGATAGTGCAATCTGCTCACGCCAGCAAATTGCAAACGGGCGAGTTGCACACAAAAAGATACAGAAGCACCATATTGCAGAAGGCTTTTGGCATTATCGATGATCTTGATATCTCCGAAATGGACAGCAGACAGGAAGCAACCCTGCGAATCCTGCAAGCACAGCTACTGGTAGCACAGGACAAATACTACGAGGCCGAAGAGAAATACAAAGCTGCAGCAATGGCTGGTAGCCCTTACGCCCTGCACTTCCTGCTGCAATTCTATCAACAACTTCCTTTTCATGATGGCTGGTTGAGTCCGGTAGAAGGCTTATCCTGCTGGTCCACTCTCAGCCGCAAATGTGCACAAAACCAATGTGAAACACGGTTTGAGCGGATACATAACGTAACCCCACTTGAATCAAAGGATTTCCATCGCCCCCTAAAAAAAGGAGAAGAATTTCATTATCACTATGCCCGTATTCTTGAAACAGCCCGTCTCGGGCGTATTTCAACTGAGGCGCACATAAATGCTTTAGTAAAATCTGTGTCCAAGGTGTGTGCCCCCCAACAGCTTGCAACCATTAAAGCGACTCTCTGGCTGACCCTGGACAAACCGGAAGAAGCTCTAAAAGCTCTGGATGGCATTATCTTTTTTGGAAACCCTTGCAAAGCAAGTTGTTATCTCAGGGCCTGGTTACTGAATTCACCGACAAGCACTCCTGAGCAACAGGAAGAGGCTTTAGAGCTTTATGAATGTCTTGCAGAGTCAGGTTGTGTACATGCGGCTCGTGAAGCAGCTTTATTATGTGTCTCACACCATGACTATCAATCTGCTAAAAAGCATCTGAGTTCAGCTATGGCAGGCTTCCGAAACCATGACTGCTGGGACCAACTGGCAGAATGTCAGAAACTCTGGTCCTGGCTCCAGCAAATTCAAGAGCCCAAAACAAAAGAAGAAGTCGAGGATGCTGCAACAGCAAGCTCTTCTGCTTCTACCAAAGCTTCAAGGCGTAGGAAAAAGAAGCCGCAACTAAAAATGTCACCGGCCTCAACAAAGTCATCGCCGAAGCAGCTACAAGCGGCAGCGCCCTCAAGTTCAGAAAGCACAGATAGCGACTTAGAAGAACCACAAAGCAAAACGGAATATACCCCTGCACCAGAAATAACACCCACACCTGAAACGGTACCTGTTCAAACAAAAGTTACCGCCGAGGCAAGCGCAGTTGCCTCGGCACAACCATTCGAGCCGATGCCAAGTACAGATGAAACATCCGTTCTTGTATTCACGAAAAGCGTTCGCCAGGAGGTCAGTGCACTGATCAAAAAGTGTGAATTTGAAGCAGCCGAAGCCATACTGGCTCGCATAGCTCCTTCCCGTGAATCAGTTTTTAACCGTGCTCGAATATGCCAACTTCAAGCTTGGTGTCTACGCAGACGCTGGGATCAGAATGAATATGGTACAAAGTACACGTCACAATCTACTGATATTCGAGAACAACAGCGCCTGATCAATGAAGCAGCCATTAAGTACTCTGAACGAGGGCTGGCACTATTGGGAATTGATAATATTAAAGCGCTTGAGAATGGTACCGCTGTCAGATCCACTTTGTTGGCCAGTCTGGATAAGGCCCACAAACCTATAGCCCTTACCTTAATGCGCGAAATGTCCCGCACCCATGCCAATATGGATTACCTGTCTTTTGAAGGCAATCATCATAAAATCAGCCAGAACCTTGGCAAGCTGGCTGATTCCATGGATTGTCATGTTGTCACCCAGAAGCCACACTCACAGTCGAAGCTGGACCGCCATGTTCAGCTTATTTCTCGAGAAAGATTTGAGCTGGAAATGGCGGCAATGAGAAGCTCTTAGCAGCGGTTGAGGTTCAGGCAGCTTCTGCCAAATACTCTTCCTGTTCTGTAATTCGCTCTGGCTTGTTATAAATAATCCAGAAGAACCAACCGAACAACAGCACACCTTTAAATACGGAAGATAAGGAAACACTCCACCAGACGCCTTCCAGCCCCATGCCCGAAAAACCCGCAAATCCGTAGGCCAGCAACAATGCCAGCGGAATGCGGGAACCGGTAAATACAATGCTCACCAACGACGGCGGAATAGTTCTTCCTAAACCATAAAAAGCACCTGACGTTGATATTTCCAGGCACATAAATACCTGACTGACTGCTAGTATTCCAAGGTAAATAGCGCCTAACTTTATTGCGTCCGCTTCAGGAATAAACAGCGCAAAAATTTCTTCGTCAAACACCACAAATGCCAGCGTCACCAGCAAACCAATCAAAACGCTGATAGAAACAGTCACCTGAAAACCCCGGTAAATCCGATGCCATTTATTGGCTCCAAAATTCTGCCCGGTAAACGTACCAAGGGCTGTGGCAAAACCACTGGCAGACATCCAGGAAATCGCTTCAATCTGCGCACCAACGCTTTGTACAGCAATAGGCAGCGCACCCCAGCGGGAAACGATCTTAGCAATAGCAATTGAGAAACAGGCAAACAAAGCACTGTGGACTGCAACAGGTGCACCTAATTGAATAATTCTCTGAACAACCTTTCTAGTCAGGCGAAATGACTCTACTGACAGCTGGAGAATTGACTCACCTTTTATGATCTTTCTGGTAAATAACGCAAACACTAAAAACTGAGACAAGGCAGTCGCCAGTGCAGCACCGGTTACACCCAGCCCATTGAATGAACCCCAGCCAAAAATAAACAGTGGATCAATAATAATATTGAGCAACAGCCCTGCCGAAGTCATACGAAATGGCAGCTGACTGTTTCCTGCTCCGGTAAAAATCCCACCGAGCGTGGGGTTGGTGTAGTAGAAAGGCGCAGCCAGTGCGATGATTCTCAGGTAAGAAATGGCCATCTCATTTACGCTGGCATCTTCCAGATTGAAAAACGCAATTAGCGGTTCAGCAAGTACATAGGTTCCTATGCCGTAAACCATTGACAGAATAATCGCCAGAACCAGCGCATTACCACCATAAACAGAGGCTTTATCTCTATCACCACGACCGACTTCCTGGGAAATAGTAATCTCGGCACCGGTTTTCATGGTGATTAATAATGAAATGCCAAACCAGGTAAAAAACGTTGCCGTGCCCACAGCAGCAACAGCATTGGCGCCAACCCGACCAAGCCAGATCATATCAACCATGTTGTAGGCCATCTGCACAAACGACATGCCGATAATAGGAAGTGCCAAACGCACCAGTGAAGGAACAATCGGTCCCTGAGTTAAATTTTGATTCATTAAAGGAACAGCTAAATCCGTAGTGTTTTTCTGTACTCAAAGCACGCGCATTGGGCTCCTTATGCGCTTCACTGTCAATTGCAACAAGTCCCAAACCTTGCGGTGTTGAGATATTGTACGAGATCAGCAACAATCGCCGCTTTTTCCTCTCCGGCCATTTGTTATGGAAACCCTGACCAGCCCCTTTGGTGCCTTTCAGCTTCAGCGCCTTCCCGTTCGTAATAAAGAAACCCTGCGCGCCTGGGATGCGGCCGATGAGTACCTTCTCAGTCATCTGGCAGAACTGAATCTCGATACAGAGCATGTTGGTACAGTGTTGGTGATTAACGACAGCTTTGGCGCCCTGACTCTGGCACTGGCTCAGTTTAAACCTGCTTGTTGGAGTAACTCCTGGCTTGCTCACGAATCCATCAAACACAATGCCCAGCTGAATGGAATGGACATTGTTGGAGTAAGAAACCTTCCTTCCACTGAACAGCTGGATTTCTCCCCTGCAGTTGTGTGTATGAAACTTCCTCACAATACCTGTCTACTGGAAGACCAGCTACGAGAACTGCGCAAGGTAGTGCCCGATGGTACGATGCTGATTGCCAGCGATATGGCCAAACATATTCACACTTCAACGCTGGAATTGTTTGAGAAACATTTCGGTGCAACCACAACATCTCTGGCCAAGAAAAAAGCCCGGTTGATTTTTTCCACGGTTAATAAACAGGGCAAGGAAGCGACTTCCCCCTTCCCCAGAACCATTGAGCATGACGGCATGAAACTGGTGAACCATGCTGGTGTTTTTTCTCGTCAGAAACTGGATATCGGTACACGATTCTTTCTGCAACATCTGCCAGAAGCTCAGCAAGACGCTACTATTATCGATCTAGGCTGTGGCAATGGAGCACTGGGCATTCATATTGCCCGCTGCAATTCACAGGGGAATATTCACTTTGTTGATGAATCCTATATGTCTGTTCAGTCTGCAAAGGATTCCTGGCTGGCAAACGGACTGGATGACCGAGCACAGTTTACAGCTAATGATTGCCTGACAGGTTTCCCTAAAAGTTCTGCAAATATTATCGTCTGCAACCCACCATTTCATCAGGGCAATACTGTTGGCGATCACATTGCCTGGCGCATGTTTCAGCAGTCCTATGATGTGTTAAAAAAAGGCGGAGAACTGCGGATCATTGGAAACCGTCATCTTGGTTATCACACTAAACTGAAGCGTCTTTTTGGCAACTGCCAGAGTGTCGCAAGCAACAATAAGTTTGTGGTTTTGTCGGCCCGTAAAAAAGCCTGAATGGTGTTTTCAGGCGTTTTCTTTAAGCCATGGTGCGGCGCTTTGATCGCCGCAATAAGCGAAGGGAAAAGGCAGGGGTTCTGAATCATCCTGGGGGTGATAAAACTCCCAACCCTCTTCAGTTAAACGCTCCATTTCCTGGCGGAGATGAGCAAAAGCCAATCCTAATGCCTGCAGGGAGTCTATGCCATAAG
This sequence comes from Parendozoicomonas sp. 2304DJ65-17, assembly GCF_058148445.1. Lineage (NCBI taxonomy): Bacteria > Pseudomonadati > Pseudomonadota > Gammaproteobacteria > Oceanospirillales > Endozoicomonadaceae > Parendozoicomonas > Parendozoicomonas sp. 2304DJ65-17. The sequence goes on from NZ_JBYVJV010000001.1 coordinate 229,361, forward strand.
CATAAACTGGCTCCATAAACCCTGCTATCTCATGCTGACAACGGTAGTCGCCGTTGTCCGAGTCTGGATCAGGTTCTGGGGCATAAACACGAACATCCATATCCCACTCGTCATCCTCAGGGCTAACAGCAATAAAGGATGCGCTGGCAATAGTATTAGCCATCAACAATCATCTTGATAAGTGAAACACCATCATAGACGGTTGAGATAACGCTTGCACCCAGCATTACCGAGGGTAGCCGCCTAACTTCACTTATCAGAACCGCAACATTTTCAAAATATATGCTGCAACCGAATTCTTCAGGGAAAGTTACGTATGGTTTAAATAAACCCAGCGTTTTACAAAAACAGATTAATTATGAATGCGATATTTCATTGAGAAGAGATGTTAGAACTTAGCAATAGAGAAAAAAGCCTGATTAGTGGAATGCTGTACAACCCTGAAGCAGATGGGTTACCTGAAGACAGAACATCGGCAAAGAAACTCTGTCATCAAATCAATACAAATTTTGATAACACTGAAAAGAACCTTCTTATTCAGAAGCTCTTCTCAAAAGCAGATGAAACCACACAGTTACATGGCAATTTTTGCTGTGATTATGGATACAACATTGAAGTCGGCAAAAACTTTTACATGAACTTTAATGGGGTCATTCTGGATGGTGGAAAAGTTACCATCGGCGATGACGTGATGATTGGCCCCAATGTCACTATCTGCACAGCAGGTCATCCAATAGACGCAAAAACTCGCGGTACCAATGAAGAATTCGCCAAGCCCATAACTATCGGCAACCAGGTCTGGATCGGAGCAAACGCACTAATCCTTCCTGGCGTAAACATTGGAGATAGAGCCGTTGTTGGTGGAGGGAGTGTTGTCACTAAAGATATTCCTGCCGACACTGTTGTTGCAGGCTCACCCGCTAAAGTCATAAAAGAAAATATCAATGGCTAGGCTTTGTTGGTACTAGGCTCTGGTGGTGAAGGGTGGTTATAAGGATTGTCTTTCAACCACTGCTCATTCTGATGCCAGTAAAGTTCAAAATCATGCCTTACCCAGCTCTCACAATCGGGAGCTAACTTATTTTTCTTCACCACTCTTAAACGATTCTGCAACTTGGTGTTATCAAACACTCCATCACTGTCTGGTCTAATACAATTGAAAATATATTCCCGTTTCATTCTCTCTGAGTAGCCCGGAGAAATTCCATCAATTCTTTGTTGAAGCTCAGGAGTTTGTATACGCCCTAAAAAACCACCAGCGGCTCCCGGACTTTTCCCCTTGGCAATAATTGACAGAGTCCACTCATCTCGTCTGCGCGCCCAGGCCTCCATTTTTTGTTTCTGCTCAAGCGAACCGTATTTATGAATGTAATAACGGTAGTCATCAACATTACGCCCCAGCTCTTCACCCTCTACACATAATGGAATAGAAAACTTTCTGAAAGTCCGGGGAAGTTCATCGGCAATAAATTTCAGTTTTTCTTCTGAAGTATCGGTAGTACAGCAGTCAATCATGGATTCAATAAAACAACAGATTACCCGCTGATCTCCAGCTTTAAGAAAAGCCATCAGCACCTGCCACCCCTGACTTTTGCACTTGGTTTTTGTTTCCTGATAATAAGCTTCCAGGCATTTTTTCAGTGAGGCGTTATCCAAACTGTCAAAGCAACCATGGGCGCGGTAAAGAGCTATCAAATCCTCATTTTCCCACACCTTACTACCAGTGATAGGGTTGAGTATTTCATAACGGCTCAGCTCATTAACAAGATGAGAATTCCAGTCTCCCTGATCAAACAAATAACACAGAAATTCAGTAATCACTTCTGGCTCGCTCTGCTTAGCGATCCAGGTGAGAGGCATAAGGGATAACCTCAAATCACCCACCAGGTAACCTTTATCAAAAAGGTACTGATAGATTTTATCCAGACTGTTCCATTTACGGCCTGCCATATCCCCTTCACAAATCATCATAATTTTCGATAAGGAATCCCGCGCAAAGCCATAGCGAAATAGCAGCGAAAGAAAATATCCATCCAGAGCAATATTATTCTCTCGTCCCCCAGCTGTCTGGCTGCATAAGTTAGCCTGCCTGCGCAGTTCTGATGCAGCATCCCGTTCCCCCTGCATACTGCGCAGGGTCAACGCCCTGATATCCTCTGGTAGTGTTTCAATCAAATCATGTTTGGTCTTAGCCTCTGGGGCACTAGCGGCAGCAGCCGGTAAAGCGGGTCGTCTTTTGTGTCTAACTACTCGGTTTCCTACTATTCGTACTTTGTTGTATAAGGCCGCCAGAATATTTTTGCCAACAAGCTCGAACCTGATAGGCTCTGTTCGTGGTTGGCCTTTGTAATTGAAGCTGAGTTCCTTACCCACTCCAATATCGTCATCCGCAACAACAACTATCAGAAAAGAATCATTACCCACTTTCGCCGAGTCCAGGGAGAGATCCCTGAGGGCATAACAGGAGCTACTCAAATGATCATTGTCTGCAACTGTTAGCATGCGGGTATTAGGCGTTTCTGAATGGTTGATGCTGCGTAGATTATTACCGCCCTGTTTACCATCCAAACCTAATTCAATGCCTGTACGAAAGATTGTCGCGCCAGACCATGCCGTATGAGCGTCGGAGGATATAAACCTGGGAATGCCATCGTACTCCTGCCAAAGGAGACAGGGTTTTTCCAGATTATTTGTTACCGCTCTGGGAAGAGATTTCTGCCAGCTGGCAGGAAGGTTTCGCCTTCGAATCAGTTGCCCTTTGTAAAAGCCGATGATCTCTCCTTTATCAAAAGGGCGGGTTGTAAAAGCCCCTAGCTCAATTGTTCCATCCTTCGGTTTGGGAACAATGCCAGACTCCCTTTCGTCCACTCTTGTATCTGTTTGAATTCTTCCTGAAAGAAATTTGAGGTGTTCATAACTATCATCTTCAGAAAAATAGATTCGATCCAAAATATGGAGAGCCTTAGGACGGTCAGTATAAATGGATGAGGTGGCTCCCGGAGCGGCGGCTTCTCCGATATATATAAGAGGATTGCCACTCGCAGTGCAGACTTTCTTGGAAAAAGCTTCTACAGCTTCAGATTCTTCCTCAGGAGAAGCTTCCCGAATTCTTTTGCCGGGCAACGGAGCAGGTGGGTTTGCGGGAAGCCTCGATGCCATAACCGCCTCAGTATTCCTGTGGAGACAAGTAAACTGAGACTATCTGGATTCGAGGCTGTTCCCAAAAAGCTTTATAGCTGTCTAACTGTGTGGTTAGGCACGGCGCTTCTTCATCGCATGCTTGCCCATACCCATAAGGCTGAACCAGACCGTGCTCCAGGCAGAAAGGTTAGCTTTTGGTTTTCTGCCTTCAGACATAAAATGTATCTGCTGTTCATACCACACCAAGCCCAGTACAAACATCTGATCAATGCCCTTAAAGCCGGTGCTAGGGTCCTTCAGTTCAATCTTATAGCTGGGGTTATTAATGGCTTTATTTGGAAGATCCGGTTCAAAAGCCAATGGTCGGGCGATACCGATCATATCGGTTGCACCGGAATCCAAAGCTTCCTGCATACCTGCTGAACTGCGGAAACCGCCTGTTACTACCAGCGGTGTATCCACCAGCTTACGAACCTGTTCAGCATAAGAGAGGAAATAAGCTTCGCGGCGAACAGTGCTTTCCTTTACGCCTTTAGTAGAACCCATCATGGATGGATTTTCGTAAGAACCGCCGGAGATTTCTATCAAATCAATTCCCGCATCAGACAGTGCTTTCACAACCTGCATGGATTCTTCTTCGGTAAAGCCACCTTTCATAAAGTCTGCAGAGTTCAGCTTGATGGCTACCGGGAAGTCATCACCCACCTGCTCACGAATAGCCTTGTAAACTTCCAGAACAAAGCGCATGCGGTTTTCCATAGAACCGCCCCATTTATCAGTGCGCTGGTTATGGCGGGCAGAGTTGAACTGGCTCACCAGATAGCCGTGAGCACCATGAATTTGCACTCCGGTAAATCCGGATTCTTTGGCAAGCCTTGCGGCTGTGGCAAAACGTTTAATAATAGCGAGGATTTCTTCTTCAGTAAGAGCTCTTGGCGTTTTGAAAGCTTTCTCCAGCCCACCACCAAGAGGAATAGCTGAAGGCGCGACAGGTTCTTTACTCAACAATGCAGGGCTTTGCTTGCCTGGATGATTCAATTGTGCCCAGAAATGAGTACCTTCAGCTGTTGCCGCGCTTGCCCAACGACGGAAAGATTCCAGATCACTACGTTCATCCAGCACAACATTCTTGGGCTCTCCAAGAGCACTGCGATCAATCATGATATTGCCGGAAATATTTAAACCAACACCACCTTCAGCCCAGCGGCGATAAACTGTTGCCAGCCCGGGAAGAGGATTGTGGTCTTTATCGCCCAGCTGTTCACTCATAGCCGATTTGAAAAAGCGATTCCTGATCGTGGCACCATTCTTCAGTGTCAGGGGCGTGTTCAGGGTTGTCTTAGTCATCATTCACACCTTCTTACTAGACCGGTCGTCTTGTTATTTGTTGCAAAATAACCGGGCATAGCCCGGCGTTATAAATCTTTAAATGTCAGGGTTTAAACAGTCTGTCCAGAGTCAGCTCCAGACTGTCTTCAAGAATTGTTGTTGAACCATGCAGCTGCATTCTTAACAGGGCACCTTCCCATTGATTCCAGAACAGATCAGTGAGTGTTTCAGGTGTCATATCATTTCTAATCTCACCCAGCTCCTGCCCCTGTTTAAGGAGTGCAGAAAAGCGGCCATGCCACTGTTGATACATGTTACACATAACATTGCGACAGAGTTCGCTGCTCGATGCTATCTCAGCTGCCATATTGCCCATCAGACACCCTCTGCGGCAGTTGGCGTCTTTCAAATGGGTAATCATATTGCGATAGGCAAAACGGATAACCTGCACTGGAGAACCGGTATGGTTATCAATCACCATATCGAACATCTTCAACAGGTTACCCATATAGAATTCAATAATTTCTGCTGCGTAGGCTTCTTTACTCGGGAAGTAATTATAAAAGGAGCCTTTGGGTACACCGGCAGCATCCAGGATCTGTTTCAGTCCTGTGCCGTTGTATCCATTCACCGACAACAGCTCAACACCTAACTCAAGGAGTTCCTGTCGTGTACTTTCGCTTCGTCTCGGTCTTGCCATAAATTCGTATCTGACCAGTCGTCTTGAAATAACTCTACAGCGATTCCTCACAGCTGGGAAGCCTTAATTTCAAGACAAAGAATTTTATACCATACGATTAAACGGCTTTTCCGTATTAGGCTTGGTGAGCATAGGTTCAACTCCATCTAAAACGACACAACCCGCATGCAGATGGTAGGGAGTCATATCTTTTGGCCAATCATCAAAATAATGAATTTTGCGAACCAAAGATCGTGTAAACCACCGGTGATCGGGAACCGGCTTTAGAGGGTTGACGGGAATATCCTCATGATATTGCTCAAACGATATTCTGTTTCCAGCTTTTAACACCGCAGGCTGGATAACAATCTGCTTTAACAAGCACCGCTCAGCAGAGATCACTTCCTGTTTCTGTTCAAATTTTGTGTCGACTTTTTTAAGAGTATTTGCATGCAATATATCATGACAAAAAAAACTAAAGCGATGCCATAAACTGCTGTCGTGAAATGCCCATCTGGCTGCAATAAGCCCCCCCGGAACAATATTATATCGGGCACGGCCAATAAAAAATTCATCTGTCAGAGACTCAAAACTCGGCCATATCAATCGTTTTTCAAAGCATTCCCTTTTATACGATTCTCTCATAATCGTCATGTATTCAGTGTCTTCAAATGCCTCCGCATGTGCACCTTCCGTCCGAAATTCAGCAGCTATAGCCTCTGCATCATCAAACCAACGATTATGATTGGCTGAGTTGATCCTTCTTAATACTGCTTTTGTTTTCTCCTGCCGGGATGAGTCGTCCAAACCCATATCATATTCATCCATCAGCACCATATAGTGAATACAAAAAGCATGGACCTGCCAGTAGGGCAGCGCCTGATTTGTATCTAAAAAATCCTGAAGCTGCGTATGGAAAGCCATTAATTCTTCAGCTGCGTAACAATCCTTTTGACTGGCTTCGAAACAAATCACCTCCTGAATATTTTCAATGGCTATACGAAATTCTTCACAACAAAACCTGTCTGCCCCTCCCTCTAAAAAAGAACGATCCAGCTCCATTGCTCTTTCCGATAGCTCCGGAGCATTGAGTGACTGTAAAAGCTCATCTTTTTTCAAACGCAGTGTTTTGTAACGGCTCTGACTGGTGTCAAAATCTAACTGTGTGATGCCACTTGCGGCTAACTTAGCGTCAAGGGCACGCCCGTAAGCTTCTGATAATGGCCTTCCTTCAACGTAGTAGTCTTCATCCCAAGCCTGGTGTGGACTATTACCAGTGTCATGGTCATTAAACCATTTAAGGTAGGAAGGCAGAGGTTGTTGTTTACTAAGCACTTTCTGTATTTCTGCCCGCAAAGCTTTGACTGTTCTGGGCGGGCAAAAGTGAACAGGGCAACGTTTCTTCCCTGTGCATCGTTTCTTTCCGGTATGCAGTGTTGCAGGTCGCCCCAAACCAACAGCCGCACCTTCACCAAGGTCTACTTTTCGCGGCATATTATTCCTGCCCAATTGAATGTATAGAATCGCGAGTTAGACAAAGGCGGGAGCAGGTTGATCTCTCGCAGTAACCACTAAGGCAGCAATACAAACAAGGCCGGCTGATGAAAGTCTTGATTTACCTTACGGCAATGGTTAATTTTCAGGCAATCTTCCCATGAGGTAAAAACTGGTCAGGATATGGAAAGAATCGTTGAGCGTTTGATGTACTCGGCAAGATGGCTCTTGGCACCAATGTATCTTGGGCTGGCTTTGGTTTTAGTTTCTCTGGTTATTGAGTTTTTCCAGAGCGTGGCTTACCTGCTCATCAATATAATTGCCTTGGAAGAAAGTGAAGTTATCCTCAAGGTTCTGTCACTGATTGATGTTTCGCTCGTGGCAGGCCTGATTGTTATGGTGATGTATTCCGGCTATGAGAACTTTGTGTCCAAGCTGGATATCGATGAGGGCACAGAAAAACTCAGCTGGCTGGGCAAGATGGACACCAGCTCCCTGAAAGCAAAAGTTGCTGCTTCTATCGTCGCAATTTCATCCATTCAGCTACTGAAAGTGTTTATGGACGCCCAGAATGTTCCCAACGACAAGCTGATGTGGAATGTCATTATGCATCTGACCTTTGTCGCCTCAGCATTTTTTATGGGATTGCTGGATTGCAAAACAAAGTCCAGAAGGATGCCACAAGAAGAAAATCTCTACCCCGATAAATCTCCCAAAGACTCTCAATAAAAAGAAGGGAGACCATATCCTTATGGTCTCCCTTCTTCACACACAATTTTTACTGCAACAGATCAAGGCTGCTGGCGAGTCGCGCTGATTACCAGCTCACGGATGCAGACATTCTGGGGCATCTGGTAAACAAAGCTGATGCTGTCAGCGATATCCTTCGGAGCAATTGCACCGCCAATAGAAGTTTTCCAGTCTTCGTAGCCGGAAATCACTTCATCAGAGGTGGTGTGACCCAGCAGTTCAGTTTCAACAGCACCTGGAGCGATGGTTACAACACGAACGCTGTCGTCAGCAACTTCTTCACGCAGGGTTTCGCTCAGGCCGTGAACACCAAACTTGGTGCCACAGTAAGCCATGTGAGCAGGGAAGCCCTTGATGCCAGCAACGGAGCTGATATTGACAATGGTGCCGTGCTTACGCTCACGCATACCACCGATAACAGCGTGAATACCGTACAACATACCTTTCAGGTTTACGTCGATCATGTTGTCCCACTCAGCAGTGTCCTGCTCGTGGGCAGCACCCAGCTGCATCAGGCCAGCGTTGTTTACCAGGCAGTCTACCGGGCCGTAAACTTCTTCAGCTTCACGAATAGCAGCAACCAGCTCATCACGCTTGGTTACGTCAACCTTGCGGCACATGGTGTTTGGCAGGTTCAGTGCTTCCAGACGATCCAGACGACGGGCAACCAGCAGCAGAGGGTGGCCAGCTGCACTGAATTGACGGGCAACTTCTTCACCAATACCAGAACTTGCGCCAGTAATAACAACCAAAGGCTTGGACATTTTCATTGCTCCTGTAAACTTCAGCAAAGATGTTTCACATTTGATGGCGCGGAGTCTACGCAGAGTAGACCACAGCCAGAAATACCATTTTGCTATCCCCCCTATAAGCCCACGTTATAGCCTGCCAACAGGCGCGTTTAACAAGGAGTCACTCTTGGATCTGAAGCTGTTAAGACAGTTTGTTGCCGTCTATGAAGAGAAAAGCATGACCCGGGCAGCCAATCGCTGCCATATATCCCAACCCGCTCTCTCTAACTCCATTCGCCATTTGGAAGAAGACCTTGGCCGGGTATTGTTTAACCGTACCAGCCAGGGCACACAGCCAACCCGAGAGGCAGAACAGCTTTACCCTGTCGCCCTGCGTAGTCTGAAAGATTTCGATCAAATCAGTGATCTGTTCAGCGCTCCTGAATCAGCATCACCATTAACTCTTGGTGTTATGCCGGAGCTTCCTCAAAGAGAAGTCGCCAAGGTTTACAAAACCATTCGGGAACTGCTACCACAAAATCCGCTGAACCTGGTGCATTACACGGAACCTTGTGACGCCAGAATCATCCTGGATGTTATGAAGGATGAAGATGAAATGTTTCATACCTTATGGGATGAACAATACAAATTTGTTACCCACAAAGATCACCCACTGGCACAGAAACAAACAGTTGAAACCAAAGACCTTGATGGCCAGACTTTTATTGTCTGTCCTCCCTGCGAGTCCCATCAGCGAACTCTTGGGTTATTAGGACAAATGGGGTTAAGCCCGGCTTTAACACTCAGTGCCGTGAGTAAAGACATGGTGCGCCAGCTGTTACTGGCTAACGCCGGAGTATCCTTTCTGCCTGAGTTTATGAGTAGTGAATGGCAAGAACTGGTTACCCGACCTTTTGATGGCCCAACTTTGGGCAGAACGGCAGGGCTGGCATGGACCAGTGGGCGCATGCCTTCCCCAGAATTGAAAACTCTTCTGGATGCGATCATTAGTCAGTCGTAACAGAAAGCCCACACATGTGGGCTTTCCATTTATTTTGAAATAACTTTGTCGTGTACTTCTGTTAACATCCCAACCTTCAAGAAAAACAACAAACTATCCAAGAATTACTTATGTGGAAAAAACTCGCAGTACTGTTTGTTCTCAGCTTGGCTGTTCTTTACTTTATTCCCCCAGTAAATTCTGTTGCTGATCACTCTTATTATCAACCCAGTGATGCCATCAGTGTCATTTCTCACCGAGGTGGCCGAGGTTTGAAACCTGAAAATACGGTCCCTGCAGCAATAAACACTTTTCAGATGAACGCCGTTATTGAGCTGGATGTGCATGCCAGTAAAGATGGCCACCTGGTGGTTATACATGACGATACACTGGATAGAACCACCAACGGCAAGGGACCGGTTAAAGGAAAGCCTTTGGCAGGGCTAAAACAACTGGATGCAGGTTTTCGTTTCGACCCAACTGAAGATGAATCCTTCCCTTATCGCAATACCGGCATCACCATTCCCACTCTGCAGGAAATGATTGATGCTACTCCGGGGGCTCGCTATGTCATGGAAATCAAACAGTTTACCCCCAGCATCACCAGCGAATTCTGTGCAACGTTGCAGAACAATAACCTTGAAGACAGGGTAATTGTGGGCTCTTTTAAGGATGAAGCATTAGCAGAGTTCAGAACCTTATGCCCAAATGTTGCAACGTCTATGTCCCCTAATGAGGTCACTCTTTTTGTATTGGCACAAAAGCTTGGACTGTCTCATCTAGTACCCGTACATGCTGAAGCCATGCAGGTTCCAGTTGAAAGCTCTGGCTTAACAATCCTGACACCATCTTTTATTGAAGATGCCCAGAGCCGTGGTCTGAAAATTGAAGTGTGGACTATTAACGATCAACAGGAGATGGCTGAGCTCGTTGAAGCGGGCGTGGATGGAATCATCACGGATTATCCAGACCGTTTATTGCAGTTGTTAAGCCCTGTGAACGACGGGCTTGCACACTCAGAGTAAAGCTATCAAAAAACAAATATAAATCAGGTCGATTTGCACTGCCGCAAGTAGTCTAAGCGCTTGCCTTCAAAACGCAGGCGCTACTAACAAAACCATCAATGGAGTCAGTATGGAAAATTTAACAATATGGAAAACAATTAAAATTGGTTTTTTCTTAGGGGTAGGCTTATTGATACCTCTCTTTCTTGCACAGTTCGCAGTGACAGGCGTTTCAATCTTTGCCCTCACAGAAAGCTTCAGTAGTTATACCGATACTGAAGATTATGAGCATGAAGAAAGTAGCTATGAAGAAGATAGCTATGAAGAAGATAGCTATGAAGAGCCTGACACGTCATACAGCAGCTATAACCAAAGCTATACAGACAAGATTGTAATCAATCATTACGACTCGACTATGCAGGGAAACCAGCTTTTAATTCAAGGAAACCTTACGAATAAGGCCGATATTGAAATAGATACCCTCGAAATCGAAGCTGAGTTATTTGATGAGACTGGTAAGTTTGTTTACGAATGTTCCGAGTATATGTCCAACAAACTGGCACCTGAAGCAAGCGAGAACTTCCAGATTAAGTGCGGGTGCAGTAAAAACGGCCTTCCAGAACACAGCTCCTTCCAGCTGCGTGTAGTAAAAGCTTCAAGCTACTGAACATTTTTCCACTCGATAGAATTTTAACCAACGTCTGAATAAAAAAAGCCCGAAGCAAAAACTTCGGGCTTTTTTTATTGGATGACCAGAAAGTTTACTTAGAACCTTCCAGATGCCACCAGGCTGACTTCACAGTGTTTTTCATCAGCATGGTAATAGTCATTGGGCCAACACCGCCGGGTACCGGAGTAATTTTTCCAGCGACCTTGCAGGCTTCTTCGTAGTCTACGTCACCACTCAGAATAGCTTTGCCAGTCTCTTCGTTAACACCTACACGGTTAACACCCACATCAATAACGGTTGCGCCTTTTTTGATCCACTCGGGCTTAACCAGGCCTGGAACACCAGCTGCCACAATCAGGATATCTGCGCGCTTGCAATGAGAAGCCAGATCCTGAGTACGGGTATGCACCATAGTGACAGTGCTGTTCGCGCCTGGACCTTTCTGACCCATCATTACGGAAATTGGCTTACCAACAATATTGGAACGACCAACAACCACGACTTCGGCTCCAGATGTTTCAGTGCCGGAGCGAACAATCATTTCCTGAATACCGGCTGGAGTACAAGGCAGATAACGTACCTGATCACCACCAATGACCATCTTGCCCAGGTTTACCGGGTGGAAACCGTCAACATCTTTATCTGGGTTAATAGCATTGATCACTGCATCTTCATTAATGTGCTTAGGCAGTGGCAGCTGAACCAGAATGCCGTGAATTTCTGGGTCGTTGTTGTACTTTTCAATCAGAGCCAGCAAGTCTTCTTCAGAAATATCTTCTGGCTGGTTGTCCTGAACTTCATGGAAGCCCAGATTAAGAGCAGTTTTTACTTTCAGGGTTACATAGCTAACAGAGGCAGGGTTCTCACCAACAAGAATGGTTACCAGGCCCGGGCCTTTACCAAACTTTTCCTTCATTTCTACAACTTCGCGCTCCAGTTCAGCAAGGATTTCCTTGCGCATCTGGGTACCGCTGATGATTTCTGCACTCATTGGCTCACTCTCCCATGAAGGTCAAAAAGACAAAGCAGCCCCAGTCCTGTCCCCTCAGGCGCTGCTCATTTATGGTTTGGGCACAAGTTTGCCACGCTATGCAGGCAAGTACAGGTTTTGTGAGTTTATAGTGAACTTTTTTTGGGTTCTGTGCCTTGAAAAATCAGTTCAAACTGATCACTGCTTCAGCTCGATTCGATACGCTTTGTAGGGTTTGGTATCTATATTCTCAACGCTATGCAAACCTTCCGGCTCCAGCCATTGCGGCTTTTGATGCTGCTTTCCATCTGTAGGCTTGGTGATAAACAGAACATCACCGTTTTCATCGTAATATTTAATCTGGGCGGGCTTATCAACAATCATTACGCTAGTGGCTCTATGGGTATGAACAGGCTCTTTTGCCCCTGGTTCAATAATTACCCTTAAAACCCTGACTTCATCATTTTCCAGTAAAACCTTATGGGAATCTGGGGCAGCGACAATAGCGTCTAATGATTCTGGATGCCCCCACTCCTCAATATTCGCCGCCAAACCCCATACTGGCAATATTGCCAGAACCCAAAAGATCACCTGCCTGTTTATGATGCCCATAAATATCCCCCGCTAAATCAATCGAATTGAGGATAGCAGGGATAACCCTAATGAAAGTGTGGTATTGAAACCGAGTGTTAACAGAACTCCCCATGCAGGAATTCAATTAACCGGGCAGCCTCCGGGCTGGCAAGGGAGTAATAAATCATCTGGGAATCGCGGCGGGTTTTCACCAGACCGTCCTGACGCAGCTTGGCAAGATGTTGGGACAATGCAGACTGACTGAGGTCGAACCGTTCATTCAATTCGGTTACAGACATTTCCCCTCTACCGAGATGACAAAGAATCAGCAAACGGTTCTCGTTACTGATCATTTTTAACAGGGGAACCACATTACGGGCTTTAGCCCGCATGGTATGAATATCGATATCGACCTTTTCAGCCATATGCACTCTGCTTTACGCGATAACTGTTTGCTCCACAGCAGTGTGCTCAACTACAGAGGTTTTGGCAATATTGTCGTGTACCGGGCAACGAGCACAGACCGCGTCCAGAAAAGCCTGCTTCTCCTGAACAGTCATATCCGCGTCAATCTCGGCACTTACGTTAAAGCTCTGGAAACCCACACGATCATCTGTGGGCTTGCCTGCCAACCCAGCAGTGTTCAGCCCAGCCTCAACGGTGACTGACATTCCGCGTAAATCAATCTTCTGCTGCTTTGCCATAATGCGCCCGATGCTGGCAACACACCCGCCCAGAGAGAACAGGAAGTATTCCAGTGGTGTTGGTCCCTCATCATGACCACCCGCCACTTTTGGCTGATCGATCACAGCTTGGTGATTACCCAACTGAGCATCGATCCGAAAACCTTCACCCATCTCAGAAGTCACAGAAATCGTTTTATTAACAGACATAAATCACCTCTTCTGATATCACGCTCAAACAAACATTAGAAAAACCTAATACAAACATTAGATCATACTAATAAATAAAAAGTAACAACTTTGACTAGGCTAACGACAGTGATGAAAACAGGTATACAAGCATGCAGGTCATGACAAAATTCATAGTCACCGCCTCCCTATTGTGGGCAACACATGGCGTTTATGCAGAAGAGTTTCAGTTGTCCGCGGAAAGGAAAGATAGTCTCTCAGCAGCTTTAAGCGATACAGACAGGCTGGCAATAGAAGCTGTGATTTCGCGCCAAAACGAAGGCTTTCAACAGCATGATGCAACCTTGGTCACAGAGAATGTCGCCAACAACAGCAACTTTGTAAACCAGTCTGGGCGGCTGTACTGGGGAAAAGAGAAAAACCTGGAACGCCATAGGAAGGTGTTTTCTCCCCAGGCTGGTGAACATTTACTGGCCAGCGTTTCGTTGTCATCAAAGCTGGTGAAATGGTCAGTCTACGGCAACCCGGCTCATACCGTTATTGTGGTCACACGTTACCAGTTTTCAAACCATAACCCAAAGCTCACCCTTGCTGAATATGATCCACAGAAACCTACAACGGGGTTGTTTACAACGGTATTAAGTCAGTCTGATACAGACAAAGGGTGGCAAATTATCAGCATGCAGAACACGCCAACGTTGCCTTCACAGCTGAACGAATAGTATTCAGGAAACCTCTGGTATTTCCTCTCGGGATTGCTCCAGCTTAAGCAATCCCATCATCTGCATCGGGTGACCAATTCCCGACACTCCCAGATAAGTCAACAGTTTTTCAAGGAATGGAGGGTGGTGGTCAAACCCACGGGAAAGTGCATGAACAACGCTCACCAACAGTTTTTCACAATCGTTTTCTGAACTGAGTACTGAAAGGTAAGAACGAATAATGCTGTATTGCAGCAGGAAGCCTGAATATTTCTGCATCAGTTCACTATCCGATAGATGGCAAATATCGGAAGAGTAGATCCAGTGTTTAAAGAAGTTAGTGAAGGCATAACCGTAAGTTTCACACATGGGCTTATAGCTTTTCTGGTAGCCCGTAGTGATGACCTGAAACAAATCCACATTACCATCAACCGCATAATCCCGGTTCAGAATATCCACAAACTGCTGATGAATATCAGCCAGTACGCTGTTGATTTTCCAGAACGAAGGCGCCATCAACAAATGTTTCAAAACTTCAGCCTGAACAATCAAACCTTCGGGCAGGTTATTGTACATTTTTGAGAAGGTGCCACTCTGGTTCATAGCACCAAAAGCACTGAATACCTGCTCAGGGTTTTCTCCGGCTTGCTGGCTGGTCGCAACAAAGTTGAACAATAAACCTAAGCGGAATAACTGCTCATCAGGGGAAAGCCCCTCTTCTGAAACTACCGTAAGGGCTGTTTCACGAAACTTCTGAAAATAAGGCGGTGGCCCTTCCATAACCGATGTGGGAGTAAAATCTGTCGCAATCAACTGATCTTCCTGCATATCCATTGCGGCAGGATCAAGAAGAATCAGGCGGGCAGCTTCAGGGCAGGAAATAGAGAGGCTTGGCTCATAACTGTCAGGCATTTGGGTCAACCTGCGTGGGTAAGTCTTGCAGGTTTCCGACAATAACTCCTCTCCCAGCCGGTCATGAATATCGCACAGGCCATCACTCTCACGATACGCTGGGCACCAGCCCTTATCCGACAAAGTCATCCGGCGATAATCCATTTCTGTTGGTTCATCGGGAATGGTTATCTCATTTTTCACCAGCTCGGCGAGCTTTCGGTCATCATGTTTCTCATACGCCTGCCAGGTTTTTTTATCTAAAGAAATGCACCAATCATGGCAGCAGTTGTTCTCACACTCTGCACCAATGCAGGAGAACTTTCGGTAAAAACGGGGAAATAAAACAGCTTTAGCTGAAGCATCCATGTTTCAGACTCTGGTTATGATTTTTTGAGTCTAGCGGCACTTTTTCATTCACGCCCATTGAATATTAGATAATGCTAATTTAATATTTATTAAAACATTAGAAAATACTAATAAAAGATGTCATCACTTATTATCAATTGTCTGCTTCATTTAAGCCTGAATCGTCCTCGCACGGTATATGCAATCACATTACTTCTGGTATTAGCCTGTACCGCGATGATTCCTTTCCTGACCATTGATACTGACCCGGAAAATATGCTGCGGGAAGATGATCCGGCCCGGGCATTCCACAACCGGGTAAAACAGCAATTCTCCATGTATGACATGATTGTGGTTGGTGTGGTGAATCAATCAGCACAGGGGATCTTCAATCCGCAATCCCTGAAAAACCTGCAGCAGCTCTCGGAAAACATTCTCACTCTAGAAGAAGTAAAGCCCCGAGAGCTGATGGCCCTGAATACGGTAGACAACATCACCCAGAACAGTGATGGCTCGATTCGTTTTCAATGGCTGATGCAGGATGCGCCTGTCACCCAGCAACTTTCTGATGAGTTAAAGACTTCTGTTAACCGCCTACCTTTACTTGCCAATACACTGGTTTCCGGCGATGGCAAAGCGGCGGCTATTTACGTGCCCGTGGACTCCAAAGATCAGAGTTACCGCATTGCTGAACAGATTCGCGACCAGACAGCTCAGCTTGATGGATCAGACCAGTTCCACATTACCGGCCTGCCCGTTGCGGAAGATCAGTTTGGCGTAGAGATGTTTATCCAGATGGGCATCGCTGCCCCTTTGGCTGGCTTGGCGATATTCCTGTTGATGTGGTTTTTCTTCCGCAGTGTGCCGCTGGTGACCGGGCCGATGATTGTGGCTATGTCTACGGTGATGATCACTATGGGGTTGTTGATTGGTATGGGTTTTACCGTTCATATCATGTCATCCATGATCGCCATCTTTTTAATGCCCATAGCGGTGGTAGACTCCACCCATATTCTCTCGGAGTTTGCTGATCGATTCCGCCCAGGCAAAGACCCAAAGGTTGTGCTTCAACAGGTTATGGGGCACCTGTTTACCCCCATGCTTTATACATCTATCACCTCCGCAGTTGGCTTCCTTTCATTGATGCTGACGCCGGTTCCTCCAGTAAGAATCTTCGGTGCCTTTATTGGCTTTGGTATTTTCCTGGCATTTCTGCTGACGATTATTTTTATTCCGGCTTATATCTCCCGTATGAAACCAGCTGCTCTTGCTTCTATGCAGGACGCTCTTCACAAGTCAGAAAAGCATGGTCGTTTAAATCGCTGGCTACCCACGCTCGGGCGGATAACAATCAATAACAGGCTGGTTGTCTTAGTTATGTTTACAGTGCTCTTTGCCGTGAGCGCTGTTGGCATCAGCAAAATCCAGATTAATGATAATCCGGTGAACTGGTTTAAGGCTGATCATGAGATTCGAGTTGCCGATAAGGTTTTGAATAATCACTTTGCCGGTACTTATGATGCCTGGCTGGTGCTGGAAAGCTCTGCTGACAATCAGGCCCAGTCTTTTATTGCTCAGGCTGAAACCCTTGCCGACTTGGCCGCCGAAGAAAATGTTAATCTCAAGACTTATTTCGCAACGGATTCTATTGAGAATTTCTCAAACTATCTCGATCAACTGGCTATCAACCTTGATGACCAACTGTTTGATGCCAGCAAAGAAGAAGCCAAATGGCTGGAACAACTTCTGCAACTGACTGAAGCCACTCAGGAAAAATCCCGCACTTCCCAAAAGCCTGAAACTCTTCTGTGGATTTCTGATCTGCAGGATCACCTTCTCGAAAGCGGTTTGATAGGCAAGGTTAACGCCCTTCCCGACGTTGTACGTACGGTTTACCGGGAATTAAACAGTGGAGAGGAGAAAGACTTCCGCCTGCCAGAAACTGCCAATGGCGTAGCACAGGCACTTTTACAGTATCAGTCTTCCCACAGGCCTCAGGACCTCTGGCACTTTGTAACGCCCGACTATCAAAACAGCCTTGTATGGTTGCAGATGACCAGTGGCGATAATCAACATATGAGCAGCGTCGTTCAACTGGTGGACGACTATGTAAAGGCAAATCCTTTGCCAGAAGGGCTGACTTATAACTGGGCAGGAAAAGCTTACCTGAATGTTGTTTGGCAGGATGCCATGGTCAGCGGCATGCTCGACAGTCTTTTATCATCCTTCCTTGTCGTGTTTCTGATGATGGTGGCGTTGTTCCGCTCCCTGAAGTACGGTCTGCTGGCTATGTTGCCGCTGACCTTTACCATCACCTTTATTTACGGGCTGATTGGCTGGATTGGCAAAGATTACGATATGCCAATAGCAGTGCTTTCTGCCCTGACTCTTGGCCTGTCTGTCGACTTTGCCATTCACTTCCTGCAAAGATTCCGGGAGCTGCGTAAACACAACTCTGTTACCCACTCTCTGGCAGAAATGTTTGAAGAGCCGGGCCGGGCCATTTCCCGCAACGCCATTGTTATCGCCATTGGTTTTACACCGCTGCTGCTGGCGCCGCTGGTGCCCTATATCACCGTTGGTATTTTCCTGGCCAGCATTATGGCGGCCTCCGCCCTCGTCACTTTGATGCTGCTGCCTGCCCTGCTTGGCAAGCATGTCACCGGACAGAACTTAAGGAGCCCACAATGATAAAAAGCATTTCCTTACTCGCTGCATTTTTACTGTTTTCGGCAACGACTTTTGCTGCGGATCTCACCGATGCCAATGCCATTGTTCGCAAAGCTAATCTTGCTTCCTACTACGCTGGCAATGATGGACGCGCGGAAGCGCGGATGAAAATCACTGATGCACAAGGTCGTCAGCAACTTCGCCAGTTCACCATTCTAAGAAAGAGTGTTGAGGCAGGTGGCGTTCAAAACCTGATGGTGTTTTTCAGTCGCCCCAGTGATGTGCGCGGCACAGTGTTCCGGGTTATCCGCAACCCGGGTGCCGATGATGATCGCTGGCTTTATCTGCCGGGGCTTGATTTGGTTAAACGCATTTCAGCCGGTGATAAACGGACATCATTCGTGGGATCAGACTTTCTTTATGAGGATGTGTCCGGCCGTGATCCAGCCGCAGACAACCACAAGCTTTTAGAAACCACAGCAGAATATTATGTACTGGAAAGCACTCCAGTCGATGCAAAAACCGTTGAGTTCTCAAGTTATAAAAGCTGGATAAGCAAACAAACCCTGCTGCCCATGAAAGTGGAATACACCAATAAACAGGGCAAAGTTTACCGGCATATGGAAGTACAAAAGATCGGCTCAATTCAAGGACATCCCACTGTACTTCAAGCGCAAATCAGCGATCTGGAACGGGGCAGTTCAACGCTGATGCAGATGCGCGGTGTTCGTTATGACATTGGCATTCCGGATACTGTTTTCAGCGAACGCAGTTTACGGACACCGCCTAGGCAGTGGCTAAAATAAATAGCTGCCCTGAGAAATAGCGCTATGAATATCCTAATAAAAATAATGCCCGCTATGGCTTTCCTCCTATTCACCCAACCAACGCTGGCGCAGGATGAATGGAATGAAAACTGGGGAGAGGAAGAATGGGGCGAACCGGCTACTCAGCAACCGTGGCAGTTAAGCGGCTTTGCTGAAGCGGCCTATGGCACAAGACTCCACAACAATTCCGCAATCAGTCGAAACACAACGCTTGGTGATTTTCGTGGGCAACTTGATTTTGATTACACCACCGACATGTTTACCTTTAATCTCACCGGTGATGCTTTGTACGACGAAATACTGAAAAACAGTGAGTGGCAAACCCGTGAATTGTCACTGTCTTTCAGTCCTGCTGGAAATATGGATATCAAGCTTGGCCGACAGGTACTGACCTGGGGAACAGGTGATTACCTGTTTTTGAATGACCTGTTTCCCAAAGACTGGCAATCATTCTTTTCCGGCCGTGATGACGAATATCTGAAAGCGCCTTCTGACAGTTTCAAAACCAGCATATTTTTTGGTACCAACTCCAGCCTTGATATTGTCTGGACGCCACGATTCACGCCCGATGAAAGCATTAACGGTGATCGTTTTTCCTACTTTTCACCTTTAACGGGAAAAGCCTCTTCAAACCCTATTCATCCAGATAAAGCTTCTGGTGATACCTGGGCCACACGACTGTCCACAACCCATAACAGTGTTGAGTACGCACTCTATGCAAACAGTGGTTACTGGCCGGTGCCAATGGGCACCAACCATCAGGGACAACCTTATTATCCAAAGCTCAACACACTAGGTGGTAGCCTGCGCTCCCCATTGGGAAAAGGCCTGCTGAATATGGAAGTTGCGTGGTATGACAGCAAAGACGACAGTTCCGGCAATAATCCCAACATTCCCAACTCACAGCTACGCTGGCTGACTGGGTACGAGCAGGAAGTAGCAGCCAACACCACTGTATCGGTTCAGTATTATCTGGAATGGACTCAGGACTATAACCGCCTGAAAGAGAACTCCCCTTTCCCAAAGTATGAACAGAAAGAGAAATGCCAGCTACTGACTGTTCG
This sequence comes from Parendozoicomonas sp. 2304DJ65-17, assembly GCF_058148445.1. Taxonomy (NCBI): domain Bacteria; kingdom Pseudomonadati; phylum Pseudomonadota; class Gammaproteobacteria; order Oceanospirillales; family Endozoicomonadaceae; genus Parendozoicomonas; species Parendozoicomonas sp. 2304DJ65-17. The sequence goes on from NZ_JBYVJV010000001.1 coordinate 249,075, forward strand.
ACTGACCCATTTAGCCATGCAGCAAAAGCTGACCTGGTCTCTATTCGGTTTCTGGTCGCCTACCGATAAGGATGCCTACCTGAAACCCTCGATCACCTACCGGGCAACTGACAACTGGAGTTTTACCACAGGGCTTAATCTGCTTCTGGGAAAAAACAATTATTCCTTTTTCGGGCAACATGAAGATAACAGCAATGCATGGGCCAGAGTGCGGTACAGCTTTTAGGCTCAAACATTCATTAATACGTAAGTTCAATAAAAACGAGAGTGGAGAATAACAATGACTGTAGAACGCGCCGTTTTCGCCTTTGCCGGAGTGATGGTTATGGTTTCACTAGCCCTGACTCATTACGTACATCCAGGATTTGTATGGCTGACTCTGTTTGTAGGAGCCAACCTATTTCAGTTTTCGTTTAGTGGTTTTTGTCCTGCGGCGATTCTGTTTAAAAAGCTGGGAATGAGATATGAACGCGAAACAAGCCAAGCTTGAGCAACATATTTAATAAAGCGGCTTGAGCTGTTTATTTCAACAACAAACAGCTCAGGCGTTTTACACGTTAAGTTTTCAGCAATCCCTGTTACTTATCAGATAACCACCAGGGCGTGTCTTTATTCGCTTCGAACTCAACATTGGTACCGCAGTGGATACCACCACCGCCGTTACCAGCGAAGTAGCTCTTCCTGATACCTTCAAAGTGGATGTTATAACCAAGGCCAGACAAGGCTTCTCTTGCTGCTTCCTTGAATGAATCCACACCATTAACCTTGGGAGACTCAGGGTCTGGCACATACAGGTCGGTTCCCACTAACTGCATATTAATGACATTCGGGTAATAGGAGCTACCACCGCTGGTATACAGCACAGGAACATCGATAAAGTCCTCATCAGCCAGACCAATTTCCTGCTTAAACACATCTTTAATCTTATTGATGATGTGTTCCTGAATCGCCAGGTTGTTTTCTGTGCCACGATCGCTGATCTTCAGCGCTTTTTCAGGAGAGGCAATAGCAACCACCCATGGTCTCTCACCGGGTGCTGGGTTGGGTTTTGGCAGGAACTTGAACATTTCATCGATATGTCCAACTGTCAGCCATGCAGAAGGCAGAACAATGGGAGGTCCCTGAACGCCCTGAGCTTCAATAAAGCCAGCCAGACTCTTACTAACTTCACGGTGTTTTCTGCCATCCCCACTAACGGGGACATCGTAGCCAATGCTGCCTCCCATAACGACACGTCCCAGTGGATAAGACACACCGTTGTGAGTATAGGGAGGTATCACTTCTATATTACCTCCAGCAGAGAACTTGCCACCCTGAGAGGGTGAAAAATCAATCATGCCGCTGTCAGCATCCAGGAAGTTGAACCAGGGGCTAAAACCACTGGGCACTTTGGTATGTACCTGAGTTGTTGCCAGACCACCTTTGGAAGGTCTCTGAATATACCCAAACTGCCCCGAGTCCTGTGCCCATAGGGAGTCACGTGCACGCTCCATTTGAATAGGTACATCCAGGTTTTCAGCAATCATATTATTCAGGGAAGTTGTGCTATCAAACTTTGCATCATCAGAAACAAAGATACGACGAGGCTCATTCAAAACATGAGAATAAAGAATAGGTGCTCCACGAAGAGCGACCTCATCCTGAGAGATGACTTTGGAACCTCTGATCACGTTCAGGGCAATCTGTACATTACCATCAAACCCAGCATGACGACCTAACAAACTGTCCACATAAAAAGTGAAATCATCCTTCAGCATATCCGGAGAAAGCCTCAGCTTGAGCGTATTACCGTTTCTCTCCGCATATTCACCCAGTGACCACCACTGAGAGCGGTCAGCAATGTAGTACAGAAACTTGGGTTCCTGATCTTCTGCATCATAAAAATCACCCATGCTCGCTGCAGGCTGCTTTTGGAAATCATAAGTGATTTTCAGCTCGATAGAATCCTGTGAACGCAGGTTATCCATTCTCTTAAGAACAACCTTGGCCATATCCAAAAGATCTTGTTCGCCATTGGGTATATCATCCAGGCCATCTGCTGCACCGTCGTTATCATCATCGTCCAGATTCGGGCCAAAAACCGCACCTGACTCACGATTCCATACATCTTCGCCAAAGTTATCAACAGCGGTCAGATAGCCATCTCTATCAGCATCAGTAACGATATTGGCTATTGGTGTACTAACAGCAGAATATGGTTCCAGGGTCACGACACTGGAGAATGGTGATTCAAGATTGATATTGCTTACTGTATCCAGAGCAACTGCAGAAACCTTGTAGTTATAAGTTACCCCTGCCTGAGCTGTGGTATCGACAAAAAAGCTATCCGTTGGGTTTTCGTTGTTAACCAGCGTTGAAAATTCATCTTCGTTGCTCAGCTTACGCAGCACTTTATAACCCGTAACTGAAACCGTCTCTGCATGTTCAGCATTCTGAGCAGGGGTCTGCCAGTCCAGAACAACCTGGCCATCCAGATAGGCAACCCTTACAGAACCAGGCTCAGCAACTGATCGCTCGGCAACTGGAGGTTCTGGATTTATACCCTCATCTGGGTTTTCACCATTCCCCGGCCCTACAGGTTTTTCACCAGACGGATCTGCAGGAGGTGTTTCTGGATTCTCTGTTTCAGGCTCACCTGATGCTGGAGACGTACTGTTTTCATTACCGTCACCTGGCTGATTTACCGGAGGCTCCGGGTTTGAAGGCTTCTCTGGGGCTGACGTTTCTTTAATCGCAACCACAAGTTGTGGCACATGGTTACTTTCCATACTGGCCAGCGTCGCACCATTGCCTTTGCCATTATTTGGGTCTTCAAGAATTAATGTCAGTTGCTGGCCATCACTGCTTTTCACCAGCTTGGCAATATCAATTTCCAGCCAACTATTAGTGTTACCCGGGTTTATTGATGTAGAAACAACTCCGGCAGAAAGGTTGGCAGCTGGAGCCGAATTCCAGCTCAAAGGGCCAGACCAACCACCCTGACCCTGTATGACATTCAGGGTCAGGTTTTTATGAACCTTCTTGGCATACACTTTCAGCGTCGCCTGCTCCAGGTTCTCAATATCCATACCATCTAGATTGAAGCTCAGATACGATTTCCGGTCATAATCAATATTGTGCGAGTTCTTAACTAACAGATCAGACTGCGTTGAAAACACCTGATGACCATACTTGCCGCCACGGGTATAGCCATCATCATCAGGTTGTAATGTGACAGCACCAGCGCTTTGCACTGCAAGCGCTAGCGGTAAGAGTGCCGCTGGCTTAAACCATGAGCATTTAGATTGAGGCATATAAACATCTCCTGTTTGATTGACAGAATTCGCCAGCGAGAACAACAAAGTCCTGATTGAAGTATCTTTTCCAGCAACCAATTTTCAGTTTTCTTGATTTGAGGACACGACCCGTTTAAATGTCTGGAATAGCACTGATTTAGAACGTGGACTTGCTTATCAAATGCAGTATCAATCAAATCATTAATATAGAGACGTGAGATAGTTCACAATAAAAAGTAGTAGCAGAAAGAGTTAGCAAACCACACCAAACTGGAGTTTGGTCATTACTAGAAATAATGTGACAAAAATCACTTTTAATAAAAAAATCACTGTTATTTTTGTGAAGTTATTCGCCCTTTATAAAAAACATAATACTGTTCTTTTATTTAGATGAATCGTTTCATTTTTAATTAAGAAATATAAACCTACATAATTCCTTGATTAATTATTACCACTTCCGATAAGCCTTTAAAATCTTCACCTTTATAAAAGGCAGTTTCTAAACTTTTTAATAGCTAGTGTGATTCGTTACAAACTCTACTCAGCTCTGAAGATTCCAACAAACAGATACAAAAATATCACAAAATCACCGGCAACCTATCCAGGCTACAGCCATCTTATATGGCTCAACGTAGTATGCGGAGTCTTTATGCCTAACATAAAAAGTTACAATAACGTTTTTCACTCCCCCCCCTTACCCACGCGTTAACCCACACATTGCTTGCCATTTGTATTACATCAGGCAGTGCTGCTTTTGCTGCAGAAAGCGGAACCCCAAACCTTGATAAGGTAAAAACAATTCACAAGCATTCCGCACGCAAAAGCACGGGAAACGGTGACTTTAAGCATATACGCAAAGGGGATGCCGCAGATTATGCTGCACGATTAGGTTACGACCCTGAAAACTATGGCACCCACAGTGCTTATGCATACGACCCTGATGACCAGTCTAATTCCCGGGTACATATACCGGTTTACTACCAATATACCGCTGACGAAACCGATGACAGTGGTCGTAGCGTAGCGGGTTATATTATGTGTTTTCGTCATGCATCAGATGATTTGAGTGCCTTTAATGGCGATGGCGGCGCTGTACCCAAATCTTATTACAAGCTACCTCGCCATCCCTATTACGTGACAGCCATAATACGTGTAGCCGCTCGGGAAATTCAGCAGGATGGGCGCACGATTTATCACCCTTTGATGGATGATAATGCTCACATTGACAGAACCGACACCTGGTCAGGCCAGCAATGTAATCAATTTATAAAATCCTGCGAAGGTGCATGCTGGGCAGGTGGTGATGTAACAAGTTTATTTGGCAGTCTTGAGTGGGAATTCAAGGGAGAGTGGCCAAGAAAAGTCCCCCATGAAAGTCTTAAATCCAATGATAGTGTGAATACAGAAGAGCTAAAAAGTGAACTGCGTGAAGAGGTTGAGAAATACAGTAAAAAGAACGATCTTCCTTTGCCGGATAATGAGCATCAATACAACGATATGCTTGACGATCTAGTCGATAGAGTTATCGATAAGGCGACTAATACCGAATACGAGCCAGATTAAAACTCTAAACATCTGGTTGAACGCGTTGCCTATATCACTGAGAAATAGACAACGCATTCAACCCCAAATTCTGATTTTATGGTGTTGTAAGATCAAACACCTCGGTGATCTCATTCATCATCTGATCAAAAACCGGATTAAAAGTCAGCCGTGCGTGAATCTTACCCTCTTCCCTGTAGTCATAAGCACCATACCAGACAGGCTTCCCACTTAAACAATATTGTTCAGCACCTTCCACTTCCTGACCATTATGACAAATCCGTTCGCTGCCATTGATGCCGTAGTAGGGGTTATCTGGAGAGAACAGCATTCCCATATGAGACATACTGCTAACCCGCATTTCAGGTATGCGGCTGTTCACCGTGATAATTCTTCCGCTTTCTCCAGAAGGAGTTGAGCCAAACCACATCAGTCGACTGTCTGGATTGGTAAAGCGGGTTGCGAATAGTTCTTTAATTGCCTGGGTATCCAAAACACTGTCGTGTTCTGTCAACACCATAAACACTGGCCGTTTAAACGTGCTCTGATCCAAAGTTTCCAGTGTTTCTTTACTGCTCCAGTAATACTGTGCAAAACCGTTGGTTGATGTGGTTCTGTAACGGGCATAGTTAGTGGCAGACTCTGGATCACTAACCATTATCCAGTCCTGAAACTGAGCCAATGCCGGGGTTAAGAACAGAAATGGTTCATTGGATTGAAATCCAGGTGAAAACAGCATTAAGCCTTTGATGTCTTTGTCTTCAGCGGCATACAGATAAGCAAGGTTTCCTCCTGTGGAGAACCCTCCGAGATAAACTTCATCAACATCTTGTTTTAACAGCGCAACCTGTTTATCTACCAGCGACTGCCAATCATCAAAATCAGCATTGATCATATCCCCTGGGCGGGTTCCATGACCGGAGAGCAAAACCGTTCTTACCAGAAAACCTTGTTCTGCCAGCTCAGGGGCAATATCCACAAATGACCAGGGGGAATCTCCTAACCCATGAATCAGCAAAATGCCTTTACTCTCAGCGGGAGAAGCATCGGGCTTCAGCTCAAAAGGCAGATTAGCCTTAAGTTCCTCATCTTTATTATCCGTTAGAAAATACCGGTTCTCGGCAACTTCACTCTCAACAAGTGATGCGTACTCCTTGAACGAAGTGTACTGACTTACCGGCTGAACATCTGATGCCAGAAACAGTGGATGATCAGGTGCCGACTGGCAACCTGCCAGAAATACAGCTATCAGTAACAACGGCCTGTTGCGGAGAAACTTGTTATGCATAACGGTTCATAAAGGGCTCACTATGGGATAGTGATAACGATATCAGTTCAAAGGTGAACAGAAGCTGAATAGTTTTTGTTTAATACTCATTCCCTGATATTCCTAACCTTCTGGTTACTGACTTCCTGAGAGCAACCTTTTTAAATCTATCCCATTTATCATCCTGATACTGTGGGATACCTACATGGAAGGAGCAAAACGAAGGCCAAACTCTGCAACGGTCCCTACCAGAAAGGGGTCAAGGGACAGAGTATCCCAAACACCGGAAAGGCAGCATCCATTCCTGAAATCCAGTTCTGCCTCTGCGCTGGAAATGCCCGTTACTGTTGGATCACCGCCTCATCGTAACAGAACCACAGATTCAGCCAGTTCCCTGCCTCACCTTACCCGACAGGCTTTTCACGCTTCGATTGAAGAATGTCGATTAAACACCGTAGCCTGTGACGAGCCAAAAGATATAGAGCTGCGCAATCAACTGTGCCAACAACTGTGGGATGCAGAGCACGAATACAAAACCACCTGTGAAGATGCCTGCGAGCAAGTGCAACTGCACGCAACCTCAAAATTTTGTTGTTTAATAAATTCAGTATTTCTTCAGGCAAAAAACAAAAGCTATACCGATTTGGAAGAGCTTTGCCGGCGTAAGCGAAGAAAGCTGGAAACCACTCTCCGTAAAACTTTACACATCAACGTAAAAAACCCCATCACCAATCTGGTTACAACAGAGCATGGGGGTGAGCACACGCTGGTGCCCAACTTTGCCAGTGGCGCAATGTCCACGCTTATGAGGGTAACGGGAGAAGGGCTCGACATAGTCGCAAAACCTCTCTGCGTTAAAGCTGATTCCACAGAACCGATGACATTTTCTGGTATCCCGGAAGAGCATCCCCGTTTTGGCATACGCTCCCGTTCGTTTTATGAAACCGCAAAACGTCTGGAACAAACGGCATTAGTTCCGGGAACACAGCTGGTATTGGTGAACGGCATTCCCTGTCTGGCTCAGGATTTTATTGAAGGCGAAGAAGCCCTGCACACGGAACGAAGACGGGTGGATGATTCCGACCTTATGGCTTTGATCAGAGAGATTGAAAGCAAACAAGCCGATCTTGGCCAGCATTTCGAGATGAAAGATCAGGCCAGACAAAAAGATTTAGATGTTTTCACTCGCGCCCAGATAGCGTCCTACCAAGAACTGGCTACGATGCTGATAGATGAAGAGCTGGAAAACAGGATTCATATTCAGGTTCCTTCTGATCATATTGAGGAACTCTCTGCATGCCTGGAATCCCATAACATTCAGGGCCTTGCCAGTATGTTTCGCAGCAAAAAAATACACCTGAACAGCCACGATGAATTTCTTGCCGGGCTGGCGCGAAGCAACAAGCTCTACCGCATTCATAAAATCGCTCAGGCAAACCTGAACATTGATTTTTCAACGCCCGGCATGCAAAGGAAAATGGCTATCATCCATATTCTTGATTTATTAACCGGTCAGGTTGATCGGCACCTTGGCAACATCCGTTACCGCCTGCTGCCGAACGGAGATTACGAGCCGGTTTGTATCGACAATGACCTTTGTTTTGGCTGCCAGTTTACCGGTGTTTCTGAAGGGGTTCTTTTTCAAACTGGATTCCAGGGCCCAAAACATCGCCCCCTATTATTTGACGCGACATTTGCAGAGGTGTTCTGCCAACACAGCTGGGATGACTGGCGAGAGATGCTGGAGCAGTGCGGGTTACAGGATGAGGAAATTCATTCTGCCCAGCGACGTTTTGTTCAGCTATCAAGCGCAATAAACAATGCCCGCCGCCGAACTCTCGGGCAAATTGATGAACACACGACAAAGTGTGAGCTGGTATCAGACTGGAATGACCAGACCTACCGACGCATACTCAGCTGCAAACCCGTTAATAGTTACACTGCTCATCACGCCCTTGCCCGTGTGGCCGCTGCACAATCTTCAGATAAATTTGTTCAGCTTCTATATGCCAGTCTTGAAGGTAATGGGGCTTTGGTGCGGGATTGTCTTTACGCAAAAGGCGGTATTTATTTCCTCGGGCCAAAGCGCACAGAACTTCTTCGCGCTGATGCAAAAAAAGCACAACCGGTATTAATGAGAGAAGCTTTGGAATATCCCGAATATTCAAAGGTGCTGGAGCTATACAGTGAAGGTGCGGATGACAAAATATTCTGCCAGCTTTTGAGAGCGGATCTTGAGGGGAAAAAGAAAATTATCAGTCTGGCGACTGATAAAGAAGCAGCAACCATAGCAAGAGCCGCGGCTCAGGATTTTATTTCCAGAGCGGCCAGAGAACACTCTGAACTTCTTACGGAATCGCTTGAAGGCAGTCCCTGTTTAACCAGTGATCTGGCGGTACTGATCAGTGAATCTCTGAGGGGAACAGACCCCCTGACACAACAACAAAACAGATTATCAGACATGGTTCAGGTGACCATCGACAATCTATTCGCCGATATTTAAAAGGATTCACCCTGTCGGAAAACAGGGTGTGAAAGACATTATTCGCCTTTCTTCTCTTCATCTTCATCCTTAATGGCCTTACGGAATCCTTTCAGGGCTTCCCCAAGATCTTCACCCATGCTGCCAAGACGCTTGGTGCCAAACAGGACAACAACAATAGCCAGAACAATCAGCAGCTGAGGCATGCTGATACCACCAAATCCCATATCAAAAACCTCTACTGGCTTATCTTTTGAATCTCAAACACACGGCTGTAACAACTTAGTGAGCAAGCGCCACAACCGGTACAACTCTGGGCATCAATCACAGGGGCAGATTTATCTGCCAAAGTAATAGACTGCTCCGGGCAACTATCCGCGCATATATCGCAGGGCATTCCAAGGGTTCTGCTGCACTGACCAGTTACCACTGCCACAGCCTGAACCTTACTGCCCAATTCGCGATCCAGAGCCCCTGTTGGACATACCTCTACACATTTGCCACAAAAGGTGCACTCGCCATAATCAAGGTTCAGAAGCGGGACACCATTCAGGGCCTCTTCATCGCTGACCAAAGGTTTAAGAACACGCTCCGGGCAAATATCCTGACACAGGGTACAACGATCACACAGGGCCAGAAAACTGCGGTTATCCCTAGCCCAGGGTGGTCTGGGCAAAGGGGTTTCCGGCACGATTTTCTCTTTCACATTTTCTGCTTCAGAGCGACCGCCCAGCATACGGAATAATCCCCGACGACTTATGCCTGAGGATTGTTCTTCTGCTACTTCCAGATCAGCCATTAACGGTATAACCGCACTTTATCAGCTTCGGCATCAACGGTTTTGGCTATTGCCTGCAGTACACCCGCTGTCAGCATTCCCAGACCTTTGTAGAAGTCTGTAACAGCATGCTCCTGAACCAGCTCACAGAGCCGTGGAGCCCAAGTCAGCAAGTGCTCACTTAAAAATGCACGTAAGGTACAGAAGACCGGCTGAACAGATTGTTCATCATCCAAAGCCAGCCCCTGCTCTCCTAACCAGGCAATAAACGCAAACATCAAACCAATATGGTCGTCTGGTTCGCGCTCATCAGTTTCCAGTTCCATACCGTTCTGGCGGTAGAAGTCACGCACGGCCAGTGTCGTATCACCGAAAGTCGTCTGTTCTTCGGTCAGATAAACCGATCCCCAGGGAGCCGCCTTTAAACGGTCAGGCCCAACAAACAGATCGGCATAATCAAACTTCAGCGCCTGAGAGTCAGCTTTTAAACCTGCACGCATCAACGCCAGACCTTGTTGAACGTCTGGCTGATCTGCAGCCAGAGGCCACTCGGCCAGAAGTTCATCCAGTTCTTCAGCGGATTCCATTTGCAGAGGCCGGTGCCAGAGCTGCCAGAAGACCCGCCCGGCAATAACAAAACGGGCCAGTTGCTCCTGTAAGGATCGGTTATCTGCCATATTTACATCACTTGAGTTTGCAGTAAGTCGTAGAAGAAAATGCGTTCCAGAATTTCACCGCCCAGCACCAGAACAAAACCGATAAAGGCGCTGAAACGGGCATCGTGACCACGAATAGCTGGAGCAACCCACCACAACAGGCCAGCCAGAACCAAACCAGCATGGAGATATACAGCCAGTGCGGCGCTATCGCCCATTCCGTAAATAATACCGAGGTCAACCAGACGCTGGAGGAACAGTACAGTGACCAAGGTGAGCAGAACAATAGCGATTAACCCCGCCCAACCAATCACTTTACGCGCCATATCTTTCAGATCACCTAAGCGATCATTGCGACGCAAGAACAACATGGCTGCCAGGCTGCTGCCAGTTGCCAGCGCACTCTGGTAGAACTGCATGGAAGTCAGGGGAGTATCCCAGGCACCAACCGCTGGCAGGGTGTAAACATTGGCAATGGCTTGCACCAGCCCAATAGCCAGAACAATGCCCAGTAACAACAACCAACTGCCGACTGTGCTTTCTTTCTGGCTACGCATCTGCAAAGCAGTGAACAGGAACAGAACACCACCAAAAGCACTGACAGAAACAATCTCCAGGCTCAGTGGAGACGCATGCTCCAGTCCGTACATCACATTCATGGCTCGCAGAGGCTGACCAAGGTGAGTCGTGGATGCCACCATGGCAAAAGCCAGAGCAACAAGAGCAATGATGTAACCCTTATTCAGAGCCATCACCTGACCTGTACGCAGATCAAGGTTGGAACGCATCTGAGTAAGACCGGTTACAGCAAACAGGCCTGCGGCACACTGTGCGAATACAGTGAAAATTACCAGAGACATGTTTTCCATCACTTCACCTCCCGCTTGTTCTGTACGCTACCGATATGGTCACCGCTTGGCTTAGCGGAAGCGCTGGCGGTTACAATCAGGTTCGGGTTAGTCTGCTTGGCACTTGGCAGAGGCGCGATACTGGCTTCATTGCCGTACTTTTTGCGCAGTTCTTCCACAGGACCAAAACCCAGAACCCGCAGTGGGCAGGATTCCACACAGATTGGCTTCTTGCCTTCTTCCAGGCGCTCATAGCAGCCGTGACACTTGCTCATCACTTTCTTTTCAGCGTCATACTGTGGCGCACCGTAAGGGCAGGCCATGGAACAGTACTGACAACCCACACAACGATCCTGATCCACTACAACCAGACCATCTTTTTCACGCTTGTGCATAGCGCCAGTTGGGCAGGCTTTAGTACAGGCTGGCGTATCACAATGGTTGCAGCTGATAGACATGTAGTAGGTAAACACATCGTTTTCCCAGCTACCGTCTTCACCCTGTTTCCAGTCACCACCGCCGTATTCATACACACGACGCCAGTCACGATCGGTACCGATGTCGTAGCGATCCTTACAAGACATTGCACAGGTTTTACAGCCAGTGCAGCGGCTGCTGTCGATATAAAATCCGTATTGCATTCGTCAGACTCCCACTCAGGCCTTCTCGATTTCCACCAGGTTACTGTGCTGCGGATTTCCCTTTGCCAGGGAAGAAGGCCGCTGCGTGGTCAGGGTGTTCATACAGGCACCGATATCCACACCTTTTTTATTTGGTGTGTACCAGGCGCCCTGCCCCATGGCGACAACACCAGGCATGATGCGTGGGGATACTTTCGCTACCACACGAATCTCGCCACGGTCGTTCCACACTTTCAGCGTGTCACCGTCGTTAATGCCGCGAGTTTTGGCATCAACTGGGTTTACCAGAATCTCCTGACGGTTAGCGTCGTGCAGAACATCAACGTTGCCGTAGGTGGAGTGGGTGCGGGACTTGTAGTGGAAACCAAACATCTGCAGCGGGTATTTGTCTGCATGAGGGGCTTCGTGGCCTTCCCACATGGATACATACTCAGGCAGAGGCTTGATGTATTCGTCGTCTTTCAGAGTCCAGCTCTTGGACAACTCTGCCAAACGCTCGGAGTAGATCTCGATCTTGCCAGATGGTGTTGCCAGTGGATTGGCTTCTGGATCATCACGGAATGCCTTGTACTGAACATGAGGCTGACCAGGGTTCTTTTTCTTCACAATACCTTTTTCAACAAAGGTCGCGAAGTCTGGCAATTCCGGGTTGTTCTTGCGGGCGTTGGAGTAAATAAACTCCAGCCATTGCTGCTGGGTACGACCTTCGGTGAATTTCTCTTTCACACCCAGACGTTCGGCAATATCGGCACACATATCGTAAACCGGGCGACATTCGTGCAGAGGCTTGATCGCCTGACTGCAGCAGATGGCGTATCCCATGTTGCCGGCACTGCCCTGAGTGGCGAAATCCATCTGCTCAGCGATGGTCAGGTCTGGCAACAGAATGTCGGCAACGCGGGCAGAAGCAGTCATGTGGTTATCAATCACCACAATCATTTCGCACTTGCTGTCGTCTGCCAGAATCTCGTGGGTACGGTTGATCTGGCCGTGCTGATTCACCAGGCAGTTACCGGCGTAGTTCCAGATAAACTTGATAGGTGAGGTAAGCTTTTCAACACCACGGATACCGTCGGTTTTATCAGTCATTTCATCATGACGGATAATGGCATCTGTCCACATAAACATGGGGATAGACGCCTGCACCGGGTTGCTCAGCTTGGGGAAGGAAGCAAACGGCATGTAGTAACCGCCTTCACGGGCACCGGTGTTACCACCGTGAATACCTACGTTGCCGGTCATTACAGAGAGCATGGAAACTGCACGGCAGCTGTGCTCACCATTGACGTGACGCTGCATACCCCAGCCCTGAGCGATATAGCAAGGCTTGGCACCGGCAATTTCGCGGGCCAGACGGGTAATAGTCTTGGCAGGAACACCACAGATTTTTGCTGCCCACTCTGGCGTCTTCGGCGTTTTGTCTTCGCCCTTACCCTTGATGTAAGACACCCAGGAGGCCCCCTTGGGAGCAGACTCAGGTAGAGAGTTTTCGTCGTAGCCGATGGTGTAACGATTCAGGAATTCGTGATCCACCAGGTCTTCAATGATCATCACGTAAGCCATACCGGCTACAAATGCAGCATCGGTACCAGGGCGAACAGGCACCCACTCATCTTTCTCACCCAGCAGGTTAGTGTCAGTCAAACGCGGATCAACACAGATCATGCGAGCGCCACTACGACGGCGGGCTTCCTGCAGATGATAGGTAACACCGCCGCCACTCATGCGAGTCTCGGCCGGGTTATTACCGAAATAAACCACCAGCTCGGTGTTTTCAATATCGGTCACACAGTTACCACCCACCCAGCTACCACCAAACATATAAGGCAGGCCAACAGCGATCTGGGCTGTGGAGTAGTCACCATAGTGGTTCAGGTAACCACCATAGGCATTCATCAAGCGGGCAACCATGGTGCTGGAAGGCGGCCAGGATTTGGTCACAGTTCCGCCCAGAGTACCGGTACCGTAGTTCAGATATACGGCTTCGTTACCGTATTCACCAACAATTCGCTTCAGGCTGCCGGCAACGGTATCCAAAGCTTCATCCCAGCTGATGCGCTCAAAGCGGCCTTCGCCACGTTTGCCCACACGCTTCATTGGGTATTTGATGCGGTCAGGGTTGTATACGCGCTTACGAATAGAGCGGCCACGCAAACAGGCACGAACCTGGTGTTCACCCCACTCTTTGTCGTCACCGGTATTATCGGTTTCAACCCATTTGATCACGTCATCGGAGACATGCATTTTAACCGGGCAGCGGCTGCCACAGTTCACAGTACAGGAAGACCAGACAACCTTATCTGTACTCTTTTCACTTGTTTTCTTATTGGAAGCAACGGCTTTGAAAGGTAAGCCGGAACCCATAACTGCGGCGGCACCGCCTGCAGCTGAACTCCATTTCATAAAGGTACGACGGCCCAGAACGGAGCTAAACACACGTTTAATAGTGTCAGACATGGCAATTCTTCACGGGTGATAATATGCGCCAGCGATGACTATTTGCTGGCACAATAATCACACATGAAATGTAAGGGCTTTGTACTGATATACGACAATAGGTATAGAAAGCACACAAAGGAATTACCACCATAGTGGTACGGCATTCACCAACCTATCAACAGCTCACAACAAATTCCGACACAATAAAAACACCTTCGAAAATTTTCTTTCAAATTATGCATTCAACATTAAAATCGGTAATTCAATTAACAAAAAAAAGACAGAAGAATTTATAATGAGAAAATTTGTAGTCGTTTTGTTTGCGTCATTGCTGATGGCAGGGTGTGGTGCAAAAAAACAGATTGTAGTGACCGAAAATTCATACAGTTCTAATGTCTACCCATCCATAAATATTTACCTTCCTGAAAAATTTAAAATAGTTCCTGTCTATAAAGGCAGCGAACGAAGCCAATACGTTGATGCTTTTGGAAGCAGTATTTTGTTTACCCGCAGTAATAGTTGGCTTACACGAAACAGTAACGACAATGTAGAAGTTTATTTATCTTTTGAGGACATGCGGGTACCACGCAGAAATGCCATCTGGCTTCCTCTGAAAAAAACAGATCCCAAGTCCTGCTTTGGCGACGAGACAATCATTAAAGATGTAACATTTGAATCCTGTGTGTTCGAAGAGCCAATCAGTGAAAAAAGAAGAGGGAGCTGGGAATCCGCTGGAATGACCATTGATCTCGGCGCACTGTGCTTCCGCACAGTTCTTTTGCAGTACTTACCAGGCAACCATGAAACAAGAAAGCTTTTGATCAACTACACCAAGCCAGGAGCCTGCAGCCACCCAATGACTAACGAAGAGAAAGAAGATCTTTTAAACGAAGTTATTGAGGTTCTGGAGGGCAAACCAACATCAATCATGGCCTGATAAAAAAATACCTCCCTTCCCTGAATTAGAGAGAAGGGAGGTATTTAGATTAAGGACGAATCATTTCAAAAGTCTGCTTTGAACCAATCGACCATGAGCCGGCACTCAAACCAGCACCACCACCGAAGTCTGCTCGCAGATAACGACCATTAGCCGCTCGTAATGCAACTCGCCCGTTACCAAGATCAGTAATTTCAAAAGTTTCACGGCTTCCAATCTTGGTACCGTTAACTTTCAAAGTTCCAAACAGCTTGGAATCAAGACGAACAAAATGACCGTCACGGGCTTTCAGCGCAATCTTGTTATATCCAACCTGTACAACCTGAAAACTTTCCCAGGTTCCAATCTGGCTGGAACCTGCAGAAATAAAACTGCCACCACCACTCATAGCCCTCATGTAATGACCATTACGGGTTTTGAAATGCACAATGTCTCCATCGTAAGGGAAAAGAGAACGCGAAGGTTCGGCCGCTGTTGGAAACTTGAAAGCACCGTTCACTGCATAATGATCAGAGAGATCCCACTCTCCCCACAGGCTAGGGGCACTGCTGCGAGGCGCAAAGGCATAGTTTACAGACTCAACCGGATTCAGGTTATCCCTGCCATAGAGTACATAATCGAGATACTCAACAAAGGGAGCATCGGCCCAGACATTCACCCGGCTGTCATAAGTAGCAGTCAACCCAGTGTTAGCTGGCTCAACAGCTTTCAGGCTGATCAGCATCTGCTCACGATCCTGAGGCAGGGTCAGCTTGTTAACATTAAAGTCTCCCCCCATTAACACAGGCTCATCAGCGGGAATGTTTTTGGAGCGCACAAACTCACCCATCTGCGCAATCTGTGCCATTCGAGCCGCACGATTTGGCGCATCATCAGACGACTGGGTATGAGTACCAAAAATATGGTAAGGCTGACCTTTCTTGTTGATTTTTACATAAATAACCGCACGGGAGGCTGCACATTGAATACCATCACAGGTGTCGTAGAACTCCACATCTTCTTCAAGAATCGGCCACCGGGAAACGATTCGGTTGCCGGATTCCATCAGCTTGCCAACTTTAAAGGCTTTACCTGTTTGATAAGGGTATTCAGCACGAATTGCCGCTCTCAGCTTATCGCTGGGAATATCATCAAACAGTTCTGAGAATACAATGGCATCGTAGCCTTTCAGATGAGCAGGGATTTCTTCAAACCGCTCAGGAATCTTTTTGGCTCCAAAAACTGTGATTCCCCAGGCATTGTATGCCAGAAGGTTCAGTGTATTGGCGGGAGTTTCCGGAACAACAACAGGCTTGGGAGTAATGACATAATTGATCTTGTCACCCTCAATATTCTGAGCCACTTCAACAGCCTGCCCTCCGAAGTCTCCATCTATACGACGAATGTTGCTACCGCTGTATAATGGCAACTGAAAGCCATCACCATAGGCTCCGGCAGATACTGAGTTCCCGCTTAGCTCCTGCACCAATTGCAGTGAAGTATCAGTAGCAGCAAGAGTTGTTACGAACCGAGCATTGTGATCGGTATCTGAAATAGAAAGAACTTCTTCAGTGGCTAATGGTGGCAGTGTCGTTACCTGTTGTTGGTAACCATCATTTTCACCATATACAGCCGTAGATAACGTGACTGGTTCGCCAGTGCTGTTGGTTAGAAATATACGAGTGTCCGCCTGAGCACCAAATGTCGCAACGGCAAGAGCTGAGCCCAACAAACGCCCATAAAGAGAAGGGAA
Source organism: Parendozoicomonas sp. 2304DJ65-17 (assembly GCF_058148445.1). Taxonomy (NCBI): domain Bacteria; kingdom Pseudomonadati; phylum Pseudomonadota; class Gammaproteobacteria; order Oceanospirillales; family Endozoicomonadaceae; genus Parendozoicomonas; species Parendozoicomonas sp. 2304DJ65-17. Next base: position 265,672 of record NZ_JBYVJV010000001.1, read on the forward strand.
AAAATGGGGTAGCATGAATTGTCCTGTCTGTTGTTATTTTTCGCAGGTGCTGGCTTTTTATTATTCTTTGATACCAGCACGACGATACTACGACACTATGCAAGTGCGCGAATTGGCGATTATTCAGACAGTTTGTGACAAATTAGTGAAGAGCTTTATTTTTGGAGAGAAGATATTAAAAAAAACGCTGTGAGTGACATAAAAAAATTGATTGTAAGTTCAAAAAACATTCACCTTAGAGAAGCATATTTTTTTGAACTCCAAAATATAAATATAGAAAACCATCAGGCTATTGTTTAAGTAAAAACACATAGAGGCAATAGAACACTCTTTGCGGATAATTTCGTTATCAGCATGATCCGGAATGCCATCAATGGACGACATTAATCTGACGATTCAACCATCAAAAAAGTCGTCCCCGCTTGCTCAATTCATATCTGAGGTAGAACACACCGGGCTGATGTCTATCAGTGTGAATGGCCTTCCCACTGATATCACTCCAGAAGAGCAGGTTAAGCTGTTTGATTCCACAGAGCCTACTGGCCTTCGCTACTACGCACCATTTCTGAAAGGTGTTGAACCTGAGTTCGGCACTGGATATATCGGCCAGTTTGCTGCTAAAGACAAAAACTACCTCCGATCCATTGAAGGGCAGAGAGGTTTTTTTTACGACTTTAATATCTCCCCCCGGGGATGCCGGGCATACCATAAACGCTTCAATATCAATTCAACTCTGGTTATTCCAGTCAGCAACCCTCGCTATCAAGACTGGAAAGTGCGCTTTGTTTTTATCAGCCCTCTCGGCACTGAGGAGTTAAAGAGCAATATCAACAAAATGGGTGACGGTTTCTGTCGCAAAGTACGAAACCTCTACCTTGAACTACTGGATCAAAACCACGATCGATTAAATCCTTACTTCATTCATGGTCGCCAAATACATCCTAATGCCGTAAAGATTTTAAAATTGATGGCAGCAGGACATTCCAATAAAGTAATTGCGGATCATTTGCATTTAACAGAGAAAGGTGTGGATTATCATGTTTCCGCTTTAAGAGATCTTCTTAAAGCTCGCAATCGCCCTAATCTTATAAGTCAGGCCTACAAACATGGTCTTTTATTAACCTGAATCTTCTTCTCTATCGACTTACTATCGAAAGTCCCAGTGTTCCCTCTCGATAATCAAAACGACAATGCACGATGAAAAATTCATTGTGGCAGTCATCCTGAGAAAGAGGTCGGGGATGGAAGAAAAAAGTAAACAGACTGAGACAGGGTGTCCTGACAATCCCGGTCGCAGAGGTATTCTTAAGCTGAGCATGCTTGGCGGCGCAGCCTTGATGGCAGGCCCGGCTCTGGCGAATGACCAGAAAACAACGGATACCACCTCCCCGCAAATTCCAATCATGGAACATGATGACTTTCCGCTGGAAGTCAGCTCCGATTACAAACAGTTCAAACCTGAAAACAACGAATTCGTTGTTGATATGAAAAGCAACTTCCAAAAATTCGGGCAGAGCAAACCCAAAGGGCTGGAAAGTGATCACGCCCTTGATGAGAACAAACCTGGTTTTCGCCGTTATGACTATGCCCTAACCGGTGCCCCCTGGAGCTGGAAAGTTCGCAATACCGGGCTGTCCATGTATACCCAACCCCGACAGGGTGAGTTCGGCTGGGATTTCAAACCAACCGGTGAACTCTACAAATTCAAAACACCCAAGCTGGCCGCAGATGTCATCAAGCGTACTGCCAAAATGTATGGCGCAGATCTGGTTGGCATAGCCAAACATGACTGGCGCTGGGACTATGCCCACCATCACGACTTTATTACTAAAAAAACCTACACATGGGACGACTTTCCCTTCAAACCCAAGACCGTCATCGTACTTGCGTTCGAAATGGATTATGAAGCACTGACCGCTGCACCGACTGGTGTTTCTGGAGCGGCTACTGCAATGGGTTATGCCCGTATGTCTCACACGGCTCCAATGCTGGCCGAATTTATACGACAACTGGGTCACAATGCCGTAGCCACCGGCAATGATGTTGGCCTGAGCGTTCCTTATGCTATCGCCGCAGGCCTTGGTGAAGGTTCCCGTATGGGATTGCTGGTCACTTATAAATATGGCCCACGGGTTCGTCTAGCCAAGGTTTATACCGATCTGGAACTGGTGGAATACGACAAGCCCAAAACATTTGGAGTTATGTCTTTCTGCGAACGATGCCAGCGCTGCTCCGATGCCTGCCCGGCTGATGCTTTGAATAAAGATGAGAAAACATCTTTTGGCCCACCAAAAGGTGGCTTCAAGCCATACCATAATCCCGGAGTGAAAAAGTGGTACAACGACGCAGAAAAATGCAGGGATTACTGGTATGAAAGCGATACCGATTGCGCCACCTGCATAACGTCCTGCCCATACAATAAACCTGATTTCTGGCAGCACCGGATGATTGAAAAGCTCAACACCATCGCTCCCGGCCCTATGCATACATTCATGCGGGAGATGGATATCTGGTTCGGCTTTGGCAATACCTTTAGCGAAGAGTCGGTGAACAAGTTCTGGGATCCAGTCGGCCGAGAATACGACGGTCGCAGTTAACAGGAGAAGATTATGTTTCTGGGAATATTCAGCGGCATCGAAGTATTGTTTTTCTACCTTGGCGCTTTAACAACTCTCGCGGCTGTTAGCCTTATCAGCTTGCGCCATTTTCACAAAACCAGTGTGAAATCTACCGTTGTTTTGGCTTTGGGGTTAGCGGTTACAATCTTTGGCATCGCCTGGTCTGTCAGCTCTGTTCTCGAAGGGGAACCACAGGCGGGCAGCATGGGATTAATGGTTATTCTTCTGCCGGGTCTCGCCATCAGCACACTGGGCGCACGACTGGCCTGGCAATCTCGAAGCTGATAATTGAAACAATCAGGGCTCCTTTTCGGGGGTCCATTAAGCAGCCTATTTGTTTATGCACCAACAATCCTGCTCTGAGCACTGCTCTGGTAAAGAATGCTCTGGTAAAGGGCGCTCTGATAAAGAGTGTTCACGCGCTAAAAAAAAGCCGGGAGCAAAAAAACCTCTCTGGTCGAAATATCTGACCATCGCAGCATGGCTGTCTCTGGCCATAGCGTTTGTATTCGGAAAATTCTTCAATCAACCCGACTTCTCCCAATGGCTCGCAAGCCAATACAGTCTGTATCAGATTGAGGAAATCAGCTCTTCCCCACCCATCTGGAAGCTTGTGAAAGATGGGCAAAGCAGCTGGGTCAGCCTGGCAGAAGCTCAAGGCTATGGCGGCCCGCTAACAGTTGCAACTCATGTTGATGAGCAAGGTAAACTGATCGACATTCAGCTGGTTAACCATGTAGAAACCCGTGCCTATATCAAGAAACTGGAGAACGCCTTTTACTTTCGCCAGTATCCTGAAAAGTCCGTCTCCGATACTTTTATCACTGATAACGATATCGATGTATTGTCTGGCGCAACTATCTCAAGTAATGGTATTGCCCGGGCTGTTCGTTCGGCCAGTCACCATCTTGCCGAGTCCCAACTGGGCATGCAGGCAGACTGGCAACAAGAACCCTGGAGTTTCTCCATCAAAGAGTTTGGCATTATCGGCCTGCTGATATTGTCTTGGCTGGTACTGTTTCTGAAAAACAAGAAGTTGCGCTATGTGTCACTGGGGCTTGGTTTGGCATTTATTGGCTTTCAGTGGAATCTTTCCATTTCTATCTCGCACTTTGCCGGACTCTTGCAGGGCTTTATTCCACCATTCACCCAAAATCCGGCCTGGTGGTTGATGATGGGTGGATCACTGGGAGCCGTCATTCTGCTGGGCAAGAATATTTACTGCACCAATCTCTGCCCTTTCCATGCAGTGCAGGCGATACTGGCAAAAATCAGTGGCCTGAAACTGAAGCCTTCACCAAAGGTTGTTAAAGCTATGAAATACACAGCCAAGATTGGTCTCTGGCTGGCTTTGATGCTGGCATTCCTTTCCGGCAATCCGGTACTGGGTGTGTATGAACCATTCTCCATGATGTTTGCCCTAGAAGGCGCGGGTATGCAGTGGTACATCCTGCCTGCCGTTGTTATCGGCTCTTTCTTTATCCCCGAGTTTTTCTGCAAATACTGGTGCCCGGTTGGCGAAGGTTTTAAGCAGATTCTGAAGTTGCGGGGCAAAGCGAAAAAGCATGTGAATTCACTGTCTGCGAGGCGTACCTGATGAAACCCAACAAGTCTTTGCAGAAGCTGTCTCACAATGCGGCCAATGTCATGGTGTTGATTACAGCGGTTTGTATTTTGTCCTGGCTGTGGCAATCCGCTTCTTCTTATCTGGCAGGGATGTAATAAGCTTCAATATGGAAAACACTGAACACCACAACCCTGAAAAGCTTTTCAATCAGGGTATAGAGCTGCTTATGCAAGAGCAGTTTGAACAGGCGCTGCCATTGTTTGAGCAGGTCACAAAGCTGGTACCTGAGTTTCCCGGCGCCCATTACAATCTTGGTGTTGCTCACAGCAAACTGCATCAGCAGCAGGATGCGTTGGAAGCTTTCCAAAAGGTTATGCAACTTGTCCCTCAAAACAGTGCTGGTTTTATTAATACAGGGAAGTGCCTTCTCAGTCTGGAAAAACCAGAAGAAGCCGTAAGCTTTTTTGAGCAGGCGATAGAACTGGATAAACAACCGGTGCAAGCATGGGCAGGGCTGGCTATTGCTCTTTTCCAGCTGAATCGTTGTTCAGAAGCTTGCCGGTATTTTGAAAAGATACCTTCAGACAGCCATGAATACGGAATGGCACAGTATTATTCCGGTTGCTGTTATCTGGAACTGAACGATATTGAAAAAGCACTAACTTCGCTGGAGAAAGCTCACCAATTACAGCCTGAACAGGCCGAAGTTATGGAGCGGTTGTTTGAAGCTTTATGTGCAGGGGATCTTTACGCTCAGGCACTGGATTTGATGAATCGTTTAAAGGTGAAGGATCCCTCTGCACCTGCACGTCATAAAAGCCATATTGAGCAAGCCCGGCAGGCTATTTTGATTCCCTTAACCCAGTAGCCCTTATAAAAAAGCCTCTCTGTAAATAAACCAGAGAGGCCCTCAACTCTTATTTATTCCTGAAATCAGTCGCGCTTGTACAATGCTTCAATAGTGCTTGTTGCCAGTGTGTGAGCATTAACCATATAGCCGGTTAGTGCACCCGAAGCACCTTCAGGCAGCTCCAATTTTTTTGATAACGCATGAATTGTAAACTGGTAACGATGAACTCCATGCCCTTGGGGAGGGCAGGCACCACCAAAACCCTTCACACCATAGTCATTGGCGATATGACTGCTTCCCTCTGGGAGTGATGCCTTATCCGCACTGCCCGCACCTGCAGCTAAAGAAGTTACGTTCTTGGGAATATTCACAACCTGCCAATGCCACCAGCCGCTTCCCGTTGGAGCATCAGGGTCGTAAGCCATAATGGCAAAAGCTTCTGTGCCCTCAGGAGCACCAGACCATGAGAGCTGAGGAGATGTATTACCACCGGAACAACCAAACCCCTGAAACTCCTGAGCCTTGCTCATAAATTTCCCGGAAGCTATATCGTTACTCTCCAGAGAAAACGTGCTGGCAAACGCTGCATTTGAAACCAGAAGAGAAAAGAACAGTGCCTGTGTTTGAGTGAATGTTTTCATCATCGTCCCCTGCCTGCTGTTAAGTGTGGGCTTATGATAAAAGCCTCACTCTGAGGCGTTTAGCTCAAAACCAGTCAATCATTCGCCTCAAACGATCACATGGGATTTCCTGAGTTCGGTTGGGGTAATACCAAAGAGTTGTTTGAATTTATCAGTAAAACGGGATTGCGATTGATACCCACATTGTTCGGCAATTCGCCCGATAGAATCTTTACTGCTCTGCACGAGATGGAGACCATAACCAAGTTTGGCACTGTCTTTTATCGACTGAAAACTGCTTCCTTCCGCAGATAGTTTTCTCCGCAACGTAGATTCACTCATCGCCAGCTCTGCAGACAACCAGTCAGCATTAAGATCATCAGCAACATGAGTACTTATTATGTCGTACACCTTGTGAGTCAAGCTGGGAGGCTCTACGACTGTAGTTACTTGTTCATAACCAGAAAGATAAAGCAGCTTAAGAATTTCCTGACGGCGAACTGGCCACATTTCTTTTGGGACTGATGATGACCAGTGAACAAACTGCTGCAACGTCATTTCCAGTGCCGAATCGATTTGCCCGCAAAAAAACGTCTCAGCTTCTTCGGCTTTCGATTCAAAGCATTGAAAGTCCTGGTAATCAAACTCAACCACCAGCGCACAGTATTCCGGGCCAACAGGAATATTCCTCATTTCCAGAGCCGAGCTGTTGGAGAGAAAAACAAAACCGCCTTCCCGGCATTCAATCTCACAGTCTCTCCCAAGAACCTTGCACCCTTTCAGAATACACACCATTGTTGGTTTAATGATGGGTACATTGAGTAAGCGTTGCTCACCAATGGCTGAATAAATCGAGAAGGGTAGCTGCTCACCGTTTGCCAGCTGTTGTTTTGCCGTATCAATAAGGTGCTGCATAAATTGCTCGTGAACCAGAGAAAGGTTCTGTGATCAATGGTTGTCTGCAACCATATAAAAAAGCCGCTCTGGTTCAAAGCGGCTTTTACAAATGCGAGTTTCGATTTTGGCTATCAGCCGCCAGTTACCGGTGGGAAAAATGCAACCTCATCACCATCATTAATGGCAGCAGAATCCTTGGTCATTACCTGATTAACAGCAACCAGAGTTTTGCGATCCTGCAATGTTGTTTTCCACAGCTCACCGCGCTCTGCCAACTCGGCTTTCAGAGCAGTGATATCTGCAGCCTGTGAATCCAGCTCCAGCTGGTCACATCCTAAACGGTCGCGATAGCTGGCAAAGAAAAGAACTTTAATCATAAATAACGCCTTCTATTCAGCATCCGCGATGTAGTGGCCGCTCTTGCCGCCGCTTTTTTCCAACACGCGCACGCCGTCAATACACATAGCTTTGTCCACAGCCTTACACATATCAAAGATGGTCAGCGCAGAAACAGACGCAGCTGTTAAAGCTTCCATCTCAACACCGGTTTTACCACTTAAGCGACAACAGGTTTCAATACGAATACGGTTGTGTTCTGGCTGTAACTCAAACTCAACGCCAATAAAGTTCAGCATCAGAGGATGGCAGAGCGGAATCAGATTGCCACACTGTTTGGCTGCCTGAATGCCGGCAATGCGGGCAACAGACAAAACATCGCCTTTTTTCAGGCCATTTTCCTGTACCAGCTGCAATGTTGCAGGAGCCATAGAGATATAAGCCTCAGCTCTGGCTTCACGGCTGGTGTTGTCTTTTTCACCAACATCCACCATCCGTGCTTCGCCGCCTTCAGCGGTATGGGTCAGATGACTCATATTATTCACTCTTGCCCGGCTTTAGCTGTTCAACAAAGTTACAAGGGCGGTGACGACTGTCGAGCTGCTCACGAATCACCTGTTCCCAGGCAGTTTTGCAGCCGTTATTGGAACCGGGCATAACAAAAACAATGGTGCCATTGGCAAGACCGGCAACAGCGCGGGACTGGATGGTAGAAGTACCAATCTGCTCGAAGGACACCTGACGGAACAATTCACCATAACCGTCTACAACTTTATCAAACAAAGGCAGAACAGCTTCAGGAGTGCTGTCGCGACCAGTAAAGCCAGTACCGCCAGTGATCAGTACTGCCTGAATGTCTTCAGAGGCAATCCAGCGAGAAAGCACAGCTCGAATCTGGTAAATATCATCAATGACAATGGCCTTGTCGCCCAGCTTGTGTCCGGCGGCTTTAACGCCTTCTACCAGCAGGTGACCAGAAGTGTCAGTTTCTTCTGTGCGAGTATCGGAAACCGTTAATACCGCGATAGACAGGGGTATAAATTCTGCAATCTTTTTATGGGCCATAACTGCAATCCACTGGATCAAAAATTCACAGGCAAGCCTGCCAGAAATAGCAAAAAATAGCAGCTTAAAAGAGAGGGTTGTTTCTAGAGGCCACCGACAAGTTTTCTAAACCATTTTGATAATACTTTTTGAACCCCGTTTTGCTGAACCTCAGGTTCTTCAACAGCCTTTCCCTGAAGAGCTTGTTTAGCCTGAGCAGGGGTAAATCTTTTTGAAGGATCAAATTGCAACATTCCCGTAAGCATAGCTACCATACGATCAGCTTCCTCTTGGGTTAGCGAAGGGATTCTTGTTGGGTTAATACGCTTAGTTAACCATGGACCCAGATCGCGACTTCTTAAAACGGGTAATGCGTTAGTGAAAAACTCATCCGCATTTTTTCCGGGAAAACGTAAATAATCCTGGCCTGTTATCATTTCGTAGAAAAGACAACCTGTTGAAAACACATCCGCAGCTTCATCATAACCTTCTCTCGTCTCACCTATCGTCAGAGCCATAACTTCAGGAGCCACGTAACCTGGTGAACCAGAAGGTTCCGACATCTTTGAAAAAGGCTTCTTCTCAACGGCTATGCCGAAATCAACAATGCGAACCTGACCATCCCCTTGGTCAATCAGTATATTATCCGGTTTGATATCCCGGTGAATGATGCCCTTACCTTTCAGGTATTCGAGCCCATCCAGAACCTGTGAGCATACATTATGGCGATGCTGCGCTTGTTCCCTTTGATCAGACTTTAGCGCAGCACGTATGTCACGCTCTGTTCCTCCAACTTTATACTGCGGCAAAGGTTTATTGAGAGCCTTGAAAAACTCTGTAAGAGTTGTGCCTCCATACTCCATATACATGGTCTGTTTGAATAATGAAGCTTTGTGTTTTCTGGTAGCTTTTACAATATTTGGATGGTTTAAACGCTGGAGTAATTTCTCTTCCTTTCTGAATGCTCGATACTCAGACCAATCACCTTTTACGAGGTTTTCTTTCCGGACACTGACAGGCCCAGAACCCTCAGGAGAGACAGTGTCTACAGTGCCATAATTCCCCGCACCAACATTTTCAATCACCTGCATTTCAGAATCTTTTTTGGTGATCTGTACCGCTTCAATGCCATCGGGGAGTTTTTCCGACTTATGAACCTTTTCTTTTTCTTCATCTCGAAAGCGTTGATAAGCCAGCATCTTTTTAACCCGTTCCGGGTTAGCAATATGACGTATCTCTCTTATCTCAAGGGGAGTATCAACTTTGGCTGAATTCCCCTCACTTCCACTTTGAGGTGGAGTTTCACGCCCCAGTACGCTTTTTACCAGAGCCACCAGCCTTGGCCCCCAACTCCGGGGATCATAGGATTTCCTTTGGCTTTTCGGTGGTTGAGCCCCAGCCACCTGTGGCTGAACGCCCATCCTTTGATCAACTTGACCTGGCATATCCGCTATCCCTGCCTGCACACTTCTAATATAGCCAGCCAGCTTCAAGTCGGCTCCAGAGTCACAATGTGACGTTTTCTGTCCACCAGTGTGTGAATCAGATCCCGTTATCGATATTCACCATTAGTCACGGCCAACGAATGCAGACATAATGTTGAAAAAAACATGCCACTTTAATTACTCCGCTTTAGCAGGATCCTCACTCTGAGGCGTAAGCAGGATTCGGTTGAGATAAGTGGTCAGAGCGGAGACTTCCAATGTCTGCAGCAGAAAACGTCATATCTTTAGCCAAAAGAGAGCGATCTCAGCAGTCTGCCCCTCAGAGCAGACCTGAGGTGAAATTGCCTGAAACTGTTAAAAAGCTTCGGGATACCAGCTGGCAGGGGCTGAAAACTTCTCTTAATACGTTTTTCCAGAAGGCAGACGATCACTTTTTTGAACTGTCCAATAAGAGTTCAGATGGTGATAACCACAACCTCTATTTTGAACTGATGCGGGAAATCAGGGTTCAGAAAAGCGCCGTTCTTGAAGATATGGAGCAAACCCTCAGCGCGGCCTTTGATCATCTGGGCATTCCCCCTCAAGAAAAGAATGAAACAGCATCTGGCCAATGGTCCGTTGATGATCTCGCGATTGTGGAAAATGATGAACTGGAAGAACAAGTTGCCCTCAACGCCATGATCGCTCTGGGTAACGAACGTTGCGGTGAAGCTTTACAGCATCTGACCCTGCGCCTAGATAGCCTCCTGCCCATTAAGGTTTATCAAAAGAACAACCCTCTGGCTCCAGAAAGCATCTGCGGTGCTTTTATCAAGTCCACCAAAGCACTGGACTGCGATATCAAGGGCCGGATTACACTGTTCAAATTGTTTGAAAGAACTGTTGTCGCCAAACTGGATACTCTTTGTGAAGCCAGTAACTCATTACTGACCGAACAAAATGTGCTTCCTTCCCTGAAGCAGGATTTGCAGGAATCACAAACCCGGCAACAATCCCAGGCAAGCAACCAGCAGCCTATTTATGACCAGGAAGCAGGTCGCATAGCCAATATTCCTGAGCAAGAATTGCCACAGGCTATTCGCCAGCTGGTGACTGCCAGCCAGCCGCAACCAAATGAAAATTCTGTCAGCTCAACGGAGCTGATGAAAATTCTTTCTCAGCTCCAACAGAATCAGCCACAGCTGCAGGCATCACCCAGTCCTCGTGTACAAATGCAGGAATTGATTCAGTCTCAGAATCAATCTCTGGATATGAAGCAGGATGAAAATGATGTTATCAATCTGGTAGGTATGCTGTTTGAGTTTATTCTGGATGACCGCACTTTACCCGCCCCCATGAAGGCTGTGTTGGGGCGTATGCAGATTCCATTGATAAAAGTCGCTCTTAATGATCACACTTTCTTCAGTAAAAAAGGTCATTCAGCCCGCCGTCTGCTAAACGAAATGGCTACAGCCGCTCTCGGGTGGCAGGAAAGCGGTGGTAGTAAAGACAAGCTGCTGGGAAAGATGGAAGATATTGTTCAGTATCTTCTGAACGACTTTGATATGGATGCCAGTATTTTTGACGACCTGCTGGCAGACTTCACTCTGTTCAACTCTCAGGAACAGCGTCGTTCAGACCGCCTTGAACAACGCATGCTTGATGCTGAGCAAAAGCAGGCCAAGGCTGATGCTGTTCGAAATATTGTAAAAAGTACCATTACCCACCTGATTGGTGACAAGAATGTTCCACAAGCTGCCCTCGCCATTCTCGAGCAGGGCTGGCAGAACGTAATGTTCCTGACTGCACTGAACAAAGGCACCAAGAGCGCGGAATGGAAAGTGCAGCTGAAAACAGTTCATGAACTTATCTGGAGTGTTACTGCTCCGATGAACCAGGCCAATCGTGCCAGATTACAGAAGATCAGCCCACAGATTGGTGCTCGATTAAAAGCTGGACTGGAGAGCATTTCCTTTGACCCTTTCCAGAGAGCCGACCAGTTCAAAGCTCTGAAGGCAGTGTATATTGAGCGGGTAAAAGCAGCGCAGGCCAACGAGAAAGCTGCGAAGGCTAGAGCCCATGGAGAACCTGCTTCCGCTACTGTTATTGATATTTCAGAAATTGATAATTCCTCGGAGTTCGGTACAACACCTGACAGCTTCCATTCTGTTCCAGAGATTCCAGAAAATCTGAAGCCCGTTCAAGACGAAACTCCAGAAGTAGACGAGAATGACCCGTTCCTGAAACAGGTTGATAAGCTCGTAGCTGGGAGCTGGTTCGAGATGCAGGGCCCTGACCGCAGATTCCGCTGCCGCCTTGCCGCTGTACTAAAAGCTACTGGAAAATATATCTTTGTGAATCGCACAGGTATGAAGGTTGCTGAAAACAACCGTTATGAGTTGGCTAAGACTCTACGTAATGGCGAACTAAAGCAGCTGGATGATGGCATGTTGTTTGACCGTGCGCTGAAAGCAGTAATCACAGACCTCCACCGTTCAGGAAAAGGGGTTAGTGCATAAATCTCCTACACTGAATAAAACCCAGTGTCAGAGACAACCTCATGCAGGAACTCAAGTTCCACCATGTTGGTATTCCAACTAAAGAGCCGTTACCCGACGATTGCTATAACAAGCAATTAAACTTCTACGCAACCGGCTATTTTGAATCCCCCTACGGCATTGAGTGGATGAATTACCCTTCATCCAACGATTTGCCAGACATTATCAAAACCCAGCCGCACGTCGCCTTTACCGTTAATAATCTTCAGGACGCAATTCAGGGAAAAGAGGTTATTCTCGGGCCGGAAAGCCCTGCTGAAGGTGTCACTGTTGCGTTCATTCTGGATGGAAGAGATCTGGTTGAACTGATTCAATTTGATAAACCAGAAGAAGAAATCTGGCCCCACCCCAACAAATTTAAAATATGATGATGCATTATTGATTTGCACCACAACACAATAACCTTCAGATAGGCAACATAACCGCCCCGCAACCAAACGGCGTAATTTGATTTCATGGACATTCCCCAGATAGAGACGGATCGCTTAATTCTCAGAGGTTTTCGTGAAGCTGATTTTCCAGCTTACGCACAGTGGTGCGCCAACCCGGAATTCATGAGATATATTGGCTCACAAAAGCCCATAAGCAGGGAAGATGCCTGGCGCAGTATGGCGATGGTTGTTGGCCACTGGCAGTTAAGAGGTTTTGGTTTCTGGGCTCTTGAAGAAAAAGCTACCGGAGAACTGGTTGGCCGTGCAGGCCTTTTTGAACCTGAAGGCTGGCCAAGCACTGAAGTAGGCTGGGGACTCGCCCCAAACCACTGGGGCAAAGGCTATGCGACAGAAGCCGCCAAAGCAGCAGTAAAGTGGGGTTTCGAGAATACGGATAACGATGAACTTATCAGCCTTATCTTCCCGGACAATCTCCCTTCAATAAAAGTATCTGAAAGAATTGGCCAGACCTTTTCCAGAAACTTCGATTTTCACGGTAATGAAATAAGTATCTACAGCCTTTCCCGTTCTGTCTTAGAATAACCGTCCATCGTCTAATAAGCCGATATAGACCAATAAGAAAGAGGCTTGCTTGATCATGTCAGAACAACAGACAGTTGCGTGTGAAGACAATTATCCACTGTTGATAAACTTTCATCCGTCAGCAAATCCCAAAGGCACTGTGATCATCGCCAGTGCCATTGGAGTTTCCCAAACCTACTACCAGCGTTTTGCAGACTTTCTGGTGGAAAGTGGTTTTCACGCAATCACATTTGATTACCGCAACACTGGCCAGAACAGAAGTTCATCAAACGCCTCAGCGTTGAACCTTTCTGACTGGGGCACCCAGGATATTGAAACTGTTATCCAGTTCGCCCTCACCAAAAACCTTCCCACTTATCTTGTTGGACACAGTATTGGCGGGCAGTTGCTCGGCCTCGCACCTTCAGCAAAAGAGTTGAAGAAGATGGTGTTTGTTGCTTCATCGGCTCCCTACTGGAAGCGCTGGCCAGCCCCGGAGAATTTAAAAATCCTGTTTGCTGCCAAAGTTCTGTTCCCACTTATTGCTGGCTTTACCAAACAGTTTCCAACCAAGTCATTGGGGCTGGGCAACCAGCCTATTCCCTCACCTTACATCAGTCAGTGGTCCCGATGGATGACCAAGCAGGATTACCTGTTTCAGGATGTGTTTAATCTGGACACAAGCCATTACCAAAATATTAAGGGCGATATTCTTTCTCTTGGTTTTAGCGATGATAATCTTGCGCCTGAAACCAATATTGAATATTTGTTGCGCTTCTTCTCCGGTGCTAACCCTTCCTTAAAAATTCTGAGCCCTGCAAACCTTGGAGTAAAGGCCGTTGCCCATACCGGATTCTTCCGAGACAGCCTGAAAGAAAACTTATGGAAAAGTGTACTGACCTGGATTGAAAGTGGGGAGTTTGAGGAATAAGGTTCGCCGGGATACTGAGCAATGAGGTCTCGATGAACACTGTTAAACGCCCTGTTAATTGCCATAAGGCTTATCACGCCCATGTTTATTTTGATAAGCAGACTTTGGAATTCGCAGAAACGCTTTGCCTTGAAGCTGGCAGACTCTTCGGTTTAAAAGTTGGGCGTGTTCACCAAAAGCTCGTTGGCCCGCACCCTCAGTGGAGTTGCCAGATCACATTTTCACACAAGAGCTTTGATGATCTTGTTCCCTGGCTGGATAAAAACCGGGAAGATCTCAGCATTCTGGTTCATGCCCTGACCGGCGATGACTTTAAAGATCACACTGAGTTCGCCTACTGGCTGGGAGACAGTCTCACTCTTGATCTCAGCGAGTTCTCCCCACAGACATAACGCTTATGACTATTACTGAATCCGAAAGAGATGCTCTCTATAAAACTATTTTTTCCCGGCGCGACGTTCGGGGAGAGTTTCTCAATAAACCTGTTCCGGAAGATGTTTTAAAACGCATTCTGAAAGCTGCACACCATGCGCCCAGTGTCGGCTTTATGCAGCCGTGGGATTTTATTGTTGTTCAGGGCCCGTCCACTAAACAGGCAATTAAGGAAGGGTTCCAGCAGGCACATGAAGAATCTGCTGAAATGTTTGATGACGAGCGGAAACAACAATATAACGCCCTTAAACTGGAAGGTATTCTCGAAGCGCCTTTGGGAATCTGTGTAACCTGCGATCGCTCCAGAAATGGCCCTGTTGTATTAGGACGCACTATCAAGCCAGAAATGGATTTGTACAGTTCGGTCTGTGCCATACAAAACCTGTGGCTGGCTGCCCGGGCTGAAAATCTTGGGGTTGGCTGGGTCAGTATTATTCATGATCATGTACTGCGCACCGCACTGAACATTCCCGACAGTATCGATATCATCGCTTACCTGTGTGTGGGGTATGTCAGCCAGTTTCATGAAAAGCCAGAACTGGAGAAACGGGGTTGGCTGCCACGCCGAAGCCTAGAGGCGGCTATTCATTACGAATCCTGGCCCGAAGACTTGGTTGAATAATTCCGGTACACAGTAAACCTATTTGGTAATATCCAGCTCCTTTTCACCAAATATTACGTTGTTTTTATGAGTATTGAGGTTTGCTGGACCAAGGACTGTGAGTTCACAATTACCACAGAAAAAGGATTCCAGCTTTCTGCCGATGCAGAAAATGTTAACGCCCCCTGCCCGACCGAAATTCTACTTTCCGCTCTGGGCAGCTGCAGTGCTACCGATGTAGTCACGGGCTTGCAGGAGCAGGGAGTTAAGATTGAAAGCTTTACCAATCAGGTGTCCTACGAATTAACCGACGCCAGCCCCCGGCTTTATAAGAGTGCCAACCTTCACTTTATTGTTAAGGCCGATTCGGTATCCGGTTCCCAGATCACCACCGCTGCGAACAATGCGATTCAAAAGTATTGCCATGTATGCCTGATGTTGCAGCCTAACATCACAATTACCCACAGTTACGAAATTCTTTAAATAATTAAGTCTCTGCATCAAAAAGACCCGGCTTTTTACCGGGTCTACTCTATAACTGTCCTGGTTAATTCAAATGGAGAGTTCTATGTCCCTGAAAGCCTACACCCTGAACGAGAATGGCGAAAAACAATTCATTGATTGCAACGGCGAACTCTTTATTGATTTGGGTGACGGCACAAGTCTGGAACTTTATCTGAAGCCTCATCCTAAAAAGCCAAACCCTAATGCCTTAGCCATTTTTTCACGATTAACTGAGAGTGTTGGTAAAGAGGAAAAGCCCTACACGCCAGCTCCGGTTCTTCAGATAACGCCCGGAGCTGCCAATGTTATTGATATTTCCACCATTGTTATTGGCAAAAAATGAGCACCTCATTCTGAGGGTTTGTTCTTCATTGCTGCTGTTAACAGGTTTATTCGGAGCGTAAGCTAGTCATCTGAAACTGCATACTGATATCGCTCCAGGATAATATTTTGTGAATGCTGCAAACTGGATGGTCGGCACAATCGCCTCTTTCTGCCTCATGGCGGTGGGAGCCAGAGAATTAAGTGACCACCTTTCAACCATTGAAATTCTGTTCTTCCGTAGTGTGGTTGGCTTGGTAATTATGGGGCTGGTATTTCGGTTTCAGCTTTTCAATATTCTGCGCACACAGCGTTTAAAGCTTCACCTTGTAAGAAATCTGACCCACTTTGTCGGCCAGTATTGCTGGTTTCTGGGTATCGCTCTGCTACCACTAGCAGAGGTTGTAGCAATCGAATTTACTGTACCAATTTGGACGGCGATTATTGCGGCCCTGTTTCTTAAAGAGCAGCTCACGCCCCGCAAAATTGCGTCCATTACCTTAGGGTTTATCGGTGTGCTGATTATTGTGAAACCCGGTATTGAAGTGATTCAAACATCAACACTGATCATGCTGGCTTCAGCGCTCTTTTACGCAATGGCTCACTCATCCACCAAGGCTCTTACCTCATCAGAAAGCGTTGCCACTGTAGTGTTATTTATGTGCGTTGTTCAACTACCTGTAGGATTAGTCTTCTCCCTGCCGGACTGGACATGGCCCACCTTGATCCAACTGCCATGGATCGTTGTTGTAGGTGTTTCCGCACTGTCAGCTCATTACTGTATGACCAGAGCTATGCAGTGTGCAGAAGTAACAACTGTTTTAACTCTGGATTTTTTACGCCTGCCAACCATGTCTGTGTTAGGTGCATGGCTGTATAGCGAAGATATTAATATTTCATTATTGATTGGCGGGATTGTGATGTTATTGGGCAACCTGCTGAACAGCTATCGCCCAACAACATCAAAAGAGAAGCGCGAACTTAAAGGCTAGTCGGGGCAAACGTCCTGACAATCTCTGGGGAGATATTTATCAGGTATCACCCGGTATCCGGAATGCTGGCAGCAATTCCAGGCAATATTGCTATCTCTATCGAATCGTCCACTGAAAATAATTGCCTGATCAGAATTCCACCCCTCATAAAAATCCTGGGGATAGACATGCATGTACTGGCCACCGTTAGGGTGCTTCCAAAACTCTATATCTCTTACATATTCTGAGTTGATTGAATCTTTGCGGTTATCGATAACAGTTCCATGTACAGAGAAATGTTCGTAAGCCTCTTTCTTATAACCTTCAGCCAAATTAATAACTTCAGTAAATTTCGCCCGGCTGCTGTAAACGGTATATTGCGTGATAGCCATAGCCGCAAGTATTCCCACTACAGCCACTGCCACCATCAGTTCAATGAGGGTAAATCCTTTCCCCCCTGTCACGGTGTTACTTCGCTTTCTTCCTTGAGAAAAATCCTTATCCATATTGCTCCCTGCCCTGAGAGTTACCTATCCAATTTATGGTAGTACAACCTCAACCCTCTTATTTACTCTTTAAATATCATAGAGTTATAGCTCTCCACATTTCTCTACATAAGCCCTCTCTTAATTACCATCGGGCTTCGCTATAATTCCTTCCTGTTTTATTGCCTGTACACATCAACGAGTTCCTTATGTCTCAACCCACCGAAACCGGTATCAGCCAATCCACCCGCGAAGCTGTCGTGAACAAAATCACTGATAGCCTGAAGGGGCTCTACCCTCTGGCTCAGGGCGCAGACGAGCAGCTGGAGATGCTGAAAAAGCAGAATAAGGGAAAGTTCTCAGCCATCTTCCAGAAAGATTCCCCTTTCACCGCAAATTCGGACCGCTTTCTGCCCTATATGGTGGAAGTGGCCAATGAGATGACCGAGCTTTTAAAGGTGGATGACGCTGCTTACGTAGAGTCCCTGAAACAACTGATGCATAAAGTTCAGCTGCTTCATGAAGTATTAACTCAGTTCCATGCCATCAAAGACGAAAAGAAAGAACAGCCTGAACAGAAAGAGCAGCCCGTTCATTAAGAAGCTGCAGATGTGGAGAGCTTAATTCTCTCCACTTAAACAAGCCTGCCACTCTTCCGGAGTGTTGGTATTGGAAAAACAATCCTGATGATTATCAGGCTTAGGTAAAGAAACACCTCCCAGCTTTTCAAACAACCGCCACAACGCATAATTACGACGATTTTCGCTGGTAATAGCCGCCTCAACAGCTTGCATTACGTCCTGATTAACCGGCAATAACAGTGGCAGAGAATAGTCCAGGTATTGCACAGGGTGGGAGCCATCAAACTTATCAGCCAGTTGTATTAAATGCTCTGGTCGAAGCAATGGCATATCCACCGGGATAATAAGAAGCGCCGGTGTTTTACAAACTTTCAACGCAGCATGAATACCTGAAAGTGGTCCGCGTCCAGGATAGATATCAACAACAGAGTTAAGCGACTCCCCCGGACGGTTCACCAACACGTTATCAGCCCCGGCAACCTTCAGGGTTTCTTCCATATGTTTATAAAGGGGCTTTTCTCCCCACAACAGCATGGCTTTATCTTCCCCCATTCGAGAAGACTGACCGCTGGCAAGAACAACACCAGTCCAGGCAAGCGAAGAGGTAATTTGTGATTTCAACACAGTCATAGAGTCACAAGTTAATGAGAAACCTGTGAGATGTTAAGGCTCCAGCTTCTGGATGCAAATCTATTGCGCAATTGAAACAGCTACAGTTCGGCACCGGTAAATATTTTTAAGACTTTCTGAACAAGCAGCACTGGTCAAAGGGGAGGATTCAGATGGGTCATCTTCAACATCCCCAGTCGCGCTCGACTCTGGTGATGGTATTGACTCGACAACCTCAACAAAGGTGGTTTTTCTCCGGCCACTTTTGCCCTCCGGAGCAGGGGCCAGAAAATCCTGAAAAGCTTCAGCGGGTAAACAGAACCATTTGGTGCGCCTCTGGGGGCTTCCGGCCTCGACATAGCATCCCTGCCTGCATCCTTCTCTTGTTTCATATTAGAAGACAAAAGGGCTAACCCAATGGTTATGAGCATTTTTTACCGCTGGGACTCTATAAGAAATCACCAAAACAATTAAGGAGCTAACAGTATGTGTTCGCCCCCAAAAAACTATGACACTACTTCTGCCTGCTCTGGAAATCCTACTAGACAGGAAAAAACTTCTAGCCAGCACATCCCCGGTTCTTCATGGAATGCATTGCAGTTCGATCCAGGTACTTATATCAATGGAAATGGCGGGCACTTCCCAGACAGGGACTGGGGCAATATAGCTGCAAAGCCTATAGCAATGAGAACCACAAAACCTTCGTATCTGTCAGCCTCTGCGGGGTTTGGGGCGGCCATGGATCATCAAAGTACACGTTGCTATTTCAAATCTCGCTCAGTACCTGGTGACCTGATTGAAGAAAGTGGATGTATTGAGACCATTCGCTCAATGCTGGTGATTGGCACTTCCGCTAATGCCATTTTATCGACGGCAGCGTCTGTTTTAAAGAACACCACAGAAAGAGATGCTCCACTGCTGGATAGAGAAAAGAAAAATCTCTTTCACGAGATAGATCGGTCCATCAAAATGGATAGTTCGCAAAAGGAAAAGCTTAAAGCTATGTACAAACAAGCTATAAAGTTTTCTCCCAAGCCGGAACCTCAACCAATATCCGGCACCGTCTCAGATCAAGCCAACGTAAGCTCTACAAAAGACCCGTCGGCTCTGGAACCTGATGAAGAAGATCTCTTAGATTCTGCAGACCTTTTTTCATAGTCTCTCTATGAGTTGGTGCACTGAATGCAATTCGAACTGCCGGGGGAACGGAATATCCCGGCGGAACAAACAGTTCTCCCGATTTAACACTTAACCCGGCAACTGAACAGGCCTGCATAAAACCGCCCAACCCCCAATATTCCGGTAGTGGTAACCAGCCATGAAAGCTCCCCGTCTGAGCCTGTATCCCAAAATCACCAAGGTATTGATGAACAAGCTGGTAACGTTCCTGCATTTCTTTTCGGATGAATTCCAGAGCCTGATCTGCTGCACCATTTTCCATCAGCTCGCACGCCACTCCGATAAGCAACGGACTCACCATCCAGCACTGGTTCTGGATGGTCATAGTCAGGCGTTTAGTCATTTCCTCAGGCATCTGCACAAACCCGACTCTTAAACCAGGAGCAAGACATTTCGACAAGGAGCCAATATGCACAACCTGCTCGGGATCAATATTCACTAGAGGTTCCGTATGCTCCAGAGGTTGCAGACCATTAACCTCATCTTCGATTAAATACACGCCATGACGTTTACAGACTTCCAGGATATCTTTTCGTCTTTGATCTCCCATGGTGACCGTTGTCGGATTCTGAAGGGTTGGAGTGGCATAGACAAAACGTGGGTTATATTGCTTACAGGCATTGTCCAGAGATTCAGGAATTAATCCCTGCTCATCCATATCTACGGGTTTAAGAGTGAGATGGTGCTGACGGGCAAGATTAATCAGCCCCGGATAGGTGAGTTTCTCCACCAGCAGAGTATCACCATTGCGGCAGAACGCTGACAATACCAGCTGCATGGCATTCTGGGCTCCGGAAGCAAACCGTACTCTTTCAGTATCCAGCAGAACATTATGCTTTTTCAGCCACCGGACCAGACATTGCCGGTGTTCCGCAAAGCCTTCGGGCGGCTGATATAACATCAGCTGATTAAGAGCTCCCGGATCAGCTGACAACCTGCTCATAGCCTGTTGCAAAATAGCACTGCGATCAAAACAAGGCGGCAGGTTGTAACCAAAATCAATCTGGTCACTATTTTCCTCAGTTTGAGCAAAATACCACCCTGGTACAGAACTGTTGCGCACATAGGTTCCAGCGCCAACTCTTGCCTCTACCAGTCCACGGCGCTCACTCTCAGCATAAGCTCGGGTCACTGTACCCACAGTAATACTCAGAGTATCAGCCAGAGAGCGATGAGTAGGTAGCTTGTCGCCTGCTTTCAGTTGCCCGGATGAAATATGAGCCGCAATGGCGTCAGCAATTCTCTTATAAATTGGTCCGGATTCATTTTGATCATCAAGGAATCGCTTCAGGCTGTTATTAAAACTGTCCTTATTGATTGTCATGGTGACAATAAAACCTTTGACGCTATTTTTATTCACTATTATTGTGCATTGTGTCGATTAAATAGAAACAAAACAACTCAATCAAAATAAAACAACAGATTGTATCGATACACTCATCGGTAATCATTCTGCGGAGGTGTTTGCCTTGGAATTACAGTTTTATCTTTCTGTGGCTGTTTTTGCCGCCACGATGACCGGCACCCCGGGCCCTAACAACATGATGCTGACGGCGTCCGGGGCAAATTTTGGATACCTGCGCACCCTCCCTCACATGCTGGGTATTTGCATGGGCATGTGTGTACTGATTCTTGCCATCGCTGCCGGGCTTGGTGTGATCTTTCAACGTTTTCCACTTGTTCAGGAAACCCTGAAATGGGTCGCAAGCATTTATCTGCTTTACCTGGCCTGGCGCATCGCATCATCTGCGCCACCCGAGCAAGTGGAAGCTTCTTCAAATCGACCAATGAACTGTTTTGAAGCCGCAGGCTTTCAGTTTGTGAACCCCAAAGCTTGGGTAATGTCCATTGCTGCTATTGGAACATTCTCCCTTTCCGGGGGTGACTACTGGAACTCGGCCTTTGTTATTGCTCTAATTTTTATGTTTGTCAGTTTTCCCTGTATCTCATTCTGGGCCGGGTTTGGATCACTTGTGGGGCGAATAATGAAAACACCCAGGCAATGGCGCCTGTTCAATGTCTTTATGGGGCTGGCGACAGCATCCTGCCTGTTATTTATCTGGTAAAGAAACTCTTAGAGGGGAGTCACAGCAGCCGATAGCCCTATCAGGCTTTCTACACTCTGGCTCCCGACATGCAATTCAGACGTTTTCTCCTTTTACTGACTCTGGGCTCAGCATTCCTTTCCGCTGATGATAAGCTTTCTCCAGCCTCCATTTATTTTGGCCATGTTCCCGCTGGATCAAGTGAGACTCGGAGTCTGAAAATCTGCAGTGAGCGTATACCGCCAACCACAAAGAAATTCTCCATCACAGGAGATTCCAGTGCTGTATTTCAAATCACCGAGATAATCCCTCAAGGAAGATGTCTGAGGCTATCTGTAACCTTTACCCCACCCGCACACCAACCAGAGCCTTACAAGGTTTACGGTCGTCCACCTGCTAGTGTGAAGGCGATTTATAAAGACGACGTGTTTTATAAAGGAAGTCGATTAACCGCTGTTGTCGGTGTAAAGAAAATCAATCTGGTTCCTGTTATGGGAACAGGTGTCAGCATTCAAGAATGGAATAACACAATTATTCCAGCAGGCTGGCGATACGCTGGGTACATTACCCACAGAACCCAAAATGCTCCCAACTGGGCAGAGAATCCTCGTCGTTCCTGGAACCACCTTGATACAACCCGGCTTATTGTCTCTGGCCGGCGCATGCTGGCAATTAACTTCCACAAACAAGAGCTGCAGGAGCTCTATATCAATCAACAAGGTATTCCTCTTCTGCCATTACTCAGAAGCGGAGCTTACGGTTCTCTAAACAGACCCCACTGGATGGCTTTTGATAAAAAGACCCAGACTCTTGCAACTCTGGGATTAACCGGTGAAACAATTATCTGGTCTAAACCCAAAAATAAATGGCGCTCAGCCTTCAAAAAATATGCTGATAATCAGGGCGTTCATACCAATATTCACCAATTCGACCCGGTGTTTGATAGTTCTGGCAACTGCCTGATTGCTCCCCATACCGATGGCCAGAGCCTGAGCCGCTTTTCCACAACCCCACTTCAGCCTCCCGAGGAACTGAGAGCTGAACCAATGCCTTCGGGTGTTTGGGGGCTTAGCAGCAGCCCTGAGCAGGCTTTCGCTTTTGCAGGAGCAAAAAACGATGAAATTTATGAGTGTTTTATCAGTAAAGACAGTTGCGAAATTCAGCGCTGTAATGAGCTGAAGCAAAGTAATCTCGAACGCCCCATGACTACTGCGTACAGCCCTGACGGCCACTGGCTGGCGGCGGCTTCCGGCTGTTATCAAAATAAGGAATGCACATTACTGAATGTGTGGGAAAGAGAAGATGGTGCTGTGACGACAGAAGAACCATTATCAACCCTTAATGAGCAATCATTTATTGGCCCACATCAGCTGAAGTTCCACAAGGATAACAAACAGTTGTTCTTACTAACCGGCAGTACCCTGAAAATCTTCACAATCTCTGATGAAGGAAGGATTAAACGGATTGGTAAATTCTCTCTGAATACCAACAGCCTGTACTTTAAATCTTATGTCGCAGGCTTACGCTCCATGGCTCTTAATGATGCCAATGATCGTCTCTATATTGGTGTAGGTGGCAGCGAAGGCGGATTTATTATGTTTGACCAGCTGTCTGATGGAAAAACCCGCTTTATTAATTCCTCACCCGAACCCTAAGAAAAATGTGCTTCACCGGACTTACCGGTGAGGCACACTCTTAACAGGCTTCAGGAAACTTCGATATATCCCATCAAGCCGGTTTTCATGTGTTCAATCACATGGCAGTGGTACATCCATCGACCGGGGTTATCTGCCACAAATGCACACCGTACCCGCTCATTCTTTTCCAGTAGAACGGTATCGGTATGAAACGGCGTGATTTTCTTTTTGCTGGAAGACAGCACCGTCCAGGTATGGCCATGCAGGTGTATGGGGTGCTTCACAGGTGTCACATTAGCCAGCTCAAAAATATACGTTTTTCCCAACTCCAGCTTTGCTAAAGGCTCAGGAATATTGTCTGCCGACATCCCCTCCCATGCTCGTTTATTCATAACCCAGAAGTCATGCTTTGACTTGCCGAGTTTATCCACAGGAGTAATGGCACCAGCCCACTCAAAAACAAAAGGAATGACTTCTGCGTCCTCAATATCGGGTTCCGGTAATGGGTTCAACGGAAGACGGGGCATGGATTTGCACAAAGGCATCCCCATATCAGCGGTTTTCAGTGTCATCAAATCAAAGAACAATTTGCCTTTGCCATTTTTGACTTTCACCTCTTTGCCTATTTCATCGGGAGCCCTGAAAGCAATATCGACTCGCATCCCCGGAGCAATATCGTAATGCTCTAGTTTAGTGGGCTGGGCAATAGGATTACCGTCTCGCGCAATCACCCAAGCTTCCAGTTCTTCAAGCTTCAATCGGTAAAGAACGGTGTTATCCACATTCAGAAAACGCAGCCGTACCCAGCCACCTGCTGGAATTGTTTCAACAGGTTTATGCTTTCCATTAACCGTTTGAAAACGACCAGGGGTTCCCATACGGGCCGCATAGCGGGGAATGGAAAACTCCGTAAACTGCCCCTGCTCATCGATATGCCAGTTCTTCAGGCACAGAGGAAGATCTGCATCAAATCGAGGTTCTTTCTTTTCCTCAACAATAATCGCTCCCACCAAACCTTTGCCAAGCTGAACGGTGCTGTTGACATGGGGGTGATACCAAAAAGTGCCAGCATCAGGCGGAGTAAACTCATAAACAAACTCTTCACCCGGCATGATTGGCGGCTGGGACAGAAACGGCACACCATCCATTTCAATAGGAATACGCAAGCCATGCCAGTGAATGGTTGTTGGCTCAGAAAGGTTATTCACAAATCGTATACGAATCGGCTCGCCCTGCTTAGCGCGGATAACTGTTGCGGGAAAACCACCATCAAAACACAAGGCTGGTGTGATATGGCCTGGAACAAGTTCGATATCTGCTGGTGCTGCAGTAAGGGTATATTCCCGATAAACCTTCTCTTCACTGACCAGCCAGCGCAGAGCTGGAATTCCCACTCCAAGAGCAACCGCGCCCTTTAAAAGATTTCGGCGTGAAACTGCCATTATTGTTCTACTACTCAAAATTGTTGTAGGGCGAGTCTACCGAATTAGCTAACCTGCTTAAACTTTCAGCGAGACTCAAACAACAGCTTCTTCTTGATCCTTTCTGGAAGTATTCAACGCCTGATAAACAAGCTTTCCCAAACGTTTCACCGCGTTATGATCAGACTCTTTGGCAATTGATCCAAAACAGAGGCGAATATAATTCTCATACTTACAATCAACAGTGAACATCGGCCCCGGGGCAATACTGATGCCATTAATCAACGCCTGGCGGGATAACTCCTTGGCATCCACCCCTTCAGGCAGCTCTATCCACAACAGAATTCCACCTTTCGGACAGGTCGCCCTAGTTCCTTCCGGAAAGTGTTTTTTTATTAATCCACGAACAACATCCCGCCTTTGCTGATAAAGCAGTTTTATACGGCGTAGATGCCGGTCGTAATCGCCACTCTGAAGAAACCTAGCAAGCGCCAGTTGAGGCAAAACAGGTGTAGTCAGGCTGGTAATATATTTCTGCTGTTCAACCTGTTCAAAGTAGCGACCCGGAACTATCCAGCCAACAGACAACCCCGGCGCGATTACTTTGGAAAAAGAGGACACCAGAATCACTCGACCATCGGTATCATAAGCTTTGATCGCCCGTGGACGACCTGGCCGGTAATCCAGCTCCGAATAAATATCATCTTCGATAAGGGCTATATCGTGTCGGCGCGCCAGCTCGACCATACGCTCTTTATTTTTCTTGGGCATAAAGCAACCCAGAGGATTACCAAAGTTCGGTGTAACCACACAGGCTTTCACATCCCACTGCTCCAATGCCATCTCCAAAGCGCCCATACTCATGCCATGTACAGGGTCGCAGGGAATCTCCAATGCCTTAAGATGCAGGGCTTCAAGGGCCTGAATAATGGCGTAATACGTTGGAGAATCTATCGCAACAATATCTCCCGGTTTGGTCACTGCCTGCAAAGCGCAGATAATAGCTTCCTGACAACCAGTGGTAATCAAAACATCCTGAGGCTTTGTATGACATCCGGCTCCCACCATCCGCCGGGCAATCTGTACCCGAAGTTCATCAACACCTTGCAACGCACCGTATCCCAAACCTGCAGGATTGGCAGCACGGGTCATATCTGCCAGATAGCGTTTCACGGGGGTAATCGAGCTTAAAGTCAGGTCTGGAGTCGCACGACCAAATTGATGGGGAATATCACCAGGATTATGGCTGGTAGAATTCAGAGCCAGACGCCACTGGGAAACATTACAGGGCACCAGCCTTGAACGGGTTAGCCGCGGAGGTTCATCCTGATCAGGCAAAGGGTCACATACAAAATATCCCGAGCGAGGGCGGGCCTCTACCCAACCTCTGCGCTCCAGTAAAAAGTACATCTGCTGAATCGTGGCAATACTGCGCTGCATCTGCCGGGATAGGTCACGAACGGAAGGTAAACGCTGGCCGGGCTGGAAAAGGCCACCACGTATCTGCTCCAGCAGTTTGTCTGCCGCAGCCTCATAGAGCTTGGGTCGTCCCATAAACATGACAGATTTGACCGTCAAAGACCATGACAGATCAAACCCACTCCCTTCTGTACTGTTTATTTTTCTAGTTATCTGAATCTGTCTCGAATAGTGTGCCAGCTTTAACCTTTACTCTCCACTGACAGGAGAGAAAAACAATGAACAGGAGTGAAGAGAGTCAGGTTAAGAACAGTGTTGCCCGCCGGATTGTTCGGCGCTACCACATCTGGAGAAGTCGCTCAAAGCAGCGTAAACAGCTAGCCACCCTGTCAGATCACATGCTCAAGGATATGGGCGTAACCCGTTATGAAGTGAGCAAGGAAGTTGAGAAGCCGTTCTGGCGGCCATAAATGAAGTCAGTGCCAGCTGTTATGGCGATAGTAAAACCGTGGCAACTCCCACTCTTTTACTATCGCTGCATAGCGGAAGGCAAAACCTAAAACAATTGTGAGTACAATACTGATCCAGCTGGGCAATTCCGTTTGTAACAAACCGATGTATAGCCAGGCTGCGGCAAAAGCAATACTTGCATAAAGTTCAGCGCGAAAGACCAGCGGCACCCGGTTACACATAACATCCCGAATAATTCCACCAAACACACCGGTGAAAACGCCCATTAACGCAGCAATAAACCAATTGTGGCCAAGAGCCAGTGTTTTCTGCACTCCAATAACTGTGAAGGTCATCAGACCTATCCCATCCAGAATAAGGAACGCTCTTCTGAGATAGCGCATCCAGCGGCTGATATAAATGGTGAGCATCGCGGCTGTGATAATTATGATCAGGAACAACGGATTGGCGACCCAAACCAGAGGGTAGTTTCCTATCAGTACATCACGGACTGAACCACCACCAATAGCTGTGCAGCAGGCAATAAAAATGACACCAACAGGATCCATATTCCTTCGGCCAGCAGCCAGTGCACCAGACATACCTTCAACAGTTATTGCCAGAATATAAAGAGCACCAAGCATGCCTGTTCCCGACCAGAATGTTGTAATGATTCTATTCAGTCTAGGAAAGGACGGACTAAACGTTGGGCAGGACCATAAAAAAATTCTGAGAGTTGTAATTTCTCTTTAGCGAAAGGATTCCAATAACCACCGTTCAACGTAAATAACTCTCCAGTTGGCAGACTGTTCTCATCCAACTCCATCAGAACAACATAAGAGTTTTCATCAAGAACACTGAGCAGCTCACCAGAGACAGAATCAAGACTGTCTTCCACATGAAGCAAAGTTACTTCTTCCGGCAAAACCACATCAACAGGGAATACCAGCTGTAAACTGGCAGTGGGAGAATGAACATAACCAGAGACTGGCCAGGTTAAAGGCTTACCTTCAAATCTGTAGCTTTCATCCGAATGTTCAAATAAAAAAATCGATGTCGTCACCGGAAGAAAAGACTGACGATCTAACTCATAAGGGTCAACCAAAGGCTGCCCTTCTGAGGAGTACCCAGAACACTGGTCACCGGAAAACGGCAGAACTTCTTCCATAAGTTCTGCCCAGGCGGTTGTTAATGGATTCGCCAGATGTTCCGTTGGCACATAGCCGGACACCAGCTTCAGAATTCCATTCTGCTCCACCAGCACCAATGCCCGACGCGAGCCATGGCGAATCGTCAACTGCAGTGAAACACCGAGATTAGCGAATACCTGCTTGCTTTCTTTTTCCTGAATGACTCCAGCCTTACGCAAGGCTTGAACTTCAGCAAAAGTGAGCAAATCACCGTAAGCGCAGATATCACCATCTGCGCTCAGGCTGACCCGGCAAGTACGGAAATGATCTGCAGGCTCCCTGCGCAGACATTGAGACATAGTTTTCCTGAAGCTTTAAAACGTCGCTTTCACAGCATCCACATTCTGGCGCATATGTTTCAGGTTAATAGTTCCCAAAACCGCGCTGGTCACGCCAGGATGTGAAAACACAAAATCCATACTGGCTTTCACCGGATCTTCGCCTTCACTGCAAAGATGTCCACTGGCCAAAGCCTTCTTTACCAGAATGGACTTATTGTGCTGATGTGCAAAGTCGAGCACAGCCTTTTCGCTCTGCTCATTCAGATTCCAGGTGACCATGGCACAGTCAGACTGTTCCAGAGCCAGAATGCCGCCTTCCACCGTTTTGGTAGACATGCCGCTGGCACGAATCAGCCCTTCTTTTTTCAGGTCTTCCAGCACTTCCAGACAACCATAACGACGAATCACATCAACATCATTGCCATCAGAATGCACCAGAACCATATCCACACAATCGGTGTTCAAACGCTTAAGGCTGCGCTCAACACTGAAACGGATATGTTCAGGAGTGAAATCAAAATGGGATTGCCCGTTTTCGAACTCTTCACCCACTTTACTGCAGATCACCCACTGGTCACGCTGCCCCTTAAGAAGCTTACCCAGACGCTCTTCACTGGTGCCGTAAGCCGGCGCAGTGTCCAGCAAGTTAATCCCCAGTTCTTGCGCCTGCGCCAGAAGGTTTAGAGCCTCAGCATCATCAGGAATTTTAAAAGAGCTTGGGTACTTCACCTGTTCATTACGACCAAGCTTTACCGTGCCAAAGCCAACGGCGGATACCTTAAGCCCGGTATCTGCAACAGAGCGCAGCCAGTGGTTTTCCATAGGTGAATCCCTTAACAGTCCTGCAAACGACCTTCCCAGAAAGGCTTAGTCACTTCCGGGCGAGGTTGGTTTGGCGCAATAAAGCCTTCGTTACCCTGAGGCTTAATGCCTTTCGCTTCAAGGTTACGAATCACTTCGTCAGCAAGATTTGGAGCCAGTGCCAGTTTGGTTGGCCAGGTAACCATGCCATTCTGAACCTGCTTGCAATATGCCGCATCAGGACGCAGCAGTTTGTTCTGCTTAGGCTCTGCACGGTTAACCCGCAGAGTTCCCCAGCGCGCTTTGCCCAGATCAACCCAGGGCATCAGCTTCTTCAGCTCTTTCTTGCCCAGTGCGATTTGTTCATCAGCATCACGCTTCACGCCAGATTCAGCCAGTTCACCGCCCATATACCAAACCCAACGACCATTTTCGGAAGGATGGCTGGTCATGGTTAAACGGGGAACAATATCTGTGCTTACACAGTGAGCGTAAACAGGATGCGGGAAGTCATGCTCCACCATCACCATGTGCAACGGACGCAGCTGCATGGTTGGAGATTCCAGCTGCAAGCGTTCCAGCAAATCACCGGTACCTTCACCAGCTGTGAACACATACTGCTTGGCATCAATGGTGTAGTGATCATCGCCACGCACCATTTCAATGCCGGCAATAGACTTGTCTTCATTCAGCTTGAGTGTGGTGTTGTTTTCCCAATCCACATGAATAATGCGATCTTCCAGACCAGCAATAAGGGCACGAACAACAGACTCAATATCCAGAACGCTTTCATTCAGCTTGTAGAGCTTGCCTTTAAAGGCTGGAGTGTTGAATGCTTCTGGCAGCTCATCTCGGGTTACGGGATCAACCCGGCCACGCAAAGCCTTACTACCAAAGAACGCCGCCATACGGGAGCCAAAACCACCAGGCGTCCACATAAACTGGTGATCGGAAAGAATACGAACAGAGGTCAGGTCCAGTTCACCTTCCCCTTTGATGGCCGACAACCAGCGTGCTGGCATACCGGCAATGCATTCTGATGCTTTGGTCAGGTTTCCAGACAGCGCATACTTAATACCGCCATGGATAATGCCCTGGGATTTGATAGTTTGCCCACCGCCCAGAGTTTCATTTTCAAGAAGGAGGGCTTTGTAGCCCATATTATTCAGGCGCCGGAATAACCACAGGCCTGCAATACCACCGCCGACAATTGTTACGTCAGCATCAATGACATGGTTCATTAGCTGTTAGCTACCTGTCAGATAAAGAAGATTTCGGTGGCTATATATAAGGGCGGAAGGAAGCAGATACAAGGAAAACAAGTGCCAGCCCTGAAATCAGGGCTGGCTGGGTATTTATCAAACAGTTTGGTTTCTGTTCATGCGAACTCTGCGACCAATCTCAAGACCCGCTCTTAACAGAGTTTTAGGACTGGTCAGCACCACTTTCATAGTTTTTTCAAAACTAGTCAGCTCAATACCTTTGTGGGTATATACGGCCTCACGACCATTTCGACCGAAAAACATACCTTCAAAAGCAAGAACGCCGCCCTGGATGATACCGGAAACTGTTCCGTTCAAAGCACCAAATGTTGCGCTGACACCTGCGTCAATAAGCCCCTGAAGCAATGCCATCTTGTTGCCAGAACCATTGAACTTTGCAACGCTGGCCCCTATTCCCAAACCTGTGATAGTGCTGGCACCAACGTGGGTAGCAACATTAATAACGATGCTTCCACAGAAATCAGATATTGGCTTACGAACAATATAACTGGCACGCAGACCGAAATTCAGCATTGAACGGAGCACACCTTTTTTCTTGTGGGAAATAGCAACAACCTCAAGACCAGCGACAGGCTCCTGTGCCTTCTCTACTACAACATCATTTGGAGTTGAATCCGTGACATTCGCTACAGATTCATAATGCACCGTAAAGTCACTTTGAATTTTCGTGCTAGGGGTTTCCTCTTCACTGCTAACACTGCCCAAAGATGTTGTGCGCTGAAGATCTCGCTGAGTAGTGGAACCTGGTAGTGACTGCATCGTGGAAACCCTCCCAAATATATTTGGTTAAAAAGTGAGTTGATGCATCACAATGTATTTCGACCCGGCTATTGAAGATATTGGACAATAGTCTGAACCATGAAACTTCTTGCGGTATTTATGATCTAAACCTCTGGTACTCCAGCTTTTCCTTGCAGATAATAACCGCCCCTTACACCAAAGCGGTTTCCAATGTCGCGTTTTGTCTACACCCTGATCTTCTACCTTGGTCTACCTCTTGTAGCCCTGCGCCTTCTCTATCGAGCCAAAAGTGCTCCGGCTTATGCACGTCGCCGGCATGAACGTTTCGGCTTTATAAAACCACCAGCAGACGGTAAGAAGAGTATCTGGATACACACGGTTTCCGTAGGCGAATCCATTGCTGCGGCTCCGCTGGTGAAGAAACTGCAGAGCATGTACCCAGATCACCGGATTGTGGTAACAACCATGACCCCAACCGGTTCAGAGCAGGTCAGAAAGCTTTATGGCGATACCGTTTTCCATGTTTACGCTCCTTACGATCTCCCCTGTTCTGTCAGTCGCTTCCTGAAGCGTATTCAACCGGAACTGGCTGTTGTTATGGAAACCGAACTCTGGCCAAACACCATTGCCGCCTGCCATAAACGCAACATTCCTGTTTTACTCACAAATGCCCGACTATCTGAACGCTCTGCCAAAGGTTACGGCAAACTGGGCTCGCTAACGCGCAATATGCTTCAGCAGCTTTCCTTTATTGCTGCACAGACTGAAGACGATGCCCGTCGCTTTATAGAGCTTGGATTCCCCAAGGCCCGTATGCAGGTTACCGGAACCCTGAAGTACGATCTGGATATTCCCGAAGCCTTGAGGAATGAAGGTAAAACCTTGCGGGAAAACTGGCTGGCCGGTCGCCCAGAACACGCCCGCATTCTGATTGCTGCCAGCACCCATAAAAGTGAAGACGAGCAGATTATTGAAGCGTTCCGGAATCTGAGCCGCACATTATCCGATGTGCTTCTGATCGTGGTGCCAAGACATCCAGAACGTTTTGATTCGGTGTATGAACTGCTGAAAAGCGAAGAATGGAATGTCAGCCGTCGCAGCACCAATGATCCGGTTACTCCCGAGACTGATGTTCTTTTGGGAGACACTATGGGCGAACTGCTGCGTATGTACGCAACTGCTGATCTGGCATTTGTAGGTGGAAGTTTGGTGGAACATGGCGGCCATAATCCTCTGGAACCCGCGGCCTTGGGTTTGCCAATTGTTTCTGGCCCTCATGTTTTCAATTTCCAGGAAGTTACCGCCACCCTGGAAGAAGCTGGAGCTTTAACAACTGTACATACCAGCGCCGGATTAACCCGACATGCCGAATATATTCTGACTGATCAGGACGCAGCCCAGAATGCGGGCAGTGCCGCTCTTGAAGTTATGAATAAAAACAAAGGTGCCCTGAGTCGTCAGCTTATGCTGGCTCAGGCATTGATAGAAAAATAAAAGCTTTTGTTTCAGACAAAAAGAAGCCGGGTTTAGCCCGGCTTCTTTTTGGAACGAACTTTATGCAAGAAAGCTTAAGCGCTCTTACATACAGGCGTTAACTCATCATCCTTACCAGCACGAATCCAGGCATTCAGGTCTTTCAAATCCTGAGGGCTCAGAGTACCGGCAGTCTGCTTCAGTTTCAGCGTATTAATAATGAAGTCATAACGAGCGTTCAGGTAATCACGCTGGGCGCTGTAGAGACTCTTCTGAGCATCCAGAACGTCAACGATGTTACGAGTACCCACTTCGTATCCACTCTCAGTGGCTTTCAATGCACTGCTGGCAGACACAATACCCTGACAGCGAGCATCAACACGTTCTACATCAGCATTCACTGTATTGAACAGGTTACGGGTAGAAGCGCTGGTCTGACGCAGGGAGTTATCAAAGTCCATCTGGCTCTGCTCCAGTCTGTAACCGGATTCACGAACCTTGGAGCTGGTCAGGCCACCACTGAAAATAGGCACACTCAGCTGCAGGCTGTAAGTGGTGCTATTGGTTTTACCGTTGGAGGTATAACCATTGCTATAAGTACGGCCAGTAGTTGGATCAACATTATGACCATAAGTAGCAACTGCGTTCAGGGTTGGAGCGTGCCCAGAACGGCTAACCTTTACCTGAGTTTCAGCAGCTTTCACACCTTTACGGGCAGCTTGCAGAGTCAGGTTCTGAGTGACTGCAGTGTTCACCCACTGCTCAACAACCAAGGGAGCCGGAGTGGCAACTGGCATGGTTTTGTCCAGTTTAACCAGATCGCCAATGTATATGTTGGTCAGGGTGCGCAGATTTTCCAGGGCTACAGAAACTTCGTTATTCGCCTGGATACGGGCAACACGGGAAGAGTCGTAGGCAGCACGGGCTTCCAGAACATCTGTCTCCGCGATCAAACCAACCTCAAAACGCTGCTGGGTCTGTTCCAGCTGACGCTGAACCGCACGTTCTTCAGCCTGTGCAGTAGACAGAGCATCTTCTGCACGCAGCACATTAAAGTAAGCCTCAGAGGTGCGCATAATCAGGTTCTGAGTTTCAACAGCCAGAGTCAGACGAGCCTGCTCAGTCAGAGTCCCTGCACGATCAAAGTTGAACCAGGACTCAAGATTAAACAAAGGCTGAGTCAGGGTTGCGCTCCAGCTATGACTATTCCAGTCATTAGTCCGGTCGCCATCAGGCAGCGAGTTGGAGTCCTGCATGGCGTTACGGTTGGAGTTTGTCTGCGCATTTAAGCCAATGTTAGGCAGCAGTGCCGCTCGACTCTGGGGAACAGCTTCTTCAGAAGCTTTAAGGGAAGCCTGCGCCGCAGCCAGCTGGGCATCATTTTTCAGAGCCAGCTCATAAATCTTCAGGAGGTCTGCAGACTCCTGAGCTTGAAGAGTCCCACTCAGTGCCATAACCGCGGCACTGATTCCGACCAGCAATCGCTTGGATGCCATCATTCACAGTCCTGTATCTGATAAAGTCGCTTGTCGGGAAACTGCTTATATTCCCCACGCTTCAGCGAGAAGAGTGCAGGGGGTTTCCTGCAAATGGGCAAAAATAACACTAAGCCCCGAAAAACCAAACTGATATTTCTTACCAAATTGTACAAGTGGCTATTTTTTAAACATGAGAGCAATATAAGCTTCCAGTTATAATACAAACAGGGCTTGAGGAATTAACGACACCATGTATTTGCACACAACCCGTAATAAACACCTGTCACGCCCACGCTATCATGTGGACTTGGTTGGGCTGCAGACGGTTTGTGAGAAAAACTACCTGCAACTGAGCCAGATCACACCAAGTGGTGATGCGGGCACAACCCAGACTGTCATGATCGAAGTCGGCGGCCATACCGCTGAAGCCTGCCTGAAGATTGTTGAACAAACTCGCTATACCACTCTTCTGGCTTTATCTGTGGTACAGCCTCTACATTCCTGGCTGTCTCTGCCCAATCTCACTGTTCGCATGTATCACGATGTACGTATGGCAGAGGTTATGGTCGCAGACCGCCATCGGGGGTTGGATGCACGCTACAGCTACCCAAACCCTGACATGCATCAGCCGGATGAAAAACACCAGCTGAACAAACTCCTTTCTGAGTGGCTGCAGCACTGTTTGTCTGCGGGTTACTCCAAAGATCCTCTGCCAATTATCCCCTGAGCAGCAATTAGCACTGCCAACCTCTTAACAGAACAGACAAGAGCTCTGGAGTCTGCCCTTGCTGACCGTTATTATCTGTGTTGAGGATTTGCTCCTACTGATCAATACCAATAACACAGGCCGAATACCTTGTTGCAGCGTCCGGTAAATCTGATCCAGCTGAGTGATTGCCACTTGTTTGCAGACGAGTCCAGGGACCTTATGGGCATTCGAACCTGTTACTCGTTTGCCAATGTGGTTTCCATGATCAAAGACAGGGAACCATCAATAGATCAGATCCTGGTCACCGGCGATATATCGCAGGATGACAGCCTCGAGTCTTACCTGTTCTGCCAGAAGGTAACCTCCACTCTGAAGGCTCCCTGCGCCTGGTTGCGCGGGAATCACGATGAAATGTCTGTCGTCAAAGAATCCGGTAATGATTTTTCTGGCTTGTTTCCAGACCATATCCGCATTGGAAACTGGGTTGTTCTTATGCTGAATACCCAAACTGATGGTGCCACGTATGGAACCCTGTCTTCGGCCGAGCTCGACAAATTTGAAAGCCAACTAGTTGCGTTTCAGGAACATCCTATCCTTGTCGCCATGCACCACCACCCGGTTCCAGTTGGCAGTCGCTGGATTGATGATATTGCCCTTCGGAACAGCGAAGCGGTGCTGACCTTATTAAAAGGCTACCCTCAGGTTCAGACCATTATTCATGGTCATACCCACCAGGAACGGGATATTTATCATCAGGGCGTGCGCATTCTGGGAATACCTTCGACCTGCGTGCAGTTCAAGCCTGATGCTGAAGACTTTGCCACTGATGATCTGCAGCCCGGGTACCGGAAGCTAAAGCTCTATCCGGATGGCCTTATTGAGACAGAAGTTCACAGATTACCGGCAGGCACCTGGACTCCGGATAAATCCCAGACGGGATATTGACGTTTTCCTGCCCTTAAAAGCCCAGTGAAAACAGCATCTTAGCTCTTATTCTGATTAGATATACCAAACCCATCCTCGTCCGTATCACTGTTTTCTAAAGTTGAAATTGAGACAGTAGTACAAAGGACCTGGACCATGCCTCGCGCAACCACAGACTCTGAGAGTCTCTCACCCGATGACGGCCTGCCTGAAGGATTGGAGTTACGCCGTAAAAAATCCACCCAGCAGCGCTGCAAGCGTAAAAGAGCTCGCAGTATTCGTAAGGGAATCGAAACCTACTTTGAGCGTAAGAACTTGAAGGACGCTCTGGGTGATGATTACGATGAAGACGACCTTGATGACTTCGAAGAAGATGAAGACTGGTATCACTGACACCAGTCGTCTGCTGATTTATGTCAACAGGATCTAATCAACAGAGCCCAGAAAACGTTCAACGATACCGTTAAACAGGTCTGGTTTTTCTGCATGCAGCCAGTGACCAGTGCCGGTCATCACCTTGAGGCTTGCTTTAGGAAAGTGTTGATCAATAACAGGCTTATGCTCCGCCAACAGGTATTCTGATTCGCTTCCTTTCACAAACAACACCGGATTATCAAACGGGTTGTTGCCGAACGCTGGTGCTGCCCGAATTTCCTCGTAGTTTTCCAACAACGCATCGGCATTGATACGCCAGACAAACCTCCCCTCCTTATCTCGCATAAGGTTTTTGATTAGCAATTGCCGGACGCTCGCTTCTTGGATATGTGCAGAAAACTGCTTGTCTGCATCAGTTCTGGAAAGAGCTTCTTCAGGCTTGTAGTGTCTCAGGGCACTCAGCACATTGTCATGCCCGGGTAGATAATCCACCGGAGCAATATCACCAACCACCAGTGCCGCTATTTTCTCCGGAGCAATGGCAGCCATTTGCATTGCCACTTTTCCTCCCATGGAGTGACCCAGCACAACAGCCTTTTCGATACTCAGATGTTTCATCAATCTGAGTACATCCTCTGCCATTAAGGAATAGGTCATGGACATATCATGGAAGGAGCGGCCGTGATTTCTCAAATCTGCGGTAATCACCCAGCGGGTTTCAGCCACCCTGCGAGCCGCTGGCGCAAGATTGTCCATACTGCCAAACAGTCCGTGAAGAATAATAACGGGGAGTTTCTCCCCTTTGCTGCCGTACTCGCGGAAGTTCAGCAAACTTTGACCTGACATTTTCAAACCACTGTTATTTCTATTCTGGCAACAATATCTGCTCTGTAACTATCCTGAAACCGGTTTTTCTGGCTGCGCCCTCTATTCTTACAACTAGGGGGCGTTCTCAATTAAACATACGACTCAGTGGCTCTGAATGCCGTCAGGCGTTAGAAAGACTTGTGACAATCGTAGTTATTCTACATTGAACAAGCCTGACGCAGCGAGTGACGGCATTCAGAGCCACCCAAAGGGCATTCCCGAGAGTCCCTATGGCTGCGTTGCAACGTTTTGAAAGGCAAGCAGCATTCCAGCAACGCTGCGCCTACCCATAGAAACTCTCGGGAATGCTGAGTTCGATGTTTAATTGAGAACGCCCCCTAGCGCTTCTATACCTAAAAACACCAATTAATAATTCGGGAGACTTTTAATGACCATCGGACCTGCTAACAGCACGCCCCCTGGCCCGGACAATACATCTCCTTCTCTCTGGCAACGCTGGAACAATCTTCCTATCTGGTCACAAATAATCGTGGGTATGGTTCTTGGATTGGCTGTTGGTGCGTTTCTTGGTCCACAAGCCCAGCAACTCAAACCTATAGGCACGTTGTTTGTTAACGGCATTAAGATGCTGATTGTACCGCTGGTGTTCTGCTCCCTGGTTGTGGGAGTAACGTCTATGGAGAACACCACCAAGATGGGGCGCATAGGCCTGAAAACCATGGCCTTTTACATTCTGACCACAGCCATAGCCATAACTCTTGGTTTGCTGTTTGGTTATGTTATGGAGCCCGGAGCCAACCTTAGCCTGGTTGCCCAGCAGCCAGCTGCTGCTCAGGAATCCCCTTCTCTCGTCAGCACCATTGTTGGACTGATTCCCCAGAATCCCGTTCAGTCCATGGCCAAAGGCGATATTCTGCAGATTATTATTTTTGCTCTTGCTCTGGGGATAGCGCTAACGGCAACAGGTGAAAAAGGAAAACCGGCAATCGCAGTATTCGCAGGTCTTGCAGAGGCCATGTATAAACTTACTGGCATGGTGATGAAGTTCGCCCCTTATGGCGTATTCGGACTGATGGCCTGGCTAGCTGGAGCCTATGGTTTGGATGTGCTGTTGCCACTCTTCAAGGTTATTGTGGCTGTTTATATTGCCTGCCTGCTGCACTTGTATGGTTTCTACGCTCTTTGCCTGAAATCTTTGGGAAAACTCAGCCCGGTACGTTTTTTCAAAGTTGTCTTCGATGCCCAGATTATTGCCTTCACCACATCCAGCAGCGCGGGAACACTGCCTGTGAGTTTGCGGTGCTCCCAAAGGCTGGGGGCACCTATGTCCACATCCAGTTTTATTCTTCCTTTGGGAGCCACCATTAATATGGATGGCACAGCCTTGTACCAAGGGGTTACCACTCTGTTTATCGCCCAAGCCTATGGAATAGACCTGGCGACAGCGGACTACCTCACCATTATCGCAACGGCCACTCTTGCATCTATCGGTACAGCTGGTATCCCTGGCGGTGGACTGATTATGCTGACTCTGGTGCTTACAACAGTTGGACTGCCCGTTGAAGGTGTTGCCCTGATTGCTGGCATAGACCGAATACTCGACATGGCTCGTACAACAGTGAATATCACCGGCGATATTATGGTGAATATTCTTGTATCGAAGAGTGAAGGGGAGCTGGATCTCGAAGTGTTTGAGGGCTCAAAAAAAACAGAAATACTCACTTAAAAGACAAGTGGCAGGTAAATTGTGAGAGCTCTGTCTCTCACTCTATAATAAATTCCATCGACTCTCGTGCAAATGGGCTACTTTATTTCCTACATAAACTCCTTTCATAAAAATACGCCTGAATTACTGATGCCAGCACACAACAAATAAGGTATTTCAGTGATGAAACTTAATACTGTAGATTTCCTGTTTTTACGTTATACGCCTCTATTACTGCTCCTGTTTGTCTGTTGCCCATCAGAAACAAAAGCAACAACAAAGGGAGAAGAGGTTGTTATCCATGCTCTTGAACATCAGCGCTTTCAGGAAATGGAAGAAGAGGGAAAATCAAAAACATTTCCGCACAGGGAAAGGCGAGTACAAAATGAGGACTCTATCTTTGTATCAGCAGGCCATGACTCTGACAGGAAAGCTCCTTTTACTGCAAGTACAACCAGCACTGCTTCTCCCCGTCTAACAAATACAAACGGTCTTATTCCTGTAACACCGCAAGCCAGCCCCAATACTTCTGACAGTGGGCCAGTTAGTTTTATGAAAGAAGTTCTAGCTTTTGCCAGACCATTACATAATGACATTGGCCAAACGCCTGTCATGCGATCAATAACAGAAGAAACCATGACCAGACAGCAACTTGTTCGCTATCACTATGGCCTGTATCAACTGTATAAAATACTTGATCCACTTTTTTCAGCCGAATCAATGTCGTATTTCGTCTCTTTCTTTGAAAAAGTCAAACGACTGCATGTTCTGGAAGAAGATTGTAAAACTCTTGAAGCAGAAGCCAGTGGCTTAGTGGAGGATCTTGAAGCACTACCGGAGTATCAGGAATACCGAGTGTATCTAGAAGAAATTGCGCAAAACCAAGCTCTGATGTTCGCACATTTTTTTGTTAGATATGGCAGCAACCTTTACGGGGGGCAAAAAATAAAAACACGTCTCTCGAGCCTGCCGCATTATACAACACCATTGGGCTATAACGAGTTTGGTAGCAGTAATGATGTTGCTCTGCTGCGGGAAGAGCTACAAAGACTAACCGATGAGCTACCAGCAAAGTTCTCTGTATCCAAAGAACAGTTTAAGGAAGAAATTAGGGTCGCTTATAAAAAATCAGAGGCCATTTACCAGAAGTTAGGTTGGCCAGTCCCTTACAACTAAGGACCTACAGAAACCTGACCAATGGCCGATACCCACTTTTTGCAGGGTATTGGCTCCATCAGGTTTTCTCTTCATGTTTCGCCGGATTTTATTTTCAGCAATCACACTGCTGCTTATTTTCAGTTTTCTGTTCCACCCGGATGTCCTGACCATTATCGCGGGCATATCCATGTTTCTGTTTGGCATGCTCTGTCTGGAGCAGGGTTTTCGTCAGGCCAGTGGTGGCCTGCTGTCATCCATTTTATCCAGAACAACCAAAAACCGCTGGAGCAGCTATCTCACTGGGACACTCTCTACCAGCATTCTCCAATCCAGCTCCCTGAGTTCAGTGATTACCGTTTCTTTTGTCAGCACCGGTCTGGTGAGTCTCAGCGCCGGTATTGCCCTTGTCGCTGGTGCCGGTTTGGGCTCAACGGTAGGTACTTGGTTAATGGCTGCCTTTGGTATGAAGGTGGCAATCAGTCACTACGCTATGCCACTTCTGGTGATGGGCACTCTGTTACAACTGCAAAACAGCCATCGCTCCAAAGGTACTGGCTACGTTCTGCTTGGGATCGGCTTCCTCTTTCTTGGTATCCATTACATTCGTGAAGGTATGGCAGATACCGGGGATCTCTCCCTACTGACCACAAATTATGGTCTTTTAGGTGGGGTTATGGTGGGCATGCTGCTGACTGTGCTTATGCAGTCCAGCCATGCTTTGCTGGTTCTGGTTATTGCCGCCATGGCCAACGGACTGATTAACTTCGAACAATCTCTAGCTCTGTGTATTGGCACAAACATTGGCACTACCGCAACAGCTGCCTTGGCAGCCATCAGTGCCAGCAGTAATGGCCGTCGGCTTGCTCTGGGAAATGTTATTTTCAAACTGGTAGCCATGCTGGTCATTCTGCCAACTCTGCCGATGTGGCAAAGCCTATTGCTCCAGTTTTCTGACATTATGGGAATCAGCGATTCCCCCATGCTGCAGTTAGCGCTATTTCACAGCCTGTTCAACATTGTTGGGGCAATACTGGTTCTTCCTTTTCTCAGCCCGTTGGCAAAGGTTCTTGGC
The DNA here is from genome assembly GCF_058148445.1 of Parendozoicomonas sp. 2304DJ65-17. Classification (NCBI taxonomy): domain Bacteria; kingdom Pseudomonadati; phylum Pseudomonadota; class Gammaproteobacteria; order Oceanospirillales; family Endozoicomonadaceae; genus Parendozoicomonas; species Parendozoicomonas sp. 2304DJ65-17. The sequence goes on from NZ_JBYVJV010000001.1 coordinate 306,143, forward strand.
AAGCTTTTCAATGATAACGCGGAGAATACTGATCTAGATATTCCTCTACCCTGCAAAGAGCCCGCTAAAGCCAAATTACTTGTACCTGCCGCACTGGAACACCCGGATGCCGCCTTGATTGCTTTGCAAAATGAAACCAGCCGACTTTATCGCCGCACCGTGGCACTCATTGGTTTTGGGCTGTACATAGGTGATGATCTTCTGCATCCGGATGATGAAGCCCCATTGCCAGAGTCTGTGCCTCCCTGGCCCAACTGGCGAGTGGGAAAGCTTTACAAACTTCAGGTGCGTGGCATTCATGACGATATCTGTCGTTTTTGCGATCAGCTGGAACCTAAAATTGGCCCAGACCAAAAAGCCAGCATTCTTGCCATAAGAACCGCCTGCGACAACTTTACTTCGGCAATCAAGCATCTTCGGCTATTACAGAAAAGCTTGCGTAAACATATACGCACCGACACTCCTCCGGTTCGAAAGCATTATTGGTTGCTGCGAAGCCGGATAGTGACCACCCTCCGCCGTATACGATCCTTATCTCTGGAAAATAAAGAAGATATTGCTGAAGCTATCAGTGCCTTAAAGAAAGATATCTACCGGCAGGATCTGTTAACTGGAGACTCACTGGGTACACTCCTAAAAGAAGGACAAACCAGTGCTTTGCACACAACATCCATGATTAACGACAATGGAACAGCGCACGATATTTGTAATAGCCTGATAGACGGCGCTGTTATTCTGATGCTACAGGGGCAAGGAACTATTCTGCAGCAAAATAATGACTCAAAATCCAAAAGCCCCATCACACCTATCTGGAATGCACGACTCTAGATATTTATAGACAAACGATGTAAAACCGCCTCACACCAAAAACAAATAGAGTATCAGCCATGTCTCGACTTCAAAAAACTATCCAGTCCATAGATGCTCTCCACGCCCAGGATCCAAAGCAGGTCGATGGTAAGGCTGAAGAACTGATTTACGCAGAAAACTGCAGTCGCTGGCAGGAAGCTTTATATCCTGAAGCCTCTGAAGAACTGATCATTGCTGTTCGCAGCCAACACCTTTGCCGTTGGGAGATTCCCCGCTCCGACTTTCCTATGGACAGAACCGGATACCTGAAGTGGCGCACAGCCTTAGGCAAACTGCATGCGGATAAAGCCGTAGAGGTGATGAGTGAGCAGGGGTACGACTCCGAAAGCTGTGATCGCACCGCAGCAATAATTCGCAAACAAGGCATCAAAAGAAACGAAGAAGCGCAGGCATTAGAAGACTGCGCCTGCCTAGTATTTATTGAAACCGGTTTCTTACCTTTTGCAACCAAACATTCCGAAGAGAAGATCATCAGCATCGTTCAGAAAACCTGGGCAAAAATGTCTGAAAAAGCGCAACAAACCGCTTTGACTTTGAACCTGCCGGAAGAAGCTTTAAAACTGATTCAAAAAGCTCTGGCTTGATAAATTTTGTTCAAGATTTGTGCCGCCACTAACTGATGCACAAGTCTCGACAAACCCACACTTCGCCAGAATACACAGTCATTTTTGTTGATTTTCTGACCATTTCTTTGCAATTGACTGACCGCCTTGCCACAACCTTACTTTTAACTCACAAAAATCGTTGATCTCCGGCAGTTTTCAGCAGAACAAGATCATGCAGACTTTCCCCAACCCTTAACGAGAACCAGTGTCATTCCAACGGTCTGACTAACGAATACTATTGGGGAAAACAGAGAATGATCAACGGGCGCAAGCTTCTGTTACCTGCTGCTATCGCTGCAGCTCTGAGCATGTCTTTCACCGCATCAGCGGCTACTGTTCCAACGGGCGTTGAATTGGCAGCAAGCCAGGCAATCACTATTGGCAATGGTTCTGAGCCTGCATCTCTGGACCCCCAGTTGAGTGAAACCGTTGAAGATTTCCGTATCCAGCGTGATATGTTCGAAGGTCTGGTGGTGCAGGATGAAAATGGCGGTGTTGTTCCTGGTCAGGCGGAATCCTGGGAGATTTCCGATGACTACAAAACCTTCACTTTTAAGATTCGTGACGATGCCTTCTGGTCCAACGGCGACAAGGTAACTGCTCAGGATTTCGTAAACAGCTGGAAACGTCTGGTTGATCCGGCAACAGGCTCTCCATACGCCTGGTATGTTGAGATGACCATGATCAGCAATGCCAACGACATCATCAACGGCAAAGCAGCTCCCGAAGCTTTAGGTGTAAAGGCACTGGATGAGAAAACTCTGGAAGTTTCTCTTGAGCAGTCCCTGCCCTACTTCCTGAATATGCTCACCTTATCAACCATGTCTCCCGTTCATACTCCCAGCATTGAGAAGTACGGTAAGAACTGGACTCAGCCACAGAATATTGTGACTAACGGCGCTTACAAACTGAAAGACTGGGTTGTGAATGAGCGTGTAACTCTGGAGCGCAACACCAGTTACTGGAATGACAAAGAAACCGTTATTAATACCGTTAACTTCCTGCCTATTAGTGGTAACCCTGAACTAAGCCGCTACAAAGCTGGTGATATCCAGGTGACCAAAGGTATTCCTGTAGAACACTTTAAGGCACTGTCTAAGCAGCGCCCTGATGAGATCATTCGCACGCCTTCCATTGCCACGTTCTACTACGTGTTCAATACCACTGTTAAACCTTACGACGACGCGCGTGTACGTAAGGCTTTATCCTACGCAACAGATCGTTCTGCCATCACCGAAAAGGTATTGGGTCAGGGTCAGACAAACGCCTACACCTTTACCCCAGAAGTTGTTTATGGCTTTACTCCACCAACCGTTGATTACTCCCAATGGAGCCAGAAAGAACGTGACCAGAAAGCTCGTGAGCTGCTGGCCGAAGCGGGCTACGACAAGAGCAACCCATTAAAGGTTGAGCTGCTGTATAACACCAACGATGGCAATAAGCGCCAGGCTGTTGTTATGGCGCAGATGTGGAAAAAGATCGGTGTAGAAACCACTCTGAAGAACCAAGAATGGAAAACTCTTCTGGACACCAAGCGCCAGGGCGATTTCGAAGTTATGCGTTACACATGGCTGGCAGATTACAACGAAGCCTCCACTATGCTGGACGTACTGACTACTGATCACGGTTCTAACGACAGCCGTTACTCCAACACGGAATACGATCGTCTGGTAAGCGAAGCCAAGCTGGCTCCAACAGATGAAGCTCGCAACAACATGTACTCTCAGGCTGAGAAGATTCTGGCTGAAGATATGCCTGTACTACCAGTGTTCCACCCTGCCAACGTTATCCTGAAAGATGCAACTGTTGGTGGTTATCCAATGCATAACCCGCAGAACACGGTGTATACACGTAACCTGTACCGTACTCCGTAATCCTTTTCGTATAGAGAAAGGGGCTGCACAATGCAGCCCCTTTTTTATTTCTCTTAACTTTTTAAACAAATCTCAAACGAGCTTAAGACAGTTAACAACCTCTCCCGCAGAAGGCCGATGGGTAAAGTCGGGTCTCAAACATGCCGCAATAATCAGCCCCATCTTCTGCCGTTTATCTGCCACTGCCTGGATCATATCTGGCGTACTGCCTGATTCGCTTGTCAGCCACTGTTGTTCTGTTTTCTTTACTGCCTTCAATGCTTCAGGCCATACCTTCGCGAGTTCTGTTGCTCCTTTATTCAAAAATTCAGAAGCAGAGAGCCAGCAAATCTTTTCACCCTCGCCTACAAAAGCAAATGGGGTAGAGCTCAAGTCCGTTACTCTAAGCATGACAACAGCTCCAGAAAAAACATCACCCTTTGAGCCGTACACTCTTTTATTTTCAGCGTTACACACTCTAGTTTCATCGGGCCAATAGCCTTTAGATCCAGCCTCACTTCCACTCAGGTAGCAGCCGTCATCATTCACCTTTCGCACTGCTGCAATATCACAGAGCCGCAAGATATCATCAAAGCCAACCAAACAGTTCTCTAACTTGATATCTCGATGGCAACACTTCTGCCCATGCAAATAATCGAGTCCTTTCATTAAGTCCAGACACAAAGCCGTTTGTGCTTTAGAACCTCTTATAGGTAGTTTTTGTTCAAGGTTACCTTCATAACAGGGCATGATGAGAAGTGGGCAGGTTGCCATCTCACCGGGATGGAGATAACCAAGCATTTCTATCAGATTAGGATGCCTCAGAGTTTTTAATAAACTGACTTCTGCCTGAACACCTTCACAGGCCAGCTGATAACCACCCGACTGCTTGCCGTCATAATGCGGAATTTTCACGGCAATACCGTTTGCAAGATTATTAAAATTTTCCTCGGCAACACAGAACGTAATCAGAGAGAAACGTCCCAGTTTTTTAAACCAAAGAGCGGTATTGCCCTTTCGCCCTGAAGGGAGATCGAATGGAACAATCTTCATCTCATCAATTTTATTCAGATCATTGGCATCTTCAGCTGTTGATGTTCGGAAACTCGACAAAAGGCAAAAAGCTGGGGGATAAACACGGCCAGTCTGATCCTTACGCAGCATTAAGCCAGCTTCGAACCCTTCTTTTAAGGTCACGTTATATCGTACAAACTGCCCTTCAGGGGAATCCTGCTGGCTCAGTAAAGAAGCAGTCAAAACTTCTTTTTGAGCAGGTGTAACTGACATTGCCATAAAGTGCACCGTGTACCATAAACTGTTTTAGAGGTTATCAGGCGGGATCCGTTGCAAAGATCAATAGGAATGTCAGGGCTGCTAACACGCTGGCGCAACGGCCAGCTGCCCATTATTTATAGCTCCCCATATCCAGTGGTACAGGAAGAAATATCTCGGTGCAATCTTCTTTGGAGGCTAATGGGTCACGGCATTTCGGGCATACAGGGTTAGTATCAATCACACCGCCCAGACAGGTTTCACAAAAGAGGTGGCCACAAGGTGTTGTAAATTTTTTTATCATTGGATCAAGGCATACAGGACAAGTGAAAGCATCTCTAAACCCTTGAACCTGGCTCTGGAGACTAACGAGTTCCCCTTGCAGTTGTCCAACCTGATGCTTTCTGCGAGTCTCCTCAGTCCGCTTTTCTCGCTGAAGAAACTCTATCTTTCGTTGCAAATCTTCACGCTCAGCTTGAACTTGCGTGTGACTCATCTGAGCCCCTTGGCCAACAGTCAGTGCTGCCATCTCTCTTCTTAAGTCAGTTATCTCACGAGCCATTCGCTCGTGAGACTCTCGACTCTTCTCTTGGTGTTGCAGAAGCTCGTGAATCAACGTTTGATTATGAACTCCAGTTGCTGCGACAGCCATGGCGCCATGCCTGCCAGATCCACCTTCTGGCCAACTTGAAGTCTCTCGACCAGCTGGAGGCTGCACCACATATGCGGGAAAACTTTCTGCAGCATTACTACTGCCAGAGGTCAGGGAAATCACCTTTCGAAGATCAGGATTGGCCCGACAAGCAGCTTTAAGAGTGCTCCACGCGCCATCATCCCTTGTTCTTAAAATTTCTAACAGCTTGCTGCTTTTATTAATTCCTGAAACCTGTGCCTGTACTTGTTCTACATCACCTCTTGTCAGCCATCCATTACTAAGAAGATGCATCATTGTCATATGCAAAGGTTCCCGGATAATTTGATCTTCATGCGCCATGCAAGACGCGCGAAAGCGATGCCCTTCGCCGACAATGGCGCCTGTAGCCATTACAGGCTGAGGATGATAAGTATCCTGTGAGTGCGCCATGTGCCGCGCATCTGTAGGAGTCGGCAGACTTGCCTGAGAGGCAATCATCCCCTGCATGCGGGGAGGCAATTTTATATGATGGCTCAACTCAGCCAGCAGCCAAGGCGCGAATGTCGAAAGGTGTTCAAGTATCTTATGGGCTCTATTCCTGTCTGCCCTCTTAGAAATAGCCTGAATCAGAATCAGAAAACCTCCCGGACCTGCTTTTTTAAGTTTCCCAATAATGAAACGCCCTCTGTCTTTTTTTGTCACAAGCCTGTTAAATTCAGCTCTTTCGTCCCCTGTGAGTAGGTTAGCCGACCGTAGGCTTGGTATATAGTCGCTCAGATCTATCTCAAGCAACTCCATTTGCTTTTCTTCACAAGCTTTCATCAGTAAGTGATGCTTTTCTATAGACCATTGAATAGACCTTAAAAAACTTGCTGTTATCGAATTCTTAAACGGCTGAACATCAAAAAAGTTGCTAGCCGGCATTCCCTCCGCAGCCATGCCTTCACGAATCCCTGGGTGCATTGCTTTCAAGCGGCTTTGCACTTCATATACAAGGTATTGATGCCCCTGTGGTGTCTCGCTGCCCACCTCATTAACACCTGCCAGGATTGCGATATACAGCCAGGAGTAAGGCAGGCCGCCATCATTAAAAGAAGCCTCCAAACTATCTAAGTGCCTTTTTATTTTTCTATCAGTATCGTACGCACTCAAATCCACAGGAAGATCCAGAGTTTCAACAATATATTTTCCTTCATCGGACCCTGGTTGCCATCTCGGATTTTTGACTTCAACAACCAGAGACCAGTCAATCCAGTGATATGCCCCCTTACTCTGCAGAAGTTGACGGGTAATCTGATTGATACCTGCGTGATATTTATCTGGCCAGCCAGCCTTTATCTGAGATGAAAAAAACATTAAGGAAATTGCAATGGATAGCAGATATGAAGGTAATCTGGTTTTTACCAGGTCATACTGATAAGCGCACTTCATAATCCCTTCCTGACGTTGCAATCCGGGCAGCTAGTATAGAAATTGCCTTAGCTCAGAAAGGGCGAAACATCATTATTGTCAGAATGAACTTGTTTATATTTAGAACAAAAAAATCAACCCCATTGGAAAAATGGATAGTTTTTTAGCGATAACATTAACTATTCAAATAACCTGCTCTCAGGCTGTATTTTTTCAATACCAACACTCGTAGCTATATGGTTATTTTGATGTTTTCCGACATTATCCAGAGAAACAGAACAGGGTATAAATACACGACAACAGCTGTTCGCTTTACCATTCAGCATTTTTATTTATGAAGAATCAAAAATTAGCTCTTTTCTACGGCCTTGCCACAGTTCTCCTATGGTCAACCGTTGCTACAGCGTTCAAGCTGGCACTGAAGGAAGTTACACCACTGCAACTGGTCACGGGTGCCAGCCTTGTTTCCGCAATAACTCTGTTTGTCAGTGTTTATCTGGGCAATAACCTTAGGGCGACTATTTCGGCACTTAAGCAGAAACCATTGTTTTACCTGGCTCTTGGTGCCCTTAACCCCACAGCTTATTACCTGTCACTCTTTGCCGGTTATGACCTTTTGCCAGCCCAGATTGCTGCCCCGGTAAATTACAGCTGGGCAGTACTGTTGCCCTTACTGGCAGCGCCTCTATTGAAGCAAGAGCTTACCCGCTGGCAACTTGCAGGATGTTTACTGGGGTATGCAGGCGTAACCATTATTGCAACGCAGGGAAACCTGAACGGCCTTGGCTCAGTCAATTTAGCTGGGCTTGGGCTAGTGTTGTTGTCTGCAGTTTTCTGGTGCCTTTACTGGATTCTGAATACTGGAAACAAAGAAGATCCAGTCGTCAGCTTACTGTGTGGCACCTTATGTGGCTTGCCACTGTTGTTGATATTGAACCTGATTTACGGAAGCTGGCCAACTATAACCTGGTCAGGATTTGGCGGCGTTGTTTACGTTGGTTTGTTTGAAATGGGCATAACTTCCATGCTTTGGCTGAAAGCACTGAGAACCGCCACCCATACCTCACGGGTTTCCAGCCTTATGTTTATGTCGCCTGTGTTGTCTATCTTTCTGATCAGCACAGTACTGGGAGAAGTTATACATCCCTCAGTATGGCCAGGTATGGCTCTTATTCTTACCGGAATGGCTTTACAACAGTGGGCAGATAATCGTCGTGTGTCTGCATCACATGCGTAAGATATCTTTGATTTAGCGGGAATACATAAGCTGGTTCAGATGCCATTTAATGGCATCCGGAGCTTTCCTGCTCAGAGGACTAAGAGACTCTAACCCTTCTCTGACAATCCGTGTCATGGCGCCGTTATCCACAAGAGTTTTTAACATAACCTCCTGCTCTTCTTCCTCTTTTTTATCTGATAAGAGCAGGTAGCCAGACACATCAATATAACCGCAATACTCAGGTTTAATCTCTACAAACTCCTTGGTGGTCTGGCGACCTACATCCCTTAGAAACACCCAGGCACAGTAGCCATTACCTTCTTTACGCATTACGTAATTGGCTGTGCGTTGTCTTTTCTCTCTTGGTTTTTCACTGCTTTTCCAATTACTGATCAAGGTTTCAACAGTCTCCGCCATATTATTTTTATTCGTTGAAGAAACCCTGATAGTTGTGAACGGGTAGTCCAGCACATCAAGCTCTACACCGTTACAGCGTCGATAGAATTCTGGCAGGGCTTCGGCCTGCATAACCGGAGGTTTGAAATTGCGCATGACCGGCACATGATGATGCCCCGGTATTGTGGCACCGGCACCAAGAATGTCTGAGTTCTGGCAAACAGTGAAAGAAGGCGCCTGATCCAGAAACTGCATATTGGCCAGAACACTCTCTTTATCGTGATGCATATCCCTGTGTTCATGTTCAATCAACATGACATGACAATCACCATAAGGGTACGGAGGTGGCTGAATAAAATAGCGTTCACCATTGAGCGTGATATCGAAAGTGCGCAGATTTCTGTTAGCACTGTTATTTTTATCCGCAACATTCTGAGGACAAAGCTTACATTTAGCCCCATCAGGAAGGTAACTCGGAGGCTGGTTAAAGGTTCTGGAGTAATGACTGCGACCATGATTAATCATGGAATGAAAAACGGCTTTGCCAGCTTCACTCTCATGGTGATAGTGAGTTATATGATCCGCCCAGTGGCGATCAATATGTCCGGTAAGGTAAACCGTATCGTGAAGAGCCTGAATTGCTGCTTCCAATCCACGAGTTTCAGCGACCTCCTGTAAAACAGCATTAACTTCCGGCTGAAGAGGCTCGCTTGAGGTATAAAGTTTCGCTAACTCGTCACAGGAAAGATAACGTACACCACGCTTGGCAAGATCAGTACTCTCCCAGGCAGAACGATCTCGGGAAAGAAAGCCCATTTTGACCTGATGCTCAAGAGCAGCCTGTTCCATCCCTCTTTTAGGTAATGAATCAAACAAACCTCTATAGCCGGAAGGTGATACCTGCATAGTGCACTTTACCTTTCAATAATCGTCCCATTTGGGTTAATGAAAGAGATAAAGGTTCATCTATACGCACTACAAGATAGTTATCAGAGATAACCGTACGGATCATATTCCAGAGAAATATACATCACTGCTTGTTTAATGAGTCGTTCCTAATAGATAATCCCCACAAAATAGGCACCATGGTACAAATAATGGAATATAATCTGGTATTTGGTGGCTCTGAAGGTATCGGCCTGGCAATAGCCGAAGCTTTAGCAGCAGATAACAAAAATGTGGTTATCCTTTCCCGGTGCACCAACAAACTCAAAGCTGCCAGAGAACGCATTCAAACAAAGACTGGTGCCTGTGTAGAAACCCGCAGCCTTGATATTTGTGATTACAGTGCGACTCAATCCCTGATTGCTGAGCTGGTGGAGCAATACGGCACCCCGGCGATGGTGTTTAACTGTGCAGGATTCTGCCGACCGGACTACCTGCCAGACAGCGACCCGGCACATATTCAGCAAATGCTGCAGTTGAACCTGATGGGTACTATCCATGTGTGCAAAGCCGTTGAGCCATATATGCGCAAAGCGGGTCGTGGACACATCATCAATACATCATCCATTGCCGGTTTTATTCCACTGTTTGGTTATACCGGCTACAGCGCCAGTAAATATGCGGTAAAAGGCTTTAGTCGTGCACTGAGAACAGAGCTGAAGCCGTATAACATCAAAGTTTCCCTGCTATGCCCACCCAATACCAAGACTCCGGGTCTGCAGACTGAGAATCAGTTTAAACCAGCCGCAGTTCTTCAAACCGAAGAAAAACTGGTACCTATGGAGCCAGAGGACGTTGCTAAAGCGACGTTGAAAAAACTAAAGAATAACCCTTGGCTGATAATTCCCGGTCGGGATGGCCAGTTCGCTTACTATCTGAATCGCCTATCAACCCGATTAATGGACTGGATTGTCCGGCGCCCCTTAAACAGCCTCCCTGAATCCTGAACACACTGAATAACGATAGAAATAATAATGAAAAAAGTTGTCATTCCCAAAGCCGGTACACCGGATGTACTGCAGGTTGAAACCGCCCCTGACCTCACCGCACAAACGGGCGAAGTACGCATTAATGTAAAAGCAGCCGGTATTAACTTTGCCGATATTCTGGCTCGTCAGGGGCTTTATCAGGATGCGCCTCCCTTTCCCTGTGTTGTGGGTTATGAAGTCTGTGGAGTTATCGATCAGGTTGGTTCAGGTATTGATGAAAGCATGATTGGCAAAGAGGTGATTGCCATGAGCCGGTTTAACGGCCAGGCGAGTCAGGTTGTGGTGCCAATCAATCAGATTTTTGAAAAGCCAGCATCTATCAGTTTCGAAGAAGGTGCAGCTGTTCCGGTTAACTTTATGACTGCCTGGCAGGCTCTGGTGATTTGCGGTGCCCTGCAACCTGAAGACTCAGTGCTCATTCACAATGTCGGCGGAGGTGTTGGCCTGGCGGCATTGGATATCGCCAAACATATTGGAGCCACCACTTATGGTACGGCCAGTTCTGGTAAGCATGAGTTTCTAAAAGAACGTGGTTTGGATCATGCCATTGACTACATCAACGATGACTGGAGCAAAGAGCTGGATCGATTAACCGATGGCAAAGGTGTTGAGCTGATTATCGATCCTATAGGCGGTAACTCCTGGCGTAAGAGTTACAAAGCTCTCAGAGCAACCGGAAGGCTGGGAATGTTTGGTATATCCATGGTTGCGGGAAGCGGTCTGGTAAATAAATGGCGTTTGTTAAAACTGATTGCAGAGATCCCCTTCTTCCATCCAATAAACCTGATGCATCAAAACAAATCCGTGTTTGGTATCAATATGGGTCGCCTGTGGCACGAGCCTGAAAAAGTACAGTCCTGGATGCAGCACGTATTAAAAGGGATAGAAGAAGGCTGGGCGCGTCCTCGTGTTGATAAGGTCTTCACTTTTGAGCAAGCAGCAGAAGCTCACCGGTATATAGAGCAGCGTAAAAACAAAGGAAAGGTTGTGCTTGTTCCTTAAACACTACGACCCTAAAAGAACTCAAATAAAGACTAATAACAATGAAAAACACCGCCATTATTACCGGAGCGTCCAGCGGCATAGGCCGCGACATTGCCTGCGAGCTGGCCGAACGCGGCTATGATTTAATTCTTGTAGCACGGCGTACGGAACGCTTGGAAGAACTCGCCGAAGAGTTGGAAAAGAAACATCAGGCTAAGTCTCTGGTGCTGACTTGTGATCTGACTGATAGAACACAACTGGAACAACTGATGCCCTCCACTGATACTTTCCTATCTGAAGGGCGAGTTCTATCCATGCTTGTTAACAATGCCGGAACCGGTTATTGGGACTATTTCGGCAAACAGTCTGCCGAAGATGTACAGCGAGATATTGATCTGAATATCACAGCTCTAACGACTCTGAGTCATGCCTTTGTCGCCAAAGCCAAAGAACATGGCAAACCCGCCCATATTATGAATATTTCATCCCTGGCAGCGCTGCTGGCAACACCGCGTTATGCGGTTTACTCCGCCACCAAGGCTTATGTACTGCGGTTCAGTGAAATTTTGTCCTATGAGTTCAGAAAGAAAAGTCTCAACATTTCTATCTGTTGTGTCTGCCCCGGTGGAGTGATCACTGAGTTTATTGATCACTCAGGTCTGGAGCTGAAAGGTAATATCGGCATGATGAAATCTACCGATGTGGCTCGCTCCAGTGTGGATGCGGCACTGAAAGGAAAGAAACAACATATTCCTGGAGTTATGAACAAACTCTCTTCTCTGGCCCGCTTCCTGCCATCGCAGTTCGGTATGGCAGCAATCGAAAGAAGTATGTTGATTACGGTGAAAGAGAAAGAAGAAGCTGTTTCTTAATTTGGAAGGCAAAACAGAGAAAAGCTGGGGAAGATACGCTTCCCCAGTCATTATCAGATAGCTACTCGCACATCAGATTTAGGACGGGAACAGCAGGACAGAACATAACCCTGCTCAATTTCCTGAGGTGTCAAAGTCATCTGGCTACCACTCTCTACTTCACCATCAATGATTTGAACCTTACAGGCACCACACACACCTGCACGACAAGCGGCAACTACAGGTGCTTTCTGAGCCATAAGGGTATCTACAAGCAGCTCGCTCGGATCAACTGTTACCGCAACGCCTGACTTCTCTAGCACCACTTCAAAGCCTTCACCGGAAACCTCAGACTCTTCATTACGATCAGCGATCTCTTTGATCATGGCATCGTTAAAGATTTCGTGATGAAAGTTATCCATATTGAAACCAGAGTTCTTCGCCATTTCGCGCACAGCTTCAATATAGGCAGGAGAACCGCAGATATAGAGCGTGCGGGAATGCAGATCTGGAACCAGCTGCTGCAGCATTTCCTGAGTCAGCCAGCCATCACGATCATCCAGAACAGTGCTGTGATTAAAACAGGCATGCTGTTCATCCAGCATTTCGAGTTCACGACGGTAAACAATATCTGCTTCACTGCGTGCGCTGTGGATAAAACGAATATCTGCATCCGTACAGGTATCCAGCAACCAGCGAGACATAGACATTACCGGAGTAATGCCACAGCTTGCGCTCATAAACAGCACTTTGGTTGCTGGCTTGTCGATAATGTTAAACACACCATCAGGGCCGGTAGCCTTGATAGTTGCCCCCGACTTTAGGTGCTCAAACAGCCAGCCAGACATACGGCCACCTTCAACACGTTGGATAGTCAGGTTCAGAGTGTAAGGGCGGGAAGGAGAAGAGCTGATGGTGTAAGAACGGTAAACCATCTCACCATCCAGCTCCTGCATCAGGGTAATAAACTGGCCGGGCTTAAAGTTAAAACGGGTTTTGTCTTTCATTTGAAAAACAAAAGTAGAGATATCCGCTGTTTCCCGAATTACCTGCTGGCAAATCAGTTCAACGGTCCCTTTTTCCCAGAGCGGAGCCTGCGCCCAGTTCAGGGGTTCGTTTTTGGTAGGTTCGGAAATCAGCATGGAAATATCTCAAAATTTGAATTCTGAGTGGAATTAACACGCCGGGATTGGGAAAAGTTCTTCCAATCCCGGCGTGTTCCAATTCAGGAATTCATAAACAATCAGGCGGCGTTCAGGATTGCGTTCAGGTCCTGCTCAACATTGGAAGTCAACTTCAGGTCAAACTTATCCACCAGCACACCCAGCAGGTTATCTGTCAGGAACGCAGGAGCCGTTGGGCCAACGTGGATATTCTTGATGCCGAGGGACAACAGAGTCAGCAGGATGACAATCGCTTTCTGCTCAAACCAGGACAGGATCAGAGACAGTGGCAGATCATTTACGCCACATTCAAAAGTCTCAGCCAGAGCGAGGGCCAATTGAATAGCGGAGTAGGCATCGTTGCACTGACCAACGTCAAGCAGACGTGGGATACCGTTGATATCACCAAACTCAAGCTTGTTGAACTTAAACTTACCGCAAGCCAGAGTTAGGATCAGGCTGTCCTGGGGAACAGACTCAGCAAATTCTTTGTAGTAAGAACGCTCAGCCTTATCACCATCACAACCACCGATCAGGAAGAAGTGCTTAATATCACCAGCCTTCACACCTTCAACAACCGCAGGAGCAGCATTCATCAAAGCATTACGGGCAAAGCCAGTCAGAATGTTGTGAGGAATTTCATCGTATTCGAAACCAGGCATTTCCAGCGCTTTCTCAATAACAGCTGAGAAATCATCACCTTCAATGTGGTTAACGCCAGGCCAGCCAACAATGTTGCGGGTGTAAATACGGTCAGCGTAGTTACCAACATTAGGATCGATGATGCAGTTGGAAGTCATCACAACTGGGCCAGGGAACTTGGCAAATTCAGCTTGCTGGTTCTGCCATGCGCTACCGTAGTTACCAACCAGGTGCTTGTACTTCTTCAGCTCTGGGTAACCGTGAGCTGGCAACATTTCACCGTTGGTGTAAACGTTGATGCCCTTGCCTTCGGTCTGCTTCAGGATTTCTTCCAGATCGATCAGGTCGTGACCGGACACAACAATGCACTTACCTTTTACAGGTTTAACGTTAACCTGAGTAGGCTCTGGATGGCCAAAGGCGTCAGTTTCGCCCTTGTCCAGCATTTCCATAACGCCGTAGTTCATCTGACCGATAGCCATGGCGCATTCCAGCAGAGCACCGATATCAGCGGAATCAGTTGCCAGCCAGGACATGTGCTTGTGGAATTCAGCGTAGATTTTTTCGCTCTGCTGACCCAGAACACGAGCGTGCTCCATATAAGCCGCAGCACCTTTCAGGCCGTACAGGCACAGCAGGCGCAGGCCAACAATGTCTTCGCCGACTTCAGCCAGGCCACGGTTAGGCAGCATTTCAGGAGCCTGCAGCAGCATACCGGCCATATCTTCAGCCAGCTCAAATTTTGCGGCATTGGTAGCGTCGGAAAGGTCAGCACCTTTCTCTGCGCAAGCCTTTTTCAGAAGATCACGGGCAGCGTTCGCTTCACGGATGAAAGTGATGATGCGATCGTTATCGAAGTTAACGTTGGTGAGGGTCGCAAAGAAAGCGCGAGGTACAAATGCATCGACGTCGGCATTAACAACGCCAAACTCACGGGCACGACCAGCATACCAGGATACGCCCTGCAGCATGTAGATCAGCACGTCCTGCAGATCAGACGTTTCAGATGTCTTGCCACACATGCCCTGGGCATAGGAGCAACCGTTACCGGCAGGAGTTCGAATTGTCTGTTCACACTGTACGCAGAACATGTTGAGACCTCATCAGGATGGCAGGTAGCTTTTAAAAAGCTAAAGATTCATTTTTTTTGCATCTTTAGGATTACACCAAAACGACAGATGACGAATACGTAAAAACCACCACTGGTCGAAAAAACCTCAACTCTTTAAGATTCACTTGATTTGAATCAATAGGTGCACGACACCATGCAACTGACCCGCTATACCGATTACGCATTGCGTACCCTGATTCAGGCAGCCCTTCTGCCAGAAGGTGAGCGTTTGTCTGTTGCAGAGGTAACCGCCACCTACGATATCTCTCGCAGCCACGTAATGAAGATTGTTCAGCGCCTTGGCCAACTGGGTTACCTGAAAAATATTCGGGGAAAAGGCGGCGGCATTGAGCTGGGTATGGACCCTGCTGAGATTAATATTGGTAAGGTTGTACTGGATATGGAATCCAACCTGCAGGTTATTGACTGCAACAGCCCTTACTGCCGATTACAGCCCGGCTGTCGATTGAAGGGTGTTCTGATAGAAGCAATGAATGCTTTTGTGGCTGTGCTTGAAAGCTACACGCTGGCAGATCTTCTGGAAAACAGAGATGAACTGGTACAACTGCTGACGTTTAAGGAAGCCTCATGATCTATGTTCAGGTTTCAACTTTTATATAGTAAACATCTAGTTACTCGTGCTTGAAGAGCCTACATCTAGATCTCACCCTCTGACTTTGCGCAAAACTTTTTTGGTCGTATTAGTGAATAGAGCATTCATATGAATTTCATGCTCCTCATTAGCATCTCTCAAACGCTTCCGATAATCGGCGGATTCTGGAGATTCATGCAAGGTATCATTGAGCTTTTTATCCAACCTCTCTCGCTCTACAGCAATAAAATCACTCGACCTTAGATACTTATTCCAGGGAAACCAATTGAGCAAGAAATCAACCTTTCTGTCTTCACCATTAGATGCCCTCTTCCGATTAACCGCTTCCTCTATTTTTCCAAAACCTTGACTCACAAGATCAAATCGCTTTTTATTGAGCAGCAATTCCTGACAACTGATAGGCAAGTTAAACCTCGATGCAAGGTGAGTCCGGCTATGAAAGAGAGCATGGAGATCACTAACCTGATCCTGTGTAGACTCTAACGATGCTTGTTTCCAGCGTTTAACCTCAGCATCAAGAAGATGCATTTGATAGACCTGCTCCCCGAACAAAAGAAGCTCTTCTCCCCCTTTTCTTTTAGCCTCAACAAGTCCGGCAGCTGCCTCCAGTTCAAGCAAATAGAACATAGCCCCTTCAGCGTCGCTACCCGGTTCATAGAGCATGGTACCTGTTGATGCATCGAGACATGCCTCCCGAATATCTACATCAACATTCATTCTTTCTAAAAGGTTGTATAGATATGATGCAACTTTCATACGACTGTCATCATCTGTGAATTTATCTGAAGATGTTAAATTCTCTAATATTCTATGGAATTCACCTCTGTAACTAACCTTTTCAGCAAGCCCTTGCGGCACAGGCTTTCCTAACAAACCAAACCAATAGTTAATACATTCTTCACACTGCACCTCCCTGCCGTGTTGTTTTTCCATACGATCCAAATAAATTTTTCTTATATCAGGAACGCTTTCACCTAAATGATTACCTTCATAGGATATAGAGGTTTCAGTGAGTGAACTCTCCCGTGTTCCGCTTGAGACTTCATTGAAGTGGTAATCTGTTTGACCTGATGAAGAAACGCTCCGATACACCAACGGAGTTTCTTTTTGATCAGTCTTTTTTGAAGGTCGTAAACCTTCTGTTCCACGGGCACCAGGAACAAAAGCAATCAACCAGTTCTTTAATCGCCCTATTTGCCTGGCAATAGGTCGTAATACATGATTATTTATACCTTGGGCTATCCGATTGATAACCGTTCCAATGTTACTACTCATAAAACCACTCCATGGCCCGAGAGAACATTAAGACTCTAGAATCTAATTTAACAAAAGAATAGCCGAAGGCAGGAATGCTTGTAGTCACCCAACAAGCATCCCTCTTGGCCAGAACTTAGGAATTACCCACTATGAAGTGGCTTTTGGCTTTCAGGCTACATCTGAGTCATCAATATCAAAGACAGCCTTTCCAGAAGACTTCTTCTCTGGCCCTTCTTCAAGACTGAAACTGAATCCACCAGATTCTGAAGATCCGATATCATCCTGAGCCAGTTTCATCCGCAGACGCAGGTTATTAGGCGCGTCGGCATTTTTGATCGCCTCATCAAAGTCGATCCGTCCTTCCCGGTAAAGGTGATACAAAGCACTGTCGAAAGTGCGCATTCCCACACCTTCCGACTTTTCCATAATGCCTTTGATCTCCTCAAACTCTTCCTTAAGGATTTTCTCCTTAATAGTTTCTGTACCCAGAAGAATCTCAACTGCTGCGGCGCGCTTGCCGTCAGTAGTTTTTACCAGGCGTTGAGAAACAAAAGCCCGCAGGTTCATGGCCAGATCCATAATTAACTGCGGACGACGCTCTTCCGGGAAGAAGTTCAGAATACGGTCAATAGCCTGGTTAGCATTGTTGGCATGCAATGTAGAGATCGCCAGATGACCAGTTTCTGCAAAGGCCAGAGCATGCTCCATAGTTTCCCGATCACGGATTTCACCAATCAAAATCACATCAGGTGCCTGACGAAGGGTTTGCTTCAATGCTGCACTATAACTGCGAGTGTCCACGCCAACTTCACGCTGGTTCACAATGGATTTCTTGTGTTTGTGAACATACTCGATTGGGTCTTCGATGGTGATGATATGACCACCAGATGTGGAGTTTCGATGATCGATCAAAGCAGCCAGAGAAGTGGACTTACCTGAACCCGTTCCACCCACAAACAGGATCAAGCCCCGTTTGGTATTAATTATATCTTTCAGCTGGGGTGGCAGTTTCAGATCATCGAAGTTTGGAATTTCCGCTTTGATATTTCGGGCAACGATAGAAAGCTCGTTACGCTGGGAGAAAATATTAATTCGAAAACGACCCACCTTGGGAATAGACATGGCCAGATTCATTTCCAGCTCTTCTTCAAATTCTGCCTTTTGCTCTTTGTCCATAACCGCATAAGCCATCTCCCGTACGGCACCGGGTGCCAGAGACTCTTTGGATAAGGGTTTTAATACTCCCTGAAACTTGGCACAGGGAGGAGCACCAGTGCTCAAGTAAAGGTCAGAACCATCATATTTCGCGAGGGCAACCAGGTAGGACTTTATTTTCTCAAGACTCATTATTATTGGTTTTCTTTAATAGCAGAAAAAGAAAGGGATGTTATCGTTGAAACCTAAGGGAAAACACAGCCAGAAGCGTGACAGCATTCACATTTCAGTGAGAGCCATAACATAAAATTACAGCTCCCCTTTCACAATTGTCTTTTATGCTTTTTCTAGCATTGTCTCTAAATAATTCTGCGTTATCCCCCTAAGCCTTTCCTTCTCAGCACTTGAAATAAAACTGGCTTCGATAGCATTGAAAGTAAATTGAGCAACTTCCTGCTCACTCATGGGGTGCGCTTCAGCAACTGCATTGAAATTGTCATTCATATAGCCGCCGAAATACGCTGGATCATCAGAGTTGATGGTGACACACAGCCCTTTACGCAACAGATCAACAATATTGTGCTGATCCATTGTCTCGAACACTTTCAGGCTGGTATTGGATAGCGGACACACCGTTAAAGGTGTTCTGTCTTTGGCAAGCTGCTGAACCAGTTCATCACTTTCGGCACAGCGAACGCCGTGGTCAATCCGATCTGTTTTCAGCAAATCCAGCGTATCAACAATATTCTGGGCAGGACCTTCTTCTCCTGCATGAGAAACCGCTAAAAAGCCTTGCTCCCGGGCCTGGGCAAAAACTCGCTCAAACTCCTGTGGAGGGTGGCCGATCTCGGAAGAATCCAGCCCTACGCCAATAATCTTATCTTTATGTGGCAGTGCCTGAACCAGCGTTTCCATGGCAGACTCTTCATCAAGATGACGCAGGAAACACATAATGATTTTACTGGTAATCCCAAGTTGTTTTTCGCCCTGCTTAAAAGCTTTGTGGATACCATTAATCACAGTATCAAAGCTGATGCCACGGCTGGTATGAGTCTGAGGATCAAAGAAAATCTCGGTGTGAATCACATTATCTGTTTTGCAATGCTCGAGATAAGCCCAGGTCAGATCATAAAAATCCTGCTCTGTAATCAGAACATTGGCGCCCTGGTAGTAGATATCCAAAAAGGACTGCAGGTTATGGAAGCGATAAGCGTCACGAACTTCCTGAGGAGTTTGAAAGGGAATTTCAATGTTATTACGCTTTGCCAGCGCAAACATCATCTCTGGCTCAAGGGTGCCTTCGATATGGAGATGCAGTTCAACCTTGGGTAATCCATCAATAAACTGTTTCATGCTCAGCTCGTTATCCAGTGAATAAAAGCTTTTCGGTTTGTATTACGAAATACGGCACGACATACAAAGAGAAAAGCATAGAGATTGCTTAACTCTTCGTAATCAGAATTTTACGGATTCTGGTAGAGACCCTCAGACCTTATCACTGAGGTTATACGACGAGAATTTCATTATATTCCCGCCTGCTCATAGCCATCAAGTCTCAGTCTTTCTTTGTCTGGCGAATCTTGTGATGGTAGTCCCAACCCAGATCCCCCAGATGTTCGCCTTTGCCATTGGCTTTCAACAAAAGGGCAAAGTTCTGCAAGCCGTGATGAGCAAAGCTGTCGAGATCATTATATCCCGGCCTTGTTTGAGCAAACCTGCACGCTTCTTCTCTGGCTTCTTTATAGGTTGCACCTTCACTCATTTTAATAGCACCAGAAAGCATCCCGGTTCTGTCTATACCATGGGCACAGTGCAACAGGCTGACTCTTATTTTTCCGTCTGACCTTGGCTTTGACTGCTGCTGAAGAAGCTTATCAACCAGTCCAGTGAAATGAGTCCAGGTCAGGTAGTAGGGAACATACTTTTGATACCAGCCCTGTAAAGTTTCAGGAAGACATTTGATTGGCCCCATAGCGGTGCCAGTTATAGGTGAAGGCTTGAAGCTTATGGAAACGTTTTGCTTTTGAAGAGTTCCCACTTCCTTTTCCAGCCTTTCCCACTCTTCATGCTCACAAACACGATTCTGCAGGGTATACAGGTCCAGATGAATATCATTGATCGTCAGCTTATTTGTTCCCGTGCGCCCAAGCTTTGTATTCAGCTCTTCGAGTATTTGGTCAATAGCTAAAGAACCGTTCTTATCAAGCGGCAGACTGCTTCTGACAATAACATTTCCTGTTTCTTTATTTTCACTGACTATATCGAAGCGCTTAGGAATAAACCCATGAGTCTCCAGTTTCCAAAGAAGAGTCGTGGCCTGTCGCCATAAACTGACAGGCTTGCCAAACAATAATGGGCGTTTATTGCAGCAGTCGATAAATGGAGTGGCTAAACGACAAGGGAGCCAGAGAGAGTATGTCAGACACGAAGAAATAGCGCGCTTGGCCAGACTTACAGATATACCGGACAGCACTTTAATTAATAAACACATTTTACCGGCAACAGGAGTCACTGAAGTGCGCCCCCAGGGTGCCGACGCTTTTGAATCTTCAGAAACAACTTTTTCTGAAAGCTCAGATTGGTAAGGTGCTTTTGTTAAAGGTTTTACTTCCATAATTTCAGCCCAGTAGATCTTTAAAAAGTATCTATCTGAGACAAGGACCAGAAACAAAGTTCACAAACAGGAGGGTTAGAAAGTTTATCCTTTGCGAGTCAAGCATTGAGCAGTACGACACTGGGATAACAAGATAGTTATCAATCGGGAACACTTCTTTCCCTATTTTGCCTAAATCTACCTACTCCTGCGGACTGATAAAAATGAACGCCATTAGCACACACATGCCTTCCAACTCGACTGCTCCCGCAGTTAACTCGAATGGATCAGGATTTTTAAGAAATCTGTCTTTCGCAGGACGTTCTTTATACGTTATAGCTGTGTTCAGCCTGCTTAAACTGGCAGAAGCAGAAGAAACCAATCAGCCGCAACAGGCTGGGGAAGGTAGTGTAGAAGGATATAACTATGGACAGTGGGGCATTAAGTTTTTGCTGGGCTGTGCGTTTGTTATTCCCTGTATTTATCCAATGCTCAAGGAGTGCTGCAGGCGCGCTCCCGAGTTAGAAGATAACCCGGGAAACCGCCCACACCCACACAACAACTAACTCAGTTAAACCGCCACCGGCGCTTTGATATGAGCGTGAGCCTGATAACCCACCAGCTCAAAATCATCAAAGGCGAAGTCAAATAGGTCTTTAATGGCTGGGTTCAGTTTCATCTCAGGTAAAGGCAAAGGTTCGCGGGACAGCTGTTCTTCCACCTGCTCCATATGATTGGAGTAAAGATGCGCATCGCCAAAGGTGTGCACGAAGTCTCCCAGTTCCAGATCACACACCTGAGCAATCATCATGGTCAGCAGCGCATAGCTGGCAATATTAAACGGAACACCCAAAAAGATATCCGCGCTGCGCTGATACAGCTGGCAAGAGAGCTTTCCATCCAAAACATAAAACTGGAACAGGCAGTGACAAGGAGGCAGAGCCTGTCGGTTCTGTGCCGCGTTTTCTTTCGGGCTTACAGAAACATCAGGCAGTACAGTTGGGTTCCAGGCGGAAACAACCAGGCGGCGAGAGTTTGGGTTGGTTTTAATCTCGTTAATCAGGTCAGCAATCTGATCGACAACTTCACCATTTGGCCCTTCCCAGCTGCGCCACTGCTTGCCGTAAACTGGCCCAAGTTCACCCTCTTCCGTTGCCCATTCATCCCAGATAGAAACGCCATTTTCTTTCAGGTAACCAATATTGGTTTCACCTTTCAGAAACCACAGCAACTCATGGATGATAGAGCGCAGGTGACACTTTTTAGTGGTAACCAGTGGGAAGCCTTTCGCCAGATCAAAACGCATCTGGTAACCAAACACGCTGTAGGTGCCGGTGCCGGTACGATCCCCTTTGTATACGCCAGTCTCTTTCACATGGCGCATCAGATCCAGGTACTGTTTCATGCTCTTATCCTTTCTTGCGAGCTTGCTTAGCTGCCTTTTCAGCCTGCTTCTTTTGGGTTGAAGCCACTTGCAGCCAGGCACGATCATCACTGTTCATACCGTCCACCAGAGGTTTTTTCTGATAGGCGTAAACCATAAATCCGATACCAATAAGCACCATTGGCAGGCTCAGAATCTGCCCCATGGTGAGCCAGTCCCAGGCCAGATAACCTAACTGCGGGTCAGGCTGACGGAAGAACTCGGCAAATATACGTCCGCAGCCGTAAAGGATCAGGAACAGCCCAGACACGGCCATTCTTGGGCGAGCCTTTGAAGAGAACCACCAGAGAATGGAGAAGATCACCACACCTTCAATAAAGAACTGGTACAGCTGGGATGGATGACGGGCAATCTGTGCCGGGTCGGTTGGGAAAATCATTGCCCAGGGCACATCACTGGCGCGACCCCACAGTTCGCCACCAATAAAGTTACCTATACGGCCAGCCCCCAAACCAAAGGGAACGAGCGGGGCAATAAAATCGGTGGTCTGGAAAAAGGATTTGCCAATCTTGCGACAATAAAGATACATCGCCACAAACACGCCAAGCATACCGCCGTGGAAAGACATACCGCCCTGATCAATGCGGAATAGCCAGAGTGGATTCTGCAGGAAATAATCAAAGTTGTAGAACAGCACATAGCCAAAGCGGCCACCAAGAACCACACCTATGGAGCCATAAAAAATCAGATCTGAGAGCTGGTCCTGATTCCATAGACCTCCAGACTTTTTGCAGCGCCGGCTTCCCAGAAACCACGCACCAGCAAATGCCAGAAGATACATCAGTCCATACCAGTGA
Organism: Parendozoicomonas sp. 2304DJ65-17; assembly: GCF_058148445.1. Classification (NCBI taxonomy): domain Bacteria; kingdom Pseudomonadati; phylum Pseudomonadota; class Gammaproteobacteria; order Oceanospirillales; family Endozoicomonadaceae; genus Parendozoicomonas; species Parendozoicomonas sp. 2304DJ65-17. The sequence continues at coordinate 328,946 of NZ_JBYVJV010000001.1, forward strand.
ACCTTCAGCGGCCCCAGTTCCAGAGCAATTGGATTGATATCGGGATACGAAATCACACCCTGTCCTCAACTTCCTAAAATAAATTTCAGCCCGACAACAAACAGCAAACAGGCAAACAAACGACGCAAAACATCCGCTGGTAAACGATTAGCCAGCTTGGCGCCCAAACGGGCAAAGGGAACACTCATCAGTACTATACCGGCAAACGCTGGCCAGTACACAAGGCCGGTACTCAGCTCAGGCAGGCCTTCGATATTCTCTCCCAAAACAATATTGGCCACAGCTCCCATCACGGCAATAGGAACACCGCAGGCTGCCGACGTACCTACAGCCCACTTCATTCCCATACCAAAGCGAGTGAGGAAAGGAACTGTTAAAGAACCGCCTCCAATACCAAAGATGGCGGAGATTAATCCGATCATAGTTCCGCCAGTAAACATCAGTGGTGGTGCAGGTAAAGCTCCCTGCCCGCCTTTGTCTTCTTTCTTGCTGAACAACAAACGAAAGCCAATAAGAATGGCACCAATACCGATAATCAACTGTAAAGACGCGCTGCTTAGCTGAACGGCAATAGCAACACCCAGCCAGGCACCCAGCATAATTCCCGGAGCCAGAAGTTTTACGCCGGGCCAGAACACATTGCCATTTTTGTTATGGCTGAAAGTGGAACTGAGGGAGGTAGGAATAATGGTTGCCAGAGAGGTTCCCACCGCAAGGTGAGTAATATATTCCGGAGAAAGGCCAAGCAGAGTAAACGCAAACACCAGCGCCGGCACTATAATCAGTCCACCGCCTACACCAAAAAGCCCAGCTAGTGTTCCTGCCGCGGCTCCGGTAACCAGATACCCTAAAAATTCCACGTTATATAATCCATCGCTCTTTTATGAAGCCGTTATATGAATAAATCGCACCTGAATCCCTTGTCGTGTAGTGTACGTAGATGAAAGTACATCTATAAGAAGCAGATTAAGCCATGTGCCTGATAGCCCTTAACTGGGACCCGGACAGTGATCATCCTCTGATCATGTTGTCCAACCGCGATGAATTCTACCAGCGACCGACCCGGAAGGCTCACTTCTGGGAGAAACATCCCGACATATTTGGAGGCGTTGATCTCAGAGCCGGAGGAACCTGGCTGGCTGCCAGTACCAAAGGTCGCTTGGCTGCCATTACTAATTTCAGAGAGCTGGACTCAAGCGGTGAGCGTTCCCGTGGAGAACTGACCAGTGGCTTCCTGAATACTGATATTTCTGCAGAAGATTTTTTAAAGCAGGTACACACCCGGCACCAGCATTATGCAGGGTTCAATCTTTTACTGGGGGATAACACGGGCCTGTGGTACTACTCCAATCGGGAAAATATTGTCCGCCAGCTTGAGCCAGGGCTGTATGGATTAAGCAATGGCTTGCTGAATACCCCCTGGCCAAAAGTACGTCGCCTGAAAAAACACTTAAAGCAAGCGATAGCCAACAACGAAATTCACCCCAAGCATTTGATTAAATTACTACACGATGAACATCGTCCGCCCGATGACCAGATTCCAGATACCGGGGTCGACCCAGTCTGGGAGCGCATGTTGTCGCCATGTTTTATTCATTCTCCCGCCTATGGAACCCGCAACAGTGTTGCCCTGATTCTTAAGCGGGATGGCAGCATGAACTGGCACGAACAACAGTACGATGTTGATGGGGAGCTGGAACAGGCTTTTCATGAAAAGCTGTCTATGCCTGGGCTTTGGTTAGCTAATACCAAAGCTGTTTTATCTTAATAGGTTTTCATAGTTGTTGGGTTACGCCGCTTTGCGGCTAACCCAACCTACAGCTCGAGCTCGCCCTGCCTGACCCTCTTCGCAACAATCGGCTTCTGTTCAACTCTTTCCCGTTGTGCTTTTTCTGGTTCCTGAGTATCAGCAAGAATCATATCTGAAGCCTTTTCGCCAATAGCGACTGCCGGAGCATTGGTATTACCGCTGATAAGATCTGGCAGAATAGAGATATCCACAACCCGCAAATTCTCCATACCGTGCACTCTTAACCGGTAATCAACCACGGCCTCTTCGTCTTCACCCATTTTGCAGGTGCATGCAGGGTGATAAACATGGCCGCCCCTTTCACGAATAAACTCCGCCAGCTCTTCATCGCTTTGAGCCTGACTGCCGGGAAAAACCTCTTCGCCCTTGAACTCTTCAAACGCGGGAGCGGCAAATACTTCCCGCATCATGCGAATTCCCTTAGTCATTAATGCCACATCATCAGGATGCGACATCATGTTGAACTGAAGCTTTGGTTTATCTTTCGGGTCAGCACTGTTCAGAGTTAATGCGCCCCGGCTTTTCGGGCGCAGCAAATTGATATGTACCGAGTAACCCCAGCCCATCATCAACCGGAAGTTACGGCCATGGTCATCAAATAAGGCAGGAATGCATTGAACCTGCAGGTCAGGACGATCCAACGAAGGATCTGATTTCATAAATCCACCAGCCTCTACCGGCGGCATACTCAGCAAACCTTTGCGATGACGCCAGTACTTCCAGAACTCGCCGCCTTGAGTCATCAGTTGCAGAGGATGCAGAGACACACTGTCATGCTTCTTCCTGCGCTGAACCAAAACAGCGTCAGCGTGTTCCTGCAGATTTTTGCCCACACCTTTTAATGGGTGAACGACGGAAATACCGTGTTTGCCAAGTTCATCAGGGTCACCAACACCGGAAAGCATTAACAGCTGTGGACTTTGTACCGCACCGGCACACAGTAAAACTTCTCTCTTTACTTCAACAGTCTGGTTTTTACCCTGATGCTCATACTCAACACCTACGGCACGCTTGCCATCAAATAAAATTCGGGTGGCATAAGCCTGAGAAATAATGGTGAGATTTTCACGATCTTCGATGGGAAAAAGATAAGCCCGAGCGGCACTGCAACGTTCACCATTTTTCATAGTGAGCTGATACCAGCCCATGCCATTCTGGTCAGGACCATTAAAGTCCGGGTTATAGGCATGACCTGCTTCCACTGCCGCCATAACAAAACGTTCTGCCACAGGGTGGCGATACGGCGCATCGCTAACATTTAAAGGTCCATCAACCCCATGGAGTTCACTCTCTCCACGTTCCTGATGCATGCTGCGTTTGAAATAAGGCAACAGATCATCGAATGTCCATTCCGGGTTACCGGAAGGTGTCCAACCTTCATAATCTTCTTTCTGACCGCGAATATACAGCATGGCATTGATGGCACTGCTGCCCCCCAGAGCCTTACCTCTGGGACAGTAATGAGAGCGGTTATTCTGGGAAGGCTCCGCCTCTCCCTGGAACTGCCAGTTATAGCGGCCAGTATTCATCAATCCGAGAATACCCATGGGAGTATCGATAAGTGCAGACTTGCCATCGCGACCGGCTTCCAGGAGGCAAACGCTGTATTGGCCATTGGCTGAAAGCCTGTTAGCCAGAACACAACCGGCAGAGCCGCCACCGATAATCACGAAATCATATGAGGACATAATTTTATTCTTGCTGTTATTTCATCCCGTGAGCTTGATCTTATCCCAGAGAAAACAGCAACGTAAGAACCAATTGGGGAAATATAAGCTTAAATAAAAGCAACGGTCACAAGGATGAAGGCTCCTCATGGACAGAAAAAACCTTATAAAAGGCTTCACGCTTATTGAGTTAATGATTGTTGTCGCCATTATCGGAATCTTGGCAGCAATCGCTATTCCCGCCTATCAGGATTACACCCGCAGAAGTCTTGTCGCAGAAGGGCTACAATTAGCCACGGGAGCGAAAGCAGAAATTGTTGAGCTCTATTCCGTAAACAATGAATTCCCCACATCCTCCATTACCTTTATGGACAATTCTGGCAATGTCACTCCATTCGAAGTCAGCAAAGTGAAATGGTGGGAAGGCAATGGCAGTGGTGGCCACCTGGAAGTCTGGTATGGCGGCACTGACCAGTGGGCCGCCAGTACAGACGGTATTCTCTGGCTGACACCATCTGTCACCAATGGGAATATGGAGTGGATCTGCGAGAACCATTCAGCCTACGGTTTTGACTCTACCACCTACCTGCCAGCAAACTGTCGTTGAAGCTTGAAACGAATACAGCTCCTCAAATTTCAGGAGCTGTATTCAACCTGCCGATAAGAGCTTTCTGCTTTACCCATATTTCTTAAGTGCCGATAGTGCCCAAGCAGTGCACTCCATAGCGTTGGATAGACTCTATGCTGATAGTTGTTCTGACGGCATGCCTGACGCACGATGCGGTACAGCTCGGGGTAATGGGCATGACTAATGCGAGGAAACAAGTGATGTTCGGTCTGAAAGTTCAACCCTCCCAGACTCCAGGTTAAAAACCGGCTGCCAGGGGCAAAATCAACTGTGGTTTTTAATTGGTGCAGCGCCCATTCTTCTTTCAGCTGACCATCGTTACCAAGTTCAGGAAACTCTGCTTTATCCACAACATGAGCCAGCTGAAATACGACGGTGAACACTGTACTCATCACAGCGTGCATTATCAGAAAACCAATTAATGCCGATTCCCAACCAAGCAACCAAACGGGGATGGCAATATACATAGCGATATAACCAACCTTACTGCACCAGAACAGTAATGATTCATTTGCTCCGTAAGGCTTAGAGTAATTTCGCTCAGCGATTTTCTCACTGAAGTACGCCTTGTAATCCAGAAAGAAAAACCATATCAGGCTAACCGTCGGATACATCAGCCATACATAAATATGCTGAAAACGATGGAACCAACGACGCTGCTGGTGAGGACTCATACGCAGCATGCCAAAGGATTCAATATCCTCATCAACCCCTTTGATATTGGTAAAAGAATGATGACTCAGGTTGTGTTTCTGCCGCCAGTAATAAGCATGAGAACCGATAAGGTTAAATGTTCTGGCAGCGAGAAGATTAAGCTTCTTATTGGGGGTCAGACTGTCGTGCCCACCGTCGTGCATGATATTAAAACCCACCAGGCATGTAGTTAACCCGTGAAATAACCAGACAAACCATCCCCAGGGAGAAGGCAGGCTTAACAGTAGTAAGTAGCTGCTTACATGCAGGGCGAGAATAACGAAGACTTTTTGATAAAGCTCTGAGGTGCCGGTTTTATCCAGATGATTGTCTGTGAAATAGCGATTCACAGCTTGGGAAAGCGTGTTGTACACAGGGCGCGTAGAAGACATAAGACAGCTTTTCTTTTTTACGCCAGATACTAATGTGCTTAACCCCAAAAAGCATTGCTCTTTTGACCGTGAATTACGGGAACATGGTCAGCATTAGAGATGCGGGTTAGTTATGAATCTTCATCGCTTACCATAATTCACGGTTAAAGCTTGGCTTATCTGCTCATGGGCGGCAAAAAGTTGAGGATCACAAACCTCAGGTCTTAAACGTGAAGGGTCATGCAAGGTATATCCCAGACCAAAAAGCGCCAGATCTGTCAGGTGCTTCACACCAGTTTTACATCCACCTCTACTGTGAGTTTCAACAAAATTCAATATGTGGTGATTCAGAGATCTACGGCCAAATGCTGAATAAAAGAACGGAGCCTCGTAATATCCGATACCGTTCTGCACAGGCTTCTCTCCTGCAATCACTTGCTGACTACACCAGTTACCGCAAACAAGTTGAATGACTTCTTTAAGCACAGGGTAAACTTCTTCATTGGTTCCCACGATTCCCAACTCGAAACCATCTTCAGCCCCTCCGTTGACACCTCGAAGCTGCCAAGAGGAACCTATTAAAAGCTTCTGCGCCAGTGGGCTGGCGAAAGTCTGTAAAAATGCCATTCGAAACTCTGCCTGAATTCCAAATGATAAAACCTGCACAGGTTTTTGTGCTTTATCTGGTAAGTGGGCAGGAGCTCCCATTTCTTCAACCGGCCAGTTCTGGCGAAAAAGAATCCCGGAAGCTTCCACATCACCTTCTCTGTTTATGGAATATGATGACTCAACCATAACACCCGACAATTGGGACAAAACCTGTATTTCTAAAAGCCCGTTATTCTCTGAATACTCCTTTCTACCAAGAATGCCTGGTTCCCTTAGACTCCAGTGAACCCAGTGCTGCAGAGCAAGTTTCTGGCATGTGGGTGCTTTCAGGTACTCTGGATTGTGGACATCATATCCTGCGACATCAGCTCCTGCGGAGATAATACCTTCAGGGTCGCCCCCTATCCGAGCACCCACTACCATAACTCTTGCCCGCGCCAATGGCTGACACCCAGCATCATCTGGCCTGACATGGGTATGACTTATCCAGCCATGAATAACTTTGCACCCTGTTAATGAAGTATCACCAACAGGGCTCATGTCTTCTTTATTTTGTTCAAGGGTTTCAATCAAAACTGGAGAAGGAAAGCGTCTGGATAGATACAGAACCAATGGCGCCGGATGCCATATAAATTGTGTTGGATGGGCAATTTTACCTTTGTAGATTTCTCCAGCCAGGTCTGCACGTTTCAATAAATTGCCAAGCATGTGAGCACAGAAGCCCCAGCTATTTCCAGTGGGTTTTAGTGTGATAACAGAGGCTGTCACTCTGCCCCTTTCATTTCCTCCCGGATTGAAGTGGTAAAAACCTTCATGGCGCACTTTGCAGTTAATCGTGCAAGCTGCAAGGTTATGAAAGCTTGAGTTGCTCTGGTGGACAATAGTTAAATCAGGGATAGTATTTTCAATACTTTTTAATACAGCCCCTGCCCTAACAGGACTTAATGGTGAAAAATCTGTTCCTTGAATCTGATCACAGGTTAACTCATATGCGAGCTTACCCGGATCATCAAACACCAGTGGATCACACTTAAGATTTCGATCCTTAATAAAGGTTTCCAGAGAAACCCGCCCTTCACTTTTTCTGATTTCCCGAGCAGTCATAACCGGTAATTTCTCCCACTGCTTTGGTATGTCAGCTGAAACACCGGAAGGTAAATGGACAATCCCACTGGTACCTTTTATTTTTCTGTCGAACCCCGCCACTTCTGACTCATCAAGATCTTTTCGTTGGATTAGGAAAGACTGGGGGATACCCTCTTTTCTGGAGCTTTTCGGAATCGCGGATGCCACTCCTTTCACCTGCTATAGATAGAAACGAAGTGCATCTAGACAAGAAGATTCTGGGTTTTATTACCGCTGATTAAAGTTTGTTAGCAGGCATAACATCATTAACAGAGAAACCTGCCACAGCCCCTTTGGCGGGGATCATGTATCCAAAAGCAGCTTTTCTTTCTGGGTCATGATAAAGGCTACATTTTCTTTGTAATATGCAGCTTCATTTATAAACACCGGATAACCCGCCTCACCCTGATAAGGAACCTCCTCCCCTGCTAGAGAAAGGAAGGCCAAATCTCGGTTTTTTAACTCCAGATAATCCCGATCCTGAAGTTTGGGATGAATATAAGCTGAAATGTTCCCTTCAGTGTCTTTTGGGTAGGCAATTCTCTCGCGGGTTCTGAAAATCTCCACACATTTAGGAACTGCTAGTTCCTGACCGGAAACAGAGAGTTCAAGAAACTCTATCAATTTATGCACAACGGCTTCTGTTTTTTGAAGAAAGTCAGTTCTTACCACTCCATTTGCTACAGAACCCACTTCAACAGTTAACCCGGTAGGACTCAGGCTGTTAATTGTTGCCGGAGAGACTTTACCACCACCCACCAGAATATAAATTTCCGGGAATAATTGTTTTAACGAGGCTACAGCTCGCAGGGTTAAATCACAGCCAGATCGAACAATCAGTGTTACGCCCATATTGGCAGTAGTGCTGTGCAGATCAATGATGAAATTACCGTCAGTACTGAGTTCAGGCATTAACTCTCTGGCACGAATATATTCGTAACAGGAATTGTCCTGCTCCTGAAGAATACCCTCGGTAAAACACCGGTTCAGGTCATGATCAATAAACCGTGTCCCCGCCTCTACAGCTCTAGGATTGGCAATAACTGTGTGAACAGGAATAGAGGTTGAGGTAAAGGTATTTTGGCTGGCAAACTTATTAACAAGAACCACTCCCGTTAATTCATTGCCATGGGTTCCACCCACCAGAGTGATTCTTTGTATCGGCATAACTGTTCCTGCAATCTTAATCAGAGAGCTACAGAATCAATTTAGATAACTGAGGGAGAAACGTCAGTTCAAATCAGCACGATTACCAAGAACTTTATCCAGCCCACGATGGCGTAAGGCCAGCTCTACAGCACTGCGAATAACCCGAGGGTTATCCATATTCAGAACTTCTGCGAGTAGCTCTTTGGATTGCTCGAGAGGCATATTGCGTAACGCCCACTTAACCCGAGGCAGGTTAGTGGCATTCATGGAAAGAACATCAAAACCCATGGCCATCAACAAAACAGCTGCTGCCGGGTCACCAGCCATTTCCCCACATATTGAAACCGGCTTCCCTTCTTCGTGGGCATCACTAACAACCTTTTGCAAAGCATGCAAAACCGCCGGATGGAAGCTGTGATAGAGATCGGCAACCCGTGGGTTATTGCGATCCACGGCAAGAATATACTGGGTCAGGTCATTACTACCGATGGATAAAAAATCTACCCTGCGGGCAAAATCTGCCACCTGATAAACCGCAGCCGGAACTTCAATCATTACCCCTACAGGCGGCAGCTGAATCTCTAAACCTTCACCAAGAACTTCATGGTAAGCCCGGTGAATAAGGTACAGCGCCTCTTCGACTTCCGGCACACCAGAAATCATAGGCAACATAATGCGCAGATTATCCAGCCCAACGCTGGCTTTCAACATTGCACGCACCTGCACCAGAAAGATTTCCGGATGATCCAGAGTTACCCGAATCCCCCGCCAGCCAAGGAATGGGTTTTCTTCCTTAATGGGGAAATAACTCAGGGATTTATCGCCACCAATATCCAGCGTACGAATCGTCACAGGCCGGGGGTGGAAGGTTCTCAACTGTTCCCGATAAATCTCTTCCTGCTCTTTTTCACTGGGGAACTGTTCCCGGATCATAAAGGGAACTTCTGTCCGGTATAAACCAACACCTTCGGCTCCCTGATCCAGGGAACGCACCGTATCGGTCATCAACCCGGTATTCACCCACAGCGGCAAACGATAATGATCCGGGGTTATACAAGGCTCATCTTTCAGGGATTCCAGACCTTCAACAAAGGCCTTTTCTTCATGAATCAAGTTGCGGTACTGAGCCAGCAACTCAGGTGAAGGCGATGCGTAAACGCGTCCAAGGTTGCCATCAACAATCAGCTCACGATTGTTCATGCGTTCCCAAGGCAAATCGACCGCGCCCATAATGGTCGGAACCCCCATAGCCCGAGCCAATATTGCAACATGGGAATTCCCAGAACCCTGCACAGAAACCAGACCAACCAGTTTATCCCGGGGAATCTCCCCCAGCATTCCTGGCGTTAATTCTTCGCTGATAACAATGGCCTGCTCCGGCCAGACAACTTCATCCTGCTGATGCTGTTGAAGAACAGAAAGAACCCGGCGGCCAAGATCACGGATATCCACAGCCCGCTCACGCAGGTAAGGGTCTTCCATCAGCTCGAAATGGCGAACATGCTCTTCTATAACCTGCTTGAGTGCTCCCTGTGCCCATTGCCCTTTATCTATGACAGCAGCTATTTCTGCACCCAAGGCATTGTCATCAAGCATGCGAAGGTAAACATCAAACAATGCCTGCTCTTCGGCTGGCACCTGATCGGCCAACTTATCGGCCGTTGATTTCATCTGCTCCCGAACGCTGACCAGAGCTTCAAAGAAGGCCTGTTTTTCACCTTCAATATCATCAGTGTCTTTATCCGGAACAGCACTAAGATCCGCTGGCGGAGCTAAAACCACCGCTGAACCAATAGCAATTCCCGGAGAACCAGCGACACCGACAAAACGGGATTGCCGGGGACGTTCATGTACAGATTCAGGAAAATGCAGAGAGCCAGTGGCTTCTGCGTGGGCGATCACCCCGGCCAGCTGGGCCGACATGGTGACCAGAAAAGATTCTTCGCTTTCATCAAAGCGACGTTGCGCATTCTGCTGAACAACCAGAACCCCGAGCAGACTGCGCTGATGAATAATAGGAACACCGAGGAAGGAGCGAAAACGCTCCTCCCCGGTTTCTTTGAGGTAACGGAACTTGGGATGCGAAGCAGCATCTTCCAGGTTGATGGGTTCCTCCCGAAGGCCAACCTGCCCCACAAGACCTTCGGAACGGGATAAAGTCACCCGACCAACAGCCTTGCGATTCAAACCTTCAGAAGCCATCAGGGTATAGCGACTGGTCTCTTCATCGTAGAGATAAACGGAGCACACCTCTGTGCACATGGCCATGCGAACACTGCGAACAATCACGTCCAGCGCTGCCTGAAGATCTCTGGCAGCACCTACTTCCTGGACGATTCTTCGCAGTGTGCTCAACATGCTCCGCCCTATCCCCCTCGTATTTTTCCCGCATGCAAAGCAGTACTTGCGCACTGTTTACTGCTTGTTATGAAGAACCCAAAACCTGCAACAGTCTTGGAGCCAGCTCTTTCATGGCCCTGCGGTAAACATCCCGTTTGAACGTTACCACTTGACCAACCGGATACCAGTAGCTGACCCATCGCCAACCATCAAACTCCGGCGAATCCGAAAGATTCACCCGTACCCGCTCATCGGCACTGGTCAGTTGCAGCAAAAACCACTTCTGCTTCTGCCCAATACACAATGGCCGACTGTCTCTTCTCACCAATCGGCGCGGAAGCCTGTAGCGCAACCAGCCCCGGGTGCAGGCAAGTATCCTGACATCCTCCGGTTCCAGTCCCACTTCTTCATAAAGCTCCCGGTACATGGCTTCTTCCGGTGTTTCATCACCGTTTATACCACCCTGGGGAAACTGCCACGCATCCTGTCCGATTCGCTTGGCCCAAAGCACCTGTCCACACGTATTCGTGAGGATGATGCCGACATTAGGCCGGAATCCATCAGAATCAATCACGAGGCTATCCTGGCAAAGTCTATTACCTGCATTGTTCCACAAGGGTGATGGTTCGGCAAACCACTAATGCTTATTCGGCATTAAATTTGCAAAAGCACAAAATCTGCAAAAACACGTATGACATTCCTGCCTTTAAAACCTGAGAAAGACAAATATAGTCACAAACGGGATATGGCTCATGGCCTTTGAGGTAGTTATGATTGCCACTGATTAAGACTATTGCAGAGGAACTCCGGTGACCGTAGCTATCTTTGATCTTGACCACACCCTTATTGATACCGACAGTGATCATGCCTGGGGCGAGTTTCTGGTAGAAAAGAAGGTGGTAAATCCGGAAGAGTTCCGCAAAGCCAACGATTATTTTTATTCCCAGTACAAACAGGGCACTTTGAACCTTGAAGAGTATCTGGAGTTTTCCCTGAAGCCTCTGGCTGATAATGATCCTGAATTTATGTATGAACTGCGCAAAGAGTTTATCGCTCATCATATTCAGCCACTGATTAAACCTGGCGTTGCCGCACTATTGGAAAAACATCGTCAGCAAGGCCATGAATTGCTAGTGATTACTGCCACCAATCAATTTGTTGTCGATCCAATTATTGATGCCATAGGCATTGAACATCGCCTGGCAATAGAAGTAGAAGTGGTTAATGGTCGCTATACCGGCAACACCGTTGGTATCCCCACTTTTCGGGAAGGAAAAATCACCCGCTTCGAAGAATGGTTGAAGGACAGGCCTGAATTTAAGATGGAAGAATGCTGGTTCTATAGCGACTCAATGAATGACCTGCCCCTTCTGGAAAAGGTGAAACACCCCGTTGCTGTTGACCCTGATGACAAACTCAAAGCGATAGCCCAAGAACGGGAGTGGCCAGTAATTTCCCTGAAATAAGAGTTTTTTGAAATACTTTCCAACCAAGCCACCTCTGAAATTCTCTGTCTGTCTAAAATAAAAGCAGAAAAGGATTTCAGAGGCCGGTATGCCAAAGCCGATCCCGCCAAAACAGACACCGATAGAGCTGACTACGTTTCGTCGTCCGGACACACCTTCTACTTCCGGTGAAGCTGAGACATCTTTTATTGAAGAAGGTACTACACCTCAGGGAGCCTCAGTCACTCGCCATGAGCCAAATGTCGCCTCATTAAAACAGGGTGCTCACCTCACCACTCCAATAACCAAACGTAAAATATCTCTGGCCAAACAGGTAACAAGCCAATGGAACGATATGGTTCAGTGGCTGAAGAAAAAGATACATTATGAACCCGGCACGGCCATGAGAAAGCTGAAAAGAATCAGCCAATCTTTTCTTCCCGGACACCGGGAAACTCACAGAACCAGACGGTCTTCAAGGGTTGATGACTTCCAATCCCGAAGCCAATACCCAAAACATCTGAAAAAACTCCTGAGCCAAGTACAGAAGATGGATAAGAAGTACAGTTTGCTGGACGGCGAGGGAAATAAAGTTATTGAGAAACTCCTGAAACCAGAATCCACAGTCTCAGGAACAAATCTGAATGTAGTAAAAACAGCTGTAGAAGAACATGGCATAACCCTCAATGCCCGCAAAGTTTCTGATGATCCAAATACCGGGCTGGCAGAAATCAAACTCACCTTAAGCGACGAAGAACTCGAGGAGTTTGAAGGCTCTCAGGTGATGAGATCTTATCAGCTATTCCTGATTATCGGAGGGCTGCAAACAGCAGTTGGTTTTCGCAAAAGCGAACTTCTTGAAGATGACACCCGTCGTGGCAAAGCTGAGAAAAAAGCACTTGAATCCCTCTCCAGTTCCCTTAACGAAATGAGCGAACTGACGACCGGGTTGTGCCATGCCGCTATGAAAGAAGAAATGCCAGAGTTATTCAAAGATGATTATTACACCGCCTTGAGCTTGCAGGATAAGAATGGTTTTTCTCATTTTCGCTCAGGGACAGCCCAGCCTCGGGGAGGCTGGAAAGATATGGTCTGAATTCTATGGGGAATCAGGCAACAGCTTCCTGCTGGCTGAGAACCCGATAAAGAATGTCCTCAACATCATGCAGATTATCTGACTTTTTACCCTGCTCTTTGGCCTGCTCATCATAACGACGCAAGGCCAGAACCTCTTCAAGATCACCACGACTGCTGAAATCTGAGACTTCATCCATAGTCATCACGCCGCCCTGCCAGCGTAATGTTTCTTTGCTGGCCTCTGAGAGCTGGTCTTCATAACCAGGTTCAATAGCACACAGATATCGCTTGGCCTGCACATGGCTGGCTACAAGAGTCGAAACCCTTTCAGGAAAACCGATATTTAGAAGATAGTCAGCACCCAGGCGGTCATGAGCAACAGCTCCATAGTTTCCCATCGGCTCAACACCGTCTATTTCGAGCAAGTGGCCAATATCGTGAAGAAACGCAGCCGCAATGATTTCTTCATCACGTCCATCCGCTATAGCAAGATCAGCCGCCTGAAGTGCATGCTCCAGCTGGGTGATATCCTCACCATAGTTTTCTCCGCCATACTGGCGATACAGATTCACTATTCTGGCAACCGCTTTCTTTATTCTCATGCCTGTATTCCAGCCAGGACAACTCTGGCTGCCTTCCTCTGTGACAAGCGTTATCGGTTTACTACTCTATGACAACTGTATTAAGAGCGTTCCAGCTTTCGGGTCAGCTTTTCTATGATCCTTGAAACCGCTACAAACCCGAACGTCGCTGTAACCATTGTTGCTGCGCCAAACCCATTGGCACAATCCATTTTCATGGACTCCATATCCCCTGTTGCTCCCGGCTTTTTCTCGCACACAGAGCCATCAGGTTGCGGGTAGCGAGCGGCCTCTTCAGAGAACACACACTCAACGGCAAAACGACGCTTGCTATTCTTCGAAAAATTATATCGGTAACGGAGGAAATCCTTTACCTTTTTCGCCAGCGGGTCCTGAAAAGTTTTTGTCAGGTCTGTAACCCTGATTTTCAAGGGGTCCACCAACCCGCCTGCAGCCCCCACGGTAATCACCGGGACTTTATTACGTTTGCAGTGGGCAATAATGGCCGCCTTCACCCGGAAGCTGTCGATCGCATCCAGCACATAGTCAAAACGCTGATCAAGGTACTCGCCCACGTTATCATCGGTGACAAAGTCATCAATCTCGTAAACATTGATATCCGGATTGATAGCTCGCATGCGATCAGCCATAACCGCAATTTTAGATTGTCCGATGGTTTCTTTCAGCGCATGAATCTGCCGATTGGTGTTGGTAACACAGATATCATCAAGATCAATCAGGGTGACTGAGCCCACTCCGGTTCTGGCCAGAGCTTCCGCCGCCCAGGAGCCAACCCCCCCAATACCGATCACACAGATATGAGCATTACGCAGCTTATCGGAAACATCACTGCCATACAGGCGCCGAGCACCACCAAAACGAGAAGAATAACTGTCTAGGGACATGGATTCTGAGAACGTACAACTGGAAATTGCCCGATTATATCACCCCTTACATTGCAAAGGCGTGTCTATACTGCTCATCGGATTTCTTTGGAGATATCTCCGTGTTCCCTATTCCCAGAGCAGTTTTTCTGCTGGTTCTGTTTATTTTCACAACGACTATTGAACTCGCAGCAGCGGCACCACAGCCTCTTTCAGAAACCTGGAAGCTCTATAACGATCGATACCCGGCCATAAAGCTTCCAGAACTTAAGCAGGCGATGGATGAAAAAACTGTGACTTTGATCGATGCCAACAGTCCGGAAACTTACAGCAAAGGCCATATCCCCGGAGCACTGTCACTACCAGCACTGATAAAGAAAGATGAGAATCGAGCCCTTCCATCCAATAAAACCGAAATGATTGTGGTTTATTGTGGTGGCCCACAGTGTTCTGCCTGGTTTAAAGCTGCCGATTATGCGGTTAAACAAGGGTATAGAACGGTTCGCCACTTCAAGGGAGGGTTAAAGGAATGGAAAGAGAAGGGAGAATCTCTGGAAACATCTCCCTTATAGGAAATTATTGCTGATAAGTGCTCTGCGCCCGCTGCACATATTCCTGATACTGAGGTATAGCTACGGCAGCAAGAATACCGACAATAGCGATGGCGGGCAGTATCAAACCAGCAATCACAGTGAGCGCACTATTGGCTGCAGGTGGCGGGCCATACTTGTTATCTCCTTTTGTTCCGGGCGCAAACACCAGCACCAGAAACAGAATCATATTCACAAAGGGAATAAGATTCAGAAGGCTAAGCCAGCCTGAGAGTTCCAAGTCATTTAAGCGACGGATAATAAAAACAAAACTTCCAATGGCAGCGCTTAAATAAACACCCGCAACAAGCATTCCACTGATAATCCCATTGACCGACTCAGTCATAAGAGCGCTCCCTGCACCAAACAGAACCATCAGCAACATCACAGCACCGTAATAGGCAAGGTAACGTAATCTCCCGATACGTCCATTAACAGCAAAGAAGGTAGGTGTGCAGAACTCTTGTTTTTGTGAATCCAACTGACTTTGCGGGGCATCATAAACAGCCTGAGCATCCATGTTATCTATTCCTTTTATTAATATTAGCGATCTATAGATGTCACTGGTCGCATAGTGCCATAAATAAATAGCACCATAAAAGGATGATCAGATCCTACAACTGCCCTTCACTTCTTCGAAGAACTCTCTGGTTACTGCTTCCCCGCCAGGGAAGATTGAGGTTTCTCTTTTCCTGCACATAAGGGCCATCGATCAGAACATCAACGTACTCAACTACGGCCTTCTGCTCTTCATTGAGATCCTGAATCTCATAACCGGTCCACATCCAGATATCTTTCTCCGGATACATCTCTTTAGCCCGGCGAACCAGCCGGCCAATATCTACAAGATTTCCAGGGTAAAGAGGGTCTCCACCAGAAAGAGATAAACCATCTCGGTGAATGCGACTGTCTCCCAGATCGTTCAGAATCTGCTGTTCCAGCTCTTCTGTATAGGGGTGGCCAGAATCCGGTTTGATTGTGGATGCGTTATGACAGCCAACACATTTGTGTTCGCAACCGCTGACGAAGAGGACACAGCGTGTCCCCTCGCCATTCACAACATCCAGTGGGTAGTAGTTGTGATAATTCATGGTTACAGATGTTTTACCCGACGAGTGACTTCTTCCTGCTTGCCCTTAATAAACGGACGACTGTTGGGCTGACCAAGATATCCACACACACGACGGGTTACAGACATTTTGGTGGAATCCCGGTTTTTACAGGACGGACACTCAAAGCCACGTGCAGTGGCCAGAAACTCACCTTCATAACCGCACTTGTAGCAGTTATCAATTGGAGTGTTGGTTCCGTAGTAAGGGACTTTGTCGTAGGTGTAGTCCCAGACATTTTCCAGCGCCTTGGTGTTGTTCTGCATATTCGGGAACTCGCCGTAGCAGATGAAACCACCGGAGGCGAAGGCTGGGTAATCCATTTCGAAATCCACCTTGTCGTAAGGTGAAACTTTCATTTCCACATCAAGGTGGAAGGAGTTGGTGTAGTAACCCTTCTCAGTCACACCTTCAACAATACCAAACTCTTTTTCATCCAGACGGCAGAAACGGTCACACAGGCTTTCGCTGGGAGTTGAGTACAGGCTGAAACCATAACCAGTTTCTTCTTTCCAGCGATCCACAGCCTTACGCAGATATTCAACAACTTCTACGCCCTTTTGCTGCAGCTGGTTGCAGTCGTAAATATGCTTGTCGCCAAACAGAGCGTTAATAGTTTCGTGAACACCGATATAACCCAGAGAGATACTGGCCCGGCCATTCTTGAAGACTTCGCTGATTTTATCTGTTGGCTTAAGACGAACACCGCAGGCACCTTCTACATAAAGGATAGGAGCA
Source organism: Parendozoicomonas sp. 2304DJ65-17 (assembly GCF_058148445.1). Classification (NCBI taxonomy): domain Bacteria; kingdom Pseudomonadati; phylum Pseudomonadota; class Gammaproteobacteria; order Oceanospirillales; family Endozoicomonadaceae; genus Parendozoicomonas; species Parendozoicomonas sp. 2304DJ65-17. The sequence goes on from NZ_JBYVJV010000001.1 coordinate 345,762, forward strand.
ACACTGGCTGGAACATTATCCAGGCGGTGAATACGGCTCATCAGAGCATCTTTGGCTACCGCCAGACGCTGATCCAGAATTTCATAGAAACGCTTTTCGTCGCCCTTACTTTCCAAGGCCACACGAGGCAGGTTCATAGAAACAACACCAAGGTTGTTACGGCCATCGTGAACAAGTTGACCATTCTCTTCGTACACACCCAGGAATGAACGACAACCCATCGGAGTTTTAAAGCTGCCTGTCACTTCTACCAGTTTGTCGTAGTTCAGGATATCCGGGTACATGCGCTTGCTGGCGCATTCCAGAGCCAGTTGCTTGATATCGTAGTTCGGATCTTCTTTATCAAAGTTCACGCCCTTACGAATCGCGAATACCAGTTTGGGGAAAATTGGAGTTTTCTTATTGCGGCCCAGACCACGGATACGATTTCTGAGAATAGATTGCTGCACCAGTCGCTCTTCCCAGCTGGTCCCCAGACCAAAACCAAAGGTTACGAAAGGAGTCTGGCCATTGGCGGTGTGTAGAGTATTGATTTCATACTCCAGCGCCTGATAAGCATCAAAACAATCTTTCTCTGTTCTTTCCAGTGCGTAAGCTTTGGCTTTCTCTTCGTCACCAATCCAGTGCATGCCCTGCTCAAGGTGCTTGTCATAAGTTTTGCGCACAAAAGGAGCATGGATACGGTCAATCTCGTTAATGCTGGTACCGCCATAAATGTGGCTGGAAACCTGGGCAATAATCTGGGCGGTAATGGCAGTAGCCGTAAGAATGGAGCGCGGCTCTTCAATCTCCGCATTGCCCATTTTAAAGCCGTTCTTCAGCATGCCTTCTACATCAATCAGCATGCAGTTAAACATGGGAAAGAATGGGGAATAATCCAGATCGTGATAATGAATCTCGCCGCGGTCATGAGCCTCAGATACATGTCGAGGCAGGATATGCTGGCGGGCGTAATGACGGGCAACAACCCCTGCCAGAAGATCTCGCTGGGTAGGAATGATCTTGCTGTCTTTGTTGGCATTCTCGTTCAGAAGCTGCTCATTATCCTGATTGATAATGCCGAGAATTTCTCTGTTCAGGGAGTTGCGGGATTCGCGCTCAATATCCCGGGTACGACGGAACTCGATATAACAGCGGGCCGCATCTTTATAACGGCTGCGCATCATCACATTCTCAACTTTTGCCTGCAGATCATAGATATCCACAGTCTCCTGCTCTTCAAAAGCATGGTGCACCTGATGAGCAACCGAGCGAGCAAAATCATCATCTTTCAGACCGGCATCATTCATGGCACAGGCCACAGCTTTGACGATTCGGCTTTCGTCGAAACGCTGGCGCGAGCCATCGCGCTTGATGATATCAGTCATATGATACAGCTCCGGATATAAGGCAAAGGAAGAGGCAAGCAAACTACATATTGTGCAGAGAGAACAGAAAAGCACTACATATAGGTCACGGCGGCGCATATTCTCTCAAAGACGACGGCAGCGCAATATCGGATTTTCGCAGTTTTAAAGCATAAATATTCTGTAAAGACGCATGGTTAGTGGTTGCAATCATTTCATCCCTTGAATGCTTTTCCACGACGTAAGACCAAAGTTATAGCCACAGAAATCTGGCACATTTTTCGGGTGTTTTTTCCTTGTTATTTGCTTCCTAAGCTCTGCTTTTTAGCACCTTGGTCTAACAGCTCAACCGCACGACCTTGGTCGACCTAACTGCAACTTATAACTCTAAGAGGTTTCAAAACATACAGATACGGAAAATACACATTGAGGGATAAACCATGGACAGAATCGGCGGATCAATCCAGAGAACACTTCAGAAGGCTCCGACTTTCGTCAAAGAAGCTCTGACAACTATCAAAGAGTGCACACCTGTGCAGATGATGAAGAGTGCTGCAGGTAAAATAGATGGGAAAGCGATTTTTGAGCGTTGCTGTTCTGCAATCCAAACTGCTGCAAGGTTTATTGTAAAGCACCCTGGCCTTCTCATTGCCTTCGCCTGTGCCGCTGCTGGTCTGGCCCTAGGTGCAACTCCTTTTGGTGCAGGAATACCACTGATCACCGCTCTATGCTTCACAAAAGCATCTATGGGAGCAATTATGGCCGCAGGTGTTGGTGCCCACCTTTTGAACTCCGCTGCAGGCGCCACCACTGGCGCAATGCTTGGAAAAGGAATAAGCCGCATGCTATTCGGCAACAGGTTTGATGATGAGAAAGGTGTTTCCGGCTTCTTCAAACGTAATATTTGCGCGATGCTGATGGGTGGCGTTGGCGCTATTGCCGCTCCTTTAGTGACATGTTCCAGTGGCCTTGCAGCCCTCGGAGCTCTAAGTGCACAAGCCATTGGCCCCGTTGCCGCAACTCTTCTGATAGCCGCAAGTAATGCTATTCCTTGCGGTCTTATGGCGGGCCTTGGTGGTTATCTGATTACCCGCAGCAAGAAAGCGGAAACTTCTCCTGCCTAAGTTTTCATCTTTTCCTGAATGCAAAAAGCCCCGCTATATGCGGGGCTTTTTGTACCTCAATCAGCTGGTGCTATTAAGCAACACACTGAGGCTTGGCGAATACAGCCAAACCACCCTGAGAAGTTTCGCGGTACTTGCTCTGCAGATCCAGACCAGTGCGGTACATAGTCTCAATGCAGGAATCCAAAGAAACTTCGTGGTTGCCGTCACCACGCAGAGCCATACGGGTAGCAGTAATAGCTTTAATAGCAGCCATACCGTTACGCTCGATGCAGGGAACCTGTACCAGACCACCGATTGGGTCACAGGTCATGCCCAGGTTGTGCTCCATGCCAATTTCCGCAGCATTCTCAACCTGGTGAACGTTACCGCCCATAACTGCAGCCAGAGCACCGGCAGCCATAGAGCAGGCAGAACCAACCTCAGCCTGACAACCAGCTTCAGCACCGGAAATGGTAGCGTTCATCTTGTACAGCATACCGATAGCAGCAGATGTGGCGATAAAGTCACGCACACCTTTATGGTCTGCACCATCGATAAAGCGAGTGTAGTAAGCCAGAACAGCTGGAATGATACCGGCCGCACCATTGGTAGGTGCAGTTACAACACGACCACCGCAGGCGTTTTCTTCGTTCACAGCCATAGCGAACAGAGTTACCCAATCCATGATGGAGAAGTGATCTTTCAGCATCGCTTCTGGGTTAGCCATCAGCTGCTTGTGCATGGAAGAGGCACGACGCTTCATATTGGAAACAGGCAGCTCACCTTCCATACGCAGGCCACGGTCGATGCAGTTGCGCATAACATCCCAGATAGCGTCAATGTCAGCGTTTACTTTCTCTTCGTCACCACCAGCCAGAATTTTCTCGTTAGCCATGACCAGCTCTGCAATTGTCAGATTGTGCTGTTCGCACAGTTGCAGCAGTTCAGCAGCGCTTTTGAATGGGTAAGGAATAGAAGGCGCATCATCAACAGGAGCGTCAGTACCGTTCTGCTTATCCTTGTTGTTGAACTCGTCAGCACAAACAACAAAGCCACCACCAACAGACAGGTAAGTCTTGTAGTAAACAACAATGCCATTCTGGTCGGAAGCGTAGATACGCATGCCGTTTGGATGTTCCAGCTCTTCACCGAAATGGAAGATCATCTGGGTGTCGTAATCGAAAGGAATCTCGCGCTCGCCAGCCAGTTTCATGACACCCTTGTTTACGATGTCTTCAAAAGCCTGATCAGCCATATCCGGATCAACATCGTCTGGACGGTAGCCAGCCAGACCAAGGATAGCAGCCTTGTCAGTGCTGTGACCTTTACCAGTCAGAGCCAGAGAACCATACAGACCGACACGAACAGAAGAGATGCTGTCGAGAATACCCTTCTCACGCAGATCATTCAGGAAACGATGACCAGCCCACATAGGACCAACTGTGTGAGAGCTGGAAGGGCCAATGCCAATCTTGAAGATATCGAAAATGCTCAGTGCCATGATCGAGGTTCTCTATTCTGAATATGTGGCGTCTGTCGTGAGACCCGATAGGGGGATGGATCTTTGACAGATCGGAAAAGAAGAAGGAAAAGGTTCCCAAATTGGCGGCGATTGTGCCGTTTACAGTATTCGGAAACTAGTGTGGGGAAGCGTAAGCTTCCCCACAAATTCGCTATTCAATTGCTATGAATACAGCCCGTGGGGTGATTACAGCAGTTGGGATGCGATGAAACCGGTGATAGCGATGGTACCCATCACAACGGTGAAGATGTTTACAGCAGACTCATACTTGCGCATGGATTCTACACGCTTGGTAGCGTACACAGGCATGATGAACAGGATGCCGGCGATGATTGGTGCTACGCAGGATTCGATCATACCCATTACAGATACGTTAGCGTAAGCAACAGCCCATACAGACAGGGTGATGAAAACGATGATGCCCTTGTCTACAGCCTTCATGTTCACTTCACGGCCTTCGCGCTTGGCCTTGTTTACGATCATGCCCTGCAGACCTTCACGGGTACCCATGTAGTGACCGAAGAAGGAGGAGCAGATAGCTACGATAGCTACGATCTGTGCCAGCCAGCCGAAGATGGCGTTGTCAGTGCGCTCTGCGAATACAGACAGGATAGGCAGGTTAGAAGCCTTGGCTGCCAGCAGTTCAGCAGGAGACAGAGTCAGTACGCAGGAGTATACGAACAGCATGGTGAAGCCTACCAGCATCATAGTAGTGCGCTTCAGAGTCTTGCTAGCCTGAGCTTCAGCGTTGTTACCCAGGTCCTTGCGGTATGCAGAGGCGAAGGAAGAGATCGCTGGAGAGTGGTTAAAGGCGAAAACCAGAACAGGGATAGTCAGGAATACAGTCTTGAAGAAGTCAGCCATGGATACGGACACTTCAAACTGTGCAGTGTTCCACTGAGGAATCAGGTACAGGGAAGTACCGAACAGTACAACGATCAGTGGGTATACCAGAGCGTTGGTTACTTTCAGAACCAGCTTCTGACCACCAACCATAATAGATACCAGACCAGCAACCAGTACGAAAGACAGGATAGCGCGGTTTGGTTCCGCCATACCCAGCTGGTTCACCATCATGGAAGAAACTGTGTTGGTGATACCAATGCCGTAGATCAGCAGGATTGGGTAGATAGCGGCGAAGTAACCAAAAGTGATCAGGGAGCCGGCTTTAGGGCCGAAGTGCTCAGCTACAGTTTCGGTGATATCAGAATCAGCCTTCTTGGAAGACAGGCAGAAACGAGTCAGGCCACGGTGAGCCAGGAAAGTCATAGGACCGATCAGAACGGTCATCAGGATCAGCGGCCAGATACCACCCAGACCGGCGTTGATAGGCAGAAACAGTACACCTGCGCCAATTGCGGTGCCGAACAGTGTCAGCATCCATTCAGTATCACGCTTGCTCCAGCTTGTGGCTTTCGCATCTGCGGCAGTTGCAGCGCCCTGCATTACGCCCTGGGTCATACATCTCTCCAGTGTGTGTCGGTATAGGCTTGAGTAATTCGAAAGGAGTAAAAGGGGGCTTCCTTTCGAGGGCGCAAACTTTAAGGGATCAGACAGGCGTAAAACATTGATCTGTGTCGTATTTTTATTGTGTAAATTTTGCGTCTTTTGCGTAATTTATTTGTCAGTTTTTTGCAAAGATGATGCAACCACTACAGCGCATAAGAGGAACCAACAACAACAAAAAGAAATACCGCTACACCAGAAGAGATGAACCGCAATATCTTTGGAAACATAAAAAGAAGGAGGAAAGAAGATGCAGTGGCACGCCCCCGCGCCACCGATCACACACACTGGAATCAGTGCGGGCGATTCTATACAGAATGCAGACAAAGTCAACATTATTTGAATTTTGTCACTGACAGTTGAGCAAAAGAGCCTGTTTTCAACAATTCATTCAACAATTATTGAGTTTCCACTCTTTATTGAATTTGAAAATATAAACAGATAACCACTATCTTCACTTCCCAATACCCCACGTGCTCCCTACAATCAGCACACTTAATAGCGGAAATCATCATGCAGATCACGGTTAACAGCCAGCCTCGAGAGCTGGAAGACGTAGCCATTACTCTGACTCAACTTCTGGCTCAGATGAATGTACCTGAAGCCGGAACAGCTATTGCCCTCAACCAGAATGTTGTTTCCCGATCCAGCTGGAACGACCAAACACTGGAACACGGCGACCAGGTAATGATTATCCGCGCTACGGCCGGTGGTTAATTTACAGTTTCAAAACAGACCCTTCAGGATTCTCGCCCTCAATGCTCACCCTTGCGAACCAGTCTTTCACTTCCCGCCTACTTCTAGGTACTGGTAAATTCAGCAGCCGCCAGGCGTTATCCAATGCTGTTACCAGCTCACAAACAGAAATGGTGACTATGGCTCTGAAAAGAGTCGACACCAATAACCAGGATGACGACATCCTCGCTCCTCTTCAGGAATGTGGTGTAAACCTTCTGCCCAACACATCCGGCGCCCGCACAGCGGAAGAAGCTGTATTTGCTGCACAACTTGCTCGTGAAGCTCTTGGAACATCCTTCCTTAAACTGGAAATTCATCCAGACCCCCGCTATCTGATGCCTGATCCGGTGGAAACACTGAAAGCTGCAGAGATACTTGTAAAACAAGGCTTCCACGTTCTTCCTTATATACATGCTGACCCGGTTATATGCCGTCGTCTGGAGGATGCAGGATGTGCTGCAGTTATGCCTCTCGCCGCACCGATCGGCAGTAACCTTGGCTTGCGCACCAAAGATTTCATCCAGATTATTATTGAGAGCAGCCAGGTTCCGGTCATTGTTGATGCTGGTATTGGCAGCCCGTCAGATGCGGCAGAAGCGATGGAAATGGGTGCCGATGCGGTTCTGGTGAACACAGCTATTGCAGTTGCTGGTAATCCGGAAGCTATGGCAGATGCGTTCCGCATGGCTGTTATTGCTGGCCGGCAAGCTTATGAAGCAGGGCTTGGCGGACGACAGCTTGTTGCTGAAGCCAGCAGCCCATTAACTGCATTCCTGGATTAGCCATGACTGGAATACAGAAAAACTTCACCGATACGTTCCAATCTATAAGCTGGGACGATGTGCGTATGTCTATGCACAGCTATACGGCGGCAGATGTACAACGGGTTCTCTCCCGCCCCCATAAAACTGTTGCTGACTTTCAGGTTCTGATTTCTCCTGCCGCAGAACCTTTTCTCGAGCAGATGGCGGCCACCAGTTTGCAGATGACCCGTAAGCGGTTTGGTAATACTGTTCAGCTTTATGTCCCGCTGTATCTTTCCAATAAGTGTCACAACATCTGCACTTACTGTGGTTTCAGCCTTGATAACCCTATTCGCAGGGAAACCTTGACCACAGAACAGCTGGATAAAGAAATTGCCGCTATCAAACGCATGGACTTTGAACATATTCTTCTGGTGACCGGTGAAGCCCCCGGCACAGTTGGAATGAAGTACTTCAGAGAAGTTGTACCTTATATAAAGAAGCACTTCACTCATTTGAGCATGGAAGTACAACCTCTGAATCAGGATGAGTATGCAGAACTGATTGACCTCGGTCTGGATGCCGTGATGATTTATCAGGAAACATACAATCGCCCGGCCTATGCGGAATATCATAAACGCGGTAACAAGCAGGATTTCGACTACCGTCTTGAAACTGCAGACAGACTGGGGCGAGCCGGTGTACGCAAGATTGGATTGGGGGCATTGCTAGGTTTGGAAGACTGGCGGGCAGACAGTTTCTTTGTTGCCAGCCATCTGGATTATTTACAGAAAACCTACTGGCAAACTCGCTACTCAATCTCCTTCCCCCGCATCCGCCCCTGTGAAGGGGATTTTCAGCCAACCAGTCCTATCAGTGACCGACAATTGGTTCAGTTGATATGCGCCTGGCGCCTGGTATTTCCTGAAGTTGAACTTTCACTCTCAACACGGGAGTCTGAGGTTTTCCGTGACAATGTTTCCCGTTTGGGAATTACCAGTATGAGTGCAGCATCCAGTACTCGCCCTGGAGGTTATGCTGACAGGGAAGAATCAGAAAGTGATCCAGCACTTGAACAGTTCAGTGTTGACGACGGGCGGTCACCGCAAAAAGTAGCAGAAATGCTGAAAAAGCAGGGTTTGGAAGCTGTGTGGCGGGATCGTGAATTTACTGCAATATAGTGAGAAAGCTTAGAAAAACACATAAAAAAATAACCATGATCTGGCCTCTCTACAGGGTCTCTCACCTCCTGCACCAGATCATGGCTTAAGTTACCCGAGGGGAATGTATCGGGTTTTGCCTCTATCTACAAACTAAACACACGTCAAGATCAATTCGATAACCACCACCTTGCCTATGTAAGGCGAAACCTGTTGCGGTGCTGATGTTTCAATGTTTGCATCAGCTTTGCTATGGCTCTATTAAACATCCAACTTGTCGTACAAATATCACACCAACCGTTGAATTTGTCGCAATATGTCACAAGCATTGTCCAAACTTTGTCATCAGCTGTTTTCATAACGAACAGGCATAATTTTCCTTGCCTGCAGCCAGTGGCAGAGTCGTAGTTGATTTGGGGAAGCATAAAAAGACACCCAACAATTAACACTGTTGGTTGTGAATAAATCAGAGGAAATATTGAAGGCTTGGCCTACATAGGACTGCAGGCCAGAAAGGTCGGTAAACTAGATGGGCATACTTAAAAGAAGAATCGTTAACTACCCCGAAGAGCCTTAAACTCCTCGCGTCTTTCCTTCTTCAATGTATTATATTTTTCCATCTGCTCATCCGTGAGAATCTTCTCCATCTCCTTGTCTCGCTCCTGAGATGCATCACGAAGTGCCATCATTTTCTTCGCACGACCAGTGTTTTCTTTTTTGATCTTTTGCAGGTCATTCATAAACTGCTCATTCAGCTCAAAAACCTTTGGTTGCTGTTCTGCAGTTAAGCCAAGGTCATCAACCATCTGTTGGTTGAACTGGGCAACAGGATCAGCATCTGCAGAAGAGGTATTTTCCGCCCACAGATTTTGAGTCACTGTCAGAAGTAAGGCGAGAGCTGTTGTTTGAAGTATCTTATTAGCCATGTCGAGAGTTCTTTAGAGTGTTAAAGCAAAGTAGCAAGAGTTTGTGAAAGCATTAAAGGGCGTAACCGGCATGGCCGCGCCCAACTAAACATGCCGATCACATTATTATTTAGTTATTGGCATCACGCATGGCCATGCGCTGCTCATAACGTTCCATCATCTTCTGGGGAATGCCGTTTTTACCAAGATCCAGAGTCTGAACCAGATCACCGGACTTAACAGTCACAATGGACACAGAGTAGCCATTCTCAGTTGGCTTCACTTCTCCAATCTTAATATTTTCATTTCCCCAGCGAATAAGACGGGCTTCTGCCAGCGTTTGAACCTGATCAGCAGTCAGCTCACGATCCATCCGCTCAGACATCCAGCCACCAATCATGCCACCATGATGTCTGCCCTTCATGCCAGGGCCATCACAGGACATGCCTTGCTTGCCGTGGTGAGGGCCACGGCCGTCATCATCACCGCCACCCCATGCCATGGCTGTACCGGCTACGGTCATACCTACAACCAGAGCGCCAATCTTACGAGCTTGTGATGCTTTCATCCTGTTTCTCCTTTTCCCTGTCGGGCTGTTTTTGGATGTCTACATTACAACCTGTCCATGTCGCAGCAGTTTCACAGTACACAGTTTTATTGTCGCAAAGTGTCGCTATACACTCGCACCTTGCACAACTTTGCTACAAGCCATTACTACACCTCGCCAGCCACATATCCATATAATGTACTCAGCAGAACTGGACATGACTTATGGAAAACGCCGAGCACATTTTAGTTGTTGATGACCACGACGAAATCAGAGATCTTCTCGGGCAATATCTCTCCCGCCATGGTTTAAAAGTTTCCCTTGCGATGGATGGTGTAACCATGCGCCAGGAGCTTGAGAAGCATGACGATATTGATCTGATCGTTCTGGATCTGATGATGCCGGGTGAAGATGGCCTCAGTTTGTGCCGTCATGTTCGCAGTATTGATGGCCCCCCCATTATCATGCTCACCGCCATGGGGGAAGAGAGTGACAAGGTTGTTGGCCTTGAAATGGGAGCAGACGACTATGTCTGTAAACCTTTCAGCCCCAGAGAATTGCTGGCCCGCATTAAGGCCGTGTTAAGACGCTCCAGCAAACCTTCCGGCAGTCAGGAAGAGGAGGGATCCAGTGATCGCCTGAAGTTTGACCGATGGATACTGGACAACAACCTGCGCCAGCTGGAAGACGACAAAGATCTTGTTATTCCTCTCAGCACCGCAGAATACCGCCTGCTCAGTGCATTTATCAGCAACCCTCGCCGGGTATTAAGCCGTGATCAGCTACTTGATATTACACAGGGGCGGGAAGCTATGCCTTTTGACCGCAGCATTGATAACCAGGTAAGCCGCCTGCGTCGTAAAGTCGAAACTGATCCAAAGAATCCAACCCTGATCAAAACGGTATGGGGTGGCGGCTATATGCTAACGGCGGAAGTGCTGTCTTCATGAAGCGTTTTTTACCCACCAGCCTGGCAGCCCAGATGGTTCTGGGAGTTTTGCTGTCTCTGGTTATTGCCCAGATACTTACAGCATTTATCCTGTTTGATGCTCATCGCGCTAATATGTACAACAGTGCACAATGGCAACAGGTAAAACGTACAGTTACCCTAGCCAAAGAGCTCGCCAGAACTCCTACATTCTATCACCCATCGATGGTACGGGCGGCGAGCATGCCCCGTGCAAAATACACGATAAACCTGCACCCGATACTCACCAAAGAGCAGTCTAAATCGTCTCTTAAAGGGCTGCTGATCAGACGTGTAGAGAAAAGTATGGGACCAGAGTTCCGCGGTCGTGTTCGCGTCCGTATGGGCACCAGTAATTGGCGCACGAGAAGCTGGGGTCAGTCCTGTAAAAACCATTACTATGATGATGACTGTGAGGTTGACCGGGTTATTCCTAAACGCGGTGATACCAAATTCATCGTGATGTCGGTTCAGCTTCCCAATAACACCTGGCTGAACCTGACTGCAGAAGCACCAAGTCCCGAACCTTTGGCAGCACAACAGACAGTTATCTTCCTGCTGATTGCTTCGACACTGGTAATGCTGGCTATTGTTTTCCTAGTACGCAGGATGACCCGCCCCCTGAAATTGCTTTCATCAGCCTCAAACCGGTTGGGACGTGGCGAAGAAGTTCAACCTCTGCAAGAAACAGGACCTGACGATATTCGCCGGGCAACCCGTGCGTTTAACCAGATGAATGAGCGCATTAATCGCTTTGTTGCTGACAGAACCAATATGCTGGCAGCACTGACCCATGACCTGCGCACTCCCATAACCACATTAAGGTTGCGTATAGAGCTGCTTCCGGATTCCAGTGAGAAGGAACACCTTCTGGATACCCTGGACGAAATGCAGCAAATGGCCGAAGCAACTCTTTCCTTCGCAAGGGAAAGCGCCATTAAGGAACCTTCCCGCCGGGTAGACATTAACGCTCTTACCGACAGTATCTGTGAGGATCTGAAAGATATCGGTATGGATGTCACCTTTACCGAAGGCCCTGCAGCCATCAGCAATTGTCGACCTGTCAGCCTGCGACGTGCTCTGCGTAACCTAATTGAAAATGCTGTGAAGTATGGCCATCGTGCAGAAGTTTCCATGGATGTCTCCAAAACCAGTTCAACCATCGTTATTAACGACGATGGCCCAGGAATGGATGAACAAGATATGGAAAGGGTTTTTGAGCCATTTGTTCGCCTTGAGCAATCCCGTAACAGGGAAACTGGTGGCATTGGCTTAGGTATGGCGATAGCGCGAAATATTATTCATGCCCACGGTGGCAGGATCAGTCTGTCAAACAGGCCAGAGGGTGGCCTGCAGATAAAGATCATTCTGCCACTGTAACCTGCAAGTGGGCCGGGTTCACTCACCCGGCCCACTATTTATTTCTTACTACTTGTTGTGCTGGCCGAGCCTGATTTCCTGTGTATGGCTGGATCACTCCAGGGAACAAACTGGCGGGCAAGGAACGAGCGTATCAGGTCAGCCCAGGAGGTGAGCTGACTACCTTCAATCTTAACAATATCCTTGTAGAAGAGATCCTGTGTTTTGTAATGGGCATTACCCATCATGGTGACAGAGAGCGGAGGCAGCTTATCCGAGTAGCTATACCTAAGCTTTGCACCATTGCTGCGTCTTAGATAGAAGTCTCTGGCACGTAGAAAATCGCTACGCATTGAAACAGTCAGACTACTTTCCTTATCCCTTTGTGTAGCAGGTACAGGCGCCTCACCACTCTCTACCGTCTCAGCACCAGTTGATGCTTTGTGCCCCATGGTTTGATCAGCACTGGCAAGACTGACCTCCTTAAACCTCGGTATACGAGGCACAGGCTTAAGATTATCTCCTACCATCTCTGCATCAACCAACACCTTGTCACTTATAACCTGATCAGCTTTGGTAAGAACCACATGTATTGGTTTATTCGTTTTGTTGAGTGCAATAACCTTGTCGTAAAGTTCGCCTTCTTTTTGAAGCGTCGATGTCATACCGTGACGCCCTTCGTAGTGATCCTCAAGACTGCTAACCCATACTATTTTGTCTGTCTGTTCTAACAGAGTTTCGAAGAGAGGATCGTCAACAGGCAGGCTTCCGCTGGGTATATCGTCCCCAGAAGCCAATGAAGCCATTGTGTATTTAACAGTACTGCCCTGGGTACCAAGTTTTACTGACTTGTACTGTCTTACTGCATACACCTTTCCATCTTTGGCTGTTTTTTCCAGCTTTGTTTTATGCACACGCCCCATAACAGTCTGCTTACCAACCTCAGGGCGACCCAATACCAGTACTTTTGAGTGAGTATTCGGATATCTGAAGACCGGCTGGTCTGGCTCTGATTTATCAGGTGAAGTGGAGCCTGAAGCGACAGTTCCAGCTATACCAGCGACCTTATCTTTAACAGCAGTCTTGTCTTTAACAGCAATAACAGGAGCAACTGCTACTGACCCAGGAGCTGGTGAAGAAACAGCTTTTTTCACCAACTTCTTGCCTGCTCTGCCTTTCCCCCTTGGATCTCCAGATGCAGATGCCATCTTCTCTGTGAGATGATCCAGATCCCGTTGAACCTCAGTCAGTTTGGCCTGATCTTTCCTTCCATTGAATACACTCCTTGTAGATACGGTCCTTTCTATTCGTGTAACTTCTTGCAAAGCGAACCCATGCACTTTATCTGACACCTGCTTCGTATTCCGCCACTTCCATAGAGTACTTGGCGTTTCTGACGACTCAGGGAGATTATCCAATTTCCTTTTCAAGGATTCTATGCGCTGCGCCGTTTCGCCCAGTTCCTGTATTTGCTGGAATGCTGCGTCTATTCCTGAATCATCAGCCTCAGAATCTCCATTAAATTCGAGTAAACGACCTCTCCCCTCTTCGAGACGCTGTTCCAGTTCTGCCAGCTTGTCCTCTATATCCCCTCTATATTGCTGGGCCTTTATCGCAGCTTTTGGATAAAGCTGTAGCTTAACGTGTTCTAGGTCCGCTACTACGCCAGGCATTTCTGCATGGTCTTTTCTTTCCTCAAATGCCCCTTTCGATGAAGCGACAGCCTCAATACACCCAACGTCCTGCGAAGCAATACCACAAAGTTTTCTTGACACTTCTTCCGTATTTCGCCAATCGTTCAGACCGCTCGGTGTCTCCAGTAACTCCGGGAATTCCACCAAGTCTTTTTTCAGATGATCCAGACTTTGTGTAGTTTCCTCCAGCTCCTCAAGTTGCCTTAACGCTACTTCAACCTTTAAACCATCGGCTTCAGGATTATCTACAAAATCGGCTAAAATGCCTTTCCCTTCTCCAAGCCTCTTGCTAAGTCTCTTCAGATTTCCCTCTATATACCTTTGATACTTCTTAGCGTTTTCTGCAACCTGATAAGCAAGCTGCTCTTTGAGGTGCTCCAAATTCCCTATAACTTCAGGCATTGTTGTCTGGTCTTTTCTTGCCAGGAGCAGTTTCTTAGAAGCCACAGCGATTCCAAAACGATTCACATCCTGTGCCGCAACCGCACACAGTTTTGCCGATGCCTCTTCAGCATCTCTCCACTTAAATACCCCCGCCGACTCGTTCAACAACTCAGGCAGTTTTGTGAGTTGATCCTTCAAAGATTTTATTTCTTCGGCTATATCTCCTAAAGCCTCTAAGTGCTTATAGTCATCCTCAGCTCCATCAGCTGGCTGCGCTTCATTGTAAGTTCGCAACAACTCCCTGCCGTCAGTAAGGCTTTTTTCAAGCTTTTCCAGATTGCTGACAATATTCCTTTCATGCCTGTCAGCCATAACTTTATTTCGCTCCAGCATGTCTTGATACTTTTTCTGAGCTCTCGCTGCTTGTGCCTCACTAATTTTTTTCTTCTTGGCTTCAACTTCGGCGATTTTAAGCCTTGCCTCTTCCTCACTTTTCCGGATTTTCTCCTTATACTGTTTTTCATCCAGCGCATAGATATCTTCCCGCTCCCACTCATCCGGCTCCTGCGGTTTTTTGGGTTTGGTTGATTTCTTTTCAGACTCTATAACAGCAGCACTCTGATCTTTCTTCTGAGCTTGTGTTTTGGTTTCCGGATCATCCTCCGGCATTATCTGAACTTCATGGGTTTTCCTTTTCACTGGTTTTGCTTCTGATACTTTCTTTCCGCCCTTATCTTTATTCGTAAAGAATCCATCTTCTTTGCTGAGCCCGTCTTTTGGCTGAATGCTGTGGTCCTCTTCAGGACGTATGGAGATAGGCTTTTTACCGGCCGGGTTTTTCTTATCCACAGGAGGATCTTCTACCTGAATCTTTGAGAGCGCCCAATCAAAAATTTTCTTGTAGATAACAGAGCGAATAACACCCGTGAATAACTTATGTACACCACGGCTGGGAGCAGGCTGACGATAGACATCCATCTGCCTTATAGCCTCAAGAGTGACCTTATCCAGCGATCGGGTAGTCTCGAGAAAAATCTCCGGCAACTCATATCCCTGAGCTTCATGGTTATCAAATAACAGGAAGCCAGAATCACCCACAGATACGGCGGAAAGTGTTTGGGTTGAACGCAGCTCTGGCCCACGCCCTTCCACGACAATTGGTTTGGCTTTTCCTCCGGCTAAGAACAAAGGCAGGCGGGACAGGATTTTTTCGTGAAGTGGACTGATTTGGCGGTGTTTCAGTAAATCTGGGTGGCGTTCGGCCATAAGACGTGTCCACCAGGTCGATCGCTCCCCCATACCAAAATGACCAGGAATCTGGATAACCCGCCCCGCCACACCACTTTTTACGACAGTGGCCCACAGCCTGAGACGAGAACCCTCTACATCCGGATACAGGTGTATACCTTCCCCTCCCTGCTCAAAAGTCCATTTGCGTAACTCTAAAAGCTGGCTTTCAAACTCATTCAGGGGATCAATTTCAATATCATCATAGATAAAGACCAGTTCAATCCATGGCTGGCCTGTATCTGGGGAAAACTCTGCATCCGGTAGACGGTAATACATGCGTACCAAACGGGACAGTTCTGGGTCGAGAGGCTGGATTTCCCTGCTACCAGTTAACCTTGGTAAAAAGTATCCCTGCCAGATATCTGGAACGGTCTCATTTAAAAGAGCACCATGAGAGATTCCATAACGCAAGACTGCGGGAAGCGTGGTTCCCAGCCTGTTGCCGATCCACCAGCTAACACTGCTGATGCCAAAACGATAGGCAAACTCACTCCAGTTGTGAGTTGTGGCAAAGTCCACACCAAGGTCAGCCACCAAAGGTGTATATTTCCCTAAAATACGCTTCAGAGTAGCTTCAGTTCCAGCCTGGTAGAAAGACACCAACCCCATAAATGTCAGGGCGCTCAAAGCCATCGGCCCCTCACGGAGGGTCAGGTCTGTGCCGTAATTGACCCACCCGTAGGGATCTTCTCGAAATGTAACCCTTTTCTTCTCTGGTAAACGGAAAACAAGCTGGTCACGCACCTGCTCTACTGGTTCGACCCTTGATATAGCGGTTGGTGGAACTCCAGCGAGGAAACCTTGCTGATACAGAGATGCAGGCGTCCCACTATCACCCCATAACGGCATGACGGTCAGAAGTCCCCCTAGAAATAAAGTTGCCCTGTTCACCTGCACCCGGTGCCATGTCCTATCTGATAAGCTCTTAATTATTCGCGCCTTATAAAATAGACAATCCGTTCCATGTTGCCAGAAGGTGTGAACAGTGATGCCTGACACGGAAATATCACGCCATTTGCCCAACCTGCAGCGTTTACCACTACGGTCAGCAAATTGACCGAAATCACTTTATCCACCACTTCTGTGGATAAACCTGTTGGTTACTTAAAATCTGCGGCTGCTTCCCATGGGGGACATGGGAACAAGACAAATTGGTTGTTTTTTGACCAGAATTACACGACAAGTGTCTCTACCTGAACAAACTCTTTTTGGCAATTGGCCGGAACTGACCATAGAAAATGAGCAGAAGGCAAAACAAACCACGTTGGCTGTTATATAATCAAACGAGATAACGCTATACAGCGCTGATCTATTGATCACTGATCATTCTGTAACAAGAAGTCAGAAGTGCCATAACAACACATAAGAATTACAGAGAGTGTTATGCATAAGCAGGATGTTATAAAACCACCGACTAAGCTGGACACAGCGTTTGATGCCATCAGGGCAGTCAAGGATATAGCCAGTTTTGTCAGTGAACGTTCCCTGCTGAAGCGGGCTCCGAAAGGTGATGGCCATACAGTTATGGTACTACCCGGATTCCTGACAAGTGACCCTGCAACATCTTTTATTCGTAACCGATTGAGAAAACTGGGTTATAACGCACAACCGTGGCGCCTGGGTGTAAACCTTGGCCCAACGACCAGTCGCGATATTGAAACCCTGCTGCTGGAACGTATTAAAGAACTCTACGTAACCTCCGGCCACAGAATCAGCTTATTGGGCTGGAGCCTGGGTGGTGTATTTGCACGGGAAGCAGCCCGACGCCATCCGGAAATGATTCGACAGGTTATAACGATGGCCAGCCCTATTGGCGGGTCTCTGGAACATACCAGCCTTTGGGATTTGTATCTCAACACCTTTGGCCGGGACGTAAGTAAAGAAGAACTGGAAGAGAAGGTGGAGCAGATTCGTCAGCCAGTACCCGACGTACCTTTCACCTCTATTTACACCAAGGAAGACGGCATTGTTGCCTGGCAGATTGCCCAGGTAGAAGAAACCGAGCTGTCACAAAACGTGAAGATTAAGGCAAGCCACGTGGGAATCATCTTTAACCCCCGTGTTTTGTATGTCATTGCTGACCGTCTGGCACAACTGGATGGTGACTGGCACAGGCTGGACGAAAGCAGTCAGAGGCTTTTGCTTTCTTAGAGAGCAGTTCTCCCAAATAATTGCTCTCCCAGGCTTTTCAGGTTGTACGCATCACAACCTTTTATGACCGGTTTTTCTGCCCAAGTGCTCTGCAGGTTCTCTGCCTGACTCTATAGAATAAAGCCAAGCAGCTACTGGCTGACCTATGGCAGTAGGATTTATTGATGCATCAGGTTTCACCCCAAGACAACCTCTTTCTCCATATGGAGTCCGGCACAACCCCTATGCATGTGGGTTTGCTGTGTATCTACAATCAGTCCA
The DNA here is from genome assembly GCF_058148445.1 of Parendozoicomonas sp. 2304DJ65-17. Classification (NCBI taxonomy): domain Bacteria; kingdom Pseudomonadati; phylum Pseudomonadota; class Gammaproteobacteria; order Oceanospirillales; family Endozoicomonadaceae; genus Parendozoicomonas; species Parendozoicomonas sp. 2304DJ65-17. Next base: position 363,441 of record NZ_JBYVJV010000001.1, read on the forward strand.
CAGCAGACGGTGGGCAGGTTCGCTTCAAGAATATTATTAAGACCTTTGAAGCCCGCCTTCACAAAGTACCGGTACTGCGCAAACGTGTTGTGAAAACTCCCATGAAACTCGATTATCCCTACTGGATTGATGATCCAGAGTTCGATATTGAGTTTCATGTACGCCATATCGCCCTGCCGAAACCTGGTGACTGGCGACAACTCTGCATACTAATTTCACGGCTCAATGCCCGCCCTCTGGATTTGAACCGCCCACTATGGGAAATGACGGTTGTTGAAGGCCTGGACAATATTAAAGGTCTGCCTTCCGGGTGTTTTGCTGTTTTCGGCAAATTGCACCGCTCTATTTTTGATCGCGACACTGGCGGGCAACTGCTGGCGGCATTGCATGACCTTTCTCCAGAAAGCATTGCCTCAATACCGGATCACCCTCTCACTGTTGATCGCGTTCCCAGTGATCTGGAGCTGTTGAGTCGTGCCGCTATAAACAGAGTCAAAATTGTCAGCTCCTATGCGAATCTGGCAAGGAAATACACTTTACCGGCGGTGAAGAAGCTTTATAAAAGTGCGCGTGATGCCCGATCCTGCACTTTCGGGCACGCTCCCCATACACGTTTTAATGCCAGGCTTTCCCCTCACCGGGTGTTTGCTGGCACACGATTCTCCTTTAGTGATATTAATAAAATACGAGAGAATTTTCCCGGTGCACGGTTTAACGATGTTCTTATTGCAGCGATTGCTGGTGCACTTCACCGTTACCTGTCTCAAAAGGGTGAGCTGCCATCAGAATCCATGACTGCCATGTTTCCTGTTCCTGGCCAGCCTCAAGCGGGAACAGATAAGAGAGTTCATCAGTTCTCTTACATCTTTCCAAAGTTATTCACAGAAATTGCTGATGACGCAGAAAGAACACGGTTATTGATTCATCACCTGAAGTTATGCCGGGAAAAAACAGCCTGGCTGGACTGGCAGTTTGCTGATGATGCCTCACGGTTATTCCCAAATACCGTGGCTGATCTGTTCCTCAAGGCGGCTGTGACTTATCAGAACGCTCGCCATACCGGACCATTTTTTAACACCTTTATCAGCAGTGTGTCCGGCCCCCATATCCCCCTCTATCACTCAGGTGCAAAACTGCATGCCTGTTATGGCATTGACTCCGTTTACGACAATCTCGGTTTAGCCCATAACGCCTTCAGTTATAACGAGACCCTGAATGTCACCATTAACTGCTGCCGAAATATGATGCCTGATCCCGAGTTTTATATTCAGTGCATGAACAGGTCGTTTAGAGCATTACTGCCTGAGACAGCAACATTACGGGAAGTGAGTGAAGAAGCTTCCTGAAGGTTTGCTTTTTCGTTAACGGTAAAGCATTCCCATGAATTTCGAGCAGACATAAAAAAACAGCCCGCCAAAGCGGGCTGTTTCCTAAATAGGGATTAAGAAGCTTTTTTGGCAACCGCACGGGTTGCTGGCTTCTTCTCAGCAGCAGTCAGTGCTTTTACAGCCTTGCTGAGTTCTTCGATCTGCTTGGAGAGCTCTTTAACATCATCCTTGCTCTCTTCTTCGCCTTCTTTGATACGCAGAACTTCTTTCAAACGGTCGATAGTTTCGTTGATCTTGTCCTGAGCTTTTTGCTTCAGGTCTTCAACTTTGTCACTGGCACGATCGCGAACATCTTCACCATCTTCTACCAGCTCATCAAACAGCTTACGACCTTCAGTACCAAACTTTTCGTACCGTGCATAAGCACCAAGACCAGCCAGCCAGATTTTCTCGTACATGACCTAACTCCCTTCCTGCGGTTCACTTAAGTTGCACAGAAATTATAAAAAACGTCAAGCAGAGTAAACATATTCAAAGTGTCCTAAACACCTGTCATTTAAGCAGAAAATTTCAATTCACTTGGCATAATTTCACCTATTACAGAGCTGTTTGAATCAATGCACTCCTCCCCTTTATCAAATAGGATGAAAAAGACCAATATTTATGACAATAATGACAAGGCTAGGTACGGAGATAAATAATGAGAAAAGTAACCGCAAATCACCCATACACCATTGATGTAGACGACGTATACAGTTTTTTCTCCGTTGAAGAACGTGTTGTTGCAAAGCATGACAGCCTTGGTGCTCGTAAATACCGTTTGAAGAGCAAGGATGAATCCGGCTCAACAGTGAGTATTGATTCCCGCCGTGAAGTTCCTGTTGGCCAGGAAGTTCCTTCTGCACTGCGCAAGTTTGCCGGGGAATGGAATAAAGTTCGCCAGAGAGAAACCTGGACCCTTCAGGATGACGGTAGCCGCCACTGCCAGCTGCGTGTTGACCTTGATGGCCTGCCAGTAAAGATTCAGGGTGAAATGGTTATTACCCCAACTGATGAAGGTTGTGTAAACAACGTTAATATAGAAGTCACCAGCAGCCTGCCTTTGATTGGCAAAATGGCCGCAGAATTTGTTGGTAAAAGCATTGAACTGCAAATGGAAGGTGAATACGAGTTTATTAAAAGCGCGTAAGAATTCCTGTTTTCTTTAATGAATAAAAAAGGCTCCATTACGGAGCCTTTTTTATTTTAAGCCTATCAGGCTGTTTCAGCAGTTGCTTTCTCTTCAGCTTTTTTAGTTACTGGCTTTTTAGCTGTTGTTTTCCGGGCAACCTTTTTAGCAGCTGGTTTTGCTGCTGCTTTAGCGGCCGGCTTTTTCTCAACAGGTTTCTTCTCAGCAACCTTTTGCTCAGTGACTTTTTTCTCTGCAACATCAGCCGTAATTTTGCGAGTCGTACGTCGTGTTGTTTTCTTGGCAGCAGGTTCCGCAGCAACAGTCTTTTTAACAGCAGGCTTGGCTACTGCTTTTGCGACCGGAGCTTTCTTCTCATCTTTTGGCAGCAAAGCCTTCTGCAGTTCCCGGAGCGAGTAACGCAGGCAGTCAGCATAAAATGCCGGATCTGGCATCATGCTGCGACAGCATGTCACGCTCACAGAGATCTTGCCGTTGTAACTGAACAGAATATGGAACAGTCCCATCGTGTCGTAACTGATACCCGTACCATAGAAGTTCACCATCTTGGCACCAGCAAAATACAGAGGCAGCTGAGGTCCAGGCACATTAGTAATTACAGTATTAAACAGCGGCTTCAGATAACTGGTCAGGTTGTATTTCAGCGCTGCACGAAGTGCCATGTTGGTTACAGTAGTCGGCAGAAGCTGCGCTGCATCCAGCATCAGGTTGCCACCCTTCTTGTCATTAGCACTCTTACCTTTCTGGGTTGCAGCCTTAATTGCATCCAGACGTTCAATAGGATCAGCAATATCACTGTAAATCTTGGGGAACATGAACGATATCTGGTTACCCTGAACATTGTTTTTCTCTTCAGGACGTACAGAAATTGGCAGCATAGCTGTGAGTGATTCTTCCGGCAGCTCACCTTTGGTTTTCAGGTAACGGCGCAGAGCACCGGAAACAAGAGCCACCATCACATCATTCAGGCTGATACCTTCTTTGGCATCTTTCAGTGCCTTGATATCTTTCAAATCAAAATCAACGGCTTCAAAAACCCGGTGGGCACTGATCTGATCGTTAAAACGGGTTTTGGGAGCCTTAAACAGCATATTGCCGCTATCAGAATCAGCTGTTCCCTTGATCATGTTCTTGGCCATATCAATACTACCGGGAAGAACATGCTGGGTAAGAGCCTTTCCTTTTTTGGCAATATTCCGAACACCGTTAAATGCCGCACGGCTTAACAGCTCTACACCTGTAGGGATACGGTCCACGATCCAAGGTTTATCAGCTTTGATTGGTGATGCCTTAGGGCCGAGGTCATGAAGCGCGGTAAGGAGCTGCGCCCCAAAAACGCCATCAACCAGAGAATGATGCACCTTGGTGACTACACCGAAGCAACCTTTGGGTAAGCCTTCAATATTATCCAGGCCTTCAATAACATAAATTTCCCAGGGTGGACGGCCCATATCCAGAGGTCGTGAATGAATACGAGCAACCTGGATACAAAGCTGACGCCAGTCGCCGGGCTGAGGAAGGGCAATATGGCGAAGGTGAAACTCAATATCGAACTCAGGGTCTGCAATCCAGTAGGGATAATCCAGCCCCATCGGTACTTCAACCATTCGATAACGGAGCGAAGGAACCTTGTGCAGCCGTCCTTCAAAAAACTTAATAATTTCTTTAAAACCGAGTACTTCCCCATCGACAGTTGACTGGTCATATATACCCAGAGAGCCAACATGCATTGGTGTGTTGCCGGTTTCTAAATTAAGAAACGCAGTATCCAGCGGCGATAGCTGTTCCATATTCCCAACCCTGTGATTTTTATTCTGCGGGAGCGCAACACCTTAATAACACTTCCGCCGGTCTTAAGAAGGCAAAAGTTGCGCCATAAATAAAAGGCGCCTTTACCATTAACGACCAGTTGCAGTTATTTTCATGTATCAGTCGGATTAAGGTCAATGTGCCTAACTGCACAGTTTCCGGTCATAACTGCAAGATTTTGTGGCATTTTTCAGTCAGCAGGGGATTTAAATAAAAAAATAAACTTGAGACTGGAAAAAAAACTCAAGCCGACATATTTTTCATAATCTTTTTTGCATAACTAAGAACAACAACGATGGCAGAGACAGAGTTTCAACTGGTTGAGAAAAACGGCCGGATTCGCCAGGGGCTTTTTGAACACCCCGTGGACGATATTAATTATCGTGATTTTCGCCTGCGTACCGCGATGGGCAAAGAGGCCGGGCCTTTCAAACGCTGGTTTGGCTTTAACCAGTTTCAGTTTATTTCCGCTATCAGCCCCGACCTTATTGTCTGCGCAGCCATTATTGATGTGCGTATAGCCGTTACCTCTTTTGTTTATATCTATCACCCGGCAACCGGCTCTCTCGACAGTTACCAGTTCAAAGCCCCTGCTTTTGGCGGTTTCTCTGAAGTTACGCAAACACCGGACAAAGGCCACTGGTTCTTCCGTCAGGGCAAAAATTCCGTAGAGATGGAATGTAATGGAGATCAGCGAAAACTGACCGTTCGCCTGAAAGATGGAACAACCATCGACATGAACTATGGACAGGAAACCTTCGAACCTATCCGCCTGGGAACCCGCGTAGACCTCAACGGTTTTGCTTACACCCAGAAAATGGCAGGTGTACCCTGTACCGGTAAAGTGTCCTGCAAAGCCGGAGAGTTTGATCTTAAAGAGATTGGCGCAACAGCAACTATGGACTGGTCAGCAGGCTACCTAAAGCGTCGCTGTTTCTGGAACTGGATTTGTCTTTCCGGGATTCTTCCCGATGGCAGGCGTCTGGGTTTAAACGGTGCCTGCAGCACCAATGAGACCAGCTTTAATGAAAATGGTTTCTGGCTGGATGGCAAACTCCACCGAGTCTCTGGTGTAGCGTTTGAATACGACCCATTTGACCTGAACCGTCAATGGAAAATCACATCATCGGACGGAATGATCGATCTTGTTTTTGATCCTGCAGGTGCTCATAAAGAAAGAAATAACTTCCTGATTATGGCCAGTAACTTCAGCCAGATGTTCGGAAGCTTTACCGGTACACTGAAAACAACTGATGGCGAAGAGATCGATATTCACAATATTTTTGGATTTACCGAAGAGCAATATGCCAAGTGGTAACCTCTGAACAGAAGAATATGAGACTTATTCTTCTGTATTGGTGTATTCCAGAAACTCTACCGGCGCTCCGTTATCTTCAATGAACGCAACCCGCAGCCCTTCTGAAGGGCTGTTGGGTTCAATGATGACATTCTTCCCTTCAATCGCCGCGTCCAGATCATCAACCTCAAAAGCAACATGGGGAACAGTTTTTACCAGCTCAGGAAGTTCATTACCTTCTTCAAAACGCATCCATTCGATATTAAACGGGCTCTCTTCATATCCGCTCACATACATTTTTAAATGAGGGATATGGCGCTCTCCCGGCTTTTTCTCAGTTGTTGGAATTCCCAGATGGTGATATTTCATTCAAATCATTCCTGCCTTAATTTCAATAAGGTCAGGAGTATAGGTATGAGGCAGGAAACGACCAATAGGAGGGGACTGGCTTGTCAGTGAAACTAACAAGCCCCCAGAAAGTTCATAACTCACTGAGGGCTTGGAACGAACCAGCAGGTTTTATGCTGCTGGCTTTTCTACAGGCTTTGCAACTTCTTTCTTTGGCTCTTCCTTTTTGGCCGCAGGTTTAGCCGCTGGCTTCTTACGAGGAGCGCGGGCAGGCTTTTCTGCTGCAGACAGGTCTTTCACTGCCTTGGTCAGTTCTTCGATCTGGTTGCACAGATCACTTACATCTTTGGACTCTTCTTTCTGAGAACCAACGAAGTCTTTCAGCTTGCCAACAACTTCATCAATTTTGGCTTGTGCTTTTTCTTTAATATCCTCGACCTGGTCCGTAGCGCGATCTTTCACTTCTTCGCCATCAGAAACCAGTTCTTCAAAGAGTTTATGACCTTCTTTACCCAGCTTTTCGTAACGAGCGTAGGCACCTAAGCCGGCCAGCCAGATTTTATCGTACATACATTGTTCCTCTTGTCTTTATTCAGGCTGTTTCGAGTTCTTGCTTGCTCAGGGCAATAACATCTGCTCTGGGCTCCGGCGCAGCACGCACCGGCACATCCATTTGGGGGACTGCTGCCTGCAGCTCCTGCCAGGATTTCCGTAAGCAATCCGCATAAAACTCAGGATCAGGCATCATTTTTCTACAGCAGGTAATACTGACAGTGATCATTCGGTTGTAGCTGAAAATCACATGAAACAATCCTGCTGTGTCATAACTCAACCCGGCTCCAAAAAACTGCTGCAACTTCGCCCCTACGTGATAAACCGGAAACTGGGGCCCAGGCACATTGGTAATCATTGTGTTGAACAGCGGCTTCATTCGCCCTGCCAGGTTATATTTCACTGCTCCACGCATAAGCAGATTGGTTACCGTGGCTGGCATCAGGCTGGCGGTATCTATCATTTCCTGCCCGCCCAGATTTTCCCGACTGCGTTTGGCTGCTACGTTATCTCTGTTAATGGCCTGCAACCTTTTCAGCGAGTCTGCCTCACTGGTATATATTTTGGGGAACATAAACGACAGATAATTCCCCTGGCTGGCTCCCTTCTTCCCATTCCGGGTTGGGTCAATATTAACCGGAACCATCGCGGTTAAGGACTCATCCGGCAGCTCACCTTTACGGGTAAGATAATGCCTGAGAGCACCAGCAACCACTGCCATCATCACATCATTTACGGTCACTTCCGGCAGACTGTTCTTCACTGCTTTAACAGCCATCAAGTCAAAGCTCACAGCTTCAAAAACACGGTGAGGTGACACCTTTTCGTTGAAACGTGTGCGCGGCGCGTTCATCAGGGTGCAGGTACTGACAGATGTTGCTCTCTTTAACAGACTGCCAAGCAATGGTTTCGCGTATCGGGTTATAACTCGCCCTCGTTTAGCAACACGCCGTAAGCCGTTTACCCCGGCTCGACTCACTAGTTCAACCTGGTTAGGTACACGATCAACGATCCATGATGCAGGAAGCTGTTGTTTGCAATTGACCGGAGTTAAATCGTGAAGAGCAGCCATGAGTTGAACGGCACTGGCTCCGTCAACAAGTGCATGGTGCGCCTTTATAACCAATGCCACACTGCCTTCGGGAACACCTTCAACATTGTCAACTCCCTCAATCACATACATTTCCCAGGGGGAACGGGTCATATCCAGTGGGCGGGCATGAAGTCGGGCAAATTGAATGCAGAGCTGACGCCAGTCCCCAGGTTTGGGCAAAGCAATGTGGCGCACATGAAATTCTATATCGAAGTCAGGATCAGCAATCCAGTAAGGGTAATCGATACCTAGAGCTACAGGGACATGACGATACCGGAGCATGGGCGCTTTATGAAGCCGTGCTTCCAGATTACGAAGCACTGTTTTAAACGTCAGACAACCAGCTTCCACTGTCGATGTATCATAAATGCCAAGGCTCCCGATATGCATGGGAGTTGTTCCTGTTTCCATATTCAGGAACAGGTTATCAAGAGCCGAGAGTTGTTCCATAAAGACGTCCGCATTGTTATTTAATCTTTTATACGGCGTTGATAACGTCAGAATAGCTTCCGCGTGTTGACATAAATCAATTCAGAGAATTCGTACTACAAGAAGCCTGAGTGATTTGCACAAATGGCCAGTTTTTTTTCTGTGGTGTGCTAAAAGAGAAAAACTGTCACACCGGGTACTGTCAGTTATTACCGCCAGCCCCGGTGACAGCGGGTAAACATTAGAGGTTCCTTTATGAAGGATTTCCTCCAGGGATTCCTTCCCTTATTTACCCGCTCCTATTATTGGGTGGTCAGAGTTCAGGATGCATAACAGCACTGTCAGGAGCACCAACATCTTCCAGAGCTATACCCATAGCCAAAAACATGAGAAATTAACTATTGAGGCCGGTCATTACTTACAATGACCGTTTTCAGTATTTGTTGGGTAACAAACGGACAACGCCATGCCCCGCTTCGGGACAAGACGATTTCTAAGCAAAACACTGCTGCTGACATCCCTGCTGATTCTGGGAGCTTGTTCCGAACCGTGGAACGATCCCAATCCACCGGAAACACCCGGTGAAACGGTGTATTACGGCAGTTATTCCTCCCGCCTTCAGCACCTTGATCCTGCTCGCTCCTACAGTGCAGAAGAAACTGTTTTTATTGACCAGATTTACGAAGCTCCGTTTCGTTACCACTTCCTGAAACGCCCTTATGTATTGGAACCGTCTCTCGCGGAAGCTATGCCGGAAGTGACGTATCTGGATAAAGACCAGCAACCCGTAACAATGGACAGCGACGAGCTGGCTTACAGTCTGTACACCATTCGCCTTAAGCAAGGGGTGAAATATCAGCCTCACCCGGCACTGGCCAACGATGAATGGGGCAATGCGCTTTATCTGTTCAACTCTCCAGAACAATCCCTGCAATATCCAACACTGTACGACTTTCCAGAAAACGGAACCCGGGAAATGGTTGCTGATGATTTTGTTTATCAGATCAAACGCCTTTCCGACCCGAAGAACAAATCACCACTGCTGGGCTTCCTCTCTAATTACATTGTTGGCATGAGTGAGTTTGGCGAGAAGGTTATGGAGTTGCCCCGTGATCAGTGGCTGGATTTACGGGAAACATCACTGGACGGTGTTAGTGCTGTTGATGATTACACTCTGACAATTCGCATTAAAGGTTTATATCCCCAGTTTCCCTACTGGATGGCGATGCACTTTTTCTCCCCGGTTCCCTGGGAAGCGGATCGTTTTTATCACAACCCCGGCTTTGCTGATCGTAACCTGACACTGGACTGGTTCCCCATCGGTACCGGTGCCTTCATGATGACCCGCAATGATCCAAACAGCGGCATCACTCTTGAGAAAAACCCCAACTATCGCTTTGATCCATTCCCTTCAGAAGGTGAACCGGAAGACCTGACCAACGGCAACTTAAAAGATGCTGGAAAACCTATGCCCTTTATCGACCGGGCAACTTTCCGACTGGAAAAAGAAAGTCTGCCGCAATGGTCCAAGTTTATGCAGGGCTGGTATGACCGCTCTGGAGACGATACCCACAACATCAGTTCCAGTAACTTTGACCGCGCTTTTGTCGTTTCCGGTGACGGGCTGGAACTCAGTCAGGAGATGCAGGACAAGGGCATTACTGTCAGCACAGAGGTGAAACCATCCATTTACTACTACGGCTTCAATATGAAAGATCCTGTAGTCGGTGGTTACACAGAAGATAAGCGTAAGCTGCGTCGTGCCATCAGCCTGATTATGAACACCGAAGAGTTTCTGGAAATCTTTGCCAATGGCCGTGGTGAAGCCGCCATGGGGCCAATTCCTCCTGGTATTCCCGGTTATGTTGCAGGAGAGGCTGGCATAAACTCTTACCTTTACGACTGGGTAAATGGCAAACCAGAACGTAAGTCTGTTGAGGTTGCCAAGCGCCTTCTTGCCGAAGCGGGTTATCCCAACGGTCGTGATAAGAAAACCGGCAAACCTTTAATTATTTATCTGGATACCACGGGTGGTTCCGCTGGTCCAATAACTGACTGGCGTCGTCGACAGTTTGAAAAGATTGGTGTTCAGCTGGAATACCGCACCAGCGATTACATTCGCTTCAAACAAAAGATGCGTGCAGGCAATACTCAGCTATTCGGCTGGGGTTGGCTGGCCGATTATCCCGACCCGGAAAACTTCCTGTTCCTGCTGACCAGCTCCCAGACCAGCGAAAGCTGTCAGTGTGATGGTTCTAATACTGCGAATTATCAAAACCCTGAATATGATCGTTTATTCGATCAGATGAAAACCATGGAGAACTCTCCCGAGCGTGAAGCCATTCTTGCCAAAATGGTTGAGATCGTTCGCCGGGATAATCCATGGATGGGCGGCTATCACGTAAAAGAGTATTACCTGAATAACAGTTGGGTCACTAACACCAAGCGTCATGGTATTGCCCGGGATACTCTCAAGTACCTGAAGCTGGATAAAGAGAAGCGTCTGGAAAAACAGCGGGAGTGGAACACTCCTGTGATCTGGCCTCTGTTGGCAACGTTTGCAGTGTTGCTGTTACTTATCTGGCCAGCAGTCAGAGCCTACCGCCGCCGTCAGACGTTAAGAGTCAGCCCGGCTATTGAACAGTCAGGGAGGAGCAACTGATATGTTTGCCTATATTATCCGCCGGCTGTTCTACGCCATTCCTATTTTGATTGGGGTTAACCTGATCACCTTTTTCCTGTTCTTTGTGGTGAACAGCCCGGCTGATGTTGCCCGGGCTCATCTCGGAGAAAAGTATGTGACTCAGGAAGCGATAGATAACTGGGTTACAGAGAAAGGTTATAACCGACCACTGATGTTTAATGAGGATGCTTCGGGTACAGAGATGGTGACCGATACCATTTTCTTCCAGAAATCTCTTCGTCTGTTCACCTTTAATTTTGGCCCTGCCGATGATGGCCGTGATATCACCAGCGATGTTCTGACCCGTATGGGCCCAAGTCTCGCCTTGGCGGTTCCCAGTTTTATTATTGGTATCTGGGTGAATATCTGTGTCGCACTTCTTGTGGTGATGTTCCGGGGAACACGATTGGATAAAGCGGCCGTGGCTTTGTTTGTTTCCCTGATGTCAATCTCCGGGCTGTTCTACATCATCGGTGGCCAGTATCTGGTTTCCACAGTATGGCGACTTGTTCCTATTTCCGGATTTGAACCGGGATGGATGGCCTGGAAGTTCCTGATACTGCCGGTAGTTATTGGTGTTGTTGCTGGTGTTGGTTTGGGGGCGCGCTGGTATCGCACGCTGTTTCTGGAAGCTGCCGATCAGGACTTTGCCCGCACTGCACGGGCAAAAGGTGTGAGTGAACTGGGTGTTTTGTTCAAGCACGTTTTGCCCAACGCTATGTTGCCAATTCTTACCGGTGTTGTGGTTGTTATCCCCGCCCTGTTTATGGGAAGTCTGTTGATGGAGGCCTTCTTTGGTATTCCCGGGCTTGGTAGTTACATGCTTGATGCGATTCGCGCCCAGGATTTCGCTATTGTCCGCACCATGGTTTTTGTGGGTTCCGTTCTTTATATCATCGGCCTGATTCTTACGGATATTTCCTACACCCTGGCTGATCCAAGGGTGAGGTTGAACTAATGGATATGATAAAACCCGTTATTCTCTGGACCGATGTTCTGATATGGCTGCTGGTTATCAGCCTGTCAGCATTTCTGTTTACCCTGCGTAAGAACCCGGAATCCCGAGCCCAGTGGCGTCAGGTGTTCAGCTCAAAACTGGGTATGATCACCTTTATTATCATTTTGTCGTACATTGCGCTGGCGCTGATTGATTCCCTGCACTTCCGCAAGGCACTGCCTCATACCGAAGGTCAGGATATTGAGACTGTTTACTATTCCAATACCGTGAACAGTGCCCTTGATTCGTTATTGGGGGAAATGGGCGAACTGAAAGAACGCTCTTACTCCTCACCTTTCTCCCTGAAGTCTTTTACCAAAGAAAATATGACCGATGACAGCGGTCAGCCTTACCGTGGTTATCCTGACCTGGAGCATGCTGGCAGTCATCTGGATGACAAAGCCGATCATGTGAATGACATCCTGCTACAAAGCCTGATTGGTATTGGTAAGGGTTTAATTGTTGGGCTGTTTCTATGTGCGCTATTGAAGGCATTTACCCGAGATAGTGATCTTCCGTGGAGTACAGCGATGATCACAATACTTATCGTATGTGCGCTGCTTGGATGGATGCTGCATGTTGGTAATCTTTATCACGTCTTGGGAACAGATAGAGCTGGTAACGATACGCTCTATGATTCTATAAAAGGGATTCGAACGGGTGTGTTAATCGGCACACTGGCAACCCTGATTATGATGCCAATCGCCATCACTCTGGGTATCTGCTCCGGTTACTTTAAAGGTTGGGTGGATGATGTAGTTCAGTATATTTACACCACCCTCAGCTCCATTCCCGGCATTCTTCTTATTGCAGCAGCCATTCTGCAGTTTCAGGTGTTTATCGATCTTAACCCGGACTTCTTTGAAGTCGGTTTGGAAAAGGCTGATGCCCGATTCCTTGGCCTCTGCTTTATTCTCGGTATCACCAGCTGGGCAGGGCTTTGTCGCTTATTGCGCGCAGAAACCCTGAAAATCAGTCAGCTGCCTTATGTTCAGGCTGCCCATGCTTTTGGAGTCAGTCACCTGCGCATTATCCGCCGCCATATTTTGCCCAACGTTATGCACATTATTCTGATTACCTTTGTGCTGGATTTCAGCGGTCTGGTACTGGCAGAAGCGGTGCTTTCATACATCGGTGTTGGTGTGGATTCTGCCATGCCCAGCTGGGGCAACATGATTAACCTGGCCCGTTCGGAGCTTTCCCAAGAGCCAGTAGTTTGGTGGAATCTGATTGGCGCATTCTTCTTTATGTTTACTCTGGTGCTGTCGGCCAACCTGTTCTCAGACTTGGTGAACGATGCCTTTAACCCTAAAAACAGACAGGAGCGCTGATAATGAGTCAGGATAAAACATCAGTTCTGTCTGTCCGCAACCTGAGTGTTTGCGTTAACAACCACTCTCAGGCTCCGGTACTGAAGAATGTTTCGTTCGACCTCCACCCCGGTGAAGTGTTTGCGCTGGTTGGGGAATCCGGCAGCGGCAAATCTGTTACCTCTTTGGCAATGATGCGCCTGTTACCTGATGCACTGAAAATCACCAGTGGAGAAGTTAATTTCGATGGCAATGATTTGTTTCATGCCACCGAGCAGGAGATGACCGCCGTTCGAGGCAACCATGTTGCCATGATTTTTCAGGAAGCTTTAACTTCCCTGAACCCGGTACAAAAGGTTGGCGCACAGATTGAAGAAACATTGAAGCTTCATTCTCAGCTGGATGCCAAAGGTCGCAGAAAGCGTATTATCGAATTGCTGGAAGAAGTTGGCCTTCCACATCCAGAAACACGAATAGACTGGTATCCTCACCAGCTTTCCGGCGGCCAGCAGCAACGCATAATGATCGCCATGGCTCTGGCCTGTGAACCGGATGTCTTAATTGCCGATGAGCCGACAACAGCTCTGGATGTCACTATTCAGAAGCAGGTGCTGGATCTTATTCGCAGTCTGGCTCGTTCCCGTAAACTGGCAGTTTTGCTGATAACCCACGATATGGGTGTTGTTCGGGAAACCGCCCAACGGGTTGGAGTGATGTACAAGGGTGAGATTATTGAAGAAGATGCCTGCGAAGATTTCTTCCGTAATCCACAGGAAGAGTACAGCCGCCGTTTAATCAACAGTCTGCCGGACCAGGATCATTTCCGTGATGCCGCTGAACCCAACCCTCTGTTAAAGGTTGATGGTCTTAAAGTTCACTTTCCCCAGCGTAAAGGCATTCTCCAGCGCATTCATTCCTGGACCAAAGCTGTTGACGATATCAGCCTGACTATTGGCAAAGGGGAAACCCTGGCTCTGGTGGGAGAATCCGGCTGTGGAAAAACTACCACCGGCCGCGCCATTCTTAACCTGGAAAAAGTCACCGACGGTTCCATAACCTTTGATGGCAATACCATCAGCCAAATGTCTCGTACGGCCATGCTGCCTTTGCGCCGTAAAATACAGGTTATTTTTCAGGACCCTTATTCTTCAATGAATCCCCGTATGACTGTTCAGCGGATTATTGAAGAAGGCATGATCAGCCTGAATCTGGGTTTGTCTTCAGAGCAGAGAACCGAGCGGGTTATCGAGTTACTTGAGCGAGTAAAGCTGGAACCGGATCATCGTTTCCGTTACCCCCACGAGTTTTCTGGCGGTCAGCGCCAGCGGATTGCCATTGCCCGCGCTTTGGCTGTTAATCCAGAAATGATTATCTGTGATGAACCCACCAGCGCACTGGATGTTTCTACACGGGCGGAGGTTCTGAATCTGCTGCAGGAACTACAGCGGGATCTGGGAGTTTCTTACCTGTTTATTACTCACGATCTTTCCATCATTCCTCAGCTGGCCCATAGGGTTGCAGTAATGAAAGACGGAAAGATTGTGGAAACCGGAGCTACGGAAGATGTGCTTACAGAGCCTCGCCATAACTACACCAGAGAACTGCTGAGCGCAGTTCCCCATGTGTAAAAACGTTATTCAACAGGAGCCATGTCGCCCCGGTTCAGCTCCATAACCTTGAACCCGGACGTCATTGGCTCATAGCGACTGACTTCATGCCACTGGCCATGAACTAAAACCTTGTCACCTACCTGCACATCTTTGGCCTGCTTGCCAAACTCGGCGTGCTGAACACCTTTCTCATCATCAAATAAAACATCACAATGATCTTTCTCTTCACAGGATGCAGGTACCACCAATCGACAGGCAAACTCTCCACCTCCATTGGCAAGCAGCGGAAGCGAATGCAACAACCCATAAACAGTCATACACAGAACGGCTGATTTTCGAAACATAACCCCATGCCCACTATAGTTCGCTATCTATTGATACATCACTAAAACGAGTTAACCCTAAAGGCCGCATTTCCATCATTCTGAACCCTGTGGCAACGGAGCTAACGCGTACAATTTCATGCCACTCTTTATGAACCCAGGCCCTGTCTCCAGGACGAACCCAGCCTGCAATTTTGTTAAAGACAACTGACTGCACTCCTTTCTTATCATCAAAAAGAACTGTACAGACTCTGTCGTCCTGACAGCTTCCCGGAACCATAGCCACGCATAAAAACGTTTTGCCAATATGAGAGAAGCTTTGGCTGGGGATAAAAACCACCATCAGAAAAATAGCCAGTTTCCTGAACAAGACATGCACCAGCAACAACAGAATGGCTGTGAAGTGTAGACAATGTTATCCAGTTAAACAGACCAGCAGGTACCACAAAATAAGCTATCTATACTTCCTACACTTCTCTGCCCGAAAACTGCCTTCATCACTTTTCGTTTCTGGACAAGAAGTTATGTTTTTGAAATGCGTTTCCAGAGTTTGTGCTTTATTCACACCTGTAGCTCTGGCTGGGTTCACGGTAGGGTCAGCTAATGCTAGTGAAGCTTACGATCATGCTGAGCAGGCATTTATTGCAGGCAAACAGGTGAAAGGATTTATAGATATGGGGGCTTGCGAGCTGGTGAAATCCAAGCCCAAAAGTAATGCTAAAGATGAGTGGACATTTGCCTTCAATCTCGGGCACTCACAAATTGTAAAGGTTTACCATCGTGACGGTGATCCAAACAAAGTCACTTACAAACTTCGTCAACATGACTTCATCATGACGGAGCCCGGCAAAGAACCCGGCAGATATTTACGGGAGGTTGATATCTCAGCGGATGGCAGCATCGGTGTCACCATTAAGGAGAACAAATGGCAAGGCAGCTGGAACTGTCCTGAAGATGCGATGAACTATCCACCTCAAACAAACCTGCCCACCTTGAGTTCTTCAAAACAAGAAGAATAGGGTTCGTACATAAGCACCGGATACTGTTATGATCTGGTGCTTATAGCTTCTATTTTTCTCAGTACCTATGCCTGATGTACCACCCAACCCACGACTGATAAAGCGCACACTCTATATGCTGGGTGGAGCGATTTCTTTGGTTGCTGGTCTAGTTGGTATCGTGTTGCCTGTTTTACCAACAACACCTTTTATCCTCTTATCCGCATGGTGTTTTGCCCGTTCCAGCAAAAGCTTTCACACTTGGCTGGTTACGCATCCGTACTTTGGTGAGGTTATCTCGAACTGGGAAAAATACAGGGGAATGACCCAGAAAAATAAAAACCGCGCCTACTGCGTTATTCTGCTGGGCGCGGCATTCAGTCTTTATACTGTTCCACTGCTGTGGGTGAAACTACTACTGGTTCCAGTATTTATGGGCGTGTTGTGGAATATCTACAGAATGAATACTGTGGCTGAATCCTGAAATCAGTCTTCAGCCAGCTTCTTATCTACAGCTCTTCGTACATGTTCATGGGAATGCACATGACGGCCAAAAACCGGATCAGCGTATTTCCAGGTCTGCCCATTTAACACCACTCGACTGCCAAGGTTTGTTGCTGTAAATGCTTTGTTATACATACCCAACCCAACAGGGTTGCTGACAGGGTCACCTTTCACCATAACGTGAACGATATTTCCTTTCAGCCACATAGGATCATCAAGTTTCCCCTGCTGCGAAAGCTGTTGAAGAGCAGCTTTACCCAATGCTGCTGAGCTGAAACAGTTAGCAGGAATACCATTCATTGCCCCAGCATACTGAGCCAGACCACCACCGAGAGAGTGACCAACCAGAGTAACCTTCTCACCACCAAATTGTTCACTGGCTATACGCGCCATTTCACTAGCCTGGTGGTAGCTTTTGGGGATGCTGGCTCCGGTAAAGTTAGCAGCGTCTGCCCCACCCTGACGAAGCAGCAGTTTCTTGGCCGTTAAAAACGATAAGTTCTTTCCTGCCGTGGTTCCCCCAAATACCAGTTTCATCTGACCACTTTCTTTATCTTTAAACAGCGTTGCTACAAACCCACTTTTCGTATCGTGAATCAGGCTGCCTTTAATTTGTAACCGCCCTTTAAATTGCTCATTCTGTTCCAGTGTGTCCTTAAACTTCGCCAATTCTTCTGACTTCCAATCTGTCATATGGGAAAACTGCCCACCAATCCCCTGACGCTCAGGAAGATCACCGGCATCAACACCCATAGCTGCTTTTACTTCTTCGTAATTCTGCTCGTAAGGAAATTGGGCGAGTGCCGAATCAATCCCCAGCTGCCGACAATCTGCTTTTCCTGCAGGAAGATCATGTTGCTTTGCCCAGAGAGTGCTTCTATCTATGCTTTGGAGCTCTGCTTTTGCCGGAGAGTAGCTATCAGCCCTACCAAACAGCTTTTTAATTATTGAAGTCAGTTTACTGAGAACTCTGGATGCCAAAGGGCGATCAACTTTTTCGGTTAAGCCAAGGTCTTTGCCAGCCTTGATATTCGCCTCTGCCTTTTCTTCGGAAAGAACCTTAACTTTGCGGGTGCCAGACACTCCAGTGGCTGATTCCGTACTTGTGCTCTCCTTTGCTTTCCCGGTATCGGGGTCAAGCGGGGTATACCCGGTCAGCTGCGGGGTTCCTTTTGGAATCTGGTTCGACATAACAGCTCCATCCTTGGCTATTCTGGCTACTTAACCAGAATAGAACATATGCCGGGAGCGCCTCTTTTCGCAGGGAGCATTCTAATGCCAGAGATATCATTGCCTTCCACTGTTAGTTTTCACAGTTCAATGCCCGCTTCTTAAGCGCATAATCTCCAGCTCACTCTGGTTGTTTTTTAGACAACTCCAGATATATCTGACGTCAGCTGGAGGCAAGGTAATGAAAATCGACAGTCACTGTCATGCATTTCCCCTGACAGGTCTGCAGGAGATGAATGCCTGCTATCCAGATCTTATTCAATTGGGTACCAGTGAGGATGGGAGCTCTTATGCCATCTGGGCAAAAACACCATTGCCATCCTGGAGAAGTGAAGATCGCCTCTCTCAAATGAATAAATCTGGTATTGATATGGAGATTCTGCAGAACCCCATTCTGTATCACCGTATTGATGATAAGGCTCCCACACTCTGCCAGATCAACAACAATGCGCTGGCACAAATCTGTACAGAATACCCAAACCGCTTTGCTTTTCTGGCTTCTTTGCCTCTGAATAGTATGGAAAACGCTATCCAGGAACTAAAACGGGCACATAGCCTGGGCGCAGCAGGGATTGTCCTTCCGTCAAATGTCGGCGGACGCTATTACGACTCGCCTGAGTTTTTCCCACTCTGGACACAGCTGACAGAACTAAATCTACCAGCATATATTCATCCTCTTTATTCTGATTTTTATAAAGATGATGAAGGGCCAACCCTGCTGGCCTTTCCCTTTGATACAACACTCAGTGCAACAAAAATGGTACTGGGAGGTCTTTTCAAACACTTTCCGGACCTGAAAATGGTACTCAGCCACATGGGGGGCGCTCTCCCTTACATGGCTCGCCGAATTGACGTTCCGTTTGAAGTCCCATCTTTTCTGCCAGGTTATGCAGACAAGCTTGATCAGCTTCCCTCCAGCTATATGAAAAATTTCTATCTTGATACGGCCCTGAACTGGAACAAATCAGCCTTTGAGTGTGCCAGGGAGCTGGTTGGTCTCGAGCACATAGTGTTTGCCAGTGATTTCTTCATCGAAGGCACTGACTACGATACCCGCACAATTCAATTCATTGAGTCTCTCGACCTGTCTGCGGATGAAAAATCCCAAGTCTTTTCTAAAAACGCCGGTCGGATATTCAACCTGAACTAAAGGTTCTGATAATGGCGCACGAAGAGTTGATAACCGTACCTGAATTAACAACCGGGTGGTCTGCAGGGTCCCTGCAAACAAGAGAGTTACCAGAGATTATCAATGAGCTGAAAAGCAGGCTGGTACCTTTGGGTTTTAAGACTATCTGTTATCAGGGTGCGCCTTACCGAATTCAAGATGACCTTCATGCACCTGATGATGTCAGTCTGTTCACTCCTCAGCTACTGGCTGAATCAAACTCAACAGTGATTTCCGACCAGATAGATGAAGAGCTGCTTCATAGTTACCTCAATGAATATGCGATGAAAGACCCTAACTTTCATCAGACCATCCGCTTCCTGGGACCTTTTGTTCATCGAACCAAAACGAAAGGGCATGACTCTTTAGCCCGGTTAACAGCTTTTATGAAAGAGCTTGGCATTGGGTCTCGTATAACCTGGCCTCAAAAGAGCTTCACCGGAAAGCACTGGTGCGGATTATTTTCCCTGACCAGTGAACTTCCGGCAGAGGAGCTGGAGCAGCATGTGAGAAAGCATATGCACACCCTGCATCATCTGCTTCATCTCTATCACCTTGAACTGCAATCCTGTCACGCAAAACATTTCAATCCTTTCCTGCAATCCAGCGTGTTCTGTGCAAAAGCCCTGCTCAGTTTGAAGGGGGCTGCCTCCGGGCAAAGCAGCAAAGTTATTGCCGGGGAAATTGGTTTAACCGTGCGCGGTGTTGAATACCACATCGAACGTTTGAAAGTGCTGTTGAATGCCCGCAATCGCCAACAACTGATTCACCTGTCTCACGAGATTGGACTTCTCTGAGATACCTCTGATATTTGGGAGATAAAGATGAGAGCATCTCTTCTCAACGCTTTTACTATGTGCCTGTTGTTTTTTAATCTTCAGGCTCTGGCAAGTGACCTTCACACAATCACTCCAGACATGGAGGCTGAAACCAGCTACGGCCCTTATGCTGTTGGCGCAAAGGTCATTTTTGCCCGGAACAGTGCTGAACGTTTTGACCCTTGGAATACCGCTTACGCCAGCCCCACTTACCAAAAGCTTCTGGAAGATATTGAGGCCAGTGGTCAGCCTCGCACGGTGGTTACCCACATCTGGTATCCAGCCAAACCAAAACCCGATATAAAACCAGATGGACGTATACCTGTGCCAGCTATTTCTGGCCAACAGGCCGAGATACAGGATTATGTTCTCAGAGACCCAGAGATGTTCCGGCCGCTGGCAAAGTTCTTTGGTATTGATGCCCGGAGTATCTACAACTCAAACGGTAAAACTCTCGCAGAACTGGCCAGAGATCATAACAGCTCAGAGCTGAAAAAATTTCAGCAAAGCCTTATCCATCAAAAGCGTAATGCCTGGCTGAATGCCCCTATTGCCGAGGGACGATTTCCAGTCATTGTTCTTTCTCATGGTCTTGGCGGAAATTACTCCATGTGGGATACCGCGGGTGAATATCTTGCCAGTCAGGGTTATATCGTAGCTGCCCCTACATATATCTCTGATGGAACGATGCCCCTTGTTTTTCACGACCCGGCTTCAGAATACGCCAAAGGGCATTCTGGCAAAGAAATAAAAAGAGCTTATAGCACTCTGGCTGAACTGAAAGTTGTTCCCAATTTTATGCGTTTCCTTTTTGGCAAAGAGCACTTCACCGAAGCTGATATTGCAACCTTTGACCCATCTGAGGAAACCATTCAGGAAGGTGGCGCAAAGAAAATGGTGGATATGCAGCGTAACCTGTTCCGCCAGAGAGTTGCTGATGTCAGTACCGTCATTCAAACATTGTCATCACTGAATGAACAAAAAGGCGTTTGCCGAAACCAGCTACAGGGTTCACCAATTAATGAGTGTGGCTTCTTCAGTGGTCATATCGATTCCAGCCTTGTTGGCCTGTCCGGTCACTCCCTGGGCTCTATGACTTCACAGCTGGCGGTTGAGCACCTGCCAGGAGTCACTACCGCAATTGGCCTGAATAATGGAACACCGTACTCATGGACGCCATCAGAAATGTATGGCGCTGGAAAAACGCCTGAAGGCCTGCCTGTTGGCAACAGAAAACCTGTATTACAACTGATTGGCAATGAAGATTCTTTTGTTCAGTGGGTGTTTTATACACTGTCACAGGACTGGGTTGAGCAGGCAGGAGGTAATCCCAAATCCCTTATGAAACTGCTTGCGGAACAGAAAGATCCATCAAAAAACAACCCTCAGCCAGTTGCCCGCAGTGCTTATCAGAGATCCGTTGGCGACAAAATGTTGGTAACAATTAAAGATGTAGATCACGGTAACCTGACTCAACATAACTCTGCTTATAACACGCCGTTTTACAAGCTCTCCAGTAACGAAGCCGCTTTTGGCACCAGCCCGGTTCGCTACCGCAAAGCTGTTGGCAAGCAACTCGATCAGCCAGATTTTCAGGGCAAATCCTTCGAACTGCTTGACTGGGAAATATCACCATCTGCTGGTTATGTTTATCTCCCTCACATGATTCGTGATTACTATTACAAAAACTGGTTTGATTTCTATCTGAAAGGCAGAGCGTCAGCCTTGGACAAACTCAAGACAACACCTTTTGACAGTTTGCTGAAGTCTGAATACAAGCTGCCCCAGTAACAGGCTTCCTGTTTGCAGAAATATCCAGTAAAACGCTATTGTTTGACCTGCCATCAAAACTGAAGATGGCAGATCACTATAACTCTGGAGTTTTCCCGTTGCAGACACTACCTTCCGCCGTACTTCTGGATATGGACGGCACCCTGTTTGATAGTGAAGCTATGTATCGAACCCTCTGGCAAAAAACTGCCCGGGAATACGGCATTGATTTAAACGATGAGGTTTATAAGAAGTTTATTGGTGCCCGCTACGACCAGTGCCTGGAATTTATACAGAATCTGGGAGGGGAAGGCTTTGATATTCAGGGTTTCTTGAATTTAATTAATCTCTACGAAAAAGATGTTTTGCCACCTCCACCCAAAAGCGGCGTGACTGAGTTTCTGGCCTGGCTTGAGAGCCACAACATTCCCAAAGCCGTAGTGACATCATCAGGGGCTGAAAGGTCTGAACTGACCCTGAACACAATTGGTGGAAAGAAACGCTTCGACGCAGTGATTACCGGGCATGATGTACAGAATCCCAAACCTTCACCAGAACCTTACCTGAAAGCCTGCGACGCTCTGGGAGTATCTCCCCAGCACACACTGGCTATTGAAGACTCAAACACCGGGGCTCTTTCGGCTATTAATGCTGGCTGCCCTACGGTTATCGTCCCCGACATGCTGCCCATTCATGATGAAGTCAGGGATCAGTGCCTGCTTATTATTAAATCTCTGGATATTTTACCCGGCTGGATTAACCAGCAGCTTTCACGCTGAAACTGAAAATTACAGAGACGAGTAATACGCCTCTGTAATATTTCACACTGTCACAATGTCCAGTGTTCACTCGACTATTCTTTCTGCCTGCATCTCGGATTTGAGGAGGTTTATGTGATGCTAAAATCACGCTTGAGCAGGCAATCACACAAGCAGTTCGGCCTGCTGAAAATGGCAGCTCTCAGCTGTTTAATCATTCTCCCGGCTTATGGCTCTGGTAAATCAACTCATCTGCTAACGCCATTCAGCTCGGTAAAGGAAGTCACTAAAAATAAACACCTGCAATGGTATGAACTGGATAAAAATGCTGTGCAGCTGCCCACAATTAATAATTATTATGGGCTTGATGGCGGTTACATCGGCTGCTTTTCCAACGCTCCGGAATACTCCTTTAAGTCGATTAAAAATCCGGCAGGTGGAAACTTCTACCTGAAGGGGCGCATCCGTTTAGAAGGGTCTTTCCCCAAAGGTTATTTTGTCCCGAAAGGTTATGATGATCAGGACATATCCACACTCCCGGAATTCAGCAAACTTTGCGCAGACACGTTTTCATTCTGTCAGGACTGCTGGGCTGGAGGATTCCGGAAAGATCCACCCACTGTTGCTGAAATAATGATGTTCAGTGAGATGTATCACCCTATTCCATAATCGCACAGTGCGCTTGATTACAAATAAACGACAATGAACGGGAACCTTTTCTGGCTACGGTTGTCTCTGTCTGTGATAAGCTCAAAGTCAAAACCCTCCAAGGATTTTTGAAACATCACTATGATCAAGACATCCCGCACCTCCAAGCGCCTGAAGGGAACTGTTCTGGCTCTGGCCATTGGTACTGCTCTTGTTTCCGGCTGTTCAGGAATCAACCCGGTTGCCAGTCTGAGCAGTCAGCAGACACAAGCGTTGCCGGAAGTGAAAATTCCCTACGAAAAATTCACGCTAGATAATGGCCTCACTGTTGTGGTGAACGAAGACCGCAAAGCACCAATTGTTGCCGTGAACGTCTGGTACAAGGTTGGTTCTAAAGACGAGACTGTGGGCCAGCGGGGTTTTGCGCACCTGTTTGAGCATCTGATGTTTCAGGGGTCAGAAAACTACAAGGGCGAATACTTTGTGCCTTTTAAAGAAGCTGGCGTAACAGATCAGAACGGTACTACCAGCACCGACCGTACCAATTACTTTGAAACGGTTCCTACCCCAGCTCTGGATATGGCTCTGTGGATGGAGTCCGATCGTATGGGGCACTTTGAAGGTGCCATCAGCCAGGACACTCTGGATGAACAACGAGATGTTGTTAAGAATGAAAAGCGTCAGGGGGAAAACCGCCCTTACGGAAAGGTCTGGAGCCGGGTTACAGAACAAACATTCCCCAAAGGTCATCCTTATTCCTGGCCAACCATTGGCTATATGGAAGACCTCAATGCTGCCAGCCTGGATCAGGTAAAAAGCTGGTTTGATACCTATTACGGCCCATCTAATGCCGTGCTGGTGCTCTCCGGTGATATAGATGTTGAAACCGCCCGCAAGAAAGTACAAAAATACTTTGGCGATATTCCAGCCGGCAAACCACTGAACAAGCTGGAAGCCTGGATTGCCAAGCGTAGTGAAGAAAAACGCGACAGTATTCAGGACCGCGTTCCACAGGCCCGATTAATGAAGGTCTGGAACGTGGCTGAGAGCGGCACCCGTGATGCTGAAAACCTTTCTCTTGCCACCGATGTTCTGGGTGGTGGAAAAAACAGCCGTCTTTATAAGAGACTGGTGATTGAAGAACAGTTAGCCACCAGTGCCGGAGCATTCCTCTATGATCGCCTTTTGGCCGGGCAGGTTATGATCTCTGTGGATGCCCGCCCCAATGTTCCACTCAGCAAAATTGAAAAGATTGTTGATGAGGAGCTGAACAAGTTCCTGAAGGAAGGCCCAACACAAGAAGAGCTTAACCGCATTCGCTTCAGTCAGTCTGCATCTTTTGTCAGGGGTACAGAGCGAGTCGGTGGATTTGGCGGCAAATCTGACATTCTAGCCCGCGGTGAAGTTCTTTACGGAAACCCTGGTTTCTACCAGAACAGCTTCAAAATGATGAAAGAGGCGACCCCAGAAAGCATCCGCAAGAGTTCTGATCGCTGGTTAAGCAGCGGCGCCTATGTTTTGGAAGTCACACCTTTCCCAAAATACAGCCACGCAAACAAAGGCGCGGATCGTAGCAAGGTTCCTGCAGCTGGGGATATTGTAAAAGTCCAGCTGCCTGAACTGCAGCGGGAAACTTTATCTAACGGCCTTAAAGTGGTTCTGGCCAGTCGTCCACAAACTCCAGTTGTGCAGATGGAATTGCAGTTTAATGCCGGCCTTTCTGCCCGTATGGGCAAACCCGGCCTACCCGGTTTTGCCATGGCCATGCTCGATGAAGGCACGGCAACCCGCGACAACCTGCAGATTGCCGCTGACCTTGAAAACCTTGGTTCAGGTATAAGCGCCGGCAACGATCTGGATACTTCCAGCCTTTATCTTGATGCACTGACAGTCAGCCTCGATCCTACCCTGGATATCCTTGCTGATGTGCTGATAAATCCAGCCTTTGAAGAAGATGATATCCAGCGCCTGCGCAGCAACATTAAAGATGGCATCAAGCAGGAGAAGGCGGCCCCAACAGGTATTATTCGCCGTGTGCTGCCAGAACTTCTCTACGGTAAAGGTCATGCTTACGACACTCCCTGGAGTGGCAGCGGTACAGCAGAATCTATTGATGCGTTGAACCGTGATAATCTGGTGAACTTCTGGAAAACCTGGCTGCGCCCGGATAACGGCACTCTGATCGTTACCGGTGATATCACCATGGATGAACTCAAGCCCAAACTTGAGAGAGTGCTTGGCAGCTGGAAAGCTCCCGCTGAGTCCATGCCTGCAAAAGATATTGCCAAGGTCAGCAATCCAAAGAAAACCCGTGTTTTCCTGATTGATTATCCGGCAGCAGGCCAATCCGTGATTGTCGGCAGCCAATTAGTTATGCCCAGCAAAGATAAGCGCACTCTGGCTTTCAATATCATGAATGATGTGATCGGTGGAGAATTTACCGCTCGCGTAAATATGAACCTGCGGGAAGATAAAGGCTGGGCTTATGGTGCCAGCAGTTATGCCAAGAGTGCTGTAGGCCAGCGCCCTTATCTGGTCAGCACGTCTGTGCAATCCGACCAGACCGGCCCTGCCGTTAGTGAAATTCTGAAAGAGTACCAACAGTTCCTGGGCGATAAACCCGCTACAGAAGAAGAGCTGAAGTTTGTAGAACGTAATCGCACCCGCAAACTCCCCGGCAGCTATGAAACCAACAGTGCACTGTTAGGCTCTATCAGTAGTTTGGTTGAGTACGATCTGCCGCAAAGCTATCTCTACAATTACGCAGAGCGCGTTCAAGCGGTCAAACTTCCTGAAGTGCGCAAACTGGCTAAGGAGTTCCTGAAACCGGATGCCTTTACCTGGGTGATTGCTGGAGATGTGAAGAAGATTCGACCACAGCTTGAAAAGCTGAATCTTGGAAAGATTACGGTGCTGGATCGTAATGGTCAGCCTGTGAAGTAAACTTTCACTTTCGTTCTATTAAAGGCTGCTTTGGCAGCCTTTTTCTTTATTCAACGCTGGTATATCTCGCCAGCACCATACTTCCTTGTGACTTCTTCTTTCTCCTCCTAAGGGATCCTACAGGACTAGCTGTTGGTGAAGAGCTATCAGAAAGATCAGAAGAAGAGGAGTCCGTACTAATAGACCTTTTCGTTAATAGAGCTGTTTCACTGGCAAACAGGCGAGGCGGACTGGTTTCACGGTATTTTCTAAGTTTCTTCTGTTGTTGTGGTGTAGCACAACACACTTCCAACATTTCATCACCTGCACGAAGAGTGAAACGATTCTTTTTAAAACTCCAGGCATCAGGGTTCATACGGTAAGGTTCCCTTACCTGAACGATGCTCGTCAGCGCACTGGAAATTGCATCAGCAAGGGGGATTGAAGGCCTACGGATATAAGCTGTCATCATCACATTCAAATCAAAAAGGGATTTATATGCACCAAAACCTGTTGCGACCCAGGCGTTCTCTTCAAACTGACTTCCGGGGTCATCCGTTCGACAATAAATATCGTTATCACCTGCAGGCCCAATAAATAAATTCCCAGGGGGGTAGCCATATAGTTTCATAAATGAATCGATGTAAGGATGAGGCTCAGCGTCATCATTATGCTCCACAGAGCCTTCACTGAGCTCTCTGCAAAAAGCCATTGTTTCTTCTGCATCAACTTGTCTTTTAACATTGTATTTATCAATGCTTCGCCAAAACTGACTGAGAAATTTCTTTGAGCACTCTAAGTGTCCACTCTCAATGTGCTTATTCCAGTAAGCCATCAGGGTTGTGTAAGGAACTATATGATGACAGCTAAGAGGAACGCACAATGCCCCCCCAGAGTAATCAGCCGCTTTCATTCGCCCTCTATCTACAAACTCAGAGGTGCACGTAAGGGCTTTATTCGCTCGAATAGCAAATGACAACGGGTTGCCTCGACTGGAAGTCTGAGAAGAAATTTTCAGGTTATAAGCATCCATGCCACAACTCCTGTCTTAAAAGAAAACTCTACAGGAATTGCTGGCAATAGTGGGTTAGGCACACTAACAACATTGTTAGCTGCTATTTGCCCCAGATTAATTTTTCCAACCTGTGAACAGCGTAATATCGCTACATGTTTCAAGCTGTGGTTCATATCAGGAGGGGGATGAGTGAGCTACAAACAGCTGACCGAACAGGATCGCATGGCCATCTGGGCGATGCGTAAAGAAAGAAAAAGTCAGGCCGAAATTGCCCGTGCTTTAGGCTGTCATCGCAGCACAGTCAGTCGAGAACTCAGGCGCAACGCTAGTATCAACGGTTATGACGCTCACCATGCCCAACAACAAACTGTTAAACGCCGCCAGTTTCACTCCAAATATGATAAGGATGAATACAAGAGTCTTGTTGAAATGTTAAAAGGCATGAAATGGACAGTTCCGAAAATCAAAGAGTTTCTTATTCGCCATCATCCGGAATTATCTGGTTCTATTGATAACCTGTTAAACGAAAAGAAACTTACCTAATTCACAATAAGCTTTCCTTATTGTTTTCATTTGTTTCATTGTGATATTTGATACTAAATGTTGACGCAAGTCACCATGGCTCATATTGAATAAGCAAAGTGAACACCGTATCGTCACTCTGGGAACTGGGAGATGATTCCATGTTCCTGTTTCTCTTAAGGTACCCATATCAGCACAACTGATTCAGGTCTGCTTATGTTGACTTCAACACAACGCTTTACCCTCTCTTACACAGCCAGCCTCTCTCTTTCTGGTTGTCGGTGTTGTTGTTGATTGTCATAACGACAGACTGATTCTGCCGTACTAAACCCAAGTACTTAATTTCAAACAACGCGTATTAAAAATATGCGGGGTTGTTTGTACTGCCGTAATTCTCATTTTCGAGATCTCTCACACGGAACTTTATTATGTCGTTCGCTGTTATTGCTAATATCGCCGTCATGATCGGCCTTATCGGCTTGCTTTACCGCTACCAAAAACAATACATGGCTTTTACCCGTCGTGTATTTATCGCCCTTGGTCTGGGCGTCGCTTTTGGTACTGCACTGCAAATCATCTACGGTTCTACTTCCGAAGTTGTTTCTGAGTCTCTTTCCTGGATTAACATTGTTGGCAACGGCTACGTTAGTCTGCTGAAGATGATCATCGTTCCTCTGGTGATGGTCTCCGTTATTTCTTCCATCCTGAAGCTGAAAGGTGCCGGTTCTCTCGGAAAGATCAGCGGCTGGATTCTAAGCCTGCTGATGATCACCGTATCTGTCGCGGGTCTGATTGGCGTGATGTCTGCTCTGGGCTTCGGTCTGACTGCAGAATCCATCACCGCCGGTGCTCGTGAAGCTGCCCGTGGAGAACAGCTGCTGGCCCGCGCTGCGACTGTGGATGCTATCTCAATCCCAAGCATGCTGCTGAGCCTGATTCCTTCCAACCCATTCCTGGATATGACTGGCGCCCGCAGCACCTCTATCATCGGTGTTGTAATCTTCTCCGCCTTCATCGGTGTTTCTGCTCTGGGCCTGAACCGCAAGAAGCCTGAAATCTATGCCAGCATCGAAAACGGTGTGAACGTACTGCACGCGCTGGTTATGCGTATGGTAACTCTGGTCCTGCGTCTGACTCCTTACGGCATTCTGGCGCTGATGACCAAGGTTGTTGCCGGTTCCAACGTGAAAGACATCATGCAGCTGATCCAGTTTGTTATGGCTTCCTACGTTGCTCTGGCTGCTGTATTCGTTGTGCACCTGATCATGGTAACCATGGTTGGCGCCAGCCCTGTGCAGTTCCTGAAGAAGGTTATCCCTGTACTGAGCTTCGCGTTCTCTTCCCGTAGCTCTGCAGGCACCATGCCCCTGACCATCCAGACCATGACTCAGCGTCTGGGCATCTCCGAAGGTGTTGCCAACTTTGCTGCTTCCTTCGGTACCACCATTGGCCAGAATGGTTGTGCTGGTATCTACCCAGCCATGCTGGCGGTGATGATTGCTCCGACTGTTGGTATTGATCCAACCAGCATCAGCTTCATTGGCACCCTGATCGTAACCATCGCTATCGGCTCCTTCGGTGTTGCCGGTGTGGGTGGCGGCGCGACTTTCGCCGCGCTGATCGTACTGTCTGCCCTGGGCCTGCCTGTTGAACTGGCTGGTCTGCTTATCTCCATCGAGCCTCTGATCGACATGGGCCGTACCGCAATCAACGTAAGCGGCGCTATCGCGACTGGCTTTGTTGGCGGCCGTGCCATGGGCGAGGTGGACATGAAAAAGTTCAACACCAACGATACTTTTGAGCTGGATATGGAAGCCGCTTCCTAAGGGAACGAGTAATTATTGATATGTCTGAGAGCACACCGCTTCAGATCGTTATCATCGGAGCCGAGGCGGCTGGCATGAGTGCCGCCGCCAAGGCTCGCCGGGTTGCCCGGGATGCAACGATCACCGTTTTTGAGCAGTCCAAGGTTATCTCTTTCGGTGCCTGTGGCCTGCCTTACTACATTGGCGACTTCTTCACCAACCCCGGTGAAATGTCCGAGTTCACACCTGAGCAGTTCGCTGCCAAAGGTATTGATGTTCGCATCCGCCATCAGGTGATGTCTGTTGATAGCGAACGTCAGGTTGTGAAGGTTGAGAATCTCGCTTCCGGCGAGATCTTCGAGCAGCCTTACGATCGCCTGCTGATCGCCACTGGCGCTACCCCTATTGTTCCTCCTGTTCCCGGCCTGAAAGAAGGTCTGGAAGCGGGTCGTGTTTCCTGCGTGAAAACCATGCAAGACGGCATCACCCTGAAAGAAACCATTTCCAGCGAACTGATTCAGGACGTTGCCGTAATCGGCGCGGGCTACATCGGCCTGGAAATGGCAGAGGCTCTGGAGCGTCAGGGTAAACGTGTTCGCGTATTCGACAGCGCCGAACAGCCTCTGGCTGCCAGCTTCGATAAAGAAATTACCGAACTGGTAACCGCAGAGCTGGAAAAAGGTAGTGTTGCCTGTCACTGGCATGAGTCCCTGCAACAGCTGACCATCGCTGAAGATGAACGTCTGCACCTGCAAACCGATCAGGGCCAGTACCAAGCTGATCTGGTGGTTCTGTGCACCGGTGTTCGTCCTACTACTGCATTCGTAGACAGCCTCGGTCTGGACAAGCTGGGCAATGGCGCGATCATCGTAAATGATCAAGGCAAGACCAGTGTTGACAACATCTTTGCCGCTGGTGATTGCGCGACTATCAACCACGGCCAGCTGGACAAGCCTGTATGGATTCCTCTGGCAACTGTCGCTAACAAGCTTGGTCGTCTGACCGGTGAAACTATGGTTGCCAAAAGCGGGGGCGGTCTGGATAAGCGTTTCCCCGGAGCCTACGGGGCTGCCTGCCTGAAGGTTATGGATCTGGAAGCCGGTCGCGTGGGCCTGAGCGAGAAAGAAGCTCTGGAACACGGTGTTGAGTACAAGACCGTTGTTATCCGCGGTAAGGATCACACCAGCTACTACCCCGGTCAGTCCGACATTCTGGTGAAACTGGTGTACGCACCAGACACCAAGAAACTGTTGGGCGGCCAGATTGCTGGCGGCCGTGGCGCGGTTCTGCGTGTTGATGCGCTGGCTGCGGCTATCAAAGGTGGTCTGACCACCGAAGATCTGGGCATGATGGACTTCTGCTACGCACCTCCTTTTGCACGGACATGGGATGCCATGAACGTTGCTGGAAACGTAGCAAAATAAGATTTCCCAACACTGGTGAAATCTCTGAAACGGGCTCGCTTATGTGAGCCCGTTTTTTTATGTTTAGAACAAAAATGACAACAACATTATTAACTCTACCCATAAGCTCAGAGGCCTGAACAAAAACGTCAAAATCACGACCTGCCCCAATAGTTGCCTTCCTTGTTCCAGGTTCTGCTAACGCTAAGGAGCTAATGTTAATTGAATGATTAGGAAGTTGTTCTCAGGAAGAGTGTTATGGGACAAAAAATCGGTTCATCCGGTGGCAACCGGCCGCCATCTGGTCCACTAGAATCCCTCAAGCAGAAGCTCCATCTTAAAAAAGGCAAAAAAAGTGGATTGAACGTTACCTTTGTTGCCGACGCTAAGCCTAAAGTTGGTCAATCAAAAGCTGGGGACCCCTATTCCTCACCTTTACTGAACGGCGCAAAACTCAAACCTGTTCCTACAGTTGTGCCTATGGTGAGCCAATCTCCACAGGCTCAGAAGGCTGAGCTTCTTTCTCTGGCCAAAAATCATTTGATGGAACAGTTTGCCTCTCAACTGGCAAGCGTTACACCTGAAGCCAGAGCGTCTGAGTTGGAGTACTTGAAAGAAACATACAGTCTTGATGAGGACGGTACCATTGACGATGACCTGTTTTCTGCCATTGAACATTCTCTACACGAGGCAAAGCTTCCCCTTAAAACCAAGGGAGTGGTTATAGATAGAGACCTGGCTACGGAACTGTGTAAAGAACTCAACCATGAGCTGGAACAACTCAGTGAAACTGATGACCCAGCTAAATACGGTGAAGAGATGGTTGAGGCTATGGACCAGAAAGGGCTTGCTCCATCTGGCCAGACCCGCCTTATGCGACAGATGTCCAAAACAGAGTCTATGGACGAATTTACCAAAGCCCTTGAGGTTCACTGTCACTTCCAAGGCGACCTTAAAAGCCATGAACGTAATCATGCGATTAAAGAGTACACCCGTCTGGCGGGAGACAGATTTATTGCAACGATGCACGACAAAGTTAAAGGGGCTTCATCAACCGAGATCGGACAAAGAACAGAGTTAGCCAAACAATATGTTCAAATGACCGACTGGGGGGCAGGCGACTTTAATTATACCCTTCATATCATCAAACAGGATCTGGGGTTAGATACCGGGGCAATGGCCTGCATGAAAATCAATGCCGGCTTTGATACTCAAGTCATGAATAAAATTGCACAACCTATTTACGACAGAGCAACCCAGCAAATCCATCAAGAGCTTTGTGACGAAGTTGAAACACTGCAACCCAACATGTCTAAAACCCACCCAAGCGAACTTATGTCTACCCTCGACCTCGAAGGCGCAAAAATGCGACATAGAGCTGAACTGGTGAAAGAGAAAAAGAGCAAGCTGGACAAAGCCAAAACCAAAGAAGACCGGCATGAGATCATGGCCAAAGTACATCAACGGGTAGAGGCTCGCCACGAAAGAATGGTGTCACTTCTTGGTGAAGTTGGAAATAAGCTGCTCCAAAAACAATTCTCACCTGAAGATCCTCTTCCCATGCCTTTTATTGTTCGTGGTAGCCAATTAGCTCAAATGAAGTCTCGCGCTAACCCCTTCAGATCAACACGAGGCTAATCGAGCTTCAGGGTACCAGCCATGCGGTTGCTTTACTTTTACTAAGCCACCAGACAAAAAACAAAGAAATGGCCGTTACAACGACGGCTATAGCCGGAACAGTCAGAAGAGTTAATCCCGGAAAAAGCTCCCAGTTTTGTATTGGCCAAAGAACAATGGGATGAAAAAGGTAAAGTCCCAAACTATAACGGCCAACAAAACTCACCACTTCCCTCAGCTTTCCCTGAATTTTCTCACCATAATTAAACGCCATAACAAAAACCGCAGCCGCCACAATGACTGTGTTCAGGGTTTTGTAGGAAGTGTACATACCCGGCGAATAATCCCCAGCGGCCGACGATAAATCCCACACACCGTATAAACCGGCAACAACTGCAAAACCTGCGGTAATAAACAAAGCTCTGCGCTGCTCTCGATTTAAAGGCATGCGAATCAAGGCATAACCCAATGGCATGTAACCACCGTACATAATTACACCGGTCATCCAATCAGACTCTATACGCATCAAATAAAGCAGCGTTAAAACCATCCACCCCATAACCAACATACGGAGTTGGTCATCCGACAACTTTTGTACCCAAGGGGTAAGAAAGGGAATCACCAGATAAAGCGGAATGAAATAGTAATAAAAACCCAGATGGTACCAGGTGGCTTCTTCTGGCAGCCCTGCCAGAACTGTCAGGGCTGGTTCCAGGTCATAAAAGATTCCCTGATTATCCCAACCCAACCCGGCCAGAAAGGCATAAAAAACAGACCAGACTATAAAGGGAACGACCACCCGGCTCACTCTGCGAGACAGGTAATATTGAAGATTGAACGGGCGTGTATCCGGAAGCATTAATGCGCCGGTAATCATAATAAATACCGGAACTGCCCAACGGGAGCTGACATTAAAACCCACAGCCGCAAGCCAGTCATAATCCGGAATCTGACCAATCATGCTCCGGTAAGGACCAATCACATGAATTATGACAACCGCAAATGCAGCAACGGCTCTCAGTAGTTCAACAAAAAAATAGCTCTTTCGAGGCTCTTCCAGAGACTTCATTCATCCTATCCAAACAACTTATTAACCAGAAGAAATACGTGCACCAGCCCTGTATTTCTCAGAGAAAAAATCCCTTTGAGCAAGGGTTTATAGTACGGGCATTTCATTTTCGCACGAATGTACGGGAGGTAACCCATACCAGTACTTAGAGCCTGTTCCTGATCTTATACAGATGAAGAAGGCCTTAAGGGAGATAAAAAATCCAGAAGGTACAAGAGCAACTTGAATACTGTAAAGGACAATAGAAATAAGAATCTCAGAATGCGGAGTTTGCGGATTGATATTCCCGCCAACCCTGAAACACTGGCACAGTTTTCTACCTTTTTGCTGGCTGGCGCTGTCATCTTGCTCCGGCCAACTTATAATCAATCTTTAATGATTCAAGTAACGACTAATAGCCAATGAGCCATACCTCCATTGTCGATCTGCTGGCCGGCCAAAAGCCAAAGGACAGCGAAGTTGAACTGTGCGGCTGGATTCGCACCCGTCGTGACTCCAAGGCAGGCATGTCCTTCCTGGCCGTCCACGATGGCAGCTGCTTTGACCCTATCCAGGTTATTGCTGAAAGCGATCTGCCTAATTACGAAGAAGAGATCCAGAAGCTGACCGCTAGCTGCAGTGTGCGGGTAAAAGGTATTCTGGTGGAATCTCCAGCCAAAGGTCAGGACTGGGAAGTAAAAGCCACTTCCGTAGAAGTTGTCGGATGGGTTGAAGACCCTGAAACCTATGCCATGCAACCCAAGCGTCATTCCATGGAACACCTGCGTGAGCACGCACACCTGCGCCCTCGCACCAACATCATCGGTGCAGTAAACCGTGTACGCCACGCCGCTGCCAACAGCATACACAACTTCTTCGATCGTGAAGGTTATGTTTGGGCCAGCACGCCACTGATCACAGCTTCCGACTGTGAAGGTGCCGGTGAACTATTCCGCGTTTCCACTCTGGACTTCAACAACCTGCCTCGTAACGACAAAGGCGAAGTGGACTTCAGCGAAGACTTCTTCGGCAAGCAAGCCTTCCTGACCGTATCCGGCCAGCTGAACGCTGAAGCCCTGGCCTGTGCCCTGAGCAAGGTTTACACCTTTGGCCCGACTTTCCGTGCCGAAAACTCCAACACCAGC
The DNA here is from genome assembly GCF_058148445.1 of Parendozoicomonas sp. 2304DJ65-17. Classification (NCBI taxonomy): domain Bacteria; kingdom Pseudomonadati; phylum Pseudomonadota; class Gammaproteobacteria; order Oceanospirillales; family Endozoicomonadaceae; genus Parendozoicomonas; species Parendozoicomonas sp. 2304DJ65-17. Next base: position 397,780 of record NZ_JBYVJV010000001.1, read on the forward strand.
CGCCACCTGGCTGAGTTCTGGATGGTTGAACCTGAAGTTGCTTTCGCAGACCTGAATGATGCCGCTAACCTGGCAGAAAAGATGCTGAAAACAGTTTGCGGCGAAATTCTCGAGAAGCGTGCAGATGATATGGCATTCTTCAACCAGCGTGTTGATAAGGGCTGCATTGAGCGTGTTAAGACTCTGTCTGAGTCCAACTTCACCCGCATGACTTACACCGAATGTATTGATGTACTGCTGAAGTCTGGCAAGAAGTTTGAGTTCCCGGTTGAGTGGGGCATCGACATGCAGTCCGAACACGAACGCTTCCTGGCGGAAGAGCATGTGAAAGGCCCAATCGTTGTGACTGACTACCCAGCCAGCATCAAGCCTTTCTACATGCGCATGAACGACGATGGCAAAACTGTTGCTGCGATGGACGTTCTGGCTCCAGGCATTGGTGAAATCATCGGTGGCAGCCAGCGTGAAGAGCGCCTGGATGTACTGGATGCCCGTATTGAAGCTCAAGGCATGAATAAAGAAGACTATGGCTGGTACCGTGACCTGCGTCGTTACGGCACAGTTCCTCACGCCGGTTTTGGTCTTGGCTTTGAACGTCTGCTGGGTTACCTGACCGGTGTTCAGAACATTCGTGAACTGATTCCGTTCCCACGCACACCTCGTAACGCTTCTTTCTAGTCACGTTACTTTTAACCCATGCTGCTCTGGGCAGTATGGGTTTTTCATCCCCCCTCATTCCCCGCACGAAAACGACAATCCTCTACTATCATTCATCAGGAAATTGCACCCTCAGTTTAAAGAATGTTGGCTTAAAGAATGTTTGCCAGAGTTGTTGTTTTATTGTGTCTGTTGATAACGTTTAGCTCAGCTGTTTTTTCAAATCCTTTTACAAGCAAAGCCCTTTATCGTCATCTGAAAATTACTTACACACCAACACTTGAACCCGTTTACACCTACGTTTTTTCTTTTACTGGTGGAAAAGATAACAGCTACTTTCTCCCGACTCCTCCTGTCCAGAACCCTGTTCACAACGTTGAGGTTGTTTCTCTCCCCCATATAGTTCCCTTAATGAGAATGTCTGCAGGCAAAGGGTTAGAAGAACTTACAGTACTTCTTTCCGATGAAGAGTATGCGCTTATCAATTCAGGTCATAGCAACCTTTACGAGCTTGCAGCCAGAAAAATGGAGGTTTCGTTACCGTTAATGAGCAAAGGCATGCCAGCTTATCTGAGGCCAGACTGGTCTGGCACAGGCATGACCAAGAGTGATTACTTAAATGCAGCTACTGCTAACCGCCCGATGTTTATTCCAGTGTATGGAGCAAACATGAGCTCAACCGGAAAAGGGAAAAAGCCTCCTCCAGCAGGAACATCCCCCCCCCCAGTAAAAATTTCTGGTCCGGATATGCAGGTAGATCCAGAGATGGAACGGCGCCTCAATCTAGTCAGGACAAAAAGTAAAAAGGAAAAAGCAGCAGGAAGAAAAAGGAGTCGTGTTGAGCCACCGATAGCAACAGCCAGCTCAGAATCTCCCACTACTCAGGAAGATATCAGCAAATACAAAGAGCTTGGCCTTGGCATCAGCTACACCGATCTCAGAACTTCAACCTCTGATGCTGAAGCAAGACCAAGAGCACGAAGACTCTCTTTACCTGAAGCGATGGAAGACCCTCTTCCTGATATGCATAAATATTCCGTTAAAGCTGTCCTCGATACTTCCCAAACGGTTTTCACAGCGAACGTTAGTGTTAATGGTCGAAAAATGAGCTTACCCCAACACTTCCAGAACGTGTTAAAAACAACCATGCTGGCATCTGAAGGTTCTCCCAAAGATCCAAGTAAGGAGTTTTTTCGGTCTTTAATTCAGCTAAGTGATCAAAGGCTGGTATCGGATGAAGATGAAGAAGAGATGGATGAAGAGGAGAGTGGAGATCAGGCATCACTTCTAAACACCTGGGATCTCAAGGATAAAAATGAAGAAGAGCTGAGAGAACTTATGGCGCGCGCGCCTGAAGTTGGTGCATCAACAGGCGAGAAGGAAAAACATGAGGAAGAGGTCAAAGCGATGAAGCAGGCTCATTTGAAGAGCCAGAACGAAGCCTTTTGGGCTGCTATGAGAGCCATTACAGATGACAATCCAGCCTTACAAAGCAGGCTTGAAGACTTCATATCCCAGAATTCGTCCTTCCCTGTTTACATAAATTTTCACGTCCCTCATGAATCTGGCGATCTTACTCATCCAGCCATGTTCGAGTGCATGATCGACTCAAAGAAACAGATAGAACCTCAATCGGGCAGCGGCATTTACATTGGTGACATTCTACGATCCGGGGATACGATCTACCTTACCACTACCACAAGTTTCAATAGAGTCAGTGTCAACAGAACAAAGCAGGTCGGAAAGTCACCAACTGGTGTTCCTGTCAGAGATTATGTTGCATCAACCCAACACAGGGATGCTTATGTCAGGAAACACTCCAAAGGCAAAAAAGGCGCCGATGTCACCTGGAGAATGACGGATAATATTGCAGAGTTGCGACTTCAGTATGTTCTTAAGGCCGCTCCACGTGGCCGCTGGACTGTAGTGGTTGCCAGCGTGCATTACGATCTGAACATGCCGGATTTAACATTAAAGCCCAGAGAGCAGTTCAAGGATTATGTTCCACCACCAGCCAGGGAAGAACGCCCTTCTGAAGCAGAAGTAGTAGCAGTAGAAACCGAAGCCGTAGATTCCGCCACAGCTCTTGATAAACCACTGGGAGAGTTGCACCTCTCACAGCAAGACACTCCAGAAGAATCAGAAGCAGTCGTTACCCGCAGATTTAAGGAAAGGCATGGTAACTGGTCTCGATTTGCACGCAGCACCATAAGAAGATCCTCTGGCTCCAACCCTGCATCTCCAAAGACAAAAGCTGTACCAGATGAAGAGGATCCCTTTGAAACCGATATGGATTTATGAACCGGGGGCAGAGAAAAAACTTCGAAGATGCTGAGTAAATGCCGTTAGCACAACTGGCAGATGTTCATCCTTTCTGTGAGCCAGGTAAAAACTGGAGGCATAACACAACTCATCCGGCAGCAATGCTTTTATCTTTCCAGCGTCTTCAAATTGCCGTGCATAATGTCTGGGAAGCAAGCCAACATAGTTGCCCGTCATTATCAGCAAAGCTTCTGATTCCATATTATCAATAATCGCGCCCGTCACTTTTGCCTGGATAGAAGCAAGATCGGCTTCATGTTCATACCCATGAACAACAACTGGACTCTGTTGTATATCTGGCAAAGTTACATTGTTTTTAGTAAACAGTGGATGATCTTTTCCACAGTACAGCTGGTGCGGCTCATCAAACAGCTTTTCATACTGAACCCCCTGAATATGAACAGGGAACGGGCTGATTGCCAGATGTAATGCTCCACTTAGAATGCGTTGTTCCAAATCATGGGGAGAGCGGGTTTCAAGATGAATCTGAACATTGGGATGTATGTCCTGAAACTTTTTTAATATGGGGAGAATAGGAAAGTCTTCATTGGTTATTGTGTTATCAATCAGCCCTAATCTCAGTTCACCTTGAATTTCACCTGAAAAAACACTCACTTCCTGCCGAAAGCTTTCAACAGAGGCAAGCAGCCTCTGGGCAGATGCAAAAACTTTTTCCCCAGCTTCTGTTAATCGAAAACCGCCTCGACCACGATAACAAAGTCGTGCACCAATTCGAATTTCTAATCGACCAACATATTCACTGATTGTTGACTGACCAATATTTAATACTGATTGCGCTGCTGAAAAACCACTACAGTTGACTATAGTTACAAAAATGCGCAGCATACGCAGATCTGCATCATGTACTTGTTTCATAAATCACCGAAGTTTTTAATTCGGCCAACTACAAACAACAATCATTACCGAACTAAATAAAACATTACTTCGGTTTTATACGATCTGTATTCAGATAGAAATGTATTTTACCCATACATTGCAATCCTTACATTGATTGTGCGTTTAGAACACAACCAATGAATTAAGGATGTCTCTGATGAGTAATAATGGGTACGAAGCCGGTCGATTAAATCTTCCTTTCGTTGGCCACTGCACATTTGCCAAAGCTCCTGTTTGTAATGATTGGGATAATATTGATGCCGACGTTGCCGTACTTGGTGTTCCCAATGATATGGGCACCCAGTGGCGCTCTGGCGCTCGTTTTGGGCCTCGTGCCGTTCGTGAAGCATCCACCCTGTTCTCTTTCGGCCACTCCGGAGCCTATGATCACGAAGACGATGTGCTTTATCTGACTAACGAAGAAGTAAAAATCGTTGATGTGGGTGATGCTGATATCGTTCACACCGACATGGCACAGAGTCATAACAACACAGAATTTGCCGTTCACAAATTGCTGGAAGCTGGCACTATGCCGATTATTATCGGTGGTGACCACTCGGTAACCACTCCAGTGCTTCGGGCATTCCGTGATCAGGGGCCTATTCATGTTATCCACTTTGATGCACACCTTGATTTTGTAGATGAGCGCCACGGTGTTCGCGAAGGCCACGGCAACCCAATCCGTCGTGCATCTGAAATGGATCACATTACCGGCATGACCCAGATGGGCATCCGTAACGTGTCGTCTTCTAACCGTTCCGACTTTAATGCCGCCAGAGAAGCTGGTTCCGATGTGATGTCTGTTCGTGATGTACGTCGTCTTGGTGTAAAAGGTGTTCTGGATCGCATTCCCCACGGTAAGGCTTACTACATCACTATTGATATTGATGGTTTCGACCCATCTATTGCTCCAGGTACTGGCACCCCGAGCCACGGTGGCTTCCAATACTACGAAGTAGTTGAAATCATTCAGGCACTGGCCAAACGCAGTAAAGGGAATATCGTTGGTATGGACTTGGTTGAAGTTGCACCAGCTTATGACCCAACCGATTCAACAGCCATTCTTGCTGCTCAGGTTCTGATGAACAGCATTGGCTTTATTTTCCACGCGAGAAACTCTTAATCAATGATCTGACCAGCACTTATTGTGCTGGTCTTTTTTGTAGAATCTGGAAACTCCAGACAGATTCGTCCCTAATGATGCTCAGAAGGTTTCAGGCGAATGACACATACAATTAAAGCCGAGAAAGACGACAAGCAGATACTGATAATCTGTCTGACTCTTCTAGGTTGTATAATCGGACTCGGATTAATTTCCCCAGACGCACTTGCAGAGTTAAGTCTGGGAACAATGAACTACATTATTGACAAGTTTGGCTGGGTATATGCCGGTGGAACTTTTGCCTTTGTTCTTATTCTCTTTTTCCTGGCATTCAGTAAATACGGCGATATCCGCCTGGGGCCGGATGATTCCCGGCCAGAATTCAGCACCTTCTCCTGGCTGGGTATGTTGTTCTCTGCCGGTATGGGAACAGTGATGATTCTGTGGGGAATTGCTGAGCCGGTTTCTCATTATGTAAATCCTATGGCGGGAATTACTCCGGAAACACCTGAAGCTGCGGCTTTTGCCTTCCGTAAATTCTTCCTGCACCAGGGTGTTCAGGCATGGTCTATGTTTGCGGTGCTTGGTCTGGCTGTTGCCTACCTGATGTTCCGTAAAAACCAAAGCGGTATGGTCAGTAATATTCTTCTGCCCTGGGGTGAAGACAAGACCAAAGGCAAGCTGGCTAAGCTGATCAATATTATCTGCGTACTGGCTGCTGCTTCTGGTGTTGCTACCTCTATCGGTTTTGCTGCTCTGACTATCAACAGTGGCTTGAGTCATATGCTGGGCGTTCCCGATACCATGACTATTAAAACTGTTCTGGTTATTGGTATTACCGCCATTGTTATCAGCTGCGCTATTACTGGCGTAAAGAAAGGTATTAAAAGCGTTTCCGATATTTTTGCGGTACTGGTTATTGCCATGCTGGTAACGGTTTATGCCCTTGGCGAAACCACCACCATGTTTAACGTATTGCTGACCTCCCTCGGTGATTACCTGAGCAATGCGTTCCGTGATGGCCTCGCGCTGCCAACCTTCTCTGATAACGCTCCCTGGTATGGCAAGTGGACTCTGTTCTACTATGCATGGGCAATTGCCTGGTCACCATTTGTGGGCCCATTTGTTGCGCGTGTATCCCGTGGCCGTACTGTTCGTGAGTTTATTCTTGGCGCGATTCTGACTCCACCTGTTGCCATCTACATCTGGGGTTCAGGTTTCGGTACAACTGCCCTGCTGTCTGATATCAACGTTATCCGTCAGGCTGCTGAATACGCTCCTCTGGCTAACTTCCTGGTATTCGAGCACTTCCCTCTGGGAACATTTATTTCTTACGGAATTATCCTGGCAATGTTCCTTGGTCTGATTACCTCACTCAACTCATCCACTTATATCCTGAGTGTGATCTCCTGTAATGGTGATCTGAACCCATCCAGAAACATGCTGTTCCTGTGGGGCGTGCTGCCTTCAGCTCTGGCACTGGTACTGATGATGTCCAGCTCTGGTCTGGCTATTCTTCAGAGTGTGAGCCTGATCTTTGCACTTCCTTTGATGCTAGTTCTGTTCCTTGCCATGACATCGGTTATTAAGATGCTCCGGGCAGAGTTTGATGAGGACTCACTAAAGGTTTCTACAAAAACGGAAGAAAAAGAAACCAAAGAAGACACTGAAGGTTTGGCAGCAACAGCCTGATCAAACTTTTAACGCACAAAAAAAGCCGGACTTAAAAAGTCCGGCTTTTTTTGTGCCCTGAAAGTGAAAGTTTATTTCACTTCACGGTAATACTTATAAACAGAATGCTTGGTTACATTCAGCTGATCAGCAATATACTGAGGCGCACCTTTGATCTGGAAAATACCGCGATCGAATAATTCATGAACAATACAGCGATTCTTTTGTTTCAATGGAATAGAGCGATCCGTTGAAACTTCATTGATAACCTGTTCAGTCACAGTTACCAACAGTTCATCCATATCATGGTTAAACTGTTCATCAAGAACTTCAGTATGATTATCTAACCCAGGCATCATGGTTTTGATGATTTGAGGGAACGGACAATCAAGGTTCATGTTGATACACAGGAAGCCAATAATATTGTTATCGGCATCAGTACAACCACAGGAAATAGATTTAAATAATGAACCGTCACGGCCGTGGGTGAAATAACTCCCTGTAATCCGGCTACCAGTTTTGCGCATTTCTGCAACCTGTTTAATACCCAGGTCTGTCATCGGAGAACCCAGCTTTCTGTTGGTATTGTGACCATTCACAATATAAACAACAGAACTCTGTACATTTTCCAGAGAGTGAAGAACAACCTCACAATGAGGTCCAATAAACTCGGCGATAAAATCCGCAATAACAAAATAAGGTTTTAGATTGTCAGAGCGGTATTCATTAGTATCGGGGCCCATAAAAAACCACCTTCTAAACTTTGTTATTACTTATAGTTGATTGAATACTTCATTATTTTGCTTTGAATCAACTTAAGTGAACTTTATTAAAGTATATTGAGACTTTTACAAAAGTCATACTCTCGTATTTATTACCGTCGTAAATCTATTATTTTCTGAACAATTCTCATTAACCAAGGTTGTATAATGCCGAAATTAGGTATTCTTCTTTGCGACAGCCAGAATCCTGAAGGCTTAAAGAAACTAGGCCCTTATCGGGACAGCTTCGTCAACATGATCGAAAGCGCCAATCCGGATCACTGGGAACACCTCAGCTGGCAGTGCTCCAAAGGTGAGTTTCCCGAAAATCCTGATATTTGTGATGCCTGGATTATCAGTGGTAGCATCTGGAGCTGCTACGACTCGGATGAATGGATCCAAACCCTGAAACAGTTTATCCGGGACGCGGATAGCAAACAGTCAAATCTTCTCGGTATCTGCTTTGGACACCAGATTATTCATCTGGCTCTGGGGGGAGAAGTGAGAAAATCCCCAAAAGGCTGGGGAGCAGGTCCTTATCCCGTATTCGCCCATCAGGATCTGGGGGAATTCTCCGCCGGAGAAGAGATCAAGGTTGTCGCGATTCATCAGGATCAGGTAGACGTTATGGCGGAGGGTTTTGAACTTCTCGCCGGTTGCGATTTCTGCCCTGTTGGCATCAGTCGCAAGGGTAATCATATTCTCACATTTCAAGCCCACCCTGAGTTTGACCGCCGTACCTTCTCTTATCTTTGCGAGCAGGACAGAGACAAGCTTGGCTCTGAGAAAGCCGACCGGGCTCTCGAGGAAGCTCAAAAGCCAGACAGTCGTGAAAAGGCTGGAAAACTGCTCGAAAAGTTTCTGAGAGCCGGCTCTGTGGTTTAATTCAGGCGCAGATCAGCTCAAACGGAACTTAACAGGGATTTTTACCCGGGATGGAATTCCTCTGCCACCTTCAACCAATGGCAGGAAGCGCCAGCGGGCTACGGCTTTGAGGGCTGCTTTATCCAGAGATTTGTAGCCTGAGGTTGTTTCAACTTCCATGCCCACAATATTCCCCCTGTCATCCAGCTTCACCTCCAGTACCACCGTGCCCTGCTGCCCCATACGGCGAGCACGGTAAGGGTACACAGGCTGCTCCTGGCGACCAGAAAAACGGGGAGTTTCCACCAGACGATACTGGCTGGATGCTCCCTGCACCATAGAATCTTTCACTTCGCTGACTACAGGTACATGCCGGATTTCTTTGGCAACCATCTCCTGCGGAGAGGCTTCATCCCCTGCCTCTGGAGTTGGCTTTACCTCTGGTTCAGTTTTTTTCGGTTTTTTTTTCTTAATTTCCGGCAGTTTCTCTGCAACCTGTGCCTTTTTAACCGGAGGTGGCTTTTTCACAGGTTTGGGTTTTTCAGGTTGTTTTGGGGGAACAACATGCTTGTTCTCAGAAGCCCCAGTGGTTGTTACAATTTTTTTCTTAGCTGTCTGCTCTCGCTTTTCAACCATTGGTTCAGGCTGCTTGGCAACTCGCAGGTTAACGGTCACCCTTTGAGCCGGGAGAATGGGGAAATCTAACTGTCGCTGATTTGGAAAAAAATACAGGGAAAGCCCCACACCGATGTGGAGAAAAATGGAGCATATAAGAGTTATAGAAATCGGATTCAGCATATTTTTATCGGGGTACTAGCAGAAAGACTCCCGAGGTCTGGTAGCGTTAAATAATAGGCCGAATCTATCATGGTGCTCGGCTTATAATTGTCAACGAATCATTCAGGAAAGGTTGTCACGAAACATTTGAACCGCCTCTTTTATTGACCCAAGTCCATTGCATATTTCAGTACAGTTCCTACCTGCAGCCATTGCCCACATCCGATATAATGCTCGTCATCCAATAAAATACTGCCCACCAGCTTCAGATTACCTCTTTCCTCCGGTGCTTTATGATTGCCAATGATGTGTTGCGTCGCCTGCGTTTTGCTTTAAACCTGAGTGATGATGAAATGGTCGCCATTTTCAAGCTGGCCGAGCATGAGATTCCGGTCTATCACCTCTTTAACCTAATGCGAAAGGAAGATGAAGAAGGTTACGTACTGTGCCACGACGATGTTCTGGCCCGTTTTCTTGATGGCCTGATTATCCACCGCAGAGGCGCGCAGGAAGGCAGAAAACCAGATTACCTGCCTAAAGGTGCCCCGCTTTCCAAGAATGAAGTTCTTCGCAAACTCAGAATTGCCCTTGAACTCAAGGACACCGATATTATCGATATGATGAAGCTGGCTGATTTTGAAGTGTCCAAATCAGAGCTGTCTGCCATTTTCAGAAAGCGCGGTCACCGTAATTACAAAGAATGCGGCAACCAGTTCCTGCGAAATTTCATTACCGGCATGACACTGAAATACCGTACTGACCTTCCCAAAAGAAAGCCTCAAAACTGATTAATACCGTTATTTGTTAGTTTGGCGATATTGGGCAGGCGTTTTCCCGAACCAGCGCCTAAAGGCATGAATAAAGGCGCTGGCTTCGCTGTAACCCAGCTGTTCTGAAATCTGTTCAACACTGAGTGTACTGACAATGAGCAGCTCTGATGATTGCTGCATTCGGCTTTCATCAATGATTTCACGAAAACTGGTTCCTTCTGCTGCCAGTTTTCGTCGCAAAGTTCTTTCATTCACGCTGAAATGTTCAGATACCTGAGCCTGATTCGGATAGCTGGCAGAGGTTTCCAGATAACGCCTTATCTGTTCGCTTAATGTCTTAACACTCTCTCCTCGTATCAGTATTTCAGCCTGGCACTGTCTGTAGAGAAGCTGGCTATTTTCTGCATCATTTTCAGCCACCTTGCGGGTCACCGCTTTACGGGAAAGGTCGGCATAGTTCTCCAACGCCCCGAACTGAATATCCGGCACCAGATAATACCCATAATCCGTTGCAGTGCTTGCAGGTGTATGGCTCATACCAAGCTTTACCACCATCTCGCTCTGGTGGATAGAAAACACATCCTGAATCCATAAGGCTCCGGCACTCATATCCCGCTCCAGTAGAAATCCCTGCAAATCACCCAAGTCAGCCCGGGGAATCATAAGTACCCGATAACCTTCCTCTCGCTTCTGTACTCGCATGGTAAAAAAGCTATTACCAAGGGAAGAAAAACGATCAAGAGCTTCCAGACTCTCTTCAAGAGTTTTGGTGCTGCGCATAAGCTGGCCAATAAGCCCATGAGCATCCAGCCCGTAATAACGGCCAAGTTTAAGAGAGAGGGCAGGATCATCACTTGAAGCGATAAGGTTTCGGCAAATCTGTAGTTCCTGATCAACAGATACCTGCTTTTGTAAATCAAGAAAACTGCGGGAGTTCAAATCTGTATTTCTGAGAAGTCGCCTTATAGAAATCTTGTTATCTGCGGCGAAGCGCAGCATCGGAAACAAACCGGTAATTGGCCGCTGGAGTTCCTGATTGTTGATAATTCTGGCCATTCAGGCTGCAACACTCACGTCCGAAATTATCAATTACTTTGCCAGTTCCCTCATAAACATACAGGGCAGGAACATTAATAATGAATGACGAATAATAACAAGTAGGCCTGCTATGCTTCAGCAAACTATGACTTCAGCAAAGATAACCCAATGTATTTCTGACACCTGTGGCAACACTGTTCTCAAGGATTATCCAGACGACTACTTCCCTGCAGGTTCTGAAGCCTGGTTTGTAATTCCTGAAGGCGTGGATAAAGGCAAAAAACTCTTTTTTTACGACAAGACCTATGGCAGTGGTAAAGCTGAAACCACTGTTTTGTTTGTTCACGGCAACCCGGAATCTTCGTACACCTACCACAATGCTCTCAAAGAGTTGATCAAAAAAAGTAAGAAAGCCGTTCGGGTGGTTGCCATGGATCATATTGGCTTTGGCCTTTCTGACCAGGCCAGTTTTGAAATGGTAGATATGCACCATGCCAATAACCTGATTCAACTTGTTAACTATCTGGACCTTCAAAATATCACTCTGGTAGTACACGACTGGGGCGGCCCCATTGGTATCGGCGCGATGATCCAGCAACCAGAAAGAGTCAACGCGCTGATTGTTCTTAACACAACTGTTTTCCCGGTATCACGAGATGATGGAGGCCTCACCTACGACCGTTTTCCTGGTCGTCTCCTGCCGTGGTCTCGATCACCAAAAGTTATTCCCAAAGCCCTTTGGGGAAATCTGGCAGCTTTTGTTTATGGATTGGAACCGATTAAAAACCAGAACTCGGCGAAGTTTGCGGCTCTCTTTGTGACCCATCTCATCAAGGTACTGACCGGACGACTCAGTAAACAACAGAAAATCTTTGAACAGGTCTATGGTGGCCAGTTCCGCTCATCCACAGCCAATGTTCGCAGTTCTCAGAGAATGGTCAGACAAACACCTGTGTGGGGCCACGGCTGGACTTATGATGATCCAACCCACGGTAAACAGAATAACCGACCGTTTTATCGCTACATCCAAGACACCATTACCTCAGCCTGGGGGCCAGATGGTAAGAACATTCCTGTAAGAGCACTATTTGGTGAATGGGATGTGGTTTCTAAACAGAGTGTTCTTGATCAGTGGGCATCAGCACTGCCTCAAGCAGCAGGCCATATTGAAGTGTTTAAAGATACTTCGCATTTCATTGAAGAAACCAAAGGTGCAGAGATTGCCAACTGCATTGTTGAAATTTCAGGCCTTTCATAACTACTTTCCCACTTGGCGGGTAGTTAATACCCGCCAGCGTTTATCTATCTGTGACACTTTGCGACAAACCTTGCTCCATGCAAGATACTTCCGCGACATTTTTCCCGTCTAATAAGCCTGCAATTTCTTCGGCCACCCCGGTAGCAAGAATGATTCTCATTAAGTGTTTTTCCGTAACTCATTACCGAGCCTGTTGAAGATAAAATTACACCATACAAAGTCATAATCACTTTCTGGCAGTCACACATGCTCACTCGCTGTAAACAGACTCTTCCTGCACTTCTGGCCGTTATAGCCCTGGCCCTGTCGTCGCAATCGGCTTTCGCTGCTAAAAAGCCGACCCCTTCCGCACCAGCTGTGACTGCTACAACGGTTGAAAACACTCTGGTACCACAGAATCTCTCTGCGCTGGGCACTCTGAAATCTAACCAGTCTGTTGATATTGCATCACGTATTAATGGTCGAATTGCCAGGTTGAATATCGAAGATGGCTTGTCTGTAAATGAAAACGACGCTCTTGTTGTTTTGGACAGCCGTGAGCAAAAAGCCAAGGTTGAGGAAGCAAAAGTTACGCTGTCTGACGAGATACGACAGCTGGAGTATATGGAGGCTCTTTATCAGCGTCAGGCGGTATCCAAAGACCAGTTGGAAGCCCAACAAGCCATGGTTGATAAAGCCAAAGCAACTCTGGCCGCTGAAAAGGCTGTGCTCAGTTACCACACTTTGAGTGCCCCTTTCAGTGGTGTACTCGGTTTCAGTGATATCAGTAAAGGCGCTTTGATTACTGCCAGTCAGGTGATTACAACGCTTGATGATCTTTCGGTTATGAAGCTTTATTTTGAATTGCCTGAGAATGTTCTCAGCCGAATTACTCCCGGAACAACAATCACTGCAGAAACAGATGCCTGGCCTGATGACATGTTCAGTGGTTCCATCGACACTATCAATCCCCGTATTAATCCCAACAACCTGACATTTACTGCACGGGCAGTCGTTTCCAACCACGACCTGAAACTCCGCCCTGGAATGATGGTACGCATCAACGTGCAGGTAAACGCCAAACCAACACTGGCAGTACCTGCTCGCAGCGTAATGTTTGATGGCAACAACAAATATGTCTTTGTGATTGATGACAACAATATTGCCCGCAAACAGTTCATTACCACCGGCACCATTCTTGAGGAAAGCATCGCTGTGAAGAAAGGTCTTCAGGAAGGCGACAAAGTTGTTGATCAGGGCGTGGTAAAAGTTCGTGATGGCAGCCCGGTTCAGATTATTGATGCTGATGTGGCCGCAAGCGCTGAAAAGGATGGAGACGCTCATTCATGATCCTTTCTGATCTTGCGGTAAAACGCCCTGTTTTTGCCACAGTAGTCAGCCTGCTGCTGATCACTTTTGGTATTGTTGCGTTCCTGTTGTTACCCGTTCGGGAGCTTCCCGATGTCACTTCTCCGGAAGTGAGCATATACACCGCTTATGACGGTGCGTCTTCTGAAGTTGTTGAATCCAAAATCACTGATGTACTGGAAGATCAGCTCGGCGGTATTAATGGTATTCAGTCTATTGAAAGCCGCAGTACCCACGGCACCTCCCGGATCACGGTGACTTTTACTCCTGACACTGATATGGAAGTTGCTGCCAACGATGTACGAGAGGCTATGTCCCGGGTGACCTGGCGTTTGCCGGATGAAGCAGAGTCTCCTGTGGTCTGGAAAAATAGCGGCAATGGTGAAGCTATCCTTCGTTTAACACTCCAGAGTGACACCATGTCACCGGTTGAACTGACGGACTATGCCGAGCGAACTCTGCAGGATCGTCTCTCCCTCGTAAGCGGCGTAAGTTCCGTAGATATCTGGGGTACCCGTGAATACGTTATGCGGGTTGAGCTGGACGCTCACAGTATGGCTGCCCGAGGAATTACCACCGAAGACGTTGAAGGCGCGCTTCGCCGTGAAAACGCAGAAATGCCTGGCGGTAAAATTCGGGGGACACAGCGTTCGATTCAGGTACGAGTCATGCGTGACTACGATACTGAAGAGACTTTCCGCCAGCTGGTCGTGCGCCAAGATGGTTTATCTACTGTTTACCTGAAAGATATTGCCAATATTCAAACCGGAGCCAAAGAAGAGGAAAGCCTTTCCAAAGCCAATGGCCGCAACGTTATTACTCTGGCGATTGTTCCTATTTCCAACGCTAACCCTGTTGAAGTAATCGCCAATGTGAAAGACGAGATTGCAGCCTTTTCTCCTTTCCTTCCGGAAGGTACTGACCTGTCAATAAACTACGATGCCTCTGTATTTATCCAAGGCTCCATTGATGAAGTGCAATCCACCCTGTTTATAACCATCGGGCTGGTTGTACTGGTTCTCTATATTTTCCTTGGCAATATTCGGGCAACGTTAATTCCAGCCGTAACAGTGCCCGTGTCCCTGATCGCTGCGTTTATTGTGATTTACATGATGGGTTACTCCATCAACCTGCTGACACTATTGGCGCTGGTTCTCGCCATTGGCCTGGTAGTAGACGATGCCATTGTGGTGCTGGAAAACATTCACCGTCACCTTGAAATGGGGAAAACCCCATTGGCAGCTGCCTGGCATGGCGCACGGGAAGTTGGCTTCGCCGTTGTTGCCACCACAGTAGTGTTGGTGATGACCTTCGTACCCATTGTATTTATGGAGGGTACGGTAGGCAGACTGTTTTCGGAGTATGCACTCACCTTGGCTGGAGCTGTTGTATTCTCGAGCCTGATTGCCTTGACGCTCTCCCCAATGTTGGGTTCCAAGGTTCTGAAATTGAATGTAAAACCATCATTCATAAATCGCCTGACCGAAGCTGGTCTGACCCGGCTGGAGAATGGTTATGAAAAGTTGGTCACCGTTTTTGTAAGACGACGCTGGCTTGGACTGGCTCTACTGGCAGCTTCACTGTGCACGACAGCATTGCTGTATCCCAAGATTCCCCAAACATTTACGCCATCAGAAGACAGAGGGAACCTGTTTATCGTCGTAAAAGGTCCGGAAGGAGCCAGTTACGACACAATGGCGGAAAGCATGGAAGATATTGAGGCCATTTTGCTGCCACGTTTGGGACAAGGTGTGCTGGATACATTGTTCCTGCAAACTCCAAGCTGGGGGTCCCGGGGTGATAACTCCGGTATGTTGATACTGACCCTCACAGACTGGAGTGAGCGGGATACCGATGTTTTCACTCTGGCCAAGCAACTGCGTAAAGAACTTTCTGCTATTCCCAATGTTCAGGCCTTCCCGGTTATGCGCTCCAGTATTGGTGGCCGTTCAGAAGCACCAGTGCAATATGTCATCGGTGGTGGTTCTTTTGACCAGCTGGTGCAATGGGCTGATCAGTTGCAACAAAAGGCAGCGGAAAACCCAGGGCTGACAGATATCGAGCTCGACTTCAACCAGAACCAGCCCCAGATGGAAATCTCCATCAATAAAAAGCGGGCTCAACAGCTAGGCGTTTCAACAGATACCATCGGCTCAACGCTGGAAACCATGCTGGGCGGTAAAACCACTACAACTTTTATGGAGCGTGGTGAAGAGTATGATGTTTACCTGAAAGCACCAGATGATGATTTCCTCTCTGTCAGTGACCTTTCGAAACTGTATGTGCGCTCTCACACCAGCGGAGAACTAATTCGCCTGGATAACCTTGTTACGGTTAATGAAATTGGTAAGGCTGCCCAACTGCGCCATTACAACCGCAACCGTGCCGTTACCCTTTCCGCCAGCCTTGTAGGTGATTACTCCCTTGGGGATGCCCTGACTTACCTGGATCAGGCAGTAGTGGATAACCTGCCTCCACAGGTGATCGTGGATTACAAAGGAGAATCTTACGATTACCGTTCCAACCAGAGCTCCATTATGGCGGTGTTTGGTCTGGCTATGGTGATTGTGTTCCTGGTACTGGCTGCTCAGTTTGAAAGTTTTGTGCATCCATTTGTGGTTATGCTGACCGTGCCTTTAGGACTGGCTGGCGCAATGAGCGGGCTGCTGATAACGGGAGAAACCCTGAATATTTACAGCCAGCTGGCCATGATTATGCTGATTGGCCTGGCAACAAAGAACGGTATTCTGATTGTGGAGTTTATTAACCAGCTCCGTGACCGGGATATCCCTTTTGAACAGGCAATTATCGAAGCATCCAAACTGCGTTTGCGCCCGATTCTGATGACTGCCTTTACCACGGTTGCCAGTGCGATTCCGCTGATACTTTCCAATGGTGCTGGTGCAGAATCACGTATCACGATCGGTATTGTTATTTTCTTTGGTGTGCTGGTTTCCAGTCTGCTAACCATTGTTGTTGTGCCGTCTATGTACAGCCTGCTGGCACAACGCACGACATCACCTGAATACATTGCCCACCAGTTGGAACAGGATTTGAAGTCTGCTTCAGCCTGACCTCAATCATACAGGGAAGAATAAAACCAATTCTTCCCTGTATAAGAGTGCTACATCAGATCAATACACGCTCAAGCAAAGGCTTCTAAAATCTTTCGGGATTAATGACCAGTAATGATTCATGTATTCCGATTTCAGCCCTATTACTTCCTGGAGTGAAGACCACAACATCCGCCGTTCATTAACAGCGATTGTTGATGATTTGTCTGTCCGCCTGCTGCCCCTTGGTTTTGAATCGTATACTTATCAGGGAGCACCAAAGCGTTTACTCCATGATCTTCATGCTCCCGTTGCCAAACGTCTGTTCTCTATTAATCACTTAGCGGAATGCGAAACTCTGGTGACTTCACGGAAACGTGATCGCCTGATGCTGGAAACCTACTTCCGACAGTTCGCAGGGAAAGATCCGAATTTTCTGCAGAGCGCAAAACTAAAAAACCCGTTTATCCACCAGTTTTGCCAGCAGGGTCCAAAAGGCCTGAGTCGCGTTTCCGGCTTTCTGGAAAACCACAATATTTATTCCATTCTGAACTGGCCAATTGATGTACTCACCGGCCCACACTGGTCAGGACTCTACAAGCTGCACAGCTATATGAAGCCGGCAGAACTGGAGAAGCATCTCACTGTAGTAAAAGCCGAGTTAAACCATGCCCTACTGATTTTTCATCTGGAGATGATCAATCATTACCGCGATTATTTTAATCCTTACCGGAATATGGCCATCTTCAGCGAAAATGCCCTGCAGGTTATTTATGGATTGGCTCAGGGGGAAAGCCGTGCCGGTATTGCAGAGCTGGCCGGAATTACTCAGAGGGGCGTGGATTATCACGTTGAACAGCTATGTTCCAAGCTGGGAGCTAAAAATCGCCAACACCTGATTGCTCTCTGTCAGGCTTTGGACGTTATCTCTTTGGGAAGCGATATTTTTGATTCTGATCAACGTGAGAATTAAAGACCCAAAACCAGTGTAATAAATCACACTGCCCCGGAAATCACAGCTCTGAATAATGCGAAGAAGATCTCTCAGACAGCACTATTCAGAGCCATTCAGATGAACAAACAACAACCCGATAAAGGGCAAACTGATTCGACATTCAATCGTCGCAGTTTTCTTAAACTTGGTGTCTTGGGCGGTGCAGCAGGAGCTGCCAATCTGATTGCCACCAGTTCTACCGGTTTGGTAATACCAGCGGCAAAAGCTGAAGAACAACCTTCCATTCTTTTGCAGGAACACAACGGATTCCCGATTCCGGTAGCGAAAGACTACCAACGCTTTCATCAGCGCAACACTGAGTTCAACCGCTTTATTCGCCGGAAAGCAAAAATATCTCTACGCAAAACAGTTGATGAATCAACGCCCGGTCAGGGGCGGCTGGAAATGGCTCTGGCTAACGGAGCCTGGGATATGCAAAGGGAAATTGCTGGCAGTACAACCCGTACAGGTTTCGATGCCGGGCTGACAACCTGGCAGAAAAAGCCTAAAGGTGAACGCTACAAGTTTGAATCCAAACAACAGGCTGCCGATGCTATTAAGCGCGCCGCACGCCTTTACGGTGCTCAGGTTGTCGGTATCACCCATCAGGATGATCGCTGGGACTACGCTTCTTTCTACGACGCATTTAAAGATGAAACCCGTACATGGGATGACTTCCCGTTCAAACCGAAAACCGTCATCGTTCTTGGTTTTGAAATGGACTATGAAGCCCATGCCGCAGCCCCAACTTATATTTCCGACGCTACTTGTGGTGAGGGGTATAACAAGATGGTGTACACCGGTTATCAGGTATCCACCTTTCTCCAGAACCTTGGCTATGGAGCCGTTGCCTCTGGTAACGATCTGGGAATGTCTATCCCTTACGCAGTAGCAGCAGGCCTGGGAGAAGGCTCCCGTATGGGTATTCTGGTGAACTACAGTATGGGGCCTCGTATTCGCCTTGCTAAAGTCTATACAGATCTCGAGTTTGTAAACTACGACAAACCTGCAACCTTCGGTGTACGCAACTTCTGCAAACACTGCCAGCGCTGCGCAGATGCCTGCCCTTCTGATGCCATCTCAAAAGATTATGAGCCATCCATGTATCCGCCAGAAGGCCATGACCATGAACCCCATGCCGTAGGTGTAGAAAAGTGGTACTGCGACACTGTCGCCTGTCTGAACTACTGGAATGAAAGCAACACCAGCTGCGGTACCTGTATCACGACATGCCCGTATAACAAACCTGACTTCTGGCATCACCGATTAATCGAAAAGATGAATGATGCCATGCCAAATCAGCTGCACAGTTTTATGCGAGAGATGGATATCTGGTTTGGTTACGGAGACACCTTCGATCCGAAGGCTGCAGAAACATTCTGGTCTGCTAAAGGCAGAAGTTACAACGGTCACAAGTAAGGAGAAAATATTATGTTTCTGGGAATTTTCAGCGGCATTGAAGTACTGTTCTTCCTGCTGGGTGCAGTGACAGCATTGACCGTTGTCGGCCTGTACTGGCTCCATAAAAACTGGCAGGCTGATTTTAAATCGCTGGGCGTTTTGGCACTGGGTACTGCCACAATACTTTTTGCGATTGCCTGGTCGGTAAGTTCTGTTCTTGAGGGAGAGCCTCAAGCCGGCAGTATGGGAATGCTGGTTATTTTCCTTCCGGGAATGATGATTACCACTGCAGGGGCAAAGTTGGTCTGGCCCAAGTAATCTTCTGCTCCGGTGAGAGATAAGTTCTCTTGCCGGAACACTGACAAGAACCATTACCTGAATTGATAAAAGTAACCAATTGTTAATAAATAGCGCTCAGAAAACATCTCTCCCTCTTGCCCTGCGGAAACTACATAGGCAAACTCCACCATGTATGTTTCGGCTATACAAACGACACGATAATGTCATTTGCTGCAGTGCCGGATAGCACGCTGCAAATTGGCAATTCAGTCTGAACTAATAAGAACTACTGAGACTGTCTCTATGAAACCCCTGTTTTATGCGATGTTTGGAGTGCTTACGACAGGTGCAGCGCTTATGTCCCCAGTGGCATCTGCAGCACTCAACGACTCACTCTCTCCAGTTGGAGCAATCCTGTCCGCAAACAAGGACGGCACAATTCCTGAGTGGACTGGTGGCATTACCCAGTCTCCAGCTGATTACAAGCCCGGTGACCAACACCCAGATCCTTTTGCTGAAGATAAAATTACAACAGTCATAAGCCAGAGAAATCTGGACGAGTACAAGGGTATGTTGAGTGAAGGTGCACTGGCTCTCCTGAAGTCAAACCCTGACTACAAGATCAATGTTTACCCAAGCCGCCGCTCGGCATCTTTACCTGAGCGCATTTATGAAAGCAGTAAGAAAAATTCAGAAACAGCAGAACTGACCTTCCGTGGCAACGGTGTTTCCGGAGCTACAGCGGGTATTCCATTCCCGGTTCCTAAAAATGGTCAGGAAGCGATCTGGAACCATACCATGCGCTACCGTGGTGAAGGTTTGAATTACACCGGGCACCGAACCACTGTTCAGCCCGACGGTACTTATACTCTTGCCAAATTGGAAAGAACGGTGTTCTTCAATTATGGACGTGAAGATATTTCTCAAAAGAAGCTGGCCAATACACTGTTCTACTACAAGCACAATGTTTTGAGTCCGGTTCGTAACGCTGGCACTGCTCTTCTGGTTAAGGAAACAATTGACCAGATCAACGCTCCCCGAAAAGCCTGGCAATATACTCCAGGCCAGCGAAAAGTACGCCGTCTGCCAAAGCTGGCTTACGAAGACATCATGCCAGATACCGGTGGTATGCTGACTGCCGATACTGCAGATATGTTCAATGGTTCTCTGGACAGGTACGACTGGGAGCTGAAGGGTCGTCAGGAATTCTATGTTCCTTATAACAGCTACAAGCTCCACTCAGGTGACGTTCAGTATGAAGAGATCCTCAAGCCTAAATCTCTGAACCCCAATCTGCTTCGCTTTGAACCCCATCGGGTTTGGGTTGTGGATGCCACTCTCAGAACAGGATTCAAGCACCCCTATGCCAAGCGGCGCTTTTATCTTGATGAAGACAGCTGGCAGGTTCTGATGGTTGATGTTTATAACAAGAAAGGCGAGCTGGTTCGTTACCAGGAAGCCCACCCAATCAACTATTACGAAATCCCTCTGGTTTCCAGTACTGCTGAGGTTATTTATGACCTAGAACGTGGACGCTATTTTGTTGATGGTCTGAATAACCAGGAAGACGAATACGACTTCAATCCTAAAGTGAAAAAGCGTGATTTCACTTCAAGCGCACTGCGCCGTGAAGGTAGACGTTAAGTTCTCCTAAACCCTGCGTTGTCTGAGCCGTCAGACAACGCAGGTATCACCTCAAAATGCATTCCCAGACAACTGTTCTAGACTTCCTGCAAAAGATTGCAGGACGGAAGAATAACAATGTCTGATAACGCTCTGCGCTTATCACTGCGTTTCTGTTACGCACTGATGGCGGTTGCCGCTTGATATACCATTCCCTGGTTTGATAACCCCGAAATACCGGAACCGGGTTCCCCCTTTGGGTCGTTCGGGCCATTGTTTGTGCT
Source organism: Parendozoicomonas sp. 2304DJ65-17 (assembly GCF_058148445.1). NCBI lineage: Bacteria > Pseudomonadati > Pseudomonadota > Gammaproteobacteria > Oceanospirillales > Endozoicomonadaceae > Parendozoicomonas > Parendozoicomonas sp. 2304DJ65-17. The sequence continues at coordinate 418,878 of NZ_JBYVJV010000001.1, forward strand.
CTATTTGTTGGAATCCTGAATATTATGGCCTGGCGTCTTCAAGCCATAATCGTTCACAGGGTCGAGCATGAGCATTGAGAACTACTCTCAGGCTGTTTGCTTATACCTTCTGCTTCTGATTCCCATCTGTGCACTAGCCTGGAAGAAAAATAAAACCCGGGAGGCTCAAGAGTATTACCTGGCCGGGCGATCTCTCGGGCCTTTTGTTCTTGTGCTCACGCTGTTTGCCACAACCTACTCCAGCAGCACAATGATGGGATACCCGGCGGAAGCTTGGAAACGGGGCTTTGGTTGGATGATATCCCTTGGTATCCCTATGGGAGCCCTGCTCAGTTATCACCTGATTGTTCCCCGGCTTCGTCCACTGGCACAAAGCTATCAATTTATTACCCCTGGTGATTGGGTCACTCATCGCTTTGCTGGAAACAGAGGGTATTTACTTCTCAAAATTCTTATCGCCGTTATTATGGTTTTGGTGTCTGCCAACGTTTTATTCGCTCAGTTCAAAGCTATGGGAGAAATCACCGAGGCGCTTAGTGGTGGGGATTTAAATTACCAACAGGGTGTCATCGGCATGGCGCTCATCGTGCTTCTTTATGATCTCGCTGGAGGAATGCGAGCCGTGGCATGGACAGATGCCTTGCAGGGCATTCTGATGATTTCAGGCTTAGGGTTGCTGGTTGTTTGGGTGGGGCTTCACTTTGGCTCCCCAGAACAAATAACCACTATTGTCATGTCTACCCGCCCTGATTCACTTCCACCACCTGACCTCGCTCTATGTATGAAATGGCTAAGTCTTATGCTGCTGGCCGGGCTTTCCATTATTGTTTATCCCCATGCTATACAACGTTACTTTGCCGCTCAAAATCATCAAACTGCTTATCACTCCATGGCTGTTTATGGGTTGTTAATGGTGATGATGCATATAGCGGTTATTTTTATAGGACTAGGCGCAATGTCATTGATTGAGACCCATGACATTGCAGCGGACCAGGTACTTCCTCTTCTATTAAATAAGCTTGGGCAGGAGGGCAGTTTATTAAGCTTGGGAGCAGGCATGGTCTTCTTAGCCCTGTGCGCAGCTCTTATGTCTACCGCCGACTCCGTTCTTCTCTCTGCGGTATCTATTTTAAGGCGCGACCTGCTACCCAGTTCACCGTCAACCCGTTCAATGAAAATAGATACCTTCTTGGCAGTAACTGTGGTTACGTTTCTGGCCGGAGCGGCCATGCACAGGGATATAACTTTATGGAGGCTGGTTGAAATAAAGCTCGAAGTTTTACTGCAATGTTTCCCGGCATTTGTACTGTGCCTGCATAATCGTCAAATCAACGCAGTAGCGGTCCTAGCAGGATTAATCTGTGGATTGGCCGTTTATTTTTATGGCCTGATGGATCACATGAAGTATTTTCTCAATATTCACACCGGGCTGTGGGCATTAGGCGTGAATTTAACGATCTGTATGCTTTCTAATAGAGCTTATTTAAAATAAACGCTTTCTATCTGTGTACATTTTAATCAACTTTACGCCCTCTATTAGTGGGCCATAATGATCAGGTCTACCCCCCTCTTCTCTCCAGGTAGTAAAAATACGCCCTATAACATTTGGGCTGTTTATCAGAGTGCAATAACGCAAAGAGTCTTCAATCGCTCCTGTGTCTTTCCAGCTCACAGGAAGAACACGAAAGCCCTCTTCCACAAATTCAGCCATTGTTTCAAAATCCCTGCGGCGCTCCATCTGCCAATCACAAATAATGATATCTTTTGGTATCTGATGAATCGCATTACTCAGGCCATCTTTGCATGAGAAAGAGATTCCCAATGGGTGCGCTCTTCCGCAAACCAGCCTGTCCCCCCACATTAACACCTGCTGCTGCCTTTCTCCGGCGAGGTGTTCATAGATTCGGGTAATACCTTCTGCAAAAGCCTCATCAACATCTTTATCACTGAAGAACGTGGCATTACGTGATCCAAGCAGAAAAATTTCATCCATTCCTATATGAAAAGCTTTAGAGTCAAAGGCTTCGATCAACTCATCAAATAACGCAAACAAGATGGGATAGAGCTTCGGATTAGTTGGATCCCACTCTCTGGTCTCTATTCCATCATTATTTGGATACAGCCCTGGGGTGACATCGAACTCAGGATATTTAGATAACAGCGGAAAAGTTGTTTCATTCCAGGATTGATGGCTTATACAGTGAAATTGGGGGATGACTTCTATGCCAAACTTTTTTGCCTGTACCGTAAAATCGTGAGCTTCTGATGCACCTATGTACTCCTCCCCATAGCGCAAATCAGGGTCAGTTTGGTATCTGAACTTATAATCGATTGCCAAAATAATATTGTTGACACCAAGACGAGCAATAGCCCTCAGGTTCTTACCCAGACTTCTCAACTCGTCAGGTCTGGTATAGCCAACAAGGTGCAATACTCGCCAGGGAATGCCTCCCCAATCACCACCATCTGGCGTTAATATGTTATCAAGTAATCCCATGCGTCAACCATCCGTGCATGCTTCGGGAACATCAACAAACCACTAACAAAACCGTCACAACACCGTCAGAACTCTTTGATTTTTATCAGCTTTCATCAGATTGAACGGCTTATTCACCCCAAAGATTAGCCGATCTGCTATTCACTTAATTAACGGATTTCAATGGGTAGAGGCAGAAGGAAAGGATGATGTTCGGACGTATCCTCAACAAAACTGACAGAATTCAGCTCCTATCAATACTCATTCTCATCTGCAGCCCTGCTGGCCAGAGTTCAGCACAAGTTGTGGATATGGATCAGACCAGCTGGCACAGTGAAGGAGACAACTTTACATGTCGTCTCAGGCAACCAGTCAGCAATGGTTATATGGAGTTTGTAGCCCGTGCTGGCCACCCACTAAGCCTGACTCTTTTTGATGGCGATAAAAGCAGCACCGGTACACTGTCATTAGTGCAAACTCCTCCTCCCTGGAAGCAGAATCAAAAGCCAGTAGAACTGGGCAAAGGCCCAATTTCACCGAAAACTCCTTATCAGCCCAATGGCGCAGAAGGTCTTCTGCGGGGCTTAACAACCGGCTACTGGGGAAAGATTGTTCTTGATGAAAAGAAAGGACAAAGAGCCATAACTCTTAGCAATACCGGAATCTATAAGCCTGCTCTGGCTTTCCAGGACTGTCGCAACCAGCTTCTGCCAGCAAGTTATGACCAGCTCAGCCTGTTGCGCATTCAATTCTCCAGCGGCAAGAGTCGCCCGCAACCGAGATTTGCAGATGATCTGAATAATCTCGCAGCTTATGTTCGTGAAGATAAGGAGATTGAAGCGGTGCATGTGGATGGTCATACCGACGGTGCTGGTCATCATCTGGATAATCTGCAAATTGCCAAAGATCGGGCAGAAAACGTTGCCAGTTACCTGACCTATCTGGGTATTCCAGAAGAAATCATCAAGACCCGCTTTCATGCCGAGCGTTATCCTGTTGCCAGTAACAACACCGCTGCAGGCAGAGCCAAAAACCGCAGGGTGGAAGTTCGCCTGATAAGAAAAAATACGCCACCAGATCCGGAAACGTTCTTCTCCAAGTAAATCTGCTGTACTTATTAATCTGACCTTCAGGCTTGATAGCCCAGTGGTTTTCAAGCCCACCTGTCAGAACTCCGTTCGCTGTGAGTAGACTTTAGAAATAATCAAACCTTTTTAAATAGCAAATTGATCTATTTCATCAGCTTATGGCCATTTCTTATTCCTCTATATTTCAATTGTTAATACAAAAACTAATTTATATTTCCTCGCTTTATTTCATCAATATGACACGCCATCACGTATTCAGGCTGTAGCAGCCAGCGTGCAGGGAAGCGGGGCGCTGAGTGGTACAGGGATATGTACGAATACAGCATTTTACTGGTGGGGAAGGATTGCATTGCCCCACTGACATCGCTTCCCTGCAGAACCTTTACTGCAGACAACGGTCAGCAGGCTCTCACCCTGCTCAAGACCCAGTGCATGGATGTTATTGTTATCGATGCCGATCTGTCTGATACCCCAACTCACCAGCTGCTTGAGAAGCTCAAGAAGAGTCGCCACTCTCCTCCAGTCATTATTACCACTGATACTCCAGCAATTGATGAAGCAGTTGCTCTTATAAAAGCCGGTGCAACCGAGTATCTATCTCGGCCTCTGGATATTTCATTACTGCAGAACCTTACCAATCAGCTAATTCGGCGAACAACAAATAACAGCCATATCATTGCCCTGTCCCCTGCCAGCAGGCAGCTTTATCAGGTAGCGGAACAAGTCGCTAAATCAGATGCCACCGCATTGATCACCGGAGAAAGCGGAACCGGCAAAGAAATCCTGGCTGGTTTTATTCACCGACATTCATCCCGCAGAGCCCAGACTATGGTTGCCATCAACTGTGCGGCTATTCCGGAAAATCTGCTGGAGTCTGAACTCTTCGGTTATGTAAAAGGCGCCTTCACCGGCGCTTATACAGCTCGCCCCGGTAAATTTGAGCAGGCCAATCAGAGCACACTGTTTCTGGATGAAATTGGCGAGATGCCCCTACACCTGCAAGCCAAACTTTTACGGGTTTTGCAGCAACGGGAGGTAGAACGGATTGGTAGCACACAAAGCGTAAAACTCGACATCCGCATCATCGCAGCAACCAATCAGAATCTTGAACAGCGAGTGAAAGAGGGGTCCTTCCGGGAAGATCTTTACTACCGCCTGAATGTTTTCCCACTCCATTGCCCGCCATTAAAAGAACGCACGGAAGATATCGTTCCTCTTGTTGAACACTTTCTGGCAGAAGCAGGCAGTGAGAAAAGCCTTTCCGAAGACGCTGCAGAACAACTGAAAAAACATTCCTGGCCGGGAAATGTCCGGGAACTGGAAAACATTATTCAGCGCGCTCTTATTATCAGCCGTCACTCAACTATTGACGTTGAAGATCTGATGCTGCCGCACGTTCAGGCAAAAGCAGAACTGACCTTTAACGCAGAAAGTCTGGAAGAACACTGCCGCAAAGCGGAATACCAGCATATCGTCGCTGCACTTCAGCAATATTCCGGGCGCAGGGAAAAAACAGCGCAAGCGCTGGGAATTACGACCCGAACACTTCGCAACAAACTGGCAGAAATGCGTGGCTACGGCATAGATCCCGCCATGCCTGCAAGCTTGTCTCAACACAATTCGTGAAATAAGAACAACGCAGGGAGAGGACAACGATGGTCGAATCAAGCACTCAAATCCAGTCGCTGTTTCAACAAAACCCTATAGCCCGAGAGCTTTCTATCGGGCAACCAGTAGAAGAAGGCCCTGACTTTGGCGACATCATGAAGCAGGTTCTCAACCATGTGAACAGTCTGCAACAGGACTCCAGCACTCGCATGGAAGCGGTAGAAACCGGAGCCAGCGACGACCTTCTGGGTGCCATGATTGCTTCCCAGAAAGCCAGCCTCTCTTTCCAGTCTTTGCTTCAGGTACGCAATAAAGTTGTTGCAGCTTACGAAGAAGTGATGCGGATGCAGGTTTGATAAGGAAGCCAACAAAACACTATGAATAGCGCTTTGTCACCAGACACACCAATCCAGAGCCAACCTGCTGCTGGTCAGGCTGAAACAGCTAACGAAGAAACTGCCCAAAGTCGTGGCAAACAGCTGTTACTGACTTTAGTAACCATGTTGCATAACAGTCCTCGCTCACAGCTGATGTTAATTGTGGTTCTGGCGGGCTCACTGGCAATGGGAATCGTTAGTTTTCTGTGGTCCCAGAATGCTGACTACCAGCCACTCTATGGCAGTCATGAACTTTATGATGTATCTGGTGTAACCGGTGTACTGAAACAGGAAAACATTAAGTTCCGGATTCACCCACAAAGCGGGCAGGTATTGGTTGATTCCTCACGCATTTCCGAAGCTCGTATCAAACTGGCCGCAGCAGGCATTACCCAGGAACAACCGGAAGGTTTGGATGATCTGGGAGAAGACCCTTCCCTCGGTACCAGTCAGTTTATGGAAAATGTACGTTATCGTCAGGGACAGGCTGGTGAGCTGGCTCGCACAATCATCAGTCTGAAGTCTGTTCGCAACGCCCGTGTTCATCTGGCCATTCCCAAGAAAAGTTCTTTCGTTCGGAAAACTGAAAAGCCAACAGCTTCTGTTTTTGTTGAACTGTTACCCGGGCATAAGCTGGAACGCTCTCAGGTAGAGGCCATCGTAAACCTGATTGCCAGCAGCGTAACCGGCCTGCCCCGTGACAATATTTCTGTTATTGACCAAAAAGGAAACCTTCTCAGCCGGGATCTGGATGCAGACGACGGCGGCTTTGGTATGGCCAATAAGCAACTGGACTTCACCCGTAAAGTTGAAGCCAATTATACCAACAGAATCAGTAACCTCCTTGAGCCCATTGTTGGGTTAGACAACTACCGGGTTCAGGTGACAGCTGACGTTGATTTCAACCGTATAGAACAGACATCAGAAGAATATGACCCTGACAATCGTCGTGTGATTCGCAGCGAATATGCCCGAGAAACCCCTAACAGTGGCGAACGAGTTGGAGGAGCTCCCGGCGCACTCAGCAATGCGCCACCAGCGACGTCGGACAATGAAGAAGAACAAAAAGATGGCGCTGCACCACCCCGTAAACAGACGGAATACACCCGCAACTACGAGCTAGATCGGGTAATTAAGAAAGTTACTCAGCAACAAGGCCGAGTTAAACGACTGAGTATTGCCGTAATCCTCAATCAGTCAGCATTTGAAGAAGGCGCGACTCCTGATACTGCACAGTTAAAACAATTGGTTCAGGATGCTGTGGGCTTCGACAGCGAACGACAGGATCAAATCAGCATCCACAGTGCCGGGTTTATCAAACCTGAACCTATAGAAATGATCGAAATTCCCTGGTGGCAGCAGCCGCAGATGATTACTTACCTGCGCTACATCATCGGCGGTTTGCTGTGTTTCTCAGTGATCATTTTCCTTCTGCGCCCGCTGGTGAAACGCGTTGCCAACCCTCCGCCCATGATTCAGGCCCCACAGGCACTGGCCGCTCCCCAGGCGCAGCATGAAAACGTTTATCTCGATGATTCCATGGCTTTGCTTCCGCCGGAAGTCGCTGACTTTGATACCCAGCTAAGCAGTGCCAGAAAGCTTGTGAATAAAGAGCCCGCCCGTGTTGCACAGGTTGCCAAGATGTGGATGAAAAATAATGAATGATGAAAGATCAGGCCTCATTGGTTCCGGAACCAAAAATGTTGCTGTGCTGATGCTCAGCCTTGGGGAAGAAGGGGCAGCAGAAATTTTCAAGCACATGTCCCAGCAGGAGATTCGCCAGGTCACCATGGCAATGGCGAGTATGCCGCCTCTGAAAAGGGAAGAAGTGCAAACTGTTTTAGGGCAATTTTTCCATGAATACCGTTACGAATCTGGCCTGCTTGGCGGAACTAAACAGTTTCTGGAGAAAACCCTGAACAGGGCTCTGCCGAACAAAGATGCCAACAATATGCTGGAGAGTGTGTTTGGCGAAGAGAGCACTACCAACTCTCTGGAAATGATTAAGTGGATGGATACATCCATGATTGCTGAGCTGATCTCCAACGAGCATCCTCAGCTTCAGGCCGTGGTGCTCGCGTATCTGGATGCAGACCAGGCTTCAGCTGTTCTGCAAAGGCTACCAGCGGAAAGCCATAGAGAATTACTCTCCCGTGTCGCCAAACTGGATGAACTACACCCATCTATTCTTCAGGAACTGAATGACATGTTTGATCAGAATATGGTCAAGATGACATCCAGCCACAACACCTCCGTAGCTGGCTTGCGGCAGGTTGCTGATTTGATGAACAGAATGAATGAAAACTCCGCCCGGCAGCTGTTGGAACATTTTAAAGGCAGCGATACCTCTCTTGCCGAGCAGATAGAAGACCAGATGTTTGTATTCGAGCATCTGACCAAGTTGACTGATGAAAACCTGGCCAGAGTTGTTGCCGAAGTTCCCCAGGAAATTCTGGCTCTTTCCCTGAAAGGTGCGTCTGACAAGCTAATGAGCAAAATCCTGGCAAATATGGCCAAGCGAACAGCTCGTTATCTACAGAATGATATAGAAAACCTTGGCAGTGTACGTGCCAGCCAGGTTCAGAAAGCCCGCCAGGAAATTCTCGATGCGGCAAGAAAGCTGGCGGACTCCGGAGAGATTGAGCTGAGTGCTCAAGACGAAGAAATGATCGAATAAACAGCCATAAGCTGAAAAAGCAGGATGCGTTTATGAAAACCATGGGAAAGGTTATTAAACCTGAGAACAGCAAAACGGAGAAAGTGCAGTTTCCGGCCTTTGCCCGCCCACCTGTTACCCAGCAGAAACTGCCTCTGCAGGATGAAGAAACACAATCATCGGTAGTCACTGAGTCTGTGCCCCAGAAAACTTCACAGTCGCCACAAAAGCAGGAACCCATAACCTCCCATAACGATGGTTTTCGTGCCGGTTATAAAGAGGGTATGCAGAAAGCACAGGAAGATGGTTTTCAACAGGGTTTTACCAAAGGGCAAGAAGAAGGTTTCCAGCAGGGCCACGGTGAAGGCTTGCAAAAAGGCCTGGAAGAAGGCCACCAGCAAGGTGTTGAAACAGGCTATGAACAGGGCTTTGCCCATGGCAAGCAGGATCTGGATTATTTGAAGCAACAAATGGACAGCCAGCTGGATCAGGTTGGAAAACTTAACCATGAGCACCGGGAGCAGCTTTCCCACTGGTTGTCGGAAGTTATTCACACCGTTGTTGAACATGTGACCCGCATTGAGCTTCGTAACCGCCCCGAACATATTTACCGGGTTATAGAAGACACCCTTCAACAGTTACCGAACCATAGTGGCTACTTTAAGGTTCACCTGAATCCTGTGGATGCGGAGAAACTTGTTCAGCTGCACCCAGATATCCGGGAGCGCTGGTCAATCGTTGCCGCACCGGAAGTTGCTCCAGGGGATTGCTACGTTGAAGCAGAACACTCTGAAGCGGAAGCCAGCCTTGAACAACGTATGAGCGACTGCCTGAATCTTATTCGTCAGGAACTGCCGAAAGAACTGGAGAAGCACCTTTCATGAGCTCTTCTCTTTTAGAGGCAATTCGCCAGCTACCTGTAGCTCGTACCCATGGTCGTTTAAAGCGTATGAGCGGGTTATTGCTGGAAGCAACAGGTTGCCATCTGGCGACTGGTGATCGCTGCTTAATACAGGGAAACAGCGAGCTGAATGTTGAAGCAGAAGTGATTGGTTTCAGTGGTGAAAGACATTTCCTGATGCCTCTCACCAGCCCGACAGGTTTGCGCCCCGGCGATCGCGTAAAACCTCTTTCTGATGACTGCGATATTCCTGTAGGCGAAGAGCTGCTGGGAAGGGTTCTTGATGGTCTGGGTCAGCCACTGGACGGCAAACCAGCGGTTACCACACAAGAAAATATTCATCTGCACGCCGAACCTATTAATCCTCTGCAACGCAGGCCTATCAGTGAACCTCTGGATGTAGGCGTCAGGGCAATTAATGGCTTACTCACTATTGGCAAAGGTCAGCGGCTGGGGCTGTTTGCTGGCAGCGGTGTTGGCAAAAGCGTATTAATGGGAATGATGACCCGCAACACCACAGCAGATATAACCATTGTCGGCATGATTGGTGAGCGAGGCAGGGAAGTAAAAGAGTTTATCGAGCAGACTCTTGGACAAGGCGGCCTGGAACGTTCATTGGTTATTGCTGCTCCTGCAGACTCATCTCCGGTTATGCGTTTACGCGCTGCTCAGTTGTGCCATCGTATTGCAGAATACTTTCGGGACCAGGGTAAAGATGTTCTTCTACTGATGGACTCCCTCACCCGCTATGCTCAGGCGCAGCGTGAAATTGCTCTTTCCGTTGGCGAGCCACCTACTTCCAAAGGTTATCCACCGTCGGTTTTTTCTTTGATTCCAAAACTGGTTGAACGTGCAGGTAATGGCTCACAGGAAAATGGTTCCATAACCGCATTTTATACCGTGCTGACAGAAGGGGATGATCAGCAGGATCCGGTTGCCGATGCCGCGCGTTCTGTTCTGGATGGTCATATTGTTCTGAGCAGAGAACTTGCTGATTCCGGACACTATCCAGCCATTGATATTGGCTCATCCATCAGCCGCTCCATGCCCGCGGTGACCAGCGAACAACACCAGCAATGTATGCAGCAATTCAAGCATGTTTACACCCGTTATCTACACTTGAAAGATCTGATTGCTATTGGTGCTTATCAGAAAGGCTCTGATCCGGAACTGGACCAGGCAATGGAACTTCATCCTCTGCTGCAGGGTTACCTGCGTCAGGGGATGTATGAACAGGTAGATAGTCAGAGCAGTGTGGCTCAACTGTTATCTATCTGGTCGCCGGAACAGGCTCCTGTTCCCAGTACAACGTCTAACTGACGTTTAAGAAAAATAAACAACAAGGATAAGGATATCCCATGACCACCGGTACTTCTGCCGCTCACTCATCAACCTCCGTGACAGACAAAAGTATTCATCTATTGAACAAATGTTTGGATCATCAGAGAAGTCGTTTTGATCAGGCTCGCCTGCTCACCCACCAAGCAGCTATGGTTTTGCGCAACCAGACCCTTCAACTGGAAAAGCTTAACGATGCCCTGGAAGATTATCGTAACAAGCCTGCTGGTCAGAAACCTATGTCGATCGTTAATCAGGCCAGCTTTCGTAAATTGTTGGTTGATGTAAAAGACCTGCAGAGTAATCAAGTCAAAAGAGAAGAGGCGACCTATCAGCAGTGTCAGGAAGAAGCACTGAAAGAACAGCGCAAAATCAAAACCATGGAAAAGGTTCTGGAAAAATTAAAAGCCAGAAAGCGCCAGCAGGTGATCAGAAAAGATCAAAAGACTCTGGATGATCAAGTAGCAGCCGCTCATATCCGGAAAACGCGTCCACATTAAACATTCAAACCCAATGTCGATAGAGAGCCTTAGTTCTAACTGCCACGGAATTAAGGCTCTTTTTCTATAAGCAGGAAAAGTGAGGTGATCAATATGCTTCGTTTCATCACTGCCATGATGTTTGTCGTTAGTGCATTCTGCAGAGCCGAAGTCGTTATCAATGACCAGCCTGTCTCCATAGAAAAAGGCGGTGCAGATAACTTAATTCGCAGTGTGAAATCGACTGTTGCACGCCGCTTGCTCAGCAATCTTGATAAAGATACATCAGAGATGGATCGTTATATGGCCTGTAGCGAGACTTTTGAGATTCCCCGATTCTATCTGTGTATTGCTTTTTATCAGCAGGATTTAAACGATGCTTTCACCCGTGCTGGAATCTTTATGGGTGCAGGTAAAGGAATGGCCAGGGGAACTTTGCTGGCAGACAATAACTGGACACTGGCTAACTATAAGAAGCTTGTCGCTGGTCACAACCTGCCCGGAACAGTTGTTGTGCAGTTTTATGATGCTGCCAATAAGAATAAACAGATAAAACTTAACGAGATGGAGAGCCAGTTCTATAGTGCAATGTCATCATCTCCTATCAAGAGCAACGACAGCCCGTTCTACATTGTCGGCCTATCTGTACAAAGCACAAAGTCCCAGCAATCCGTTTTAAGTCATGAAATATTCCACGCCCAATACCTGCTCACCCCAAACTATAAAACAGTGGTAGATCGCTACTGGCAAGATACAGTAACACCCTCCGACAAAGACAAAATAAGAGCGGTATTAGGTCAAGCGTATAACACCGAAGACGGGATTATCATTGATGAGTTTCAGGCCTACCTTTTACAGGACAATGCGAATAAAGATATGCTCAAAGCCTTTACCTCTTACCGTGAAGGGCTTGAACAGGCGTTTTCTGAGGCCGGTGTGGCAATTATTCGTTCAATGTAGAGAGTTTTAGATTTCCCGCTGGTTAGCCTCTGCAGAATATATAGCTGAGTCCACTTCCGTTTGTGGCATCAGGTCATCCAGATCGTGGATCATATTCCACTGCTTGAGTAATTGTTTCTCGCTTTTCTGGGTCAGGATTAACAGATCAACTCTGCGATTAATGGGGTCAACAGCAGGCTTTCCCTGAATCGGCGCCCTGTCACCCATCGACGTTGTGCCGATTATCAGATTTGGCGACACCCCTCCAAAAATAAGAGTCTGCCGAACATTTTCAGCTCTTTGGGCGCCAAGAGACCAGTTGCGGTTCTGATATCTTTGGTCATGAAAACTTGTGCTGTCACTGTGACCAACAATCACCACTCCACGGGCTAACTTCTCAATCATTGGGCTTAATGCCAGAACAAAGTCTTCATAGAATGGAGTCAGATCGCTGTGGCCAGTACGAAAAACAGCGCCGTGATCCCCCTGAACAATAGTTATCATCAGTCCTTTGGGTAACGTACGTACCTGCATACAACGCCGCATTCCTCCCAGCCCCCGAGCTTCACTCACGCCAGAGAACAACGCATTCATACCCATCATTTCATCAAGGCCAGGGGATTCTTCACCGGCAGGTTCAAAACCACTTTTTCCGGAAGGTGAAGCATTTATCGGTTTGGGCGTGCCCTGATGAACAGATGTGGCTCCCTGCATGGGAATGGGGTTACGGCTGGAAGGTTTTCGGAATATCCCGGGGTTAGAAAAATAATGGGATATCGACTTTTTCTGAACCTCATTGGTTGCAGCTACCAGCCAGAGAACCATAAACAGTGCCATCATAGCTATAGCAAAGTCGGCAAACGCCACCTTCCAGGAACCGCTGCCATGATCATCATGATCCCCTCCACTTTTGGAGCGAATAACAACTACATCAGCCATATTAGCGTTCTCCTTTGAGCCAGCTCTCCATCTCAAAAAATGACGGTCTGATCTCGTCCAGAAGCACCCTTCGCCCGGCATCCACCGCCATAAGAGGCGGGCGCCCACTCAAACTGGCAACCAGTGTCGCCTTTACGCACTCAAAAGCCTGAACTTCATTCTTGGCGGTGTGATCAATAGCCGAGGCCAGCGGCCCCAATATGCCGTAACAAAGAAGTATCCCGAAAAATGTACCGGTTAACGCGGCCGCGACTTTTACCCCAATAAGTTCAACCGGTCCATCAATAGACTGCATGGTAATAATAATGCCCAGAACCGCAGCAATAATGCCGAACCCCGGGCAGGCATCAGCTGTCTGCTGCAAAGCTTTGGAAGAGCGTTTGATATCATTACCAAAGGTATGAACCTCCTGCTCCATCAGGTTCTCGAGGTCATGAGAAGTAATATTTCCCAGACTGGTCAGTCGAAAGTTATCGGTCACGTAATGGAGCAAACGTCGATGACTGGATATCCTCGGGTAAGCAACAAATACTGCGCTGTCTTCCGGCGCTTCAATATGTTCCTCCAGAGCATTGCCACCTTCCCTGCGGGAGATCTCCAACAGCTGGAAAACCATCCTGAGCAGATCCATATAAAAATCGCGGTCAAAGTCATATTTTTTGATAAATGCAAACTTCAGGTGCTCCAGTACCTGCTGCTGAACAGAACTGGGGTTTGCTACCATGAAAGCCCCAACCGCTGACCCAGCAATAACCACAAGTTCTGCTGGCTGCCACAGCGCTAGCATCTTGCCGCTGGCAGCAACAAAGCCACCAATCACACTGGCAAACAGAACCAGAAACCCAACAATTCTCAGCATGAACAAGTACCACTTTTCCCTGAAGAGCGTGACTGCATAAAAGCTCTCAGCCTCAGCAAAGCCTGTTTGTGGAGCTGGCTGATACGTGCCTCTGTTACCTGAAACACCACAGCAATTTCACACTGGTTCATTCCCTGACGGTAAAAAAAATCCAGAAGCTGCTTCTCATTAACCGGTAACCGATCAATACCCTGACTGAGCAAAACAGCCTGTTCCTGCCTGATAATTTTCTGTTCATTGTTCGTCTTGCTATCCAAAGGTTCGTCAATCAGGGATTCCAGCTGGCCACACGCAATGTTTTCCAGCTCTTTTTGATAGTCAGAAACAGAACAACCAAGACTTTCGGCCATCTCTCTTTCTGTAACCACTCTTCCCAATCGCTGCTCAAGCACAGCCATGCGATTGGAGATATATGATGCAGAGCGACTGATTCTGCGAGGGCGCCAGTCCATGCGGCGGATTTCATCAACTATCGCGCCCCGGATACGCAACTGGGCAAACCGTTCAAACTCTCCGGCACCAGTACCATAATTTCCATCATAGCGACGAGCAGCTTCTACCAGGCCAAAAAATCCTGCCTGCAACAGATCATCCATGGTTTCCAGTCGCTGAATCTGTTCAGCAATACGCCGAGCCTGTCGCCTGACCAGCCTAAGGTTTTCTTCAACCAGAGTCTGCCAGTTTGGCTGACTGTCCGACCTCGCCCGTAATGTGTAACGATCCCGCGTAATAACGTGAGTATCTGCCGGAGAGCTTCGTGCCAACATGGTGTTACTGGATCACTAGGCTGGTGAATAACACATCTTCAACCTGAGCCTGTTTTGTTTTTCTTGATGCAACCTTCAGCACAAGCTCCCGGGCATCGGTTCTTAACTGCGTCCTGTTTTTGGGAATCAACATGGCCTTGTAAGTCTGGTTAGAGAACAGTTCCAGTAAGGCATTCCTGAAAACAGGCACATAAGACTCAAGGGTTTTGGCGTATTTGGCACTGCGCGTCATTAGGGAAACATCAACCTGCATGTAGTGAGTTTCCTCATTTTCATCAATCAGATTCACCACCAGCGTGCCAAGGTTTTGATAGAGGGGAACAACGGCAACCTGTGGAGGTGCTTCCGGATCAATACTACCTTCATCCATCAACAACCATGCGGCAACAGCCGCTGCAACAACGACTACAGCGGCAACAATAATGATGATATTTCGACGACTGGCTAGAGCCATGGCCGGTTACCTCAGGCGTAGGTATCAACCAGTGAATATGGGTCACTTAATTTAGAAAGGCTTCTCTCCTGCCCACTTCCCTGAAGGGCGCTGCCTTCATGCCCCGCGGGGTAACCCTGCTCCCGAAAGTGTTCTGTATTTGCTGGATGTTCTGAAGAATATTTATGGTCATAGTCTGATACAGACACATCAACGCGTTGATAATCCTGATAACTGCTTTCAACCACCATGCGGAATGCATCCCTGTGGCTCCTCAAAATATCCAGATGACTTTCCGTCCCCTGAATATTCAGACTGATGCTTTGCTCTCCCTGCTCCAGCTGGGCCTCAACAATTCCCAGATATTCAGTGCTTACCGTAAACCGGGCTCTCCTGTCCTGTCCCAGCCAGACGGTATGGAGACTTTCGGAAACCTGACTGGCACTTTGGTCATTCTGAGAACCTGTTATAAAAGAATCAGGGGCAAGCTCTGGAGCCTTTGAACTTGCAGTCAAAGACATGGGCTTAACTCCTGTGTTTTCTCTAGCATCGGAGGTGACAGGGACAGGCTCTGTCACAACTTCCGATAACTGCCGTGGTTGTGCAGAAGGGGTATCAAGCTCTGCAAGGGTTGAGGTTGAGGTTGAAGTAGTTGCAGCCTCTTTATGCACTTCACCGGCTGCAGGTAATACAGAAGCCTTTCCTGATTCTGTCTGCACTGCAACCGCGGCTTTATTGAAACGATCATTCGCCAGAAGCTTATTAACCTCTGCAGTTTGCTCTACCTGATTTCCAGATAAAGGTTCTTCTGCTTCAGGGTTACCGCTTGAACTGGGTTGAACCAGATCTAAGACGGGCTCCAGTGTCACCAATTCTTCCCCGGCATGACCATTAAACTTCTCTGCAGTAGCAGGCTCCAAAACCTGTTCACCTGAAACAGTACTCATCTCTACGGTTTCAGGCACAGGCAGAAGACCTGTTTCTTCTGATGTAAGAGTTAATGGGTTAATGCTGTCACTGTATTCAACTGGAGCACTTCTCGAGAGAGAGTTACTTTTTAACGACTGGGGCTCTGGAGAGTGATTATCAAGAGTGTTGCGCAGCTGCTCACCAAATGTCTGTTCTGGCAGGCAATTCAGAAGCAGGGAGGTTATATCCGCGTCGAGAAACTCTTCCTCCTCACCAATAGCACCAGTTTCCCCAACACTTCCATCACGGCTTAAAGCAGCCGGAGCAGAAGAGAGCTGGGCATGGTTACCGCTAACGGATATTGCCATTGCTTCAGTGTCCCGTATTGAGAGGTGCTGCCTCCCAAGCATCGATCAATGTTTGCACTACACCCTGAACAGCCTTCAAGGCTTCGAGATCGTCTTCAAGAGTAGTACGAGACAAAAGAAACAGACAATGATCGTATAACTGATTCAGCTGGCCGGTCATAGCTCCCACCTGCGCCTTTATATCAGCGTAAACATCTGCAGAGGCAAGGTTCTGTTTTAAGGTAATAAAAATATCCATACACCGGCCAACCAGCTCACCTTTGCGGGCAATCTGTCTGGACTCAATACAGCCTTCACACTGATAGAGCATATCCAGCAGCCCCTTAAGCAGCAGCTGTAACCTTTCAACCTGACCAGTTTCATCAGCGCGAACATATTGGCTGTGCCGGTAATGGTTTCTCGCCTGTTTGACAGTGTTCAACGTGAGCGCCCTCTACCGGGAGCGTTGATGACAAGCCTGTCCTTCATCAGTTCAATACTGCTACCCACCTGTTTCAGCTGGCCAATACGCTGATCCATATCCACATACTTGCGCAGAAGCCTGTCGGTAATTTTTTGTCGCTCTATATCCAGGCTGATATGTTCGGAGGAAAACTTCCTGATATTTCGTTCCAGCGTTGCCCCCCGTATCTGCAAACCATTAGAAGGTTTATCCATAGAGCGAATAAACTCGCTGACCTTAGCGACCGGGCTTTGCCTGTCGAACAACAGTGGTGGAATATCTTCAGGGTGATTCTGAAAACTCCGGTTCAGTTTGATTTTATCCAGAGAGAAAAGCCCATCACGCATGCGGGTCAAACCAATATCCGCTAACGACCGATAGTGATGAGATCCGGAGCGGTTAACCTGCCCCAGTATGCGATCCAATTGCTGAGAAAGGTTTCTGACCATCGGGTTGCCCGGTTGCCCTTGCTTGGCATCACCCTGCGCCGCAGTCTGAGCGGCCTTCATAAACACATTGCAGCTTTCGGCAAAAGCACTGAGTTTGGCGGCCAGTGCTTCAACATTGTAATTAACAGAAACCAAAACTTTTCGGCCGACTTCTGCTTTGAGAAGGTTCAGCTCAAGCCCTTCTATCACGTTCTGAATCAGGTGATTGCGGCTGGTATGGCTTGAGCCATTCACTCGATAAATACAATCCTGCCCGGCCTCACTGACAGAGAAGGTATTGGCGAGTGCCGCAAATCCATCAGTTCCTGCAACCGTTACTGCAATATTGGCTCCTGACTGTCTGGGAGCAATCACCAGCCGTTCGCCAGAAGCATCTGTCTCCACTCTTGCCTGAAGCTTTTCGGAAGTTGCCAGCTCAATAGTTTCAGCAACCTGAAGCAGTGACTTTTCGTCAGCTGGCGTGGCTGGCACCTGAACTGTCCATTGCTGAGTCTGAGCGGTTCCAGCTCCGGTATCTGTGTAGGTAAGCGCCAGATCACCAGAATACATCTGCCCGGCAGTCATATAATCTGATGCCACCTCAATAGGCGCTGCAAGCTGCACAACTTCAACAATATGCGACCGCTCTGCGGGCAAACCGGTGACAATGACATCAACACGATCAGGTTGTGATGAATCTACGGCAGGAACAATTTTGTGGTTCTGCAGATTCTGACTACTGTTTAGAAACTCTCCCCCGGCACCAAAAAGCTTTCCCAGTGCAGACAGCTCTTTTTCGGCTCTGCTCTCCTGCCGTTTTATAGCCTCTTCTTTCGGAGCCATTTCACTGTCGGCAATAGCTTTGACCATAACCTTGATATCAAGGCCAGAGCCAATTCCGGGAATATCCAAACCGCTCATAGGGGCATCAGCTATGTCAGAAAAGTAAGAGCTATAGTTCGGTTAAAACTACAGCTCATATCGCACTATTGAAGAAGATGGAGAACGTCTCTGGCCAATTCATTGGCCTGAGCCAGGTTGGCGATACTCGCCTGCTTCAGGATCTGCTGTTTGGTCATCTCGGCCATTTCTGCAGCATAGTCTGTGTCTTTAACCCGACCACGGGATGCGGTCATATTTTCCCGAATACTCTGGAGATTAAAGATGGTGTGCTGGAAACGGTTCTGAATCGCACCGAGGTTACCGCGCTGGTCATCTATATCAGCTATAGCAGAATCAATAATTCCGATTGCTTTCTGGGCACCGTCATACGTTGAGACATTCACTGTATCAACTGTGTTCTTGGTTTCCTTTGAAGAGTCTACAGCACCAACACCAGTACCAGCTGCGCCGAGAACGGATGTCGCCCCTGCAGTAGCAGAGGTTGCAACATTATAAGAACCTCCCGCTTTTTCAGCTAAAAAGTCGACTGAGCCTTTAACATCAATGGTTGTCCCAACAATATCCACAACAGCTGCACCAGCATCACTGCCATCAGCGTTTTTACCTCTTACTGTGGCATCATTGGCACTCAGGGCTGCTGGGGTTGATCCACTATCGGTGGTTCCCGATGCAGATATCGCAAAGGTATCGCCCGAAGTGTTACCCACAGTAATCACGTTTGTTGTGTAAGAAGCCGTCAGCCCCGCAACATTATTTATCTGTGAGGCCAGAGCACCAAGCGTTGCATCCTGACTGGTTGCATAGTTCTCAGTGTAGGTTTTGCCATTTATCACCAGTGTTGCCACATCACCTGCAGCTGCAAAAGTGCTTGCGGCAAAAGTCACATCCATTTCGTTTTTGGCTGTTGCACTCATGTTGGGGATTGTAGAAGTCGCTTTGGATGCCAGATCTTTAGCTGACTCCCCGGCTTTCAGGTCAATGGCATGGGTTTCACCATCCACGCTGAATGTGAGGGTCTGGTCTACAACGGCATCGGCACCATTCAGGGTGAAACCATTAAACGTCAGTTCAAAACCATTAATCCCCAGATTGTCACTGGTGACGCTGGTGATAGTGATGGCGATGGTTTCGTTCGCGTTTGCACCAATCTGGAAGTTCTTCTCCGTATAGGTACCATCAAGTAGCTTCTGGCCACCAAACGTGGTGGTATCCGCAATCCGGTCAAGCTCCTGAGTCAGCTGGGTGACCTCTTTCTGCAAGGCCGCCCGGTCCACGCTGTCGTTACTGTCATTGGCAGACTGTACTGACAGGTCACGCATACGCTGAAGTATTGCAGTGGACTCATTCATCGCACCTTCAGCCGTCTGGGATACCGAAATACCATCATTGGCGTTTCGAACCGCAACCGTCAGACCATTGATCTGGGAAGTCATCCGGTTAGTAATCTGCAAGCCGGCGGCGTCATCTTTCGCACTGTTGATCCGGTAACCAGTGGACAACCGTCGCATGGATGTTTCCAGCGCGCCGGTTGCTCTTTCCAAACCCTGCTGGGCAGTCAGGGATGGGACGTTGGTGTTTACACTGAGGGCCATAAGAAGCTCCCCTCGTATTGCTAAGAAGTGTCGAGCGAACTGACTCGATGCTGCTCTACTCGACCAGAGCCGGAAACAGTTAAGGGTTTATGTATTGAAAAAGTGAAAGGCCGGAAACAGTGGTCAGACTTTTGCGGGCGGCATCCATTGCTGCTGAAGACTGGTTTAACCGAGAAACCGCTGACGCATAATCAAGATCTTCAAGGTCAGCACCCAGCTTCTGGCAAAACAGTTTGTACTGCCGATGCCCTTCAGCAGTGTTATCCAGCATTTTCATTCTTGACCCAAGATCTGTTTGAAATCCGTTAAAGGAGTCAGCAGCCAGATCGACTTTCTTCAGCGTATCAATTAGAGGCGCAGATAGATCAGCAGGAGGGGATTGCAGAAGATTTTTCAGGTCAACCAGCACATCAAGAAAATTGAATGTGCCTCCGGCACCATCCGGGATAGCAAAACAAAGGCTGTGGGCTGTATCTGTAGCTTCAACACTGGCCGTTTCCGTGACCATCACCTGTCTGCGATTAGGGTCATCATTGTTGATCTGAGGTAATCCATTCGCATCAAACTCCACCGGAGCATGGAAAGTTTTATAGCCCCCAAAAAGATAGTTACCGTCAGCATCTCTGGTATTCAGCACCGATACTATAGAATCAATGATATGAGCCACTTCCAGCCCTAAGGCCTGCAAACTCTGGTTATCCAGTGAAGCATTATTAGCCTGTAAGATAATGTCTCTTGTTTCCCCAACCCTTGAGACACAATCCTTGAGAAGAATATCTTCATGTTCCAGTAGGCTGTTTAAGGCGTAGATATTTTCCAGAAATATATCTGTTGTTGTTATGCGACGATTAACTTCCATTATCTGAACGGCAGCCAGCGGATCATCAGAAGGCTGGTTCAGCTTCTTACCACTGGCAACACGGTTCCACTCCTCCAGAGACTGCGATGTAGCCTGCTGAAGGCTGGTGACCATTGAACTCTGTTCCTGCAGAGTACTGATACGCATAACGATTAAAACAGAGTCAGCAGCTCATCGATCACCACACTTCCCGTAGCAATCACACGAACATTGGCCTGATAGTACTGCTGGAAGCGGATCAGGTTGGCAGCCTCTTCATCAAGATTCACACCGGAGAGATTATCTCGCTCGGCCCGGGCACTGTCTCTAAGGGAGAGTTCAGCTTGCTCCCGACTGGTCGCCTGACGGGCATCCGTTGCCACACGGGACACCTGCCGATCATAAGTCACCGACAAGCTACTGCTCAGCCCTTCACCATCAAAATAATCAAGCAGTTTGCCAAGGTTGCTGTTATCGCCAGAACCCTGACTTTTGCTGGGGTCATCTGGATCCGGGCTGGCAAACCCCAGCTTTTTAGGATCACTGAGTACCACCTTTGCATTACCAGCCTCGTAGCGCCACGGGGTTAATAAATATTTGTCCCCGATAGCCGGAGTTCCGGTAGCAAGCGATAGCGAAAGACCATCAAACTCAAACGGTGTTGCCAGACTGGAGAAGGCGTAAACGTGTTTATCAGTCTGCCGCGTCACCGTTCCTCCAGTGGGAGAAGTGAACTCCAACCTGTAATCACTTGCTTTCAGGTCACCCAGCTTGCTGTCATCAATTGTCAGTTCCAGCTGACCATTGCCTATCGCTGTTTCCCGAACAATGCGCCGCCCGATAAAAGAAGGATCATTTAACTCACGGAAAAGTTTATTGCCAGTTGTGTCATCCAGGCCAAAACCTTCAGAAAGAATCCGGTTACTGCCACCGGTTAGCAGGGCAGACTGAATCCCTAATGCATTTTGTTCCCTGATAAGTACCTGGTAAAAGTCTGCAACGCCCCCTAATACGCCGCCCCATTGGCTGACATCCAACTCTGTGCCGGAACCAGACGAAGAGGCTGTCACACTCATTTTGTTACCGTTATTGCTCTTTTGGCCAACCAACTCGAAGCTTTTGTTCCCTGTCACCAGGGCAGTACCTCCGGCCAGAACAATGTCAATCATGCTCAGGCTACCGCTTTCTATGGCCTTTGCTCCGGTAAGTTCACTGAGATGATCAACCAGACGGTTACGGGTATCCTGCAGATCCCCGGTATCACTTCCAGCAATTGTGGCTGTACGAATACGATCATTCACAGCAGCAATGTTTTCCGCCAGCTGGTTAACTTCTGCCAGCAAGCTTTCAACCTGAACTTCCATCTGCTCATGAAAGGCCTGAAATCGTTCCTGCAGCGTTACCAGTTGCATAGCGGCTAGATTGGCATCCCCTAAAACTTGCTGCCGCACAGCGAGTGCTTCCGGTGTTACAGCGGCCCGTTGAAAAGAGCGGTGCAATTGATTGAGAGGTTGGGAATATCCAGTGTTTTCACCACCCAGAATGCCATCCAGCTGATGCATATAACTGTCTATGGTTTTAGCCTGCTGGTATTGGCCACTGGTATACCAGACTCGTGTAGTTACAAAGGCATCGGTGACCCGGCGAACTTCGGCAACAGTCACCCCGGAAGCCAAAACACCGTGTCCACCGCCATGAGTTTGCACCGGTTCAAGAACATTTTCCCTTCGGCTGTACCATTCGGTGAGAGTGTTGGAAACATTCTGTGCCGTATTATCCAGGCTGCCACGACCAACCGTGAGACCACTCTGGCCGATATTCAGAAGGTTACTCATTCAAACCCTCCCCAGCGCTATGTAATCCCCAGTCAGCCTGGGCGCTGATTGTTGAGATTACCTGATTCCAAAAAGTTTCTGTCAGAGCTGTCTGCCTGGACAGAGAGAGGGGTGTATCAGCAGCAATCGTTTTATTGACCTTCAGACTTTCCTTGCAGACTTCGGACAACAGAAAACTGTGAAACTGCTGTAGGATCATTCCCTTGTCACCAGACAAGTCTTTAACTCGGGATAGCTCAGACGACAGTGCAGTCGTATCTGATACAGGTGAAATCTGAGGAACCATGATCAAAGAATTTCCAGTTCAGCCTCAAGCGCACCGGCTTTTTTCATAGCCTGCAGAATAGCCATCATTTCACTGGATGTGGCACCAATACTGTTAAGAGCAGCGGTTACTTCTTCGAGGGAAACAGACTTGGGTAAAACTTTAAGGGCTCTGGAAGGCTCGCTGACACTGATATCACTGCGCTGGGTAACCTGGGTTGTACCGGCTCTGGCGAAAGGTCCTGGCTGGCTGACCTGAGGTTCTTCGTTAACCGTCACCACAAGGCTTCCATGAGTAATCGACACTGGTCGAATACGAACATTTTCCCCGATAACAATAGTTCCGGTACGGGCATTAAAAATAACCTTTGCCAGAACAGGACCACTATCCACATTCAACCCTTCCAGAGCAGACATAAAGGCCACCCGCTGATCCGGCTCAAGCGGGGTTTCAACCAGCACCTGCCGCCCATCCACAGCAGAGGCTGTTCCCTGGCCAAACAGTTCATCAATCTTTTTGACGATATTTCTAGCCTGGCGGTAGCTGGTTTCTTTCAGGTTAAGAGTGATTGCTGTTCTGTCCTGCAGATAAGGAATCACACTACGTTCAATGGTGGCTCCAGAAGGAATCTGACCGGCGGTCGCAACATTCACGCTGACTTTTGAACCGCTGGCACCTTCTGCTGAAACACCACCAATAAACAAAGACCCCTGAGCGACTGCGTACACACGTCCATCAACGCCTTTTAAAGGTGTAGCTAAAAGGCTTCCCCCGCGTAAGCTTTTAGCATCGCCTAAAGAGAGAACTGTGACATCCAGTTTTTGTCCAACCCGGGCATAGGTCGGCATGGATGCAGAAACGCTCACTGCAGCAACATTTTTCAGACGGGGTTCAATATTATCCGGTACCTGTACTCCAAACTGGCGTAGCATGTTGATAATGGATTGTGCGGTAAAGCGCGTCTGGCGGGTTTGGTCTCCGGTTCCCTGTAAACCAACGACCAAACCATACCCGATCAGCTGATTGTCACGGATACCTTCGATATCAACCAGATCAAACAGTTGGATGGAGTAGCCTGCGAAACTCCAGAGTAAACCGATAGCACTAACTAAACCTCGTACAACCAGCCACCGCATAATTTTGCTGCACTCTCAAAAGGGAAAAAACCGGCTATTCAGCAGCCGACTCAACCATCCCTGTGTATTTGCCTCAGCAAGATCGCCTTTTCCTGTGTAGCTGATTTTGGCTTCAGCCAGCCTTCGGGATGAAACCCGGTTGTTTGACGAAATATCCTCAGGCCTGACTACACCGCTGATAAACAAGACTTCGTCTCCCTGAGTGAGACGAATTGTTTTGGTACCTTTCACGAACAGGCTGCCATTGTCCAAAACGGCCTGAACCATCACAGTGACGGAACCCACCAGCATATTGCTCTGACCGGTTCTACCATTCCCGGTAAACTGCCTGTCGACAGCAGCATTACTCGCCAGTGAATGCCCTCCCCCTAAGATATGAGCGCCTGTCTTTCCAAAAATCGTAGGATCGGGGATATCGATTTCATCTTTCTTATTAATTGTTGTATCAGCTCTCTTGCTGGAGCGGGTCAGCTCATCCAGAGTGACCGTCAGAATGTCACCAACACGGTAAGCTTTCAGATCATTGAACAGGCGAATCGCAGAGGCTTCGCTGTATAAACTTCCCGGCGAAAGATCCTCTGTCACTCTCACGGTA
This sequence comes from Parendozoicomonas sp. 2304DJ65-17, assembly GCF_058148445.1. NCBI lineage: Bacteria > Pseudomonadati > Pseudomonadota > Gammaproteobacteria > Oceanospirillales > Endozoicomonadaceae > Parendozoicomonas > Parendozoicomonas sp. 2304DJ65-17. Next base: position 443,049 of record NZ_JBYVJV010000001.1, read on the forward strand.
TAAGGAAGTTCATCAAGGTCGGTTTCCTGCTGCGTCAAAGGTTCTGTGGTTTGGCAACCAGCCAGTAAACACATAACTATCAACAGACAACACCATCGATACTGCCTGATAATTCGATCAGACATTACGAATCAGGTACTCCATCATGTGATCAGATGTTTCGATTGCTCTGGCGTTCATCTCATAGGAACGCTGAATCATAATCAGGTTTACCAGTTCTTCTACGGCCTCAACATTAGATGTTTCCAATGCAAACTGACGAATGATGCCCATACCATTTTCACCGGCCACACCTTCCACCGGATCACCACTGGCTTCTGTCTCCAGATAGATATGCCCACCTTTCGGCTTTAAACCACCGGGGTTCACAAAATTTACTAACGTCAGCTGTCCAACATTCTGTGGCTGGGATTCCCCCTGCATCGTTACACTCACAGTACCGTCTTCAGCAATGGTGATAGTTGTGCCTTCCGCAGGAATGGTGATTGCGGGCTCAATAGGCAAACCATCCGACATCACAATCACGCCTTCGGAGTTCAGTTGAAGCTGGCCGTTACGGGTATAACCAATAGTGCCATCCGGCATCTGCACCTGAAAAAAGCCCTGACCGACCAGAGCAAGATCTAGGGCTTGAGTGGTGGTTTGAATATTGCCGTTGGTAAACACCTTTTGCATGCCATCCACTCTGGCACCTGTACCTACCTGCAACCCGGATGGCAGATTATTCTGTTGATCGACTTGTGCGCCAGCCTGACGGAACTCCCGATAGAACTGATCAACAACCATGGCCCTGTCTTTTTTAAAGGCATAGGTGCTGACATTGGCCAGATTGTTGGATGTCGCCATCAGTTGACGATCCTGAACAGAGAGCCCGGTCTGGTTTATCCACAATGCAGGATGCATGAAGAAAACACTCCTGAAAGATCGAAAGAAAATAGGGTGTGTTCACAAGTAAACATCGAGCTCAGCCATTACCTTCATGGAGCAGCTTGTCGCCACTCACAGTCATATCGCTGAAGGCACTCATCATCCTTACATTCATTTCAAACTCTCTTCCAAGAGCCAGAAAGTCCATCAGTTCAGCAACACTGTCGGTGTTAGCACCTTCCAGTACCCCCGAGTTAATTTCCACTTCAGGATCAGGAGCCAGTGCTACATTACCTACATAGCGAAACATACCTCCGGTCTGGCGCTGAAGCTGATCTTCCGGGGGATTCACCAGCATAAAGCGGGCAGCCTCAACAATCTCAGACTCCTGTCCACCACGAGGCACAATATTGATTACACCATCCGTGCCAATAGTCAGCTTTGAATACTCGGGAAGGACAACCGGACCTCTCAGCCCCATAACCTGAAGGCCACCAGCCGTAAGAACCTCACCGGTTCCGGTCACTTCCAGTTGGCCATTACGGGTCAGCATTTCCACACCATTAACATCAACCACCAACCAGCCTTTTCCGGGTATAGCCACATCCAGTTCCCGGCCGGTATGCTTCATTGGCCCCGGAGTAAAGTTGGTCTGGCTGCGAGCAGGCAATGGCATTTGGCGACTGTCATAACGGGGTTGATTTTCTACTTCTGGCTGAACATCCAGCGCCTGCTGCATACGCTCAGCAAAGGGAATTTCCGCTTTAAAACCGGGAACGGAAACACCTGCAAGATTTGAAGCCCTCACCGCCTGAAACTGCATAATCTGATCTGCAGAGCCAGAGGGCATATAAACACCAAAATCCATACTGCACCCTTTAACCGGTTAGACGAATTGACTCTTACAGCTGATTGATCAGTGTCTGGCTCATGGTGTCTTCTGTTTTTATAGAGCGGGCATTGACCTGATAATTACGCTGCTCCATCACAAGGTTCAGCAGTTCTTCAGTAATATCTACGTTGGACTGTTCCAGTGCACCGCCTTTCACCTGCCCTGCACCGCCTTCACCAGAAAGATTGAAAATCGGTTCGCCAGAACTGAGAGACTCTGTCCAGCAGTTATTGCCATAAACCGTCAGGCCAACAGTGCTTGGAAATGTTGCTACCATCACCTGTCCCAGGCGTACTCTTTCACCATTGCTGTACAGGGCTTCAAGAATACCTTCGTCCCCAACAGTTACCTGATTAAGCGTGCCGGACTCCTGCCCATTCTTATTGATATTGCTCACCGAGAAGTCATCGGCATACTGGGTGATGGAGGAAAAATCGAGATTAACATTCATCGCTGCAGCGCCATTTCCTGGTGTAAGGGCAATGGTTGCCTGAGCATCTCCGGTTCCAGGAGTCAGTGCACCAGTGGAGTCAAACACTAGATTCATATAATCCGGGTCTGCCGCGTTTGTTGAAAAGTTTGTATAGGTGGCAGCATCATCCAGCTTGTAAGCACCGGACCATGAATTGATCGCATCTTTAGTGAATTTCACACCAAGGTGATGCTGTGCACCCAGGCTGTCGTAAACCGTAAACGACGTTGCCCAGTTACCAGATACCTCATCATTCGCATCCAGATTGATATTGGCACTGACAGAATCCGTCGCAGAACCTTTTACATTCGACGCCCCGGTTTTCAGATCTCCCCGACTGGCAACAGAAATAGCCCCATCAGCCCCAGGAAGAAAGCCCTGCAGTTTGTAACCGTCCTGATTTACAACATAACCGTCTTTATCCAGCCTGAAATAACCCGAGCGGGAAAACAGCTGGCTACCATCATTATTCAGGGTAAAGAACCCCTTCCCTTCAATCGCCAGATCAAAACTATTACCTGTTAACTTTAATGCGCCCTGGGAAAACATCTGCTCCATAGCGGAGACACGTACGCCAGACATTTCCACATTACTGCCGCTGGTCTGGGCATAGCTGTCACTGAGAATATTGCGGAACAACTTGTATCCAGAAGTCTCCACGTTGGCAATATTGTGGCTGGAAGTTTCCAGCGCACTTTTCGCCATCTGCAGGCCACTCAGCCCGATATAAGACATTGCTCAAACCTCTCAACAAACCCTTAACGAACCGAACGTACCTGCGACAGAGCTACTGGCACACTGCCTTTTAAAACCAACTGTGGCTCCACCCCACCTTCAGGAAAAACAACACTGTGCACACCGGCCTGAATATAGGGCACGGAAACTTCCCCATTTTCTCCACGAGCAACAAGGCTGTAACTGCCTTTAGGAAGTGAGCTGCCGAACAGAGAAGACAGTGTAGATGTACGAATCTCGCCAGCTTTACCTTTCTGAATACTTTCTCCGGCTTTCATGCCCAGATCATTCATCAGCGTCAGTACCAGTGGCCCGCCTGATTCTGGCAAACGGTAATCCACAGATAAATCAGACGCCTTACCTGTCAAAGAGAAAACACTGGCATCCAGGCCAACAGTTTTTCCCAGCAGGTTACTGGCAAAAGAAGCGTTAACCGTTTGCTGCCCCTGATTCATGGAACCCAGCAACAGGCGAATGCTTTCAAGGTGTTCAACATTGCTGATGGTTGCCAGTTGGTTAACCATCTCGGTGCTTTCCATAGGGCTAAGGGGATCCTGGTTCTTTAACTGGGCAACAAGCAGCTTCATAAACGTTTGCTTGGAACCCATTTCATGACCAGCCCCTGCGCCGGAGAGACTCTGGGGAGAACCTGCAGATAAAACAGAAGAGACATTCACAGGTAAAAGCTCACAGGTTGATTAAATCAACAACCCGATCCTGCATATGACGTCCTGTCGAAAACAGTGATACGGCGGTTTCAAAACTACGGGCTGAAGACATCATGGCAGCCATTTGCTCAACAGTGTCTATTGCGGGATAAAACACCTGCCCCTCATCGTTGGCGAGAGGGTGATCCGGCTGGTAGCGAACATTGGCTGGTTTGTTGTTTTTTACTATCTCTGAAACCATCACCCCGAATGAGTTTTCCACCCGGGTTGATGCCATCACTACATCCTGCGACTGAAAAACAGCGTTTTCACTGTTAGCTGCCACTTCAGCATTGGCCAGATTGCCTGCCACAAGATTGATGCGCACATCCTGGGTAAACATGGACTGGCTGGATATTGCGTACAGCGCCTGAAAACTCATGCTGTATTCTCGTTCCTTAGCGACCGGTAATGGCTGAGGACAATGTCATCAGCTGATGGCGAATAAATGATGTATTAACTGCATAATCAGCCAGCGTTCGAGCGATCGTTGACTGTTCCAGCGGCACATCCACACTGTTGCCTTTAATCAGAGTCTGAAGCTGTGGACGCTCGGTTAAAACGCCATAAGTGCCAAGATCAGGAGCCAAGTGCCGGGCATTGGTTTTCTTCAGGGCAAGAACTTCATTATTGAAGGCAATATCGAAATCACTGGCGCGATAATCCGGTGTTTCTGAATTCACCAGATTGCTTCCATATACAGCGACGCGCTCTACCTGCAGGTTCAGAAGTTCCGGGTGGTTACCAAGTGCATCTGAAAAAGAAATGGCCATAACAGCTGATACCAGTCCTCTGCCGTTTGAATGGGCGAATGAACGACAGCGTTAAAATAGACAATAAAATGACTTTCTTCCCAAGAATATGGTTTTTGACTGGAAACCGTAGGTTGGGTTAGCCGCAAAGTGGCGTAACCCAACAACGCCAGGCATCTGATCCAGCAAGGAAGTGTTACAAAATTGTTGGGTTACGCTTCGCTAACCCAACCTACAATTAGCCAGCCTTAGACTTAAGTCATGCTAAAGCTAAACTTAACCGTGCTTTGGTCGAGTAAACCAGCTCCCGGATCACGGTTCTCTTTTTATGTCGATCTCTTCACTGCCACCGGCTGCCATACAGAAAGTTTCCTCGAGTTCTGCAACGCCAGAAATCAACAAACATACGGAAGCTGCTCCCCGTCAGGTTGCTGGCGCTTCAGAAACCAGTACTACGGAACCAACTGCTTTAACAAAGCAGTTTCAGCGGCTGAAAGCTATGGGCGATGTTGATAAAAGCCTTGTGCTACAGGCAAAGCAGAATTACTCAGAAAACAGCACCGTATCATCTGAAAGTATTGCCAGAGCTATTCTGGATACGGGCAGGTTATCTGATGAGCATTGAGGCGATAGAAGTTTCCCTGAACGCTCTGCGGGATCAGGTAAAACAACTGATACATGTTCTGGAAAGACAAGAGCAGTCTCTGGTTGCCAGAGATTCGGAAGCTTTACAGGCAACATCAGAGCAGAGCCTTGCCCTCAGTCAGAAGGTTGCAAAGTTAACAGCTGCATTGGAACAGGAAGAGTTATTTCAATCTGTAAAAGCAGCAGGGCATCAGGGCTGGGAACAGGTCTTCAAACTGGCTGAACAGTGCCAAGTCCAATACTCCCGAAATATGGAGCATTTGGAAGATATGTCCCAGTATTGCTCTGACTTCTCTAAAATACTGTTCTCTACAAAAAACGCACGCTATCTGAGTAAAAGCGTTGCAGAGAAAAAGGCTGTTAAAGAGAGCAGCCTTCTTGTCCGCGCGTAACCCACTCATCGTTTACAAGTGCCAACTGCCTTCTTATTTTGGCTCGTCTGGCCGCTGAAACAATAGCCTCCAGATGCTGAACCACCCGCTTCCTTGTTAACAGTGACTCTGCCATTTCCTGGCATTCGCCCTGAAGAATACTGGCCTGCTGCAACCTTAAACTGAGGCCGGTATAAAGCAGCGACTTGAACTGCCCATTATTATTCAGGGAGATTCCAGACAGCTCTTCACCTGCGGACAGTTTCAAATCCGCATCACTCATCAATCCGGAAAGCAGGTCAGATACCGAGAGTTCACGCTCAAGTGCAGATCGCTTATCTCGCAGAGCGGCCTGCTGCTGATCAAGCAATCGTGTTTGAAGATTCAGATGCAGCGCCAACCTCTGCTGCATGCTGCGCTTTAATCTCAGGGATCGGCTCATTAAAAAGCTCTCTCAGGCTGTTTACGCTGTCTTCCATAGAAAAACTTTCTGATATTCCCTGTTGCAGATAACCGCGCATTTTTTCCTCAAAGGCCAGAGCCTGATCTATCTCAGGGTCATTGCCCCTCTGATAGGCACCCAACATAGTGAGTTCACGCCCGGTTCGGGCTTTTTCATAGAGATAACGAAAGCGGCTGGAAAAGGAAAGTTGTTCACTGTTGATGCATGCAGTCATGGTACGACTGACGGAAGCCGATACATCAATTGCCGGATAAAGTCCGCTGATAGCCTGATCATGGCTTAAGACAATATGTCCATCAAGAATAGCCCGTGCGGACTCTGCAACCGGATCTTCGCTATCTTCCCCTTCAACCAGCACAGTATAAAACGCCGAAATAGAACCGGAATCTTCCCGCCCATTCCCGGCACGCTCAACCAGCCGGGACATCATGCTGAAAGCCGATGGCGGATACCCTCGGGCGGATGGCGGTTCTCCCACTGCCAACGCAATTTCCCGCTGAGCTTGTGCATAACGGGTGAGCGAGTCCATAAGCAGCAGAACATTCAACCCTTGATCCCGAAAGTATTCAGCAAACCTGTGAGCCAGCACCGCTGCACGTAATCGCATAATGGGAGCATGATCGGCAGGAGCTGCCACCACTATGGCCTTTTTCAGGTTATCCCTACCAAGAATGGTTTCCACAAATTCCCTGACTTCACGTCCTCGCTCTCCAATCATGGCCACGATAATAACGTCAGCAGTCGTATTCTTGGTCATCATCCCCAACAAGGTACTTTTGCCAACACCAGACGGAGAAAATAAACCCAGACGCTGACCACACCCTACGGTGAATAAACCGTTGATTGAGCGAACGCCAACATCCAGAGGTTTTCTTACCGGGCAACGATCCAGAGGGTTAATTACTGGGCCGTGAAGGCGAAGATAGTTTTCGCAGTTAAGAGGACCTTTTCCATCAAGCGGGCTGGCAACACCATTCACAATCCGCCCCAAAAGCTCTTTTCCCACAGGCACAGATGCCTCACGCCCCAAAGGAATAACGCTATCTCCAGGTCCCAGACCTTCCGTGTACTCAATGGGCATCAGGAACAGGTACTGATGGTCAAAGCCAACAACTTCAGCCTCAACCCTGACACCACTATGACCTTTCACCAGACAACGCTGACCAGTATCAAGCTGGCAACCTTTGGCCTTCATGGTCATCCCTGCCAGCCGCACAAGTTCACCGGTTACCTGAACGGGCGAAAAACCGTTGTGCACAGCCTGCCGGGCACTTCGAACTCTTTCGAAAAGGTTGTTCCACTGTCTGTCTGTACGTTCAGACAAGCTCTCAAGGTCTGGACTCTGCATGATTCTCCAGACTCTCTTTCATGTCTTCGAAACAACCGTTTAATCGTGTCTCCACCTGAGCATCAGCTGAACCAGAACCCACCTGAATCGTGCAGCCTCCAGGCGTTATTCCGTCATCAGTTATCACCTGCCACTGTTCCGGGTACTTATCAGACAGCCGCTCTACTGTCAGTTTGTCTTTGGGGTTAACAACTATCCGCAAATCTTCTTCTCTGGGGAGTAGCTCCAGTGTTTCCTGCACCAGCGTTTCCAATGCGGTTGTTGATGTCTGCAGTTCTTCCCGTACAACCTTTCGACAAATACCTTCCACTACCCCCGCCAGTTCAGACTCAAGCTGCTCCCAATATTGCCGTTCCAGACCAGACAAGTGCAGCCAGAGCTGGTTAAAAATAGCGAGAAGGTTTTGTGCTTCCGCCTCTCCAGTCTGCAACCCATCCCCATAACCGAGTCTGAACCCTTTCTCCTGCCCATCCTTAAAGCCAACGGTGTAGCCGCTCTTTTCTCCTTTTAAGCTTCCGTGCATTTCCCCACGCTTGGTACCACAACGATAACCTCGTCTGTAAGCTTTCCAGAATGCTCTGCGGTAATGGATATTAACCACACCAGACGGTAATTCTGGCTCCTGAACATCTTCCTCAACCGTTTCCTCCGGTTCGGAGGGTTCTGTTAAACAATCCGGGAACTGGTAACGTTTCAGAAGAAAGTAACGACGACTCATTCCACAAGCTCATCGTCTTTGGACTTCATCTCAATCTCATTGGCATGAAGCATAATCAGCATGTGGTCGCGAATTTCTTTACGCGCTTTATTAACAATGCTCATGGGAACCCTTCCGATGCCCTCAAAATCATCCCGTAGATACTCAGAGGCCCTTCGAGCCATAACAGAATAAATCTGTTCCTGAAATTCAGCAGAGGTTCCTTTCATAGCAAGAGCCAGCTGTTTTTGATCGGTTTTGGAAACCACTTTACGAACTGAGTCTGGAGTCAGGCGGGATATATGTTCAAAGGAAAACATTTTCGACTCTACGCCTGCTGCCAGACTTTCATCTTTGTCCCGCAGCTGATTCATAAGATCATCGACCCGACGTTTATCCATCTGGGTAAGAACCTCTGCCGCCAGATTCTGCCCCTGGAGGGTAATAACCGTTTCCTGATGGGACTCCTTCAGAAAATCTTCCAGAAAATCTGCTATCCGTTGCAGTGCCAGCTTGGGAAGGTAATCCATACAAGACATACGGCGGATGATTTCTGACTGGCTGCTCTCCGGCATAATCTCAAGCACATCTGCAGCCTGTTGGGGGCTTAAACAGGAAAGTACAGCCACCTGCATCTGTATCTGCTCTTTTTTGATGACTGCGGCCAAAGATTCGGGACGTACGTTTTGCAGCCCTGTCAGGCGGTCACTTCCCTGACGGTCTTCCATAGAGTTCAGCAGAGAATCCGCATGTACCTTGCCTAATGCATTTTGCATAATCCCTTGAATATGGCTTCGGGCATCAGTGCTGATAAACGACGTTTTATGGTAATCCTGCTCAAATCGCTCAACAGCGTGAATAAAATCTTCAACCGACAACTGCGGGAAATTATTAATGGCCTCGCTGATAGCCCTGATCTCTACCGGCGAAAGGCGGCGAATAATACTGGCTGCATACTTTTCACCCAGCATAAAAATAATGGCTGCTGCTTCTCTCTGTCCACCGCGCCCTTTAATACCTGCACCGGCGCCAGTGGCTGTATTTTTTGAGTCGGGCATATCACTCACTGATCTTCACTCTGCATCCAGTTTTTCAGCACCATTGCAACACGGTCGGGCTCATTGCTGGCATAAGCCATCAACACCCTTTTCCGTGCTTCCAACTGTTCGTCACTGAGAGAAGCCGGAGCACGCTCCCCCATCTCGAAATCACTCTCATCACGGGAATCAACACGAGCCTGAGCAGCTGCCAGTGCTTTTGCACGAGCCGTTTTTCTTCTGGAACGAATCCTTACACCAAGACCAACTAACAGCAGAATTAAAGCAATCACTGCACCTGTAATCAGGGAAGTTTTATCTGCATCAGCAGGCATAGATGGAAGGGACCCCGGTAGCGAAGCACTGCCTTTGGCCGGATGAAAGAATGGCATACTCTGTACAGTTACCCGATCTGAGCGGTCATCCCGAGCACCTACAGCCTGCTCAATAAGAGATTGAAGACTCATTAATTCAACCTCACTCCAGGGTGCCAGTGCCCCGTCCTCACCGGCTCTGTAGTCAAGTAAAACAGCCACAGATAAATACAACAGGCGACCGGGAACACGAACAACCTTGTTCACCTGCCGGTTAACTTCATAGTTCCGTACCAGGGGATTATTACCGCCGCTAATCACGGGGCTACCTGTTGCCTCAGTAATGTCCGATGTAGCAGGTTTCCCCACTGAACTGATGGACTCACTTCTCAGCACACCATTATCGGGGCCAAAGTCTTCCCAGGCGCTTTCCTGATTGCTGAAATCCATTTCAACTGATACATCAACCCGGTACCGGCCCGGCCCACTGACCGCCTCCACCAGCTTTGCGACCTGATTCTCCAGATGCATTTCTATTTGTGACCGAACTGCAAGCTGCTGACTGGTAGCTGACACACCTTCATCAACATCATTCACTTCCGCACTGAGAAGCTTTCCGGACTGGTCAACAACGGCAACGGAGCTGCTATCCAGGCCGGCCACACTTCCCGCCACAAGTTCAATAATGCCTTTGATCATGGCCCGGGAAATGATTTGTCCCTGATAAATATCCAGGGAGACCGAAGCTCTTGAACTTGGAGTGTCACGCAAAAAACTACTCTGTTCCGGAACAGCCAGATGCACCCGGGCCAGCCGCACAGCATCAATACCTTGAATAGTCCTGCTTAATTCATCTTCCAGCCCCCGGATATAACGCGCTCGCTCGGTAAAATGGCTGACACCAAGGGAAGAACCCTTATCGGCGCGTGATATCTGGCTTCTAACGGGGATAACGATACCGGCCTGGGCAAGAGCCATTCTGGCTGACGATACTTCATTGGCATGCACCAGAACCTGCCCGCTGTCTGGGTGAAGACGATAAGAAATGCTTTCCCGTTCCAGGCATTCGATAACAGCCGAAGTGTCGTAAGATTCATTTCGCCCATAGAGTGCGCGATAGTCACGATCCTGCCACCACAGCCATGAGCTGAACACTATCGCAAACAACAGCAGGCCTCCGGCCCACCATAAATAGCTTCCCCGCGTAGAGATGGTTTGCTCGCTGAGATGCTCTTTATTATCTGTGGTGAGTTCCGCTTCCGTGGCGGCCGCCTCTGAACCAAGGACCCCTCGACTGTAGGCGATCACCCGTTGCCATAACTCCGACACTTTCCCCAAGCCTGCTGAAAACGCTGAAGCCATAATCAGATCTGCTGGTTAAAGAGTTCGTGATAGCCTTCTACAAACCGATTTCTGGCCTGCAGCAAAAATTGAAAGGACAGGCTGGCCTTCTGTATCGCCATAACTGTTCCTATCAGATCGTCTGACTGTCTCTGGGAAACAGCCGCCATAGCACTGGAAGCCTGATTCTGGTTGGAGTTCACAACATTCAATGAGTGGCTGAAAATTTTGGAATAGCTTTTGAAGTTATTGACTGACAAAGATTCCACTGAGGAAAATTCAGAGCCCGTACTATCAAACAACTGAACACGCTCAAAAGACGGGGATATCACTGATGGAAAAGCGACATTCAAAGACTGGCTAATTTCACTCATAGTCGATTATGGTGTCTCTATGAACCTTGCATTGAAAAACTCATACCACTGCCTAACTGGCCAGCCCGCTTCAGGGTTATCACCACCCGACGGTTAAGCTCCCGCCCCTTTCTGGTTGCGTTATTTTCTGCCGGATAACGCTGGCCATGATGGCGCAGATTAAGAACCTGGGTTGGCTTCACTCCCTTCGACATCAAATAGCGATAAACAGAGTTTCCCCTTTTCTCTGATAACAAAAGGTTATCCAGCCGGTAACCAGAACTATCTGTATAGGCATCTATCGACATACCGACAACAGAGCCATCCCATTCAAGATAATCAGCAATATCGGCCAGTTTCAGGCGCTGACTGTCTGTCAGTTGTGCCCTCCCCGGTTCAAAATATAGAACTGTTTTTTTAAGCTGGTCGAAATTATAAGGAAGAAGATCAACCAGGCAGTCCGTCATATTTGCCAGCTGAAATGAAAAGCCCGTTGTCGGCATCTCCAGTGCTGCTACCCTCTGCTTGTCTTTGTCGTATATTTCCAGTAGCAGCTGATAAGGCCGGGACATCATGGTTATCCATTTGAGCGGATGAACATCCAAAGTAAACTGCATACCTTTATCGCTCTCTCTATGCTTCACTCCGACTTCCACCTCATAGTCCTTGTGATTCCAGACTTCAGGTTTCATGAAAAACCGCACCGAACCATCGTAGTTACGAACGGAAATAGTGTTTAGCATTAGCTTGGAAACCAGCCCTGCACCGACAACCATAGATACCTCACCAAAACCTTCTACATGTCGGGTAAGACGACAGGCAAGCACTCCTACCCGCTCAAAGTCCCAGCTATGGTCATCAATAGGCAAACGAAAGATTGCACTGTAAGCAACAGCTGCCTGTACACCGAAAATCAGTAACAAGGCTTGAGTAAACAAAGCGCGCAAAGCCGGCGATTTCATGATCTGCCAGAGAACCCTGTGAAAAAGTTCGTTGAAGATTTTAGTTCAACTATATTTCTCTGAAACTTGATGAACCGAGAAGTCTGTCTAACCAGATGAACGACAACTTTCGTGAGAATAAATTTGCTGGTAGTGCACCTTCGGAAGATAACAGCGGCTCCCCTGAACCGTTTTCACTGATCAAATCCGCACTCAGCATGCAGTGGGCTCTACAGGCTCAGCGAGAAGTCTCTGAAAGTTTCAGGGAAAGAGCTATCACCCCTTTTTTGGAAATGCTGGATTGCTCAATAAAAACCTTTGACCTTGACTCTGTCGACTTCTACCAGAAAACCGTAGCCCCTTTATGCCGGAACAAGCTTATCTTTCAGTTTAGCGTCGGTAGTAACACCTATGGCTACCTCCTAATGGACGGCAGCGCTCCTGGCAACATGTCAGACCTTTATTATGGAGGAGAAGGAGGAGTCGAAACCCAGAATAAAACTATCAGCAAAGCTGAGCATCAGCTGATTCATGACATAGCAACAGTCATTAGCAAAACCTGGCTGAAAGTCTGGCAGAACTGGATTCCGCCGGAGAAAAGTGAATTGAAAACAATTCTCCGTTTACCAAAAGATCTGGATCCTCTTTTAATCAGTCGTTTTGTATTCCAGATGGGAAACTACAAAGGTGAAATGCTTATTGCCATGCCCGCTTTTTTTGTCAGCGCCGCAGTCAGTCGTGAACACCGGGATGTCGTTTCAGATCCCGCTGAGCTTTTCAAAAACATTGATAAAATCACGGTTCGAGTACGCGCAGAACTGTCCCGTAAGTGGATATCTGTCAAACGGCTCAAACATCTTAAAGAGGGCGATATTCTTCCTGTCGAATGGCCTGATACCACCTACCTGAGATCAGGTCGAAGCTTTCTTCATACTGCTGAGCCTGCCATGCAAACGGACAGACTGGTCCTTAAGATCGTTCGCCAAAAGAATCAGGAGCTGTAAGTGTCTGACGATAAAACTGAAGTTGATGAGTTCACAGATGATGAGGCAGAAGAATACGAAGAAAATGAAGTAGCCAGTGAAGAAGAAAACCTTGATACACCTCCTGAAGACATTGATGAGGAGAACCTTTCAGCCACAACTGACATAACTGAGGAGGCTGACCAGTGCGAACCGGTGGATAACGGGCTGTCAGAACGTCCAGACCTGTCCATCATTGGCGACATCCCTATTTTGCTGACTTTGGAAGTGGGTGATAAAGAGATGACCATTTCCGAAGTCTCATCTCTCCGGGCTGGTTCTGTTGTTACCCTGCAACATAAGGAAAGCGAGCCTTTAGATGTAAAAGCCAATGGCATACTGATTGCCAAGGGAGAGGTTGTACTGGTGGGGGATTATTACGGCGTAAGAATCCTCAGCCTGACCAAGGCTCAAACCAGTAACTTCAAGCTGAGCCCTTGATATGTCATCGACGGTTCCATGGCACTCACCAGCAAAAACCTTCATAGCCATTCTTGGGGGAGGGTTATTACTTCTTTCCCCCTTCAGCTTGGGTGCGGGAAACTTACCACTACTATCGATCACCAGTGGCGATACGACTCAGGATTTCAGTGTCAGCCTTCAGATACTTCTGATTCTTACGGCGCTAACATTTCTGCCCACAGCCTTAATGGCCATGACCAGCTTTACCCGAATACTGATTGTTCTGGCAATATTGCGGCAGGCTCTTGGGCTTCAGCAAACACCTCCAACCCGGTTATTAATCGGGCTGGCTTTAATCCTGACCCTTTTCATTATGCGTCCGGTTTTTGAAGAGATTCGCAATCGTGCCGTTGAACCATACCTGAATGACCAACTGTCTTTTCAGGATTCAGTGAAAGAAGGCGTTATACCGCTGCACAGGTTTATGCTGAACCAGACCCGCAAAGCTGACCTCGAACAATTCTTTGTGCTCAGTGGAGAAAAACCGCCGGAGTCGTTATCTGATACACCGCTAACAACACTGGTTCCTGCCTTTCTAACCAGCGAACTGAAAACCGCTTTTCAGATTGGCTTTATGATTTTTTTGCCATTTCTGGTTATCGATCTGATTATCGCCAGCATCCTGATGGCGCTAGGTATGATGATGTTGTCTCCCCTGATTATTTCCCTACCTTTCAAACTGATGCTGTTTGTTCTGGTTGATGGCTGGGGAATGACGATTGGCAGTCTTGCCAGGAGTTTTTAGCGATGGAGCCCGATCTAGCTGCCGACCTGCTTACCGACGCGCTTTATTTGGTAACTAAAATTGTTGCCGTATTGATATTACCCGGCCTTGTGACGGGTTTAATTATCAGTGTTTTTCAGGCTGCTACCCAGATCACTGAACAAACTCTCAGCTTTCTGCCTCGATTGTTAGTTACTCTGATCAGTATGGCGCTGGCCAGCCACTGGTTGATTCAGGAACTTAGTGATCTGTTTATACGACTGTATACAGCAATCCCCGGTTTTCTCTGAGGGTTACTGATGTCCACGTCCGTTTACTACCTGGAACACTGGCTTACATTGTTCGTCTGGGCTTTTGTCAGAATCTCCGGTTTTCTACTGACCTTTCCTGTAACCGGATCATTTCTGCCAACCTCTATACGCCTGATTCTTGCTATTGCACTTTCGGTTTCCGTCTTAACGTCCCTGCCAGCAGATGCTGTTCAAAACAGCATTCACGGTCTCTCACTGAAAAGTATTTTCTGTACTCTGGGGGAATTTATTACCGGAATTATCTTTGGCATGGTGCTGAGCCTCTGGTTCAGCCTGTTCTCTATGGCGGGGCATATTATTGGTCTGCAAATGGGTTTGGGTATGGCCCAGATGAATGATCCGGCAGGAGGTATCAGCGTAACAGTTGTCAGCCAGATTTATCAGTTTGCTGCCCTGATTATGTTTTTCCTTATGGATGGTCATGCCACGGCAATCTCAATTCTTCTGGAAAGTTTTCGCACCATAGAGCCGGCAACCTTTCCGGATATTCTGCAATCGGCAGAACGCCTTATTCATTATGCTGGCTGGATTTTCTCTGCAGCGCTGATATTGGCTTTACCAGCATTAACAGCGCTATTAGTGATTAACCTGTCTTTTGGGTTTATGTCCCGAGCAGCGCCGCAGCTCAACCTTCTCAGCCTTGGCTTTCCTCTCTCTTTGCTATCTGGCCTGTTGATTATTTGCTTTAGCTTTGAACAATTTTCAGCACCCTTTCGGCGTTTCACTCAGGAAGCCATTCTTCTCTTACGACAACTGGCACTTACCTGAATCATGTCCAGAGAACATGACTCAGCTCAGGAACCTACAGAACCGCCCGGTGAGCGAAAACTTCGCCAATCCCGCGCTGAAGGTCAGGTTCCCCGCTCCAAAGAGCTGGTTATGGCTTTTCAGCTGTTGGCATTCAGTTTCTTTCTTCTTATTGTCAGCCCAGGTATTCCTGATTCACTGATTCAACTTTGTCGGTTAACTCTGGGGATACATCCGGCAGAGATAGTTGATGCCAGTTATATGCTGAGTCGACTGCAGGTTAGTGGTTCCGTTATTGCGAAGTTTGCTCTTCCACTGTTAGCAATTATTACAGTGGCAGCCATCGCCGGTTCCCTGATGACTGGGGGGCTTATTCTCAGCCTGAAAGCCGCACGCCCTAAATGGGAACGATTGAATCCTATTGCCGGGATCAAACGCCTGATGTCTCTGCAAACACTGGCAGAGCTGGTCAAAGCCATTCTAAAAACCGTGGTTTTCTCACTGATCCTGTTCTTATTTATTCGCAGTGAATTACCAACCATGATGGCTGCCGGGCAACAAGACCTGAGGCCTGCTGTTGAGGTTCTGCAGACTCTGGTTGTTAACGCTATGGTTTACTTTTCCTTAGGGTTTCTTGTTATTGGGTTGCTGGATGCTCCCTGGCAGATTTACCGCCATAACCGTCAGCTAATGATGACCAAGCAGGAAGCAAAAGAAGGGCAAAAGGAAGAAGAGGGTTCACCGGAAACCAAGGAGAGAATAAAGCGGGTTCGCAAAGAACAAAGCAACCGTCGTATGTTGCAGGCCGTTCCGGATGCCGACGTGATTATCACCAACCCTGACCATATCGCTATTGCCCTGCGCTACGATCCCTTTTCCAAAAAACGACAAAACGCGCCTATTCTTATCGCCAAAGGCAGTGACCTGCTGGCAGAGAAAATTGTCGAAATCGCCAAGAAAGCCGGTCGGCCGGTGATCTGTCAGCCACCTCTGGCAAGGGCTGTGTTTTACAACGTTGAAATAGACCACCCAATTCCCGCTGGGCTCTATACTGCTGTGGCACGAGTGATGGCTTATGTGTATCTGCTCAATAATTATCTGGCCAACAGGCAGGGGGAAGCGCCAACTATGATGGATATTCCAATCCCCAAACAATACCAGCACGATTAGCAGTACATGACCGAACAGACTCACACAGTTCGCACTGCACTTTCCAACTACCTAGCGCCGCCACTCTTACTGCTGGTCGCGCTGGCTATGATCATTCTCAGAGTTCCACCGTTCTGTCTGGATGTTCTGTTTACCTTCAATATTGCTCTGTCTCTGATTCTGCTGTTGCAGTCCATTTATATAAAAAAGCCTTTGGAATTTACGGTTTTTCCAACCCTGCTGCTGATCACCACACTTCTGCGCCTGGCATTAAATATTGCGTCTACACGGATTGTTCTGCTTCAAGGACATACCGGAGGGGCTGCTGCCGGAAAGGTTATTGAGTCCTTTGGGGAAGTGGTTATCGCCGGTGATTACATCGTTGGTTTGGTGGTTTTTATTATCCTGATTATCGTGAATTTTGTGGTGATCACCAAAGGCTGTACACGTATTTCTGAAGTGACTGCCCGCTTCACTCTGGATGCTATGCCCGGCAAACAGATGGCCATTGATGCCGATCTTAACGCTGGCCTGATTCATCCAGATGAAGCCAGAGAAAGACGAAAAGAGGTTGGACAGGAAGCAGACTTTTACGGAGCGATGGATGGTGCCAGCAAGTTTGTGCGAGGCGATGCTGTTGCCGGACTGCTGATTCTGGCAATCAATCTTCTGGGGGGATTAGGCGTTGGCATACTCCAGCACGACATGCCTGCCGCAGAAGCTTTTCATACCTATTCCCTGCTAACAATTGGCGATGGTCTGGTTGCCCAGCTGCCAGCACTTCTTCTTTCCACTACAGCGGCAATTATCGTAACCCGGGTCTCGGGCATGCATGATATGCAGCATCAGATTCGGAAAGAACTGTTTGCTTATCCAAAAACCATTCTGGTCACTGCCGGGTTGCTGATAACTATCGGGCTGGTTCCGGGAATGCCTCATGTGGCTTTTGCCGGCATTGGTATCCTTATTCTTTCAGTGGCTCTTTTTTCCATGTCGGCAAGAAAAAAGGAAAGTCAGGAACCAACGTCCGCTGACCAATTGCAAAAACCTTCTTCATTGAGCTGGCAGGATTTGGGAACTGTTGATGCCATAGGATTGGAAATTGGATACCGGTTAATTCCTCTTGTAGACGAAAGCTCCGGCGGCGAGCTGGCGCAGCGAATCAGGGAAACCAGAAAAGAATTGTCCCAGGAACTGGGTTTTCTGCTGCCAGCGGTTCATATTCGAGACAATATGGACCTCGACCCAGAGGCCTACATGATCACCATGCAGGGGGCAGACCGTGAGGGCTTTCAAATAAAAATGGGACAATCACTGGCTATCAAAACTGATGATGGGCTGGCCGTTTTGGATGGCATACAAACATTGGAACCCGCATACAAACTGCCTGCAACCTGGATAGACGCTAATGAGCAACAGGATGCCCTGAAAAAGGGTTATACGGTGGTCGACCCAGTCACCATTATTACCACTCACCTCGGCAGGTTAATGAAAACTCAGGCCAGTGAGTTGTTTGGCTATGACGAAGCCCAGCAATGGCTTGAACAGTTACGGCCAACCTCTGCCCGCCTTTGCGATGAGCTGATTCCAGACAAAATGTCTCTCGGGCAACTGATGAAAATATGTCAGCAACTTTTGCGGGACAGTGTTCCCCTGTCTGACCGAAAAACGATTGTTACCCGCTTGCTGGATAACCAGTTGCAACAACAGGCCTCAGCCATCCAGATGGCAGAACATGTTCGCAGTGCATTACGTTATCAAATACTTGCTCCTCTCACTGAACGACAGAAACCAGATGATCCTTTGTTGCTGAAGGTCTTCACTCTGTCGGCTGAGCTGGAAAAAACTCTTCTGCAATCATCGGAGCAGGCTAAACAGACAGGCCATTACAGTGAAGAAGCCTTTCCCGTTGAACCGGGGCTGACTGTGAAACTTCAGCAAAGCCTGCCAGAAGTGATTAACCGTTCTAACAGTGCAAATACTCCTGCGGTTTTGCTGGTTACACCGCAACTTCGGCCAATGCTGGCAAGATTTTCCCGCCTGTCTGCTGTCAGAGAATTAACTGTGCTGGGATTAACGGAAATACCAGATGAATACCGAATAGAGATTATTGGTCAGCTTGGTTAGCCAAGAACGCAAGCAAAACTAACAATTACGGAACACTAAAGAGCCAACGCTCCCTAAGTAATATTGTGCATTAGGGGGAAGGAAGCATGGCTATATCATATCAACCGGGCTCATATACGTATCATCAAAACCGTTACCCACAACCCGGCGTTGAAGTCAGTAATGACTTTTATAACCCATCATTCAAAACTCGTTTAGTACAGGTTGAAGTTGACTGTCTATCACGCATTCCAGCAATGCTTCATGCTCGGGCGAAAAACGGTGAACGCGTTTTACCTTGTCTTGTACTGGTGGATATAGATGGAACATTTATTAATGAGCCAGGGTTTTCATCACGAATCCCACCGAAATCTCCCGAAACCGTGAAATGGCTTCTTGAGCAACGAGACATTCAGGTTGTTGCAGTAACCAGCCGGATGAAAGATTTAGCGGAAAGGACCGATCGGGAAACAAAGAGTCTTGGGGTTAAACTGGTCAGTGAAAACAACCCTAAATGCGTTGATGGCCTGGCAGGGGAAATCAAATCCCGTATCCCTCATGACCGCCAATCAAGCAAATTGTTTATCCAGAATAATGTTGTGTATACATCAGGTGAAGACAAAGGAAACTATGTAAACCAAGTGATTAAAGCTCTTGAGCGAAAGCAGGGGCAACCTTTTGGCTGCGTAGTTTTTGTAGACAACTTGTATCGTCAGGTCAAAGATGTTGCCGACGTTCTGTCCCAGTCAGAATTTGATCATAAAGACAAATGCCAGACCCAATTGTGTTGTTATTTCACCCCATCAAAACACTCAAAATCTAGTTGTACCTGTGAACTGCCAGAACATCTAGCCAATGTGGAACCTGTTAGACCAAAGCCTACGCAACCACAGTCGCAATCGACTAGAGGGTCATCTATGTCGAATGAAGCGCTACGAAAAATAAAAAAAGGGGATCGTTCAAGCTCAATGAAGCCGAAGCCAGAATCCTGCGAAACAGATTCAGGAGATGTTCGCCCAAGACCGATGCCCAGGCTAACACCTATTGATTATCCCGATAGAAGGCGAGGGAGACGTGTGCGCTGCTCAATTCTTTAGAAGAGTTGTAGCTAAGCATCCGAAATGCTTTTGGGGGTAGAAATTTTATCCATTTGCCCGGTGCGGTTATAGGCCCGCCCGGGAATCTGCCCCCAGATCATTTCCAGCAGTTTTGAGGTTACCGCGCGCAGACGTCCCTGCAGACGACCATTCACAATATTCAATTCCCGGCAACGACCGACTCTGGCTTCCAGATCCTGCCATAACTGTTCTGCAGTTTTCCTATGAGAACCTGATAGTGACGAGATGTAGTGGCGCATACCCGGTTCATCAGCAGTGAATCCGCCAGAAATTAATTTCTGGTTACGACGATGGGCATTCAGGCGAATTCTGTCCACATAAACTCTTAGTTGCTGGGCAGAGCTTTCCACTTCCACCATATTCCTTTCCAGCAGATGACGGTGCTGAGCCAGCAGAGAACTTTCCAGAGTTTCAAAAAGTGTACGGGCATCAAGAAGATTACGGGCAATAGCATCCATGCTTTTGGCTTCCGGTAATAGGATTGGAAATGGTTTTTATGAGTTGTCTTTATCTGCGGGCAGCTGGTTAAACAGCCACTGCATACGGTTGGCAAGCTGCTCATGATCTACAGGCATTTTTCCCTGCCGGATTACTTCCCGAACTTCTTCAACCTTTTCAAGGTCAACATCCTGAAGTTGCTCCAACTCTCCACCGAGAGCTTCGAGAAGTCGGGCACCGGTACTGAGTTCAACTTTGTCTGAATTGCCCTGACTTCGAGCCGCAGGCGCTGATGACTTGGAAGCAGAAGCAGAACCCGAAGCCGGTTTGCGTATCACTGACGCTGGCCCTGAGCGAGGCCTTATTCTGTCTGAATCACCCATGTCTGTTCCGGAGGTAGCACCCTTATAATTGCTCTTCGGACTATTTCCGGCAGGGCTTAAGCCTCCAGACAGATTTATTTCACTCATATGACAGATTTCCTACCGTTCTACAGGAAATTAAACAGGGACAACCCCTGAATTTTCACATAGGCCTGCTGGCTAGCCGTTAATGCTGTCTGCTGGAGGTTCAAGCGGGAAATAGCCTCACTGTAATCCAGATCTTCCAGTTCCGAACGCAAGACCTGATCCATCAACACAACATCGGAATGGCTGTTAAAGGTTGAGTCCAAGGTATTTAACCGTCCCCCAACTGCTGTCTGGGTCTGCCCTAAATTACCGATGGTTTTATCAATCACGCTGAGAGTTGTACTGATTTCCTGCTGCAAATTATCACTTCCGGATTTGAGAGCAGAGCTCAGCCGGGTAAGGGCTGTGAAGGTATCGAGATTTTCAATGGTGAATTGATCACCATTTGTAGGAGTACCAGTAAACTCTGCACTGACCAGCCCGCCAATATCTAGCTGATTACCTGAGGGCGTGACAGTAAGAGATGTTGTTGAGCCATCCCAGGCTGTAGCCGTTGCACTCCAGGTACCGGTGTTAAATGTCAGGGAAATATCGGAGTAGGCCTGAAACGCGGCCTTGTTTTCCACCTTTACACTGTTCAGCTCTGAACTATTGGACGGCAATGCCTCAGCTCGTATACCGGTGTTAAAGAAAAGATCTTGTCCGGAGTCATTGCTGGCTAGCTTTGTGGATGCGCTGATTGCAACAAACCTCTGCTGGTTATCTCCATCGTAGTAGAAGCGGTCAGGGGTCAGACTTTGGCGAACCGGCTCAACCAGAGTGTTACTTCCGGCAAACATATATTGCCCGTCAGCCAACCGGTAGTTAGCCAGACTCTTTAATTCCTGGATTTGCTCATCAATTTCACTGGCCAGCGATTCAAGATTGTTGGCATCGAAGGTTCCGTTACCCGCCAGCAGAACATTTTCTCTGGCCCGCTGAGTCACATTCACCATATTCGAGAGCAGGGTGTCTTCTTGCTGGAGCACGCCTTTCAACGCATTCACATTGGCAATGTATTGGTTGAGAGATGAAATTTCTTTGTTGAGATGCTGAATCTTTACAGTTGCCAGTGCGTCATCACTGGGCTGCTGAATACGTTTACCCGAACTGATATCACCAAAAGTTCTTGCCAGATCACTGCTCTGCCGCTGCATAACAGTCATCATCATATTACTGAACTGTGTTGTACTTACCCGCATGCGTCCGTGCTCCCGTGCAGTTCAACTGTTCCGGAATAACAATCTTTTAAAATAGCCTGAGCAATGTATCGAAGGTGCTCTGGGCAACGGAAATCACCTGAGCACTGGCGGCATAGGCCTGCTCTGCCCGCACCAGATTCATAGCTTCCTCATCCAGGTTTACACCACTGAATCCATCTCTGGCATCTCTGGCCTGCTCGTACAATGACTGACTGGTATCCAGTTCTGTTTTCACCTGAGAGGTCATAACAGCAACCCGCCCCACCAAACGTGTGTAGCCTTCTCCGAGGCTCACCCCGCCATCCACAACAGAGCCATTCACAACACCGTCACTCACCAGCCCTTTGTTCTGCAGGTCCACTATTTCCTGCAACTGTGTGTTGTCACCTGCGGAATCTGGGATAGATGCAAAAGCCAGAGCCCGAGCGTTATCAACGGCTACACCAATTTCATCGGCCGCTCTGCGGGAAGGCTGTATCAGATAGATATCACCATTCTGTAAATTGTTTTTGTTAACACTGATATCCAGCCCATCGAAACTCTGTAAATCACTGTTGGAACCAGCCGGAACCGCTGTCCAGGGAACAACCACTTTGCCATCACTTTCACGGGTTATCTGGTAATTACCACCATCAACCCTGAGTACATAATTGGTTGCCTGTAGTTTGCTGGAATCGTCCACAGCTACAAGCAAAGTTGCATCCCCCTGCGCAGCCAAAACACGGTCCGCAGCCGGAACACCGCTGAGAGGGAATGACACCTCAAAAGAATCGCCAGCGGCAAAACCTGCATCATGGACAGTAAATTCCAGCCCCTGAAATGTTTGCCCATTCAAAGAAGTCCAAGGCCCAGCTATCGTGGCGCCCGTGTCATCATGGAGAGTAAAGTTGGTGCCATCGTAACGAACTTCAAATGGATCACCGGTTAACGCCGCCATATCCGCAACATTGACGCTGAAACGAGCATTACCCGCATTACTGGCATTCGGGCTGACTCTGTCGTTTGCTGGCAACCAATTAATATCATTCATCAGCTGACTGGTTGCTTCTCCCTGATGACCATCCAGATCATATCCAGCAGCCAGTAACTTGTTCACATTGTCAGAGAAAACAATGGCAAGCCGACCAACTTCACTCTGAATCTGGGGAAGAACATTTGCCTGATAATCCTGCAAGCCACCAATAGCTCCGCCAAGATTACCGGCCAAAGGAATAGTTGAACTGGAGGTTTCCAGATACAAGCCAGCGATATTGGGATCAACGGGATGGTTGCCAACTTTCAAGGCGTTGGTCTGCGTACCAAGCACCAGAGGATGGCCGGACTGAAGATAAACATTTACCATACCGTCAGGCTGGGGAAGAACATTAATACCAGTCAGTGCCGCAAGATCCTGAATGGTTTTCTCCCGCTTATCCATCAGGTCATTGGGATTACTGCCACCGCTGAGAGCTTCCTGAATCTGTTTGTTATAGCCGGCAATTCCCTGGATATAGGCATTAGCCTCTGATGAGGCTGTTTCCATCTGTATGCTGAGCAATCGACTCTGGGAGTCCAGCTGTTCCTGTACCGTATTGAAGCGCTGGCTTAAAGAGACCGCTTCACTGATAACCTGCTGGCGGGCCGCCAGAGAAACAGGATCAACACTGGCTGCGTTGGCTGCGGCAAAGAATGTGTCTAGCCCTTTCGTTATTACCGAGCTTTCATTACCCAGGTAACTGTCTATCTGAGTCATGTACTGGGCACTGGTGGACTTTTGATTGTAGAGACTGGTGCTGTCCCTTAACTGTCCAATAAGAAAACTGTTGGCCAGTCGCCTGATATCGGTAACAAGCACACCGCTGCCAGCACTGGCTGATCCCGGAAAGTTTGTTGAGATAGACGTCAGTTGCACTTCCTGACGGCTGTAACCCTGAGTATTCACGTTGGCTATATTGTTACTGGTCACCGCCATAGTCTTCTGAGCAGCCAGCAGACCACTTATGCCAATATCAGTAAGACTCATAACACACTCCCTGTGTTATTGGTTCAGCTTTCTGTGTCCAGTAAGCTGCCTGTTTCACTTGTACCGCCCAGCTGTTTAACCAGCATATCGGCCAAACCAAATTTTCCGGAACTGCTCATTTCCTGTGCGATCTGACTGTCGAACAATGACTGGTACATATCCATTTGCGAGCT
The DNA here is from genome assembly GCF_058148445.1 of Parendozoicomonas sp. 2304DJ65-17. NCBI lineage: Bacteria > Pseudomonadati > Pseudomonadota > Gammaproteobacteria > Oceanospirillales > Endozoicomonadaceae > Parendozoicomonas > Parendozoicomonas sp. 2304DJ65-17. The sequence goes on from NZ_JBYVJV010000001.1 coordinate 466,887, forward strand.
GCCCAGCAAACTGTTTTTTGCCAGTACCGCATTTGCTTCCCGAGCGCTCTTTAACATCATATTGATAAACAGAGATTCAAAAGCTTCTGCTGCTTCCCGCAAGTCTTTGGGATTATTTTTATTGCCCATTAAATCAACGCCTGATATCAGGGCACTGCTATCAATATTCATCAAATCACCACCAGTTCTGCCCGCAAAGCACCAGCTTCTTTCAACGCCTGAAGGATGGACATTAAATCTGTTGGGGAGGCGCCTACACCATTGATAGCGGTCACTATTTCCTGCAGAGACACACTTTCCGGAACATAGAACATCCGCCCTTTCTGCTCCTCTATTGCCACCTGACTTTCATCGGTTGTTTCTGTAGTACCCGACGCAAACGCATTAGGCTGACTGACATTCTTCGATTCCTGAATGGTCACAACCAAACTGCCGTGACTCACCGCAGCAGGCGAAACCCGAACATTCTGCCCCATAACCACGGTGCCGGTTCGTGAGTTAAATATGACTCGGGCGGGAGGAGCAGACGGAGTAATTTCCAACCTCTCCAGTACAGACATAAAAGTTACCCGCTGGCTGTTATCCACAGGCGCAGCAATAACTACCGAAGCCCCGTCGTGAGCCTTGGCTACATCTGGCCCAAAGTGTTCGTTAACCTTACGCACAATACGGCGGGCATTGGTAAAGCCGGGTTCTTTTAAAGTCAGAACAATTTCCCGGCCGCTGTTAAAACTGCTGGGAACAGTACGTTCGACAATGGCACCGTTGGGCACTCGCCCAACCGTTACAGTATTAATCGTCACCTTGGAACCACTAGCTCCACCTGCAGATGCCCCACCAACAACCATATTGCCCTGAGCAACGGCATAGATTTCACCATCAATACCTTTAAGGGGAGTCATCAACAGGGTTCCACCTTTCAGACTGGAGGCATCGCCAATTGACGACACTGTGACATCAATCTCCTGCCCCGGCCGAACAAAGGGAGGTAAAACTGCACTCACAGAAACTGCCGCAACATTTTTTAATGTCGGGTCATTAGCTCCCAATGTGATGCCAAACTCACGCAACATATTGACCAGAGACTGCGAGGTGAAATGGCCCTTCTTGGTTTTATCACCAGTACCATCCAGACCAACAACCAAGCCATAACCCAGCAATTGGTTGGTGCGCACACCCTGCACATCAACAATATCCATCAACCGTTCAGCTCTGGAGATTCCGGAGCTGAACAGAATAAAGAGGCCGAGTAATTTCAGGCATTCCTTGCCTTTCATAATCCCTCGCATCATAACGGAAACCATGGACTGTTCAGAGCTCGTGTCAACCAGCCCTGTCGGTGAAGATCCTGCTCTGGTCCCACGCCGGAATAAGTCACATTGGCCTGAGCCAGACGTTTGGAAGAAACTTCGTTATTGGTATCAATATCTTCCGGACGAATCAGGCCAGAAACCTGAACAAACTCGGCATCATTGTTAAGCCGAAGCCACTTTTCACCAGCAACTCTTAATGATCCGTTAGGTAGAACTTCAATGACCTGAACACTGATATAACTTTTTACAATCTCGTTCTTACGACTCAGATTTGATTTTCCGTTGAAGTTTCGTTGGGGTTGCAGGTTAAATCCCAGTGAACGCCCACCACCAAGTAATTGCGCTCCGGTCTTCCCGAAAATAGTCGGGTCGGGGATGGTAATGCCGCCATTCTTATCAAAGGTTGTACCAGAGTCCTTTTTGATTTCTGTTTTGTCTTCCAGAACTACAGTCAAGATATCCCCAACCCGGTAAGCCCTTCGATCCGAGAAAAGCTGCATGGAGTACGATTTCTGGAACAGGCTGTCTTTTACAGTCACTAATCCGCTTTTTACCGCAGGCATAGATGCCAATGGTGACTTATCAGTCACCGGCACTTTTTCCGGCTTATGATCCTGCATCACAGCGCAACCATTCAGCAGAACGATCAAACTTATCAACAGAGTGCGCATCATATTAGTGAGTCCTCTGTTAAAGGGTCTGGTTAGCGAATTGCAGCATTTCATCCGTGGCAGAAATCACCTTGGAATTCATTTCATAGGCGCGCTGCACGGAGATCATATTCACCAGCTCTTCCACAACCGTGACATTGGAAGTTTCCAGCGTGTATTGTTTGATATTGCCTAAGCCTTCAGCACCAGGAACACCTTCAACAGGGTCTCCACTGGCCGCTGATTGCACATAGGTGTTTCCACCTTTTGACTCCAGACCTGCCGGGTTCACAAAGCTCACCAGTGAGAACTGCCCCAATTCGAGAGGGTCAATCTGCCCGGGGATACTGGCCATAATCCGGCCATCCTCACTGATAGTGAGACTGGTTGCGTCGGGAGGAACAACAATATTGGGCTCTACCGGTTGGCCCGCAGCAGTAACAATGCTGCCATCGGTATTCAGGTGAAACTGTCCGTTACGGGTGTAACCTGCTGAGCCATCGGGCAGAGTGACCTGAAAAAAACCATTACCTACAATCGCCAGATCCAGAGCCTGACTGGTAGTTTGATAACTTCCTGGTGTAAATACTTTCTGGGTGCCGGTAATCCTTACACCACTACCTACCTGCATACCGGATGGCAGAGTATTCTGCTGATCAGAAAGAGCACCGGGTTGCTTTTCAATATGGTAAAAAAGATCTTCAAAACTCACCCGGTCCCGCTTAAATCCAACGGTATTCACGTTGGCCAGGTTGTTGGAAATGATCGACATCTGACGATCCTGTGCCGCCAGACCTGTTTTACTGATCCATAACGCCGGATTCATACGACCTCCTTGTCGTGTAATCCACATCGGTATTTTTCATAAGAATTGGAATGCTGTTGCTAATACCTGCCGCTCTCAGGTCATCCTGACCTTTGCAACAGCAACTCAATCCCTTTATACAACCACCGCTGTTCTAAAATTATTATTCGTCTCTAAGCATTCGATCGCCGCTGGCAGCCATCTGCTCTGTGCTCTGCATAGTCTTCAACTGCATTTCGTACTGACGAGTGAGGTTCATAAAATCAACCATCTCTTCCACCGCCCGAACATTGCTGCTTTCAAGGTATTCAGGCCGTAGCTGAACTGCTTCATCCTGATCGGCTTCTTCTCCGTCCAACCGGCGAAACAAGCCATCTTCACCTTTGGTAATTTCTCCAGGAGGAGGGTTAACCAGCTTTAACTGCCCGACCTGAACTAACTGATTGGTACCGCCACCAGCGGGCACAACACTTATCGTGCCATCACTGCCTATAAGAATTTTTCTATAGGGAGGAACATTGATGGCACCACCTGTTCCAACAATGTTATGACCTGCACCATTTTTTAAATCGCCTTCGGCAGACACTTGCAGATCACCAGCACGGGTATAAGCTTCATTGCCTTCACGATCTTCTACAGACAGCCAGCCTTCACCGGCGATCGCAACATCCAGACTACGGCCAGTGTGATCCACAGCACCGGCAGTCATACGACTGCCGACACCTTTAGGAACGGTCATTACCCGGCTGGTTAATCCATCGCCACCTAGATCTACATAATCGGAGATCACAAAGTCTGCGCGAAAGCCTGTGGTACTCATATTGGCAAGGTTATTGGCATGAACCAGCTGCGCCTTCATGGTGCGGCTGGCTCCCGACAACCCAACGTAAAGAGACTTATCCATTTATCCCGCCCTTAAATCGCTCATTAAATTATGTTCAGTAACGTCTGGGTCAGGTTGTTGGATGTCTCGATGGTTTTGGCGTTGGCCTGATAGTTTCTCTGGGCTTCAATCAAACGAACCAATTCAATAGAAAGGTCAACGTTAGATTGCTCAAGAGCTCCGGCCTGAAGTGCACCCAAGGTTCCGGCACCAGCCAGACCATAGAGAGGCGCACCGGACTCAAAACTGTTACGCCATAAACTATCGCCTATTGGAGTCAGCCCGCCTTCATTAGCAAAGCCTGCCAGAATCAGCTGTCCCTGAACACGAGTCTGGCCATTGGAATAGAGAGCACGTAAAGCACCGGATTCATCAACTTCAATCCCCGTTAACTTACCGGCCGGGTAACCATTCTGAAGAGCCTGGTTTACAGAAAACTCTGTACCTAGCTGAGTGAGCTTGCTGAGATCGAGATCAAAATCCAGATCAGCCACACCGCCAACAGTTAATCCGGTAATAGCGATATTACCACCGGATGCCAGGGTTCCATCGTTATTAAAAACCAATGGGCTTTGAGCAATGGCTGGAGGGGTTATCACCGAGCCACCAACGTTTGTTCCACTTGGTAAGTCAGTGCCATCAAACTGGTAATGCACATTCCAGTTGTTATCTGAAGTTTTGCCGAAATAGAGGCTGAGAATATGAGGATTACCCTGGCTGTCATAAATATTAAAAGCCATGGTGGAGTTATAAGATGCAGGATCGCTGGCATCAAACGGCGAGTTCGCAGGAACAGTATTCCGGGCATCAAGGTTTAACTGGCCAATCAATTCATTGGTTGCGCTGGCCTGCATATCCGCAGCACTAACCTGCAGATCCTGACGGGTACCAGTCAGAATGTTTCCGTTGGCATCAGCTGCAAAACCCTGCAACCTCAACCCTTGGTTGTTTACTAGATAGTTGGCCTGGTCCAGAGAGAAATAACCAGCCCGTGTATAAGCCTGCTGGCCATTGTCATTCAGTACAAAGAAGCCATTACCACTAATGGCCAAATCGAGAGCACTGTTGGTATAGGTCAGGTTGCCCTGACTGAATAATTGAGACGTGTTGGCAACCTTAACACCCGCTGCCTTACTGCTGCCTCCACTCAGGGAGGAAGCATACAAATCCGCAAACTCACTACGGGATGATTTAAAACCGACAGTGTTGGAGTTGGCAATATTGTTACTGACAACTTCCAGATCCTGCTTGGCGGCTTTCATTCCGCTCAAACCAATTCCGAATGACATAATTCAGCTCCTTCTGACTTCTGTCGTTATTCGCCAATCCTGGCAATCTGGGAAAGCGGCATGGCACCGATTCCAGCAATATTCACTTCAACTTCTGAACCACCTCCAGGAATTACCACACTTTCAACCTCTGAGGAGATAGCTACCGGTACTTTTAGCTGTTCGTCGCCATTACTGGCAATCGCCGAAATGGAATACACACCAGCATCAAGATCCAGGCTTGAGGTATCAAAGCTCACAAGACCTTTACTGGCTTTACCAAGATCAACTTCACCCACAATCTGACCATTGGCATCACTGACAATTACTCTCAGCTGGTCAGCATTAGAAGGTACAGCAACCTCACCAGATACAGACTTTCCTTCATCCACTTCAATAACACTGGTAGGAACAGTCACTGTTTTGCCAACCAGACCGGTCGCCTGCATAGCCTGGGAATACTGCATGGAATTCACCACACCGGTCATGGTTTTGTTCAGGCTTTCCAGATTTTCTACACTGGTGATCTGCGCCAGCTGGGCAACAAAGTCCGTGCTACTTTTTGGCTGTAGTGGATCCTGGTTATTCACTTCCGCCAGCAGCATCTGCATAAAGTCTTTCTGCTGGAGACCATTACTTTCCCCCAGCTGAACACCGCCGGTACTGGTTACGTTTTTGGAAATGCCGTTAACATCCATTTAACTGGCTCCGTTTTGATATTTATTGTCCAAGGGTCAGCAAACGCTGCTGCATCTTTTTGGCTGTGACCATAATTTCGATACTGGTTTGATAACTGCGAGAAGCAGACATCATGTCTGCCATCTCAGAAACAATGTTGACGTTGGGGTAATAGACATAACCATTCTCGTCAGCGTTGGGATGACTGGGTTCATACTGGCGCTGCTCTGTAGTCGCAGGAATGCGTTGGATATCGGAAACCTCAACCTGCATGGAAGTATTGCCCAGGCCACCACTTTGCAAAGCCTCGCCCTGAATCACAGAGAACACCGGTTTCATTACCTGATAGGCTTCTTCCGGTGTAGAGCCGGCACTGCTGGCATTGGCAAGGTTACTGGCCACAGTATTCAAACGAATTGTTTGAGCAGCAGCGGAAGAACCGGCTATTGAGAAAATCTGGTTTAACGACATTAAGCAATCCCTGCTTTGGTGTTCTTATCAGCGACCATTAATTGCCCGGGCCAGCCCCTGGAACTTCATATTTAAAAAGGAAAAGCTGGTCTGAAAGGCCAGTGCATTCTCTGAGTAATTAGCTTGCTCAACACCCAGCTCGACACTGTTTCCGTCGGTTGTTTGCTGCTGGGGAATACGGTATTTCACAGAACCATCAAAGCCCCGATCAATACTGCTAACGTGCTGCCCGGAGGTAGAAGCTATTCGACTGTTTTCCATTTCCAGTACTTCACCAAACTCAATATCTCTTGCCTTGTATCCGGGGGTATCCACATTAGCGAGGTTTCCCGCCAGCAGAGTTGCGCGCTGTACCCTGAACTCCAGCGCCCGCGGATGAATACCTAATGCATTTTCAAAACTGATCGCCACGTTCTCTTCCTTGAGTCACGTTACTAGCCGTTAACTATTTGCGATAACCGTGCCAGCTTTTATTTTTAGGATTTGTTTTTGAAGAGGTACCCGGCCAGAGCCTCTGATGACCTTGAAGAAACCCAGTGCTGGTTTAAGGTGAAGTAATAAACGACGAAAAGCGGAAGCCGCGTTCCGGTTTTAGCGGCATGACAATTCCGCCTCAAAAATAAGATTGGGGAAAGGGATGAAATATTGGGTTTTCAAATTAGCCGGAGCCTTTACGCTGGTTTCACTCAGCACCTTACTTCATGCGCAAACAGTCAATGAACAGGTCGAGCTGGCCGTTACCAAGCATTTAAACAAAGACGTAGCTGGTTATGCGAAGAGCCTTGGCAGTAAGAAATATTCTATTCAACTGGCTTCGCTTCCTGCCTTGAAACTCCCTTTATGCACTCACAAACCAGCCGTTAGCGCTATTGGTTCAAGCAGCAAAATAGCATCCAGAATGACGCGCAAAGTTTCCTGTGAAAGCCCGGTATGGTCTTTAAATGTCAGGGCAGAAGTTTTTATTTATCGCACCGTTGTGAAGAGCGTGAACAAAATTGAAAGGAACAGCAGGATTTCCGTAGCTGACCTGACTACCGAAGAAGAAAATATTCTGAAAGTTCGTGGCAAGTATTTCTCAAACCCTAGACAGGTTGCAGGGCTTAACAGTCGCAGACAGATCAGCCCCGGGAAAATTATCCAACCATCCATGACATCACAACCCGAGATGGTGGAACGAAATAAAGCCGTTCGCATTCAGGTGAAAAGTGCCGGGTTTCTTGTTTCCATGAAAGGACAGGCTCTGGAATCCGGCTCACTGGGAGATCAAATCCAGATTCGCAATACATCTTCCGGAAAAGTCATTACCGCAGAAGTGATAGGAAAGGGGTTAGTCAGCCTGGTTGGCCAGTAGTTACTCTGGCCTCAGAATTTTCGGGAGCTGATTGGAATGGGCTTCCTGATCTGCCGCATCAATATCTTCCTGAGGAATCAGGTTTTCTTTCGGTAAGCCATTGTCCTGAACCGGAGCAAAGAGTCTCTTAATCCGGGAAGCCATATTGTGATTCAGAACCATTAACTCAACCCTTCGGTTTGAGCCATCTTCTGGGTTATCAGGAATCCGCGGTTCATGGTCAGACAGTGCGGCAACCATGATAAACTGCTCATCAGTCACACCACCAAAACTCAGGATTTTCTGTGCAACCAAAGCCCGCTCGCCAGAAAGGTTCCAATTGCTATAGCGATAAATATTTGTTTTGGTTGCATCGGTATGGCCACTGACCATAATCGGGTTGCTGATCTTCTTCAAAACCCGAGCCAGAGCCAACAACAAATCTTCATAGAATGGATTCAGCCGGGCACTACCGCGTTCAAACATGTGCTCTTCATTATGATCCAGAATGACCAACCTTAAGCCTTCTGGAAGTACTTCCATAAACACATATTCATCGAGATGACGATCATCCATTTCACCACTCAACATCTGCTGAAGCTGTTTCACTAGCTCTTCAAAATCAGCTTTTTCTCCCCGCTGCGGAGCCTGTAAATCACCAATAACCTCAGTGCCGTCTTTCCCTTTCATACTGGGGCCAACGTTATCTACACGGCGAATAATATTGGGAGAACCACCCAGATCAATTGGGTGAGCCGAGCCCGCCTTCATAAAGGTGCCCGGATCTTCAAAGTAAGCGGCAATAGCGGCTTTCTGCTCATCATCAGTCACACTGAGCAGCCAGAGCACAAGGAACAAAGCCATCATTGCGATGGCGAAATCGGCAATCGCCACCTTCCAGGAACCGCCATGATGTCCACCATGTCCGCCCTTGGATTTTTTAACAACAATGATTGTTGGCTTGTCCTTGCTCATGGGGATTTATCCCAAAGGTTACCCTTCGAGAATCTTCTCCATTTCTTCAAAGGACGGTCTGCTCTCTGTGCAGAGGACTTTACGGCCAGCCTCAACGGCCATGGCCGGAGGTGTGCCATGACGATTACTGACCAAAGCCGCTTTTATGCATTCAAGGGCTTTGATCTCATAGTGAATGGAGTGGCTGATTGAGGAAGCGATAGGGCCAACAACACCATAACCTAAAAATACCCCCATAAAGGTTCCCACCAATGCCGCGGCAATGTGAAGACCAAGCTGATCAGGAGGTCCATCCAAAGATTGCATGGTAATTACGATACCCAGTACTGCAGCCATAATCCCAAATCCCGGCAAGGCATCAGCAATTTCCTGAAGGGCCACCCCAGGCCGTGAAAGCTCTGACTCGTAGGTTTCAATCTCATGTTCCATCAAAGCTTCGAAATTGTGGGTATCCAGGTTATCCACCAGCGACAGGCGAATGTTGTCGGTGATAAACAACATAGTCTGGGGAGTTTTGGTGATGCGGGGGTAGCTTTTGAAAATATCACTGCTGTCTGCATTTTCGATATGTTCTTCCAGCGCTTTACGGCCGCCTTGTTTACGGGACACTTCAAACAGCTGGTTCAAAAGCTGGAGCAAAGCTTCATAATATTTCTGGTTATATCCGGTGCCGGTAAGAGTAAAACGAATATGACGCCCGGAAGCCGCCACTACTTTCCATGGGTGAGCCAGGCAGAACGCACCAAAGGCACCACCGGCAATAATCAAAATTTCATAAGGCTGCCAAAGGCTGATCAATTTACCGTGGGCAAGTACGAACCCCCCAAGAATACTGGCGATCAGAATAATAAAACCGGCGAGCTTAAACATGTTACTGACTCCAGTCCTTGAGAATGGCTTTCAGCTTTTTCAGTCCCTGAGCGTGAAGCTGGCACACTCTGGCTTCTGAAATATCGAAAACCAAACCTATCTCCTTCATATTCATTTCCTGTACGTAATACAGGTTGAATAGCTGCTGGCTTCTTTCCGGAAGCTCTTTTAATGCATCGGCCAATGCGCCCTGTTCACAATGCTGAAAAATACTGGTTGCGAGCTCATCTTCGTAATCTGTGGGTTCACCACCAGATTCAAGAACTTCATCAAAACTGATCAAGCGGGCAGAATGGGTACTGGCGAGCATTCCCTGGTACTTTTCCAGGGACAGGCCGAGAGCGTCAGCAACCTCTCGATCATGGGGCGGACGCCCCAGAGTCTTTTCCAGTTCAGCTGTAGTACGGGAGAGTTTCTGGGTTTCTTCACGGGTGCGGCGGGGGCGCCAGTCGCCCTGGCGAACCATATCAATCATGGCTCCGTGAATGCGGTGACGGGCAAACTGTTCAAAAGAGGCTTGTTGAGTTGCGTCGTAACGGCCAGCGGCTTCGATCAAGCCCACCAGCCCGGATTGCATCAAATCATCAACAGAAGCCACATGACCGACTGTGCTGACCAGATGCAAAGCTATCTTTCGCACCAGCGGCAGATGCTTGCGAACCAGAGCATCAACAGAGTTCTGGCTCTGGTTCTTATAGGCCTGAATTCCTTCGCTGGCTGCTTTCACAGTCCGAGCCCAATGTTACTGAATCACAACGTTAACAATCAGTACATCTTCAATCAGCTCACCACCCTGCTCTTTTAACAACTCTCTAACCTTGACCAGAGCTGAAGCCCGGATTCGGTCTGGAGCATCAATCAGCAAAGCATCCTGATAGGCCATACCACTCATATTCTGGATCAGGGCATTGCGAATCAGGGGAGTATTTTCTTCCAAAACAGTGACCATAGACTGATCCCTGGTAAGAAGAGCAAGCTCAAGCTGCATATAATGGGACTTCCGCTCGCCAGTGAGGGACACCACAAAGGGTTCAAGCTCAAAGAAAAGAGCTTTAGCAACAACATTCTCTTCTGCGGTTTCATCCCCGGCAGGCTTCATTAGAAAGAAATAAGCCGCAGCTCCCCCACCAATCAGTAATACGCTGACTATGGCGATGATCATAATAAGCTTGGAAGAGCCCTTGCCTTTCTCTTTACCCGTTTCTTTCTCAGCGCTCTGGCCTTCTTCCTGATCTTCATCAGCCATTTGAAGCTCCCTGTCCTTTACACGTAAATATCAAGCAATCCCTGCTGAACACGTTCGGTGCCGGATGAAACCGAATATTCGAGATTCACACTACTTTCATCGGGAGAAGCGCTCGTTTCCTGAGCCATATTCCCCTGTTCAGAGTTCTGGAAACTGTTCTGGGCAAGACCACGGTCATGGGAAATATCCACATTCACCAGATTCATCTGCTGCTGTTCAAAGAACTGCCGCAGCCGGTCAACCTGCTGGTTGAGCATATCCCTGAGTTGGGAGTTGCCAGCCTGGAACTGAACAGAAACCTGATCACCATCAACATTCAGCATAACTTTCAGCTGCCCCAGCTCTGGTGGGTCCATTCGCAGAGTGGCGTTACGCTGATCCCTGTTCAGCATAACCATAAGCCTTTCCCCCATCTGATCCCCTTTCAGGGACTGACGGGAAAGTAGATCCTGAAACGAACGAGATTCGGTCAGTTCCAGTGCTTTTCTGTCTGAAGAGGTTTCGATACCTGCAGAGTCAGTCGGCTGGGAAGGTAAAACAGCAGTAGGCATCTCAATATTCTGAGCCTGAACAGTAGCGACCGGTGCGGATGACTGAGATGACGCAGAAACCATGGGAAGAGGTGAAGCTTCTACCTTTAAAGCGTTCAATGTGTTCTGCAACAGCTTCTGGTTAAGGGCAGACTCTGGTAGATCAAGACTGGATGTATCCGGTGTAAGTTGCAGAGGTTTTAGCTGCTCAGAAGCATCCGCCTTCTGTTGAAGCTCAGCTCTTTGCTGGACAACCCTCTGAAAATCCACAGGCTCAGCCTGCGGCCGGGACTGCTCAGGCATCACTGGTTTCATCTCTGCCGATGCTATGACCTGCTCTTTAAGTGGCGTTTCTCCCGCGAGCCTTAACACAGGTGTTTCAAAGCCTTCTGGTAAACTCTGGGCTTGTTGGCTTTGTGGTGAAATAGAAACATCATCCTGGGGAGAAGACGACTGAAGAGCCTGTTGAAAACTATTCAGTACATCACCCGAAACATAACCTGCCCGCAAGGTTGGAGCAATCTGCTGTAACGCTTCAGAATGAATATCCAAAGGCGCGGCAGTCAGCGCATCATCAAAATAGTCAGCAAATGAAAGCGCCTCAGAAGCCGTGCTATTTGCAGAATGAGGAAGAAAACGAAGCTCTGTGGATACGGTTCCACTGCCAGAAAATCCTATACCGCCCATACCCAAAGACACTCCCAACTGAGAATTCAGCGGAAGTGTCTGGGGTAAAACTGGCGCTACCTGCGCGGCTGGTGATCCATCCATGATCGGTATCTGTTCTTAACTGTTTTTCAGCTGTCCGGTCATTCGATACTGCTGAACCGCATTTAACCGATTTCCACTTTGAACCAGCAATTCTTTCAGCTGGGCTCGCTCTTTGTTCATCTCTGCAACAATGTCCAGATACTGCTGCTGCAACGAAAAGAGTTCTTTTCTCAACTCACCATCAGGAACCTGACTGGCAAAGATATCTTCTGCCAACAAACGAACACTCTTCTCCCGAGTCATCAGTTTGCTCCAGTCTCTGCTTTCCCAGGCACCCTGCAGCTCGACCCTAGCCTTCCGAACCTGCTCAACACCGATATCAGGCATGACCATTAACCCCACTGGATACAGATCCACCTTCAGCATTTACGGCTGGAATGTTCCCAGGAGCTTTTTGTCCAATGCCATTCCAGGCTTCCTGAATCTGTTTCATCAGATTGGTCACTTCATCCAGCTTCTCAAGGCTGTTTTCAGGGCCAGCAGCTAATAACTGACGCACACAATAGTGGTAAAGGCTGCGAAGGTTTTCGGCCATTTCACCACCAGCTTCAATATTGAGGGATTCATCGAGCGCCAGAATAATTTCCACGCAGTGAGCAATTAAGTCCCCTTTCTCAGAGAGCTGCCCACGTTCCATGCAGCCTTTTGCCTGAAAAAGGGAGGTCATCAACTCTTTAAACAACAGCTGAATCAACTTATACGGATCAGCCACTTCCGCCTGGGCATTGTTCTGAACCTTGCGATACGCTGCGAGTCCACTGGTGTCCATAACAAGCAGTTCCCATTAATTATTACTGTTGTTGCCAGAAAGGCTATTCAAGTTGTTCGTAAGCCAACTACTAGTTGAATTAAACTGCGACAGTGCCTGCTCCATAGCAATGAACCTGTCTTCCCAGTACTTACGCCTCTGCTCCATACGGGCATCCAGATCTTCCAGTTCCAGGGTCAAATCTTTCAGCCCTGCATCCAGACGATCCATACGCTCCTTTACAACACCATTGGTGGCATCATAACGATCAAGAATTGTAGTCACTTTCCCGCCTAAACCAGTGTCATTGCCAAAAAATCCCTGCAAAGATGAGAAGTTCTGGCTAACGGCCTCACTCAGCTTGGTATCATCAACTTCTAAAGTGCCATCTGTTGCCGTTTTAATACCAAACTCGGCCAGTTGCAGTGTTTGGCCATCAACCTCAATGCCATCACTGAATGCTATACGTAAAGAGTTGACCAAAGAGCGCACCGTGGCATCCCCGGTTAAAGCTGACCCGCCCTGCCCTTCCGTAAACCTGGTCAGACTATTCACTGTTGTTGTCAATTCGTTATAGGCCGAGACAAAGTCCTTTATCGCCTTTTCTGAAGCGGTGTTATCCAGGGAGATATCCACATTAACGGCAGTGGTACTGACTTCTTTCAAATTCAGCGTCACCCCGTCAATCACACCTTCAACGCTGTTATCACTATGGTTGATAGTTATACTGTTTGGGTTTGCCGGATCACCAATAATAACTCTGGCATCAGCCGCAGCCTGAAGTTCGGTGAGACCAGTCGTCAGATTTAAATCTCCGGCTCCCAGAGTCAGACCTGAGGTATCAATCGTTACACCATAATCGGCACCGGTTTTGGTACTGTTAATTAACAGCCTCTGTTCAGTTCCATCTTTAACAATGGTCGCAGATACACCGGGATTATCATCAGCGTTATTAATAGCATCCCGAATACCAGCCAACGTGTTGTTTTCACTGTCGAGGGTGAAGGTCAGGCTTTCACCATTAACAGTGAGAACCAGATCTCCTGTACCAAAGGTGGCCGCTTCAGCGAAACTGGCAGTGGCCTGTTGTTGATTGCTGGCCAGCTGCTGAACAGTAAATGAGTAGCTTCCCGTCACGGCAGCGTCCGTTAAAGACATAGACAAAGCATCGGTATTGCTAACGGATGCTTTGCGATCACTGAAGACCTCTGAATTCCCCAGTTTCTCTGCGGCAGAGTTAAAGTTATTAATCGCTGATTGCAGCTGACCAAGAGCGGAAAGCTCAACGGTGTCCTGTTGCTGCTGGCGCTGGATGGATGACTGGCGCGGAGCCCGCTCTGCCTGAACCAGAGTATTCACCAGAGACTGGGTATCAATGCCTGAAACTAAACCGGATAACTGTAACATGGCCGTACCTGGCGTTTATTACTGTGAATGCGTTACGAAGCGCTGGAGAGATACGGCTTCCCCAATAAAAGAATAGACGAGGAATGTACTTCCTCGCCTATTCTGAGCCAGCTGAAAACTAACAAAAGCTGACTTTTTATCTCAAAGCTATTAACGCAGCAGAGACAATACGTTCTGAGTTGTAGCGTTAGCCTGAGATAAGATTGCAGTACCAGCCTGCTGAAGTACCTGGAACTTAGCCAGCATCGCAGTCTCTGCAGCAAAATCAGCGTCCTGAATCCGGCTTCTGGAAGCGGATACGTTTTCACTGATATTGGAGAGGTTAGAGATGGTGGATGTCAGACGGTTTTGAACAGCACCAAGGTCTGCACGCTGGGTATCGACCTGCTGAAGGGCACGGTCAATAACAGTTACTGCATTTCTAGCATCAGCAGCAGTCGTTACGCCTATACCAGTAATATTATCAAGGGCAGAGCCTGAAGCCCCCGTCAGAGCGGCATTTTGTACAACTTCACCCAAGATACCGTAGTCACCAGCAGTGGTGTTATCAGTGGTCAAGCTAAAGTTAGCTGGGGTAGTGAAAGCTGTGGTAGCAACGATATCAACACCACCGCTGGAGTTTACAATGGCACTCAGATGACCGGCTTCCAATGTTGTATGGTCAGAGTGAGCAGCAGCAGCCCCAAAAGCATTATTCAGCTTACCGGCAATGTCACTGGCAGTATCCGTTGTAGCAATGCTGACTTCAAAAGTCTGACCAGTACCAGAGCCATCAACGTCCAAAGTCAGTACTTCGGCAGTTCTAGAAGATCCCAGCTCTATAAAGCCACCTTCGATTGAACCAATAACAGATGCGCCAGTTACGCCAGAACCGGTACCGAGCAGATCCGCTGTTGCACCAGCAATTGCAACATTAATTTGATCCGCACTAGTCACAGAGCTACCAACTTGGAAAGTTCTAGAACCAAAGTTACCATCCAACAGCTTGATACCACCGAAAGAAGTGGACTGGGCGATTCTGTCCAATTCCGCTTTCAGCTCAGTCACCTCAGAGTTCAAAGCTGTACGCTGAGCGGTTTCGTTGGAGCCGTTAGCAGACTGAAGCGCCAGCTCACGCATACGCTGCAGAATATTGGTAGATTCCTGCAGGGCACCTTCAGCAGTCTGAGCCAGAGAGATACCATCGTTAGCGTTACGAACACCAACCGCCAGGCCTCGAATCTGGGAAGTTAACTGGTTAGAAATCTGCAGACCTGCCGCATCATCCTTGGCACTGTTAATACGGGAACCTGAAGCCAGACGCTGCATAGCTGTCTGCAAGCCTGACTGGGATGTCATCAGGTTCCGCTGAGCATTCAGCGAGAAAATGTTTGTGTTTACCGAAAAGGCCATTTATTCACTCTCCATCCATGGATTGGGGCTTTGGTTACCCCTTGTGATAATTCAGGCCCAGAACAAGACATCAATGCGCACCAGGCCCAACACTTAACTGTTCGGTTAGATTTCTACGGGGCTTAATAGGGTTATTTGTATTTATTTCTAATAAAGACCGCTGAATTTGCGTAGTTTTTTGACCGTTAGTTGGTTTAGGAAAGCAGTATTAGTGTGCCTTGTTGCAGATTTTGGCGCGGGTTCTAGATTTAGAATGGAGGGAAATTAAAAGACTTATTTTTTGTTTCTTTTTGAAATAACACTGCCTCCTTATTTATGGGCCACTGTTTGTCGGGTCTCACTTCGCTCGACACCGACCTACGTTTGCAAGCTGGTTTAAATTCGTAGGTCGGGTTGAGAAACGAAGCCCGACAACCACGAAGCGACGGAACAACAAGAATGACTCCAGAAACCGTTGTCGATCTTCTCAGGGATGTCCTGACCCTGATTGTTATCACCGTCTCAGTGATTATCGGGCCGGGAATGCTGCTGGGTCTGGTTGTGAGTATTGTTCAGGCCGCCACCCAGATAAATGAACAGACTTTAAGCTTCCTGCCCCGACTCCTGGCAACCCTTGTCACTATTGGTTTGGCTGGCCACTGGTTGATTCGGGAATTTATGGAGCTGTTCCAGCGAATGTATACCGTGATCCCGGAATTAATTTATTAACAGGCATTCTCAATGGAATTAACCACTGCACAACTGACAGGATGGATTGGACAATTTGTCTGGCCACTGTTCCGTGTGGCTGGGTTATTGATGACTATGCCGATTATTGGTTCTGCACTGGTGCCCGCCCAGGTACGCCTGCTTCTTGCTGCGGTGGCCACACTGCTAATTGCTCCTCTTTTACCAGCCATGCCCACTGTTGAGCCTTTTTCACCAGAAAGCCTACGTATAACCCTGCAACAGATATTTATTGGCGGGATGGGAGGATTATTGCTTCATGTGTATTTCAGTATTTTCGCCATGGCCGGGCAGATAGTTTCTCTGCAGATGGGGTTAGGCATGGCAATGATGTATGACCCGGTTAACGGTGTGAGCATTCCAATCATTGCCCAGATTTACCAAGTGATGGCAACGCTGATGTTTCTGGCTGTAGATGGCCACCTGATAGTCATTAATGTTCTTGCCAGCAGCTTTACTGCTATTCCTGTTGGCCCGGTTACCAGTACAACGCTTGATCTGCATACTTTGACAATGCAGGTGAGCTGGGCATTAGGAGCGGCCATACTGATTGCCCTGCCTGCCATCACCACCATGTTGCTGGTGAATATTGCCTTTGGTGTGATGAACCGTGCTGCACCACAATTGAATGTTTTCTCCTTGGGTTTCCCCATGAGCATGATGGCAGGTTTGATTGTGTTGGCAGTATCAGTTTCCGGTTTACCTGGATTATTTACCGAGCTGACTGATCAGACTCTTTCAAAACTCTCTGCGATGATCGCCCATGGCTGAAGATCAGAACAGCTCACAGGAGCGCACAGAGGAACCCAGTCAACGAAGACTGGAGAAAGCCAAAAAAGATGGTGAAGTTCCCCGATCCAGAGAACTGGTAACTACCTGTATGTTTTTGGGGGGCGTATCAGCCATGATGGCTTTCAGCCCGTTTATGTCTGCCCGATTTCAGCAGCTGTTCACCCAGAACCTTGAACTTCGCCCTGAGATTGTTCTTGATACTTCCCAGATGGCCAGACATCTGGGCGATAGCGTTCTGACTGGTATAGGTGCTTTGCTACCGGTATTCGCTGTGATTCTGTTTTCTGTTGTTGCCGGCAGTTTATTAATGGGCGGCTGGGCATTTTCCCACAAACAGTATCAGCCGAAGATTTCACGCCTCAGTCCCATTCAGGGCATTAAGCGAATCTTTTCCATTCGCTCTTTAGTTGAACTGTTTAAATCCATTCTGAAGGTTTCACTGGTTGTCGGAACATTGGTGCTGGTGATTGTGAATGAATGGCCGGAACTGATTTCTCTGAATCGTCAGTCAGTTCGCCCGGCACTCATGCACAGCCTGATGCTGGCAGGGCTAGGAGTTCTCACTTACGCCTTTGCTCTTGCCCTGATTGCCGCAATCGATATCCCTTTCCAGAAGTGGCAGCACATCAAGAAACTGCGCATGACCAAGCAGGAGCTGAAAGATGAACAGAAAGATACTGATGGTCGCCCGGAACTGAAAAGCCGTATCCGTGATATTCAACGGGAACAGGCTAATCGCCGGATGATGCAGGAAGTTCCCAAAGCCGATGTGATCATTCGAAACCCTACTCACTACGCGGTCGCTTTGAAATACGATACAGAGAGAGCCAAGGCACCTTTTGTGGTTGCCCGGGGCGTGGATGATATCGCTATGAAAATCATTGAAGTGGCCAATGCTCATGACCGCCCGGTTGTTCGTTCGCCCGCTTTAACCCGTGCAATTTATTACTCGACAAAATTGAATCAGGAAGTAGCGGCTGACTTGTATATGGCAATCGCCCAGATACTCGCTTACGTGTATCGACTGCGGCAGTTCAGTAAAGGGATGGGGCCTGAGCCTACACCTTTACCCAATGAGTTTGATATTCCGAAACATTTAAGACGATAAAAAAACAGAATAATTCTCACGGAACGAGAACATGGCAGAGCAAGCAGCAACATCAGGAATGATGTCAAAACTCGGCAAACTTCAGGTCGGCATACCTATTATGGTGCTGATCCTGATGGCAATGATGACATTGCCGGTTCCGCCCTTTCTGCTGGATATGTTTTTCACCTTTAATATTGCGCTGTCTTTGCTGGTGCTACTGGTGAGCATCTATGCCAAACGTCCCCTCGACTTTGCTGTATTCCCCACACTGTTGCTTGTAGCAACTCTGCTGCGCCTCGGGCTGAATGTGGCATCCACTCGTGTTGTATTGCTCCAGGGTTACAACGGCAGTGATGCAGCCGGTAAGGTGATTCAGGCTTTTGGTGAAGTGGTTGTTGGTAACAGCTATGTGGTGGGTATTGTGGTGTTCGCCATTCTTGTGATTATCAACTTTGTGGTTGTCACCAAAGGTGCTGGCCGTATTTCTGAAGTGTCTGCCCGTTTTACCCTGGATGCTTTGCCCGGTAAGCAGATGGCAATTGATGCTGACCTGAATGCTGGCCTGATTAATCAGGAACAGGCGCTGGAACGTCGGAAGCAGGTAACCAGTGAAGCTGACTTTTATGGTGCCATGGACGGTGCCAGTAAGTTTGTTCGAGGCGATGCCATTGCCGGACTGTTGATTCTCGGCATAAACATTATTGGCGGTTTACTGATTGGTACCATCAAATACGGCATGACTTTTGGTGATGCCTTTAATGTTTTCTCTTTGCTCACCATTGGTGATGGTCTAGTTGCCCAGATTCCTTCACTCCTGCTCTCAACCGCTGCCGCAATTATTGTGACCCGTGTTTCTGAAACAGCGGAAATGGGAGACCAGATTGCAACGCAGCTGTTTGCATCTCCCCGTGCGCTGTCCGTCACCGCTGGTATTATTTTGATTATGGGCATTGTTCCTGGCATGCCTCATCTTGCCTTTATCAGCTTGGGCAGTGCTATGGCCGGTGGCGCTTGGTGGATTTATAGAAAAGGTAAGGCGAAAGAAGAAACACCGGAAATAACGCCAGCCAGTACCCAACCAACAGGAGATGCACCGCTTACCTGGGAAGATGTTCCTTCCATTGACCCTCTTGGTTTAGAAGTTGGGTTTCGCCTGATTCCACTTGTGGATAAAAATCAGGGGGGGCAAATGCTTGGGCAAATCAAAGGCATTCGTAAAAACCTTTCTGCACGGTTGGGCTTTCTGATTCCCAGTGTACGAATTCGCGACAACCTCTCGCTGCCTGCCAGTGGTTACAGCATTACTTTGCAGGGTGTTAGTGTTGCAGAAGGAGAAGTTGAACCGGGGAAATATCTCGCTATTAATCCTGGGCAGGTTTATGGCGACTTGGAAGGAAACCCTACAACCGACCCAGCCTACGGGCTTGATGCCATCTGGGTAACAGAAGAACTGCAGGAACAAGCCACCAGTCTTGGTTATACCGTTGTTGATGCACCGACAGTTATCGCAACTCATGTCAGCAAAATTATTGAAGAGAATGCCTGTGAGCTGCTTGGTCACGATGAAGTTCAGCAACTTCTGGAAAATCTTGGCAAACAGTCTCCGAAAATGTCTGAAGAACTTGTTCCCAAACGTTTATCGGTCAGTCAGTTGCAACAGGTTCTGCGTGAACTGTTAACCGATAGAGTTTCTATTTCCGATATCCGTACCATTGCCAACACCCTGCTGGCAACAGATGAAAATATCAAAGATCCTATTTTGTTATCTGGAAGAATCCGTGAAGCTCTGCGCCGTAGCATTGTGCAAAACCTGATTGGTTCACAACCCGATATGCCCGTTGTCACTCTTGATGAAAAGCTTGAAGAAATTCTTCTGAAAGCCCAGCAACAGGCTCAACAAGCCGGGAACATTGCGCCAGACAATATTGCACTGGAACCAAATATTTCTAACCAGCTGCAAACCAACCTGCCGGATATCACTCGCCAGATGCAAACCGACGGCAAGCAGCCAATCATTATTGTTTCACCGTTGTTACGGCCACTGCTGGCACGCTATGCAAGATTGTGCACCGACGGCTTACAGGTTCTGTCGTTTAATGAAATTCCTGACAACCGTAATGTGCAAATTATTGGCAAGGTTGGTTAGCAAACAACGAACACAACGATATAGAAAAAGCTGCTAATAAAACTGGCAAGAATTCCGGTTGGTTTTATAGTCAATTAGATACCCTCTTTTGTTGTAAGCAGTTTTTAAAGAGTGAGAGCACCGAGCTGCAAGGATTGCAGGAGAGAAGCTGTGAACAGTGAGAAAATTGAAACGCTGCTGAACAGAAGTCGCAAGAACGAACGGATTCATATTGGTGATCAGTTCGATAAGCTGCAGCGCTTCGACCTGACAAACCCAGATTACAAGATTCACGATCTGGTACCGACTCTGTCGGTGCTTTATAAGCGTTATGCGCAGCTGCTGCGGTTCAGTCTCTACAACCAGTTTCGTAACAATCCCGAAGTAGAGTTTACCGGCGTCGATTCCGTGAAGTTTGTGAACTTCAATACCGAGTCACCTGACCATAGCCTTCATATTTTCAAAGTGAACTCTCTGAAATCGGTTGGCTTTGTCACTGTGAGCAATCAATTGATTGGCGCATTGATTGATCTGTTCTTCGGTGGCACCGGTAAAACAGAAATTACTCCAGACCGGGAAATGTCCACAACGGAAACCCGGATGCTGAACAAGTTTCTGAGTGCGGCAATGGACAACCTGAAAGAAACCTGGGAAACCATTCTTCCTTTTGATATTGAATTGCAGGACAGTCAGTCCAGCCCAATCTCCACACTGTTTTCCAACGATACCGAACTGATATTGGTTAGCCGTTTCAGTATCAAAATGGCCGACACTGAAGGCACTCTGGATATTGTTCTTCCCTACCGAGCGCTGGAGCCGATTCGGGAACGTATTCAGGCCTACCGCCATACCGACCAGGACCCTCACTGGGAAGAAAATCTTCGTGGCAATGTTTTGCTGGCCCCGGTCGAGATCAGCGCCACCATGTGTCAGGTTGATCTGGTTCTGAAGGATATTCTCAACCTGAAATCCGGAGACATTATTCAAACCAATATTCCCGGCCAGGTGACGGTAAAAGTTTCTGGCCTGCCGTGTTTGAAAGCCACGGTTTGCACTATTGATGACAGTCTTGCACTGAAAATTGTACGCCGAATGAAGCCCGGAAGCCGTGGGCAACAATATAACTCAAGGATGAGGACGGATAATGAGTGACGAAGAAAACACTCCCTCCCAAGAGGGAGAGCAAAACCCTCCACCTCAAAATGGCGGGGAACAGATAAGAGATCTCGGCGTTGAAGAGCTGGCCAAAGCCCATGGCGGCGGTGATGCCGTTCAGGCGGAAGGCAGTGAATCAACAAGCCCGGATCTTGGCCTGCTTCTGGATATTCCAGTCACTTTGTCATTAGAGCTAGGCAGCACCCGCATTAACCTTGGGGATTTATTGCGGCTTAATAAGGGCGCCATTGTTGAGCTCGAGAAAGAAGCTTCTGAACCATTGGAAGTAAAAGTAAACGGAACACTTATCGCCTATGCCGATGTGGTGGTTGTGAATGATCGTTACGGCATTCGCATGATTGATGTCATCAGCGAATCAGAACGCCTGAGGAAGCTTTCCTGATATGACAAACTATTTGATTCAGATTGGACTTCCTCTACTGGGCATTGTTGGTTTGATCCTAACTTTGGGAATACTGGGCAAACGCCTGAACCTGAATAAAGTGCAAAGCCAAAGCCCGATTAAAGTTGTTGCCAGTTCGCCGCTCTCCTCGCAGGTGAAACTTTGTCTGGTGGAAGTTGGTGGTCAGCAGCTTTTGCTCAGTGTTTCTGCCCAGCAAACCACTTGTCTTCATACTCTTCAGGAAAGGCTCCCGGCAAATAAAGTTGGTACAACGGAGTTTTCCGATTACCTGACTAACCTGCTGAACCGGAACAGCGCATGATCCGAGCCGTTTCGCTGCTGGCAGTGTTTGCCGCTGCCAGTTTTACCGAAATAGCCTTTGCGGCCCCCCAGGGAATGGATGTACTGACTGTGACTAATGATGGTGACAGTCAGCAATACAGCGTAACCCTGCAGATTCTGCTGTTAATGACAGCGCTGAGTTTTCTTCCGGCAGCGCTGCTTATGCTTACCAGTTTCACCCGAATTATTATTGTACTTGCCATTCTTCGTCAGGCCCTTGGTCTTCAGCAAACACCACCTAACCGTGTTCTGATTGGTATGGCTTTGGCACTAACGCTACTGATTATGATGCCAGTGTTTGAATCTATATATGCTGCAGCTGTAACGCCTTACCTGAATGAAGAACTTAGTTTACTGGACACCATGAAGATTGCCTCTGAGCCAATCAAAGGATTTATGCTGTCCAACACAAGAGAGTCAGATCTTGCTCAGTTTCTTGGTATTGCCAATATGGCAGCTCCGGATAAGCCGGAAGATATTTCTTTTTCAGTTCTTATCCCTGCATTTGTCACCAGTGAGCTGAAAACTGCGTTTCAGATTGGTTTTATTATTTATCTGCCTTTCTTGGTGATTGACCTGGTGGTTGCCAGCGTTCTTATGGCCATGGGTATGATTATGCTCTCCCCTCAGATGATCTCTTTGCCTTTCAAACTGATGCTGTTTGTTCTGGTTGATGGCTGGGCTCTGACTATGGGGACTTTGGCTAGTAGTTTCTTTTAGTTATTCTTCCCTTGGGAAACTCTGAAGCCCCTTCCATCCGCATCAATCTCTTATGCTCAGCAATACGCCTTGTGTTGGGTTACGCTTCGCTAACCCAACCTACGGTTTTACAACGCTTCAGAGCTTTCACTTCATAGAATCTGGTGCAACAAAAAGAGTTGCAGTGCTTTATTTGTATCTACAAGGAAAGTAACGACGAAAATAAAATAATCACAGACTGATTATTTTATTTTCATACAACTAATGTTTTCCGCCTGTAATTATTGAAAGAAGCTTCTTATATTTATTTTATTACTCATAATTTTCGGTCAGAAACGCCTGTGACTTAAGCCGTGCCGCTGCGCTTTTTTTGGCAGATTGCTGAAAGAGAAAAACAATGAGCAGGGATGTCATACTTCGTATCACTCAGGGGCTGGATACTTCGCAACAGTGGTATTCCAACGCGTTGGAATTTGTTGGTCAGATAAGCTGCTGGCTAAAAGATCTGGAACTCGATCAAAACGAAATGGATGGTTTTACTGAGGCAGAGCTTAAAAAGTGCTTTGAGGCTATTGGCAATACCCCAGAGACAGAGCCGCTCAAGCATCGAATCTTTCAAAAACCCCCCATAGATCATATTCCCAGCGACATAGCCCAGCAGCTGTTAAACAGCATGCTTCAGGCCTGGCAGCGGGAGTTGCTGGATTTTGAACAGATTCCTGATGCTTTGATTAGCTGTCAGAACCAAGCTAACCCCGGAGAAAGCTGCTGGTTTTTACCTTCTGAGGTAGCAGGGCTGGCAGCTGAACTCTTGGATATTCCTGAGGGTGCTTCTGTTTACTGCCCGTTTGATGAAAATATAAATATTGCTTCGGAAGCATCTCAGGCCGGGAACATTGTTGCGGAAATAACCGGCGACTCACTGCTTGCTCTAATTGCTCTCTATTTGAAAAATCAAACCTGTAAAATTGCTTTTGGTAATCCATTAACTAACCCAACCCAAACAACCCCCGGCGGATTAAAACGATTTGATTACAGTGCCTGCTGTCCCCCTCCTAAAACACGTTTTCAAATTAGTACTCTAAACGACCTTTATGGACGTTTTCCTGAACAGCCTTTGTACGGAGATGTGATTTATATCCGTCATCTATTAAGCCAAACCTTAAAACGCACGGCAATTGTCGTATCTAGCGCCATGTTGCAAAGAACCAAAGGCAAGGAAAGAGAATTTAAGCAGTGGTTGTTGAATAATAGAATGGTTCAGGCTGTGGTAAAGCTTCCATCAGGCTCTATTCCCGGTTATCGCAATACGGCCTCGTTGCTTTTGCTGGACAGGCAGGAGAAAACGTCAGAAGTCTTATTTTTTGATTCCAGCAGCTCCTATTTCAAAACTGCAGGAAAGAATGGCCTGGCAGTTTTAAAAAACAGAGACGCTATTGTCGAAACAATTCTTGGAGGAACAGTAAGCCATTACTGTTGCAGTGCTGATATTGAAGATGTACTGGCTAACGATACCAACCTTGATGTTGGTCGCTATCTGCCGGAGAAAGGATCGAAGAAACACGCTTCATCTACAGAGCGACAGTTCTCTACTCTTGAGAACCTGTGCGAATTAATTAGAGCTCAGGCTATTCCTAATGCGGGAAACGATTCCAGTGAACATGCACTGGAAGTGGCACCAGCAAACATTAACGCTTCGGGTGAAGTTCAACAGCCTGAGAAAGCAGTGCTTGTTGGAGCAGAACATCAACGAAGAGCCAGAACTCAGAAGCTTAAGCCTGGTGATATTTTGCTGGTTATAAAAGGCAATACTGGTCGTACAGCTCTGGTACCAGCTATATGTGGTGACAACTGGATTGCCGGTCAGGCTTTTCAGATTATTCGCCTGAGGCCCGGTTCGCCAATGCAAGACTCGCGCATTCTATTTCAATACCTGAACTCTGTGGCAGGAAAGCAATATCTGGCCAGTATTCGTTCAGGTACAGGTGTCGCTTTTTTACAGACCCGTGATATTCGCAAAATGCCGATTCCACTTCTCACCAGTGAAGAACAAAGTCTGGTATTACAGTCCTGGCATGAGATCAAGAAGATTCACGCTGAGATATCCTATCTGCAAGAAAAGATATCAGCCCAGCAGAGCCAGATTTGGGAAGCAGAACATTAAGAGTGGGATAAGTGACCTTCCGGACGGAAGGTCACTGTAAGATTGCTTTAAACGTTAAAGCGGAAGTGCATAACATCGCCATCCTGAACGATGTATTCCTTACCCTCCAGACGCAGGCAGCCAGCCTCCTTCGCGCCTTTTTCGCCCTGATATTTGATGAAGTCATCGTAGGAAGTGACTTCTGCACGGATAAATCCACGCATAAAGTCTGTGTGAATCACCCCGGCAGCCTGTGGAGCGGTAGCACCAATCTTCACAGTCCAGGCGCGAACTTCTTTAACGCCCGCGGTGAAATAGGTCTGTAGCTTCAGCAGGTCGTAGCCAGCACGAATTACACGATCCAGACCAGGTTCTTCCATGCCCAGATCAGCCAGGAATTCATCACGCTCTTCGTCATCCAGCTCAGCAATTTCTGCTTCCAGCTTGTTGCATACAGGCACAACTACAGCGCCTTCTGATGCTGCCAGTTCACGAACCTTGTCCAGATGAGGGTTATCTTCAAAACCGTCTTCATCAACGTTGGCTATGTACATGGTCGGCTTGGAAGTCAGCAGGAAGAGCTGTTGCATTAGCTTCTTCTCGTCGTCACTCAGATCAAGGGCACGGGCTGGCTTGCCTTCTTCAAAGGCCGGGATCAGCTTTTCCAGCAGAGCGATCTGGGCCTTGGCTTCTTTATCACCACCTTTGGCAACACGAACCAGACGCTTCATCTGCTTCTCACAGCTGTCCAGGTCAGCCATAACCAGCTCCATATTGATGATTTCAATATCAGCAATAGGATCAATGCGGTTGGAAACGTGAATCACGTTCTCATCTTCAAAGCACCGCACAACATGGGCGATGGCATCGGTTTCACGGATATTGGCCAGGAACTTGTTACCCAGGCCTTCACCTTTGGAAGCGCCTTCTACCAGACCGGCAATGTCCACAAATTCCATGGTCGTGGGCAGCACGCGCTCAGGGTTCACAATGGCAGCCAGAGCGTTCAGACGCGGATCAGGCATAGGAACAATGCCTGCATTGGGTTCGATAGTGCAGAACGGAAAGTTCTCGGCATCAATACCCGCTTTGGTCAGAGCGTTGAACAGAGTGGACTTACCCACGTTCGGCAGACCGACGATGCCGCAATTAAAACCCATGATGTTGTCCTGTCAGGAAGTCGAAAAATCAAAGGCGAAGATTATACAGAGGTTTCAGGGAGCGCAAAACGGAGAGAAGGCCTTCAAATGCCTGTTATGCGCTAGGCAGGCAGGTTTTCCGATCACATATACACTTTCCTCATAAGGATGAAATTCAGGGAGGAAATAACTATGACGGTCGGAAAGCTGGATGTCGGCACTCTTGTTCAGAATCTAACCCAACTTGAAGCCGCACATGGCGATCTCAGCAGGCTGAAGTTTGGTCATGACTCTCAAGGACGGGTTGTAGTGGAAGCCACTCCCAACAAGTCAACCTGGCGGTTTCTGGTAAATTTTCTCTTTCACAGAAAAGCCAGCAATATTCTCTACGCTCAGGCCAGGCAGGCCATGACTTCATCTAAAGCCGATACTCCACTAAAAGAACGAATTATCCGGAATTTACAGAGTGGAGTATTCCCCTTCCACCGCCCTGATGAAAAAGCTGCTTTCCATAAAGGCGGTACAGAAGAATTCCCCATGGCGGATCTCAACGCCAAACCTCAACTGAAAGGAGAAGGGGTGGCTTACCATCGGGATGCCGCGGAAGCTGCAGCTGTTGACCTGTTTCATACGGAAGATCCCGTTGAAAAGGCGAAAGAAACCAAATTTGTAAACCAATCAGGCATTGATTTCCAACTACTGGAAGATGTCCTTCCTGAGAAAACAGAAGAGACCGAAATACTGCATAACCGTTTTAATACTTATGTGAGAGTTCTGGAAGGCATTGATGATCACAAGGCCATTCTCAATGATGAGAGATTAACACCTGAACAGAAGCAGGCTGCGCTGCTTGAAGAGTCGGGTATATTCTTTCATCTGACAAGAGATCCAGATCCAACCACACCAGGTGCAGCAATCCTGGCTATCGACAGCATGGCTTATATGTTGAGAGAGCTCACTAAGCCTGAGAATGCTGATAAACGAAAGGAGGCTTTGATTGGTATTTTATCAAGCCAAAAGCCATGTCATGAAGCTCAAATAGGCCACGCTCGGATTGCATTTGAACTGGTCATAAATAATGTTGAGATTCCAGAGGATGAAGATAACACTCTGAAAGATCATGACCTTCAAGATAACGTGACTATAGAGACAAACCTCCAAAAACTTGTTCTTGAGTATGGGGAACAATGTGCGGCTTCAGGTGAAGACGCTACTGTTGCAAAGTTTGTAGAGTGGGCCACAGAGCTTGATGGTGTTGTGAATTTCAAAGCTAAGGACGGCTACATTAAGCCAGCCAACATAGAAGCGTTTGCACTACAGGCAAAAGACTGGGGAATGCTTGAATAGTAATCCCCCATACCCTCACTGCGAAAACTCAAACCAACAAGCTGCAGACAATTATGTCTGCAGCTCTGTATCACAGATTCCCACCTAAAACATTTCGCTCAAACAGAAAAATCTTCCAAAGCCCCATTTAGAGTAATTGCACTAAAAAAAGAAATCAGAGATAGTACCTTCCAATAAAAACAACGTTTGCCTGAATAAAATGATTAACCTGACCGTGAATGGTAAACAGCATCAGCTGGATGTTGATAGTGATACGCCCCTACTGTGGGTTATTCGTGATGAACTTCAACTCACTGGTACAAAGTTTGGGTGTGGTGCGGGTTTGTGTGGCGCATGCACAGTTCATTTAAATGGCTCTCCGATTCGCTCCTGCCTTACTCCTGTTTCCGTTGCCAATAACCAGAACATCACCACCATTGAAGGCATCGGTTCTATTGAGAATCCACATCCACTTCAGGAAAGCTGGATTGAAAACAATGTTCCCCAGTGTGGTTACTGCCAATCCGGCCAGCTTATGAGCGCTGCCGCATTACTGGAAAATAATCCCAGCCCAAGTGATGACGATATTAACGCTGCCATGAGTGGCAATATCTGTCGTTGTGGCACCTATCCCCGTATTCGTGCCGCTATTCACCTAGCGGCTGATGCCATGGCTGACCAGAAAGCCCAAGCGGGAGAAACCAACAATGAGTAATGCAATCTCTCGCCGCAATTTCCTGAAAACATCGGTAACTGCCAGCGGTGCTCTTATCGTTGGTTTTACTGTCCCAAGCGTAACCCGAGGAAAACCTGAAGAAAGCCAAAAAGACTGGCAGGTTAATGCCTGGCTGGAACTGGATAAAAACGGCCAGCTTACATTTGTCATCGACCGGGTAGAAATGGGCCAGGGCACCATGACTGGTTTAACAACACTGGTTGCGGAAGAACTGGATATTTCCCCGGAAAGTATCAAAACCCGTTTTGCTCCAGCAGGAACAGATTATCGCAATCCTCTTTTCGGTTTACAGATGACCGGCGGCAGCACCAGCATAGTCGCGGCATGGACTCCTATTCGTAAAGCAGCCGCAGGCTTGAGAGCCGTACTGGCATCGGCCGCGGCAGAAGTTTGGCAGGTTCCTCAACAAGAGTGCAGCGTGAGTGAGGGGATGGTGTTTCACACCAGCAAAGAACCTCTTAGCTGGAGCAAGTTGATCTCTGTTGCTGCGGATAAACGCCTGCCGGGAAACATTCCTCTTAAACCGACCAGTGAATTCAAATATATCGGCAAGCGAAATCAACGGACTGACAGCCAACCAAAATCCTTTGGTCAGGCAGACTATGGAATCGATACCCAGATTCCAGGCATGGTTTATGGCTTGGTTATCCGCTCTCCTTATATTGGCGGCTCGCTGAAAACCTTGAATGGCGACAATGCTCGTTTATCAAAAGGTGTTATTGATATATTCCCAATAAGCCAGGGCATTGCTGTTGTCGCTGAAACTTATTGGCAGGCACGCAAAGCTTCGTTGCTTATTGATGCTGAATGGGAACCCGGCCCAGCAGGCAAGATTTCATCGGATGATGTTTTCGATCTTTATGCGCAGGAGATGGATAAAGATGATGCCAAGGTTGTTAGGGAAGTTGGCGACTATGACGCAGCCAAAAACAGCGCGACCACAATAACAGCGGAATACAAAGCGCCTTTCCTGGCTCACGCAACAATGGAACCCCAGAACTGTGTTGCTCATGTCTCTGAATATGGCATAGAAATCTGGGCTCCCACACAGGCACCCGATCTTGCTCAAGTGGCAGCCTCAAGAGCTTCAGACTTTTCAACATCTGATGTATTTATTCACACAACCTATCTGGGCGGTGGTTTTGGTCGTAGGCTCGTACAGGACTTTGTCGCAGAAGCCGTAGAAATATCCGATAAGGTTCGTAAACCAGTAAAACTGGTTTGGTCCCGTGAAGACGACACCCGTCACGATCATTACCGCCCAGCGGCTTTGCACAGAATGACCGGCACTCTGGATGAGCAGGGAATGCCACAGTTATGGCGCCACAAAGTTGCCTGCCCCACTCTGATGGACTGGATCATCAAAGATGCTGCTCCCGCTATGTTTTCCATTATGCCAAAGTGGAGTTATGGCACTTTGGCAAAGATTGGAATTGCCGCACAAGGAACGTTAGCGCCAGAAGATTATTCTCCATGGGAAGGCGCAGATACTATTGCCTATGATTTTCCAGCCATAAAGCTTGATTACGCAAAAGCTGATCCGGGCATTCCTGTGACCTACTGGCGTTCCGTTGGCAACTCTCATAACTCCTTTGCCATCGAAAGCTTTATTGATGAACTGGCTCATGCGGGCAAACAGTCTCCGCTGAATCTGCGCCAGAAACTTCTGCACAATCATCCTCGTGCCCGCAATGTGCTTGATACTGCTGCAGATAAAGCTGGCTGGGGTAAACAGCCCGCAGAACGTTTTCAGGGCATTGGTTTCCACTTCAGCTTTGATACCTGGGTGTGCCAGATTGCTGAAGTCAGCGTGTCCGGTAACAGCTTTAAAGTTGAAAAGGTTACCTGTGTCGTAGACTGTGGCACTGTAGTGAACCCGGATATAGTTCGTGCCCAGATGGAAAGCGGAATTATCTTTGGCCTCACTGCTGCCCTGCACGGTGAAATCACCCTGAAAGATGGTCAGGTTCAACAAAGTAATTTCCATGATTACCCGGCTCTGCGGATTCATGAAATTCCAGAGATTGATGTCCATATCGTTGAGAGTCGTGAATCACCAACCGGCGCTGGTGAGCCTGGACTTCCGCCAATAGCACCTGCAGTGGCTAATGCAGTGTTTGCGGCTACCGGACAACGGTTGCGCAACCTTCCGCTGAAACTGGCCTGAGGCGGTAAACCATGCATAGCAGTAACTGCAGGGTTATAGAGCAGGTTTGCCAGTGGCTGGCCAATTCAGAACAAGTCTGGCTGGCCACAATTGTGGAAACCTGGGGCTCTTCTCCAAGGCCAGCAGGATCTTTGCTGGCTTATTCACCGGGCAAAGGGATTGCGGGTTCCTTGTCTGGTGGTTGTATTGAAGAAGATCTGTTGCGTCAGCTAGCTAACAATAATATTGAAACAACGCCGTCTATTCACAGTTATGGATTAACCAAAGATGATCAGGTGAAACTCGCTCTTCCTTGTGGCGGTGACCTGAACATACTTTTGGAAAAGCTTGAAAAAGAGTCTCACCTTTCCCACTTTCTGGAAATTAAAGCCACTCTGCAGCAGGGGCAGCTGATTTCCCGGCAGGTATGCACTCAAACAGGGTTTTTGACTCTGCAATCAGGATCAACACCCTCCATAGAACAAAGCCAAGCATCGGTTAAACATACACTTGGCCCAGCATTTAAACTTCTGCTGACCGGCGCAGGAGAAACTACCCGCTGTGTTGCCGAGTTGGCTCAGGCCGTTGATTTCTCAGTCACAGTCTGTGATTTCCGGGATGAGTTTATTGAAGGTTGGTCTATGGATGGCGTTGAACTGGTAAAAGCTTTTCCTGACGACATTGTCCGAGAAGGCTTTATGGGAGCCAATGACGCCATTATTGCACTGGCTCACGATCCTCGGGTTGATGATATGGCACTGATGGAAGCCTTTCACGGAAATGCATTTTATATAGCTGCTATGGGTTCTTCCCGAACCTCCGAAAAACGCAGGAAACGCTTAATTGAGTTAGGCGTTTCCCAAGAGCAACTATCCAGACTCTTTGCTCCGGCAGGTATTCCCACCGGCAGTAAAACTCCCTGGGAAATAGCCATTTCAGTGGTTGCCCAGCTCACAGCTAAAAGAAATAAGCTCCTTCGAAATAAGCTCAGCTAAATGCGGCTGAGTTATTTTCATGTGAATACCGTGCTCCAAGACTTCTGAATTCTATAAGGTATGTTTATTATTTGAAGAAACTTATAAGCAATGAAGTTCAGGTATCGCATTCATGTCACAACTCTTACTTCCCGCCATCCGGCAGCTGATTGCAACATCTTCAATCAGCAGCACCCGACCGGAGTTTGATCAGGGTAACCGGGAAGTAATCGAACTTCTGGCCAACTGGCTGGGAGATATGGGCTTTGCCTGCGAGATAATCCCTATTCCGGGCTCTCCACATAAAGCCAACCTTATTGCCACCTTGGGTAAAGGTTCCGGAGGACTTGTGCTGTCCGGCCATACCGATACGGTTCCCTGTGATGAAAGCCTCTGGAGCCAGAGCCCTTTTGAGCTGACTGAACGAGACAACCGGCTTTACGGCCTCGGCACCTGTGATATGAAAAGTTTTCTGGCTCTGGCAATGGAAGCTGCTCGTGGGCTTAAGCCTGAAGATATGAAACAGCCTTTGATTATTCTTGCGACGGCTGATGAAGAGTCAACTATGAGCGGCGCGAGAGAGCTCACCCGGTTAGGCCAGCCAAAAGCCCGTTACGCGGTTGTGGGAGAGCCAACCGGCCTGACTCCGTTAAACATGCATAAAGGCATTATGATGGAACGGATTACCCTGACCGGTAAGTCCGGCCATTCCAGCGATCCATCAAAAGGCCGCAATGCCATGGATGCTATGCACAGGGTTATGACTGAGTTAATGACTCTGCGGGAAGAGTGGAAAACCCAGTACAACAACCCCGGTTTTACTGTGCCAATGCCAACCCTGAACCTTGGCTGCATTCATGGCGGTGATAATCCAAACCGAATCTGCGAGAGCTGCTCACTGGAATACGATGTGCGTATGCTGCCGGGTATGGAGTCGGAAACCATTCGCCACAGTATTCGGGAGAGAATCAAACCTCTTGCTGAAAAACTTGGTGTTGGGTTTGACCTTTCTGCCATCACCCCCTGCATTGAATCATTTGCCAGCCAGCCAAACAGTCAGCTGGTTGAAGCTTGCGAAAAGCTCACAGGTCATACCAGTACCAGCGCCGCTTTTGCCACTGAAGCGCCATTTCTAAGTCAAATGGGAATGGATACTCTGGTTCTTGGTCCAGGGGATATTGCTCAGGCTCACCAGCCGGATGAATTTATCGCGCTGGATACACTGGAACCAACCATAGAACTGCTGCGCGGGCTCATTAAAAAATTCTGCCTGACAGAAACCGGAGAGGAGAACTGATATATGGATATCAACAGCGAAGACTATGTAAAGTTCTTCCGCCAGACCTCTCCTTATATCCATGCGCACCGTGGTCGCACTTTCGTCTTGATGCTTCCTGGGGAAGCACTGGATGACGATAACTTTGCCAATATTGTTAATGATATTGCCCTTCTCAATAGCCTTGGTGTTCGACTTGTTCTGGTTTATGGCGCCCGTCCACAGATCAGCGCCCGCCTTGCCAAAAACAATATCGAATCTGATTTTAGCGACAGTTATCGCGTCACAGATAAAGAGGCACTTTCTGCAGTTATCGAATCAGTAGGAAGTCTTCGGGTAAAAATTGAATCGCAACTGTCTATGGGGTTAGTGAATTCTCCTATGCACGGTGCTCGCATTCGGGTTATTGGTGGAAACTTTATAACTGCACGACCTCGTGGTGTTGTTGATGGTATTGATTTCCAGCACACCGGTGAAGTCCGCCGTATTGATCGCAAAGCCATCACTCAGCAGCTCGACGATGATTATCTTGTACTGCTTTCCTGTATGGGGTTTTCACCCACTGGGGAAACCTTCAATATGGCTGTGGAAGATGTAGCAACCCGTACAGCCATTGCCCTGAAAGCAGAAAAGCTGATTATGTATAGTTCAGGAACCGGGCTGAAAGATCATGATGGCAATATGGTTCGTACCATGCGCCCATCAGAAGCCCGCAGTCGTTTACGGGATCACAACTCTGCGGAAGATTATCGTTTGCTGGAGGCGGCCATTACCGCCTGTGACGGTGGCGTTAACAGAACCCATATAGTGACCCACTCTACAGATGGAGCCTTACTGCAGGAACTGTTTACCCGCGAAGGTTGTGGAACCCTGATCACTCAGGATATGAGTGCTTACGAACAGATGCGTCAGGCCACCATCGAAGATGTTGGTGGTGTACTGAACCTGATTCAGCCCTTGGAAGAGAAAGGCGTTCTGGTTAGACGTTCCCGCAAACAACTGGAAAGAGATATCAGCCTGTTCACCGTTATTGTGCGTGACGGCATGATTATCGGCTGTGCCTCAATGCACGCTTTTCCGGAAAACAATTGTGCGGAGCTGGCCTGTCTGGTTATTCACCCAGATTACAGAAATGGCTCTCGGGGAGATGCCTTGCTGGAAACCATTGAGCAACAAGCCAGACAGCATGGATTAAAATCCCTGTTCGTGCTGACAACCCGTACTGCACACTGGTTTATTGAAAGAGGCTTTAAAGCCAGCAAAACCAGTGAGCTGCCAGATGAAAAACAGGAAGCTTACAATCGCCCGCGAAATTCCAAGGTTTTCTCAAAGCTGTTGTAAACAGTAACAATCTTGAATGCCTTCATGGTCTATCCTGTATCTGCTTTGCAGGATATGGCCATGAATAGATACACAAATAACGCCTTTAAAGTGCAACCCCAGTTAATTCGCGCTCTTTTATTGATAATTTTTTGCGGCATTTCTTTTGGAGCTTTTTCATCAGAAGCAGCAGGCTCCTCTTCTCAAAATGACAAGGGACTGCCTATTTTCCATTTTAATGATAATCAATGGTTTGAACTGACTATTCCCAACAGAGGCCGCCCGCACAGCGCCATTGATATTCAGGATCAGATTAACCGGGAAAATGCTGCAAAGAATGCAGAAAAAGAAGGTAAAGAACCGATATTCCCGGAAGAACTTGATGTATTGAATGAAATCCAGCTGCGCTACCAGTTAAAGTTCAAATAAACACCATCTGCATTCAACGATTACTGCCGCATAGAAACTTCCCGGTACAACCAGTCTGCAAGAGCCTTAATCGCCGGTTCCCGCAGCCGGGAACGTTTGCAGCAGAAATACACATGAAAGCCAGTCTCCCAACCGTCCAAAGGCAAACGTACCAGTCTCCCGGATTGAATATCCGTTTCCACCATATAATCACTGGCAAGAACTATCCCCTGTCCACTGGCAGCAGCTTCAATACCCATAACCTGATGGCTAAAAGAATGAAGCTTTTTCTTCACTGGCATCCGCAACCCCAGCTGAGCGGCCCAGATCTCCCAGTCTGCCCCTGGTTCTTTATCGATTTCCCGCTCACAACTCAGTAACGGGTAATTCCAGATTACATCTTCAATAGAGCTCTCCAGCATTTCCTGATACAGCGAGGGTGAACAGACCGGTACAACAATTTCTTTATGCAATAACTGTTTGAAGTAGCCGGGTTTATCGGGCTGCTCAGTAACGAAGGCATCCCCGGCACGATCAGAAAGTGTTGGTAAGTCAGAATCCATCTGCAACCGAAGATCTATATCCGGATACAGGCAATGAAATCTGGGTAATGCAGGAACCAGCCATTTAATCGCAAAAGAACTGTAAACATGGAAACGAATATGGGTGTGAGCTTCACCGGTAATCTGCCCTGTAGCGACGGATAGATCCCTTAAAATACGATCCACCTCAGAGAAATAGTTACGACCAATATCAGTAAGCTCAAGCTTTCTGCCACTCCGAAATAGAAGGGATTCCCCCAGATAATCTTCCAGCTGCCGCAGGCGATGACTGACAGCACTCTGGCTAATATTTAACTCCTTTCCGGCAAGGGTCACACTGCCATTGCGCGCAACGGAATCAAAAGCTACCAAAGCTCTCATGGGTGGAAGAGTACGCATTACCAATACATCAAATTAATTCATGAGTTGTCAAAATTTATCATTTTTTTCATACGACGGCATTCAAATAACATCGCTTTGCTAACGTGAGGTGAGTTGCAATGAGAGGAAAAAACCCGACCCTGTTTGCGATTATTTTATTAATTGCAGGAAACCAGTTTGGTGTTTTGTCAGATGCTCTGGTGAAAGGGCTTGGCTTTGAAGGTCCATTAATACAGCTGTTATTTTATCGTCAGTTGATGTCTGCAATTATTCTGCTGCCACTCTGGTTAAAGTTTTGCAAAAACCGTACAACCAATATGCATATTCATTTTATACGGGCGAATGTTGGTACCGTAGCAGCCCTCAGTATATTTTTTGCTCTTAATACATTGCCGTTAGCAACAGCTCATGCCGTTTTTTATTCGCTGCCTCTGCTTACTCTGCCTATTGCCTGGCTAATACTTGGCACCAAGCCTACACAGAAACAGTCTACTGCAGCAGCTATTGGTTTTATTGGTGTGTTGATTATCATTCGCCCCACCAGCATTAATTGGGGAGCAATTGCAGCCCTGATAAGTGCACTGGCTATAGCTTTTAATGCCGTCATTGTTAAAAAGATGACGGCGGAAGAATCTGTGCTCAATTCCCTGTTCTGGCTTAATACGCTTGCATTGCCTGTAACCTTTGGCCTTTATTTGTCAGAAAGCGTTTCCTGGGACTTTGAGTTAATGATGTGGGCCAGCTTAAGTGCAATTCTGGTATTTGGATTCCATGGTTGCGCTATTGCGGCATACAGGCTGGCCGAAGCGGGATCTATCTGTAATGCAGAATACACGGGGCTTTTGGGATCAATGATTCTTGGATTAGCTCTTTTCCAGGAATGGCCAGACATCTACACCGTGGTTGGCGCCATGCTGATTATCCTGCCCTTAATCTATGCAGGGAAGTCTCGAAAAACAGAGCTACCACAAGGAGAGCTGGCTTAAGCCGCTGCCGCTGCGACAGGGATACCATGACTAAAATCATCCACTTCCTGACGTCGCAGCCACTCCCCTCTTATGGTCTCTTCGTAGAAGGTTCCAACTGAACCACTCATCAGTTCCTGCATTTGTTGTTCAAGATGCTTACGTTCCAGAATCAACATTGCCGTTTTAATCAGCTGTTCTTTCTTATCCACAAACATCGCCTGAGGATCTGTGAGAGCTTCAACATCTTTTTTCAAGCGGTTGTGAGCGGCCCGCAATTTTTTCAATACTCGGGGAATCTGTTTCAGGTGTTCACAACCTTCACTACGCAGAGCCCGAAAATCCTCAGCCCCCAGTTCGTCAACTTTGGCATCAAATGTAACCTGCTCACCGAGTTTTTCCTTATTTGTACCCAGAACCTTGGTAACCTTTTCTTTAAGCTTTTCCGCCTTTGACTTGTTCCTGGCAGCTTCTTCCTGCCTTTCAAGCTCTTCTTCAGAAAGAGGCTTCCTCCGGCTTCTGATTATTTTCTTAACCCGTAAGCGGTTACGGCAGTTGTTAATAAGGTTCAGCGTCTGCCCACCAATAAATGAAGATACCCAGTAAGTAACAATCGCTGCAGTCGGGACGGGAAGAACATCAACCTGTCGCGGTAAGATTCCTTTCATAATCCACAAGGCACCAGCTTTAAGAATCTTGCTGGTGTTCATAACAATGCTTGTATAAATAAAGTGCCCAACGACTTTTGCCGTATGTTTAGCAGCATCAACCGCATGGGATGTTAGCCAGTTGATTCGCCCTGCAGCGGCTGAAGCCCGGGCATCTGTTTTGGAAAGAGCTTTCAGCTTACCCAAATCCCTTAGTAATAACTTCCCTGACCGTCGGCCATCTTTTGCGCTGCTATGAACAAGATCCTTCATCCATGTTCTCTGGTCTTCCTTGGCAACTCTTGTGGTTCCTTTCAATAACAACCGATTGGCAGCTTCGTTAAATATTTCAGCTTTTTCTGCATCAGTCATATAAGGCTCACCAGCTTTTCTGGCTCTGCGCCTTTCGGTTTTCGAAAAGGGTCGCCATAAAGTCAGGAACTGCTTTTCAAACTCATCTTCAAACAGGGAGATGTCGGTGACAACTTCCATCATCATTCTTCCCATATCTTTATAACTTTCACCCAGTTCTGCTGTTCGCAACTGCTGCACAACCTGGTAGCGGCGATACTCAATCTGCTCGCTCGCACTTTTATTAGCTTTGGCCTTTAATTTCTCTAATCCCTGAAGATCTTCCTTCATATTGAAATAAGCGTTGTAACAATCAACCAGGCTGTTTTCAGAAGCCACATGGGCAAGACTGTCGTAGAAGCTGTCGCGCTTAGTGGCATGATCCGGCTCTCCGGCTTCGTCATACTTCCAAAGCTTTCTTCTGTGCCACAATTCCTGAACTTTGTTTAAGCCAAGCTTGGCTCCAATAATCACCGGCAAACACAGAACAGCACATCCCAGATAGGTTGCGCCGGCAATACCTCCCGACATCAAGCCGGTCACTATTGCCGTCACAACTTTGGATGTAGCCTCAACTGCAATAACCCGTTTATTTCTCGCAATCCAGCGAGAAATGCGCTTGTACATATCCTTGGTCCAGCGCAATTTCCAGCCACGATCAACCTTAGCCTGAATAGCCCAGAGTTCGTCATAATCACAGGTATAAGTCGTGTCCGGACTGGGTGGTTCCAGCTTTGGTGGATTAATCACTGTCAGTAGTTCTTTGTGCTCACTGACGGCAAACTTTTCATCCTCCTTCATACCGGCCTGCTGCAACAGAAGGGTACGACTGCCCGGCACTGTTTTCTGGGTTTTGTCGATAAGGGTGACAAGGTTCAGGTAATTACGAACAACATCACCCTGCCGCTGTTCGTCGTAAAGCCCAAGAACACCGACAAGCTCCTGAAAAGTATCAATTGAAAGTGTTTTACCGACTTTAACACCCCGGCTGTTCAGGGCGGCTACAACCATCTCACGGGCTTTTTCCTGGGTTTCGCCCTTCTTCCTCAACTCTCGAATCAGAAAGTCACGAACTTCTCCTCTAGCCGCACGTCCCTGATCCAGTATTCGCCCAACAGTTATTTTTTTAACTTTTCTTGGTAGCCCATCTCTTTCCAATACGCTGCCGCCACCTGGGAAGTGCCCGCCATCTCCGCCACCTGCGGCACTGACTTTACGCTTATGTGTTTCAGCCAGCTTATCGATCGCGTTTCTTATCTCCATCATGGGCTCAAGATCGACACTGTCTTCCTCAAGCATTCCATGGGTACTTTGCAGCGCCTTCAAATACTGGATGGCATCCGCTTCTGACATTCCTGCTTCTGTTACCAGTCGGTCCACATAAAAAGGAACAAGAACCCGGTCCAGGTAACCGTTTGGCAGTTTGCGATCATCAGCGATGAATTCGTAGGTCAAGCGAACCGGGGAAAGATTCACCAGATAATCAATATGGGAAATCGTTTCATCATCCAACTCGCCGCGATTTTTAGTTAGTCCTACCTTGCCGGAATCATCCTTCCTTAAAGCGCAGGCACCAGCAAAGTCCAATGCGGAAGCAATTCGAAAACCCAAAGGGGTATCCAGCTCATCACCTGTTCCTGAGACACCTGCTTCTTTGAGAGAGAAAACAGTTTTGACAGCTGAAGGGGGTTGAACAGTCAGTTTATGAAAGCCATCGATATAGGCGGCAAGAAGTTTGTAATCAACCGTTTCAGTCGTATGCAGGAAGGAAGACAGTTTATTGACGGCTTTCCTAGCGTACTTCTTTACATAATCATATTTCAGGAAGCCTATGACACGGCCTTTCCAGGAAGATTCAGTGACTTTGATTGCCCAGTCACCGCTGGAGCCAGAAATATCTGAGATGCGAAACTCGCCGCCTTTCAGCTTATTTCGTTCTTCCTTACCAATAATTTGGGACAAAGAAACTCTGTCAGTCTTGGGAAGACCAACGGGAGAAATAGGGTTTGTTTCTGCTAACCCTGCAGTACGTCGACTTGTAGTCGGCACTCCCTGCTCCTGTTTTGTATCCCTTTAAAATAAAAAGGGATACAAAACAGTATAAGAAGAGAGTGCTGACTCTTCAGACTCGATCCAGTACCAAATAGCTGTATTTCAGACCTTCGTCGGTTTCATGGTCTTCGCGGGCAGTTTCCTGCCACTCGCGGTCATCCAGCGTCGGGAAAAAAGCATCTCCCTCAAAGGATTGGCCAACCCGGGTCAGATACAAACGATCTGCCTGAGGCAGTGTCTGACGGTAGATCTGTTCACCACCAATAATCATCAGCTCGGTCACACCATCAATCATGGCCACGCTCTCGGCCATAGCGACAGCTTCTTCGAGATTACCAACAACTTTTACGCCGTCGTGGTTCCAGCTGGAATCACGGGTCATCACGATATTGGTACGGCCGGGCAGAGGCTTACGCAGGGAGTCAAAGGTTTTGCGGCCCATAACGATGGGCTTGCCCATGGTTACGGCCTTGAAGTACCGCAAATCCCCCGGAAGGTACCAGGGCAGTTTATTATCGATTCCAATGGCATTGTTTTCAGCCACTGCGGCGATCATCGCTATTTTCATTATGTGTCCCTGACGAGATTTAGGCAGGCACAACTGAAGCTGTGCCTGCCATTCTGATTATTTATCTTCAGGCTGGAAAACGGCCACATTGGTGTAGCCTTCATCACGCAGATGCATAGCGTGAAGCTGGCTCATCACACCCTTATCGCAATAGAGCAGGTAATGACGCTCACGATCCAGTTCCGGGAACTTGCTCATCAACTGGTAGAACGGAATCACCTCTATCTCACGACCTTCCATGACCAGGGGTTTCAGCTCTTCTTCCGTTGGATGGCGGATATCAATAATCACGTCACCCTGAGCGATGGTATCAACAACCTCAACCTGCTCACGGGTCAGGTCATCGGCAATTATATCTGCGATAGAAACAGAACGGCGATTCTCTACGGCAGCATCCAGCACGGAGAAATCGAAGAAGCTCTCTTCCTTTTCAATTTTCTCAGGCTTAGCACGGGTTGTAGGCTTTTTGGAGATGACCGCGCAATACTCCGGAATGCTCTTGGCAAAGTCTTCCGTTCCGATCTTTCTGGCAACAGAAATAATATCCTGTTTATCCATAGCGATCAGAGGTCGCAGAGTCAGAGTGTCAGTTACGGAATCAATCACTGCCAAGTTTGGCAGAGTCTGGCTGGAAACCTGGGCCACTGCTTCACCGGTTACCAGAGCCTGAATATCCATCAGCTCTGCAGTTTTGGAAGCCGCACGCAGCATCATGCGCTTGAGAATAACGCCCATCTGGCTGTTATCAATCTTGGTCAGAATCTCTTCCACCACGCCTTCAAAAGGAATGGTGACAAAACGTACCCGATGGGATGCGCCGTAACGGTTCCACAGGTAGAAAGCCACTTCTTTTACCGCCAGCTCATGGGCATGACCACCCAGATTGAAGAAACAGAAGTGAGTATTCAGACCACGTTTCATGGTTAAGAAGCTGGAAACTGTGGAGTCAAAACCACCGGAGATCAGAGACAGTACAGGCTCCTGAGAACCCATGGGATAACCACCAAGGCCAGTATGACGACGAGTTACCAGGAACCAGCGGTTGTGCTTGATCTCAATCTCAATCTTAACGTCCGGGTCTTTCAACTTGACCCCAGAAGCGCCTGTTGTCTGGTTCAGTTCACCACCGATAAACCGCTCAGCATCTCCGGAGGTAAAGGTGTGGGAACCATTACGCTTTACCCGAACACAGAAGTTTTTTCCTTCCAGCTGATCAGCAAAAATCGGGCGTACGATTTCCAACATGTCATCCAAAGAAGTCAGCTCATATTCAGAAACTTCCAGTGCCTGATGAATACCAGGGATACATGTGAGGCGATCAGCAAGGGTGGCAATATCAGCAGGCTCAGTCAGGCTGGTTTCAACCTCAACCATATCCCACTTGCCGGTGACTTCGAGAGAGTCATCCAGAGGGCGGCAGACCGTACGGATATTTCTGCGTAACTGCTTCACCAGTTGCTTACGAACCGGAGCACTCTTGATAGTGATCTCCGGGAACAGCTTGATTATAAATTTCATGGAGGCTGAGTAGATCGGGCCAGATACAGATAGATTAATCGGACATTATACAGAACTGCTCCGGAAACCAGCCAGCGGGAACGATACCAACACAGCTGTTTCTTACTCGTCGAGGGTTCCTTCATCAATCTGGAAGTCCAGATACTTACGAATCATACCTGCGGTAACAACCTGTCGCCCCTTCAGTAAACCTCTGGAAAACTCTGACTGTCCGAAAGTGTCTCCAGGGCCACCGTAAAACCAGTATCCGACAATATCCTGTGAAATAATCCAGGCTTCGGCATCAACAGAAGTCGGTGGATCTGATACCGGGTGCTCTTTGAACCAGTCTGTCATGAAGTGGCCCATATGCTCATCAAGAATTTCTTCCAGTGAAGAGGAGTGGTTATATTGAGTGACCCGACCAGTTATATAGTCTTGGAGGGTACGGTTTCGCGCTTCGAAACAGATGTCCCCAGCCCTGATAGCATCGGTAAAGAAATCTTTCAGGGTTCCATTTGCTTCAGCCTTAGTAAACTCATTCCGGAAGGCCTCCAGATATTCATGAATTCCTCGGATCAGGCTCTCTGGGTTAACGTTATGGGGATGAAAAAGCCAGCCAGTTTTAACCGCAAAGTACGGCCCCGGACTATCTCCTTCTCTCAACCGCCTCTCAATTTCCGGCAAATTATTTTCAATATGCTGAATGCTCTCCAGGGTTAACACGCAAAATTCATACTGACTCAGCGCCCCGTAGGTTTGTCCCGCCCGCTCAACCTGCCCTAAAGCTTCGCTGAGCCCTTTCCAGAATACAGTCGGAGGCCACTTTCGGGTAATAGCTTTACTGACCCAGTTACGCACTGGCTCCCAGGCATGACCAAAAAGTAATCGACTTCGTTTTAAAACCGGTTTGCCATCAGGATAATTGGGCGCTCCGCCCAATTGTTGTTTGTATTCATACAGTTTTTCCCGGATGTGGTGATCATTTGGCCTTTCAATTTTTGGTTCATCGAGTAACAGCTCCGGACTATCAACCACACCCTCATCAACAATTTGGTTTATCTGCTGTTGAGACAATGATTGAAGGGATTCAGGAACAGCCTTCGGGGGAGCGTCGAGATCAGTTTCAGCCATTTCCACAACCCAATTCTGGAACTCTCCGGCAATACCAAACAAATCATCAAACTCGTCAGCATCAACCCTGCGAGAGTTCAAAGGCATCTGGTTATCGGCCCCCAGTTGTTCTGCTTTCTTTTTAGTGATCACCGAAGATTGGGCCTGAACCTTTTGCAGAGTTCTATTAAAAGCCGGTACACGAGACGTAACAGCCGGCTTAAGCATCTCCAGAGGAATGGCTTCACCACCTGTTTTTCCAATTCTTCCAGTAGGCATTAGCTGCTCGGATTATTTGCACTCTTCCAGAAGTTATCGACAGCACTTTCCAGAGTTTGCAATCAAAGCAGCATATTGAAAATAAAGGGTGTAAACTGGCTGCGGCTTGCCGCAGCCAAATGCGTATTTGCGCTGAAAGGGAGCAGCCCAGGCAGTCCGGGTTACCAATTGCACCATATTGGTGCAACTGAAAAACCGAAAGGCACAGGAATGGTGCACTTATTAGAAGAACAAAGGGTGCACTGACCGTGCATCGGGCGAAAACACGGGCTTAGAGGGCGCCATTAATTTGGCACGCAGCTTGCTAATAGTTCTGTCGACGACAGTGATTGCATAACGTGAGCTTAAATGGTCTGCCGGATTGGCCCGAGTTGACCGGAACGAACTGACAAAACCGCATATCCAGCACCACGCGACCAACGTCAGGAAAACGTGGATTCAAGCGGTCGAGACAAACCCGAGGAATAGACAAGAATGTCCAACAAGACTCTTTCCCTGATCAAAGAACACGACGTCAAGTGGGTTGACCTGCGCTTTACCGACACCCGCGGTAAGGAACAACACGTCTCACTGCCTATCAGCGAAATCGACGGTGAGTTCTTTGAAGCCGGCAAAATGTTTGATGGCTCCTCCATCTCAGGCTGGAAGGGCATCAACGAATCCGACATGATCATGATGCCTGACGACGAGTCTGCAGTCATTGACCCGTTCACTGATGAAAACACCTTGAACCTTCGCTGCGACATTATCGAGCCTGCCACCATGCAGGGCTACGAGCGTGATCCTCGCTCTGTTGCCAAGCGTGCTGAAGAATACCTGAAGTCTACTGGTATCGGTGACACTGCTTTCTTCGGCCCTGAGCCTGAGTTCTTCGTATTCGACGATGTGAAGTGGAAGATCGACATCTCCGGCGCATCTTACGAAGTTAACTCTGAAGAAGCTGCCTGGGCTTCCAACGAAATGTTTGAAGGTGGTAACACTGGCCACCGTCCTGGCGTAAAAGGTGGTTACTTCCCAGTACCTCCAGTCGATTCCCTGCATGATCTGCGTGCTGCTATGTGTGGCGCTACAGAAGCCATGGGTGTTGCCGTAGAAGTACACCACCACGAAGTAGGTACTGCTGGTCAGTGTGAAATCGGCACTCGCTTCAACACTCTGGTTCGCAAGGCTGACGAAACCCAGATTCTGAAATACTGCGTACACAACGTTGCTCACGCTTATGGCAAGACTGCGACCTTTATGCCTAAGCCTCTGGTTGGCGATAACGGTTCCGGCATGCATGTTCACATGTCTATCAGCAAAGACGGCAACAACCTGTTTGCTGGTGACGGCTATG
Source organism: Parendozoicomonas sp. 2304DJ65-17 (assembly GCF_058148445.1). NCBI lineage: Bacteria > Pseudomonadati > Pseudomonadota > Gammaproteobacteria > Oceanospirillales > Endozoicomonadaceae > Parendozoicomonas > Parendozoicomonas sp. 2304DJ65-17. Next base: position 510,755 of record NZ_JBYVJV010000001.1, read on the forward strand.
CCGGTCTAAGCGACACTGCTCTGTACTACATCGGTGGTATTATCAAGCACGCTAAAGCAATTAACGCTTTCGCTAACGCTTCTACTAACGCCTACAAGCGTCTTGTTCCAGGTTTCGAAGCTCCAGTTATGCTGGCTTACTCTGCCCGTAACCGTTCCGCTTCTATCCGTATTCCTTACGTGAATACTCCTAAGGCACGTCGTGTAGAAGTTCGCTTCCCTGACCCAACTGCCAACCCATACCTGGCGTTTGCGGCTCTGATGATGGCTGGCCTGGACGGCATCAAGAACCAGATTCACCCTGGCGATGCTGCTGACAAGGATCTGTACGATCTGCCACCAGAAGAAGCTGCTGAAATTCCAACAGTTGCAGCCAGCTTTGAAGAAGCTCTGGATTGCCTCGACAAGGATCGTGAATTCCTGACTGCTGGCGGAGTATTCACCGACGATATGATCGATGCATACATCGAACTGAAGCGTGACGAGTGCATCAAGGTTAGCCAGACTACTCACCCAGTTGAGTTTGATCTGTACTACTCCTGCTAATACACGCCGACAAAATTCTTACTAAAACCCGAAAGGGCTGCCAAATGGCAGCCCTTTCTTTTGTCAGTTATCTAACTTCAGTAATCGTTTGAGTTCCGCACTGTCTGGAACAATACCCAAAGGCTGCTCTTCAACAATCAACTCATACAGCGTTTTTACTTTTTTCCTGTTGAAGCCGGAAGGCAACTGGCAATCCGTCCAATATCCCGCAAGCCCCGCTATAACACACATATAGGTTGCAACATGCTCGTGGGTTCGGGTTGTTGGGTGCATGGAGTCCCAGAAAAAATATTCATCAGGGTTACTGCAAACCGTCATACCGCCAGCATTCTCGATTGAAACTCCTCCCGGCGCAGGGCAACCAGCGATATTAATATTTGTGCACCCCCGGTCCGTCACCGTGAAACCAAAACTATCCGCATGTTTAAAAAACAGCTTCATGGCAGAATAACCATCAATGAAGGTAATTTTTACCTGTGGGTAGCGAGCCTCAAGAGCTCTCTTGGCAGCAGTCACTCCACGATTATGCTGCCTCACCAACTCTTCAATCTCGCCAATATCATCACTTCCACGAAAGCAGGGAGTGAACGTCAGATCCGGCAGAGTTCCCCAACCAATATGCAGCGCACCGGCATTGATTAACCGTTGGATCATCAAGATCTGCTCATTCACAAGAGCATCGACATCCCAATAGCGGTTCTGGTAATCGTTAGCACCAGACTCAACAACGTACATAGTTTCACTATCAAGGGAACGGTGCTGACTCAAATACCAGTCCACCACTTCCGAAGAGCTGGGCAACAACCACTTGCCAGCTCCACCAGTAAGGTGACTAAACCACTGAAACATGGATACGGAAGAGTCCCGCCCCAGAGACACCCAGGAACTAAAGAAATGATGAGAGGAAACCGTCCAGCTTCCTCCAAATGCAAGATTTACCATTTCACTGGGGTTGTTGGCGTCCATTCCCAACATATTCATCACCAGCTCCCCAGCGAGAGGGCCATTACTGAAACGGCCATGGTCATAACCGGCTGGAGGGATAACAGCAACCAGGCGCTTCATAGGCAGCCATTCCCACCCTGCGCCGAAGAGTTCATCGTAAAACCAGGGCTTTTCCCCAACACCATTGAGGTAACGAGTGAGCTCCCAGGTATTGCCTGTATCGGCCAGACTATCCCCAAAGACCACAACCCGTTTTAGCCGAATAAGGCTGCTCTCCCCAGGTTCATTCCCATCAGCACTGATACAAAAAAAGCAAAAACCGAGAACCCCCAAATACCTCAACCAAATATGCCCCATTGGCGAACCTGCTTCTCAACCATTACCATTGGGAGAAACAGGATAGAAAAATAACGAGATATTATGAGCGGGTTAACAAAAGTTATTACAGCTAGTGCTGTTGCCGCATTCATGGTTTTAACCCCAGTTCAGGCTGAGATTTACAAAACTGTTGATGAAAATGGCAATGTTATATTTACAGATAAGAAGCCCAAAAATGAACCATCTGAGACTGTAGAGATTGGCCCGATTCTCACTCTTCCTGCTACTCCGGTGAAACCCCGCCCTCTCACCAAGCCCAAAAAGCAGGAGTCCGCTGTTTACAAGTCTGTGGTAATTACATCTCCAGAAAATGAGCAGTCTTTTCAAAACCCGGTGAGCATAACCATCACCGCTAAGGTTTCTCCAGGCCCACAAGGTGGCCACAGATTCCGCCTCCTAGTGGATGGCCAGGTTGAACAAGACAGCGATTCCCCATCCTTTGAAATCAAACAGCCCACCCGGGGAGCTCATTCTATCAAAGTTCAGGTTATAGATGCCCAAGGTAAGGCCCTGATCTCAAGTGAAACCAGCACTATTTATGTGCATCGCCACAGCGTGCTCTTTAAAAAGCCAAAACCACCCGGCGATGTGACCATTCAGCCCGTAGGGTAAATTTTCCGAAAATCACGATGCACCAATTTGGTGCGCACATCAATTCTGTGCAACAATCTCCGTACCAATAAGGGGCAGCAGTCTCATCGCCGCCCTTCTTTCTACCTGGCCTATAACAATTCTAAGCACCATTTCGTGCAACCAACGTAGGTCTGGTTTGTTTCTTGCATTTACATGGACAGAAACATAATGACTCTTCCAGACTTCGAATCCGGACAGGTAGCAAAAAGAGAAACCATGCAGGATAAAATCCTTGAGAACCTGACAACTGCCGTATTGGTTTTCGATCAGAACCTGAAAGTCCGGTCTATGAACTCTGCTGCCGAGGCAGCACTGGCCATCAGTGATCGACGGGTACATGGTCTTTATCTTGATGAATTGTTCCAGGAAGATGCGTCCTCTCTGGAAAACATCCGAAATGCTCTGAAAACCGGAGCCTGTTACAACAAGCGGGAAGCCCAGCTGCTATTGACCAATGGCAACACACTGGCAGCCGATTACTCAATCACCCCGATTACTACTGGTGGCGAAACCAACCTTTTGATGGAGCTTCAGCCCCGTGACCGGTTGTTGCGCATTCGCAAAGAAGAAACCATCAAAGCCAAACAGGAAACAGCCCGAGTCTTGGTGCGGGGATTAGCTCATGAAATCAAGAACCCGTTGGGAGGCATAAGAGGCGCAGCCCAACTTCTGGCCCGCGAACTCCCCAACGAAGAGCTGCAGGAATATACAACGGTCATTATCGAAGAAGCCGACCGATTGCGGAACCTTGTGGACAGAATGCTTGGGCCAATCAAACCACCGACCATGAAGCCGGTAAATGTTCACGAGGTACTTGAACGTGTCTGCAGCCTGATTCATGCCGAAACTAACGGTGCTCTCCAGTTGGTCAGAGACTATGACCCCAGCATCCCGGAAATGACTATTGATGCCGAGCAGATGATTCAGGCGACCCTGAATATTGTCAGGAACGGTATGCAGGCCATCTCACAGACCACGCCTCTCAGTGACGGCACCATTACTTTACGCACACGCATTCTTCGCCAGTTCACCATTGGCAATACCCGGCACAAGATTATCTGCCGTGTAGATATTGAGGATAACGGCCCCGGTATTCCTCCCAATATCATGGAAAACATTTTTTACCCAATGATCAGTGGGCGAGCCGATGGTTCAGGTTTAGGGCTTTCCATCGCTCAATCCATTCTCAGTCAGCACAGCGGCATTATTGCCTGTGAGTCAGAACCAGGGAAAACCCAGTTCTCACTGTTCATCCCCTTCGAAAACAAAGCTAACCATGGCCAGGAAATGCCAACCACTAATAATAAAAATGCAGGTATTTCACGAGTTGAAAACGGCAATAATAAACAGAAATCTGCAGGAGCACTCTTGTCATGAACACGAGTATCAGTGGAGGCAATAAACCTACCGGGCACGTCTGGATAATAGATGACGACCGTTCTATTCGTTGGGTATTGGAGCGTGCACTCACTCAGGATGGCGTTAAAACCACCTGCTTCGAAACCGCAGATGATGCTTTATCCCGCCTGAGAACCCAGCAACCCGACGCAGTTATCAGTGATGTGCGTATGCCCGGCACCGATGGCCTGGCTTTGCTGAAAAAGCTGAGCGAAGACTTTCCCGGTTTGCCAGTCATCATTATGACAGCTCACTCCGACCTTGATAGCGCTGTTGCTTCCTACCAGGGTGGTGCCTTTGAATATCTGCCCAAACCTTTCGATATTGATGAAGCCGTCAGCCTGGTTAAAAGAGCATTAAGCCACGCCCGGGAACAACAGATACAACACCCTGAAGGCAGCAGCTCTGCAACACCGGAAATCATTGGTGAAGCACCAGCTATGCAGGAAGTTTTCCGGGCTATTGGACGACTATCACAGTCTAATATCACGGTATTGATTAACGGTGAATCCGGCACAGGTAAAGAGCTGGTTGCCCATGCTTTGCACCGCCACAGCCCAAGAGCAGCAAGCCCATTCATTCCACTGAATATGGCTGCAATCCCCAAAGACCTGATTGAGTCAGAACTGTTTGGTCATGAAAAAGGCGCCTTTACCGGCGCAAACCAGCAGCGCCGGGGACGTTTTGAACAAGCTAATGGCGGCACACTGTTTCTGGATGAAATCGGTGATATGCCTGCTGACACCCAAACCCGATTGCTGCGGGTATTATCAGATGGTGAGTTTTACCGTGTTGGTGGTCACACACCTGTATCCGTCGATGTTCGTATTATCGCCGCAACCCACCAGGATCTTGAAAACCTTGTACTGGAAGGCAAGTTCCGGGAAGACCTGTTCCATCGTTTGAATGTTATCCGTGTGCACCTGCCTCGCCTGGCCGATCGCAGGGAAGATATTCCTTTGCTGGCCCGTCACTTCCTGGATAAGGCCGCAAAAGAGCTGGAGGTTGAATCCAAAATTCTTCGCCCGGAAACCGAAGAGTTTATGTGCAGCCTGGACTGGCCCGGCAATGTTCGTCAGCTGGAAAACACCTGTCGCTGGTTAACCGTTATGGCATCAAGTCGGGAAGTGTTAATCGCCGATATGCCACCGGAGTTGATGGAACAACAGAATGAACCTGCTGCCGGCAATAATTGGGAACAGGCTTTACGCAACTGGGCCGATCAGCAATTAGCCAGAGGGGAAACAGCCCTGCTTGATCAGGCAGTTCCGGCGTTTGAAAGAATCATGATTGAAACCGCTCTCAAGCACACCTGTGGTCGTCGGCGAGATGCGGCGAATCTTCTTGGCTGGGGACGCAACACCCTCACCCGTAAGATCAAAGAACTTGATATGGGTGGCGACAAAGTCGATAGCGAGGAAACTCTTGAGGAAGCCATTTAAATCACACATCGTTTCTGTCCAACTCTGTGGGCAGAAACGCCTGCTCTAGTTACTATCTCTGTCTACACTGATCGGCTTTAATGGTGTAGCCGGAGATACTTCATGGTTCGCAGCCATGTGCAGTTCACTTTCCTGTGTTCCCTGTTCATTCTTAGCTGTTCCACCAAGGCAACCATGTCGGTCAATCGTATGGTGGTCTATTTCGAGGCTGGGCAGTTACCTCGCCAGGATATTCAAATCACAAATCCGGATAATGAAATCCTGTATCTGGAAACAGAAGTATTTAAAGTCACCAACCCAGGCTCTCCCGATGAGGTTTTGCAAAAAATAACCGAGACCGATCAGATTAAACTTCTTGCCACACCACAAAAAGCCGTGATTCCGGCAAACACATACAAATCCATCCGTTTAATCAGCCTTGAAACACCGCTAAACCTTGAACAGGTTTATCGGGTTACCTTTCGCCCGGTATTAGGAGACGTTAAAGCCACGCGAAGCGCTATTAAGGTTTTGGTGGCTTATCAAGCCTTGGTATTTATTCGACCAGCCAAAACACGAAAAGAAGTCACACCAGTGAGAGAAGAAAACACTCTGGTATTCAACAACACGGGTAACATTAATGTTGTTTTGCGAAATACGCGTTTTTGCAAAAAAAATGAAAAACGAGATTGCTCTCCCTTAAAGCAAAGTGGCCGAATCTACCCGGGGCAGGCATTTCATCTAACGCTTCCAGAAGAAGCAATAAAGCTGGGAGGCTCTATCCAGTATGGGCTTTTTGATGGTCGCGATGAAGTCTCAAAAACCTTTCGACTAAACTCAGGAGCCCAACCTTCAAAAGCCCTGTAGAAAAAGTTAGTGCTAACCCGCACGCACAGTAACAGTTAATACATCGGTATAGGTATCTGTAGGAACAGAATATAAATCGCGGTAGTTAATCTCTACCCGAATAGTCGCGTTTCGATTATTACCACAATCAAGATACCGGCTGCCCTGATACCAATAGGGAAGTTGTCTGGCCTTCTCTGTTGGATACCAACCACTTCGTTCATCTTTGAAGCTGATACGATAATCCATTCTTCGATTAACTGAACTGCTTAGCTGGAAACGCCCACCAGGATTATTTTGACCATCCAGCTCTAATCGATACCAACCTCCATGACTGGCAAAGACACAGAACTTTGTTTCTTTCCATAGCCAGCTGCCGGATATATCTCGATAGTAAAGATCAACATCATCAAGGGCACTGATTTTCACGGTCTCAGGTATTTCGATTCTCACCCTCACTTCTATACTGTCAAAGTGCCTGGTGTTATCAATATCCTCTCCAGCAATCCAGAAAGAAATTGAGTGACGGCCTGCTTCAAGGCGTTGCAGTTCGCTTTTCACAAAGTTAAAAATCAATTGCCCGTCAGTATTTCTATTTGTATTTGTTGATAAGTAACCTGTGCTCCATCGACCAGGAACCAGATTCGCCTGCTGGCTACCCTGTCGCCACTCAACGCGATCTCCAACATAGCGACGAAGAATGCCTGCCGGAAAATTTTCTGGTACAGAATAAGCACCATCATTTTCACTTTGCTGTGACCCAGGGTAAGTATCTGAAAGTGCCAGACGATATCGTTGACCAACACATCCTGACCTGCACCAGCTTCGAAAACGCACCTGTACGACAAGTCTGAGGCTGTTGTCATTTTCAGGGCTCCAGTTCATCCGCGGAGCATTCACAGATTTAAAATCAAAAAACGCGAAAGCTACCCATGGGAAGCATAGGGAGGAAAAAAGGCATAAACGCCAGATCAACCTTTTCTCCTCATTCCAACCTTATACACACATGGCCTGAAGAAATGAGGATTGGTTCGTGATGCGGCAATACAGACCAGAACGTTAGCCATCATGGCATTGCCATAGAAATCAGATAGAGCCTTATCTGAAGTCGTTTTTGGAGTCTTTTTCATTCCGGTTAAATAGGGAACTGAAACGACCACACTCCCCATATTTACCACATCTCTTAACTCAGTACTTTTTTTACTAGATTGCGGGATGTGGAGCCTTTGAGCTGGAATGCCTGGTATATCAACTTCCAGTTCTTTGATCTCAACGGGCACTTCAAGCTGATAGATACCGGATTGATCCGTAACTGTCCGTTCATGGCCGCTTCTTACCACTGCTCCCACTATAGGTATGCCCTCTTTAGAGAGAAGCTGTCCAAACAGAACTTTTGCAGGCTGAACATTAAACGACTGCAGGTTCACATTACCTGGATATAAAGTGACCTGACGCTCTTCTTCAAGGAACTCATAAATTCCCAGGTCAGCTCCATGAATTCCTATACGGTAGGTTGCATAAGGTTCTAGCGGTATAACTGTGGCGGCAGGGCCTTTGGTATAACCTCTTTTCTGCCCATCAACGGACACACTAAATACAGCGTCACTATCAACACCATCTATCTGCACTACGATTGCACTTCGGCCGCTGTAGTCACCGCCAATGGCATAATATCCTGACGTCCAGGTAAAGCTTGTCGCAAGCCCCATAACCCATGACGAAGTCGAACCGCTGTCTTCCCAGCTATGATCCACTGCTCCAGTCAGCTCTCCAAGACGCGAGCGAACACGAAGGTTGCCACCAGCCAGCTGTTCACCGGAGCGTGTTTCTCCCCAAAGGCTGGATTGAATATTATAACGATCCTCCCTGTCATCATTGTAAGAGAGGTTATAGCGTGCCGAGCCCGAACCACCCCATCCACTATCACTGTCGCGATTACGTTCGTACTTTGGTGAAAGCGTGTGATTGATACGGTTCTGGCGCAATCGAAAATCAAGCCCAGCCAGTATTCGATGATCACTGCCAGCCTTGGTGGCTTCAAATCGCCCTTCAATGCTGTATCTATTGTCCTGAACAAGTCGTTTTAAATAGCTGAGAGTGTGGTTGTTGTCGCCTTTAACAGCCTCTGTTGAATACTGGCTAAACCGGTATTGCAAATGCCCCTGCCAAAGTTGCGTTGATAAAGTGCCATAAAGGCTTTCGCTGTTTCTTCCAAACAGAACAGGGTCGGGAGTTTGACCACCTTTCGAATGAAGTTTCCTGTAGATCAATGATGCGAGCCATCTATCGAGCGATAAACGTATATCCACATTGATTCCATAATCTCCGTGATCACTGACCAGAAGAGAAGGCATTAACTCCCAGGCTTCACCAACATACTGTGCTCCGGGCTCAACCAGCGCAGCATGACAACTGACTGCACTACTGACAGTGATACCATAACTATTACTGAGCCTTCGGCTTATTCCTGCTCTTGCCAGCCAGTTGTCGGCACTTTCCGGCCACAAGTCACGCTCACTCCAATTCATTAGCCTGCCTGCTTCAGCAAACCATAAAGTGACACCTTCTGGAGCAAGACCGAAGTGACTCACGTAAAACCGACTTTCATCACTGATAGTCTGATTGCCCTCGCCGTACACCTTAACGTTGATGGTGTAGGCACCAGATGGGAAACCGTCAGTGTTTAGCTGATGGCTGCCCGCATCCAGCAACCAAGATCGCAGCAATATGCCATCACGAAAAACATCAACACGACCACGCACAGGGAGATATACATCTAAAGGCGTTGCGCGCCCGGAATTCAAATCTGTTCGCGTATTATCAGAAATACTTGCATGAACGCCGACAATAGGGCGATCAGGAGTGAATGAAAAACCGAAGCCTGATGTTGAAAGATAACCAGCCCGTATATCCTGTCCTTGAAAATCTCTTTCGAAATATAAGGACGCAATACGGCCACCTTCTCCACTGGCGACATCCCATTCAGAAGCCAATGACAACTCACCAGCTCCCACAGAGGTAACGCCATATAGAACTTCTCTACGACTTCCCTGGCTTGAACCAGATACAGATACATTCAAAGATTGAACGATTCCCGGAACATCAGATGACGCAGCAGGAAGATACTGTTTTGTAGCTGCACCATTTTTATCAAGAAACTCTGGTGCAATAAAAACCCTGACACGAAAGCTCTTTTCATCAAAAATAACTCCCGCTACTTTTGGTTTGAGCCAGCCACAGTGTTCTTCTCCCGCATACAGACAAACCTTATCTGCATTGTTTCTTAAACGACCAGTCAGTGCAGCCAGCACCATCACTTTGTTACTGATATTTGGAATTTTATCTAATGCGAGCTGAGGTTCTGAAAGTGTTATTGTTTCTGGTGAAATGGTCGCCATCATGCTGACCAGATGACGATCTCCATAATAAATATCCACCATGGTTTGCCATGGCCTGATTAAGGCTTCAAAGCCTTTTGGCGGCCCTGCAGCAGCGATAAAAGTTTCACTGCTATAACTTCGCTGGGTCTCTGAAAAGGCAGCTAAAAATAAAATCCATAGAAAAGTAAAACGATAAGGTGCTCTCTCGATCTGAAACCCATCGCAGCTCACCAGAAAAACAATCACCCAGCTTTAACCGTTAGCATCAGGGTATCTGTATATACACCTTGATTGGCATCTTTAAATGACCCGGAGTCAAGAGTCACCTTCGCAGTCACATTTGCTCCTGCACAGGCAACAAAAGGGTCTGGTGCACTTCCTGAGGCCGGGCTGAATACCTGGCTTGTTCCATATTGTGAGAAGGTTGCTGTAGTCCCTCCAGTGGTCGCCACTTCCAGCGTATAGGTCACATTCGTTGCGATGGTGCCCGCGCTAGCCTCCCTTAAAGCCAGATTGCCACCTGCACCTGAAGCAGAATCAACTGCCAGAGTAAATTTCTGATCATCCTGATTCGAGTAAACACAAAAAGACATTGAGGACGGGGATGGTACACTGGAACTGGGAGTCAAATTTCCAAGATCAATATTATTCAGCCCCCATATCCGGTAGGAAGCACTGATATTCATGCAAACCTGAAACTGACCGCTGGATGTTGCCCCCAACTCACATTTATTGTCGGCAGAATTATCACAGGGGGTAAACGAGCAATCTGCCCACAAAAAAGCAGGCATAACCAGAACAGCGCTCATCAGCCAACGAACAACATATCTGAGATCACCCATAACCGCCTCCCGGAATCAATCAGCCCAAGCGGAGGGAGATTAGCAAAAGAGTGGTCGCTGTAAGAAAGACGAGAAAGAACTACATGTCTGAAAGTAAATAACCTAAAAGAATATTAATGCTCTTTTAAACGACGAAATACTTTCATTAACTATTCAGGGCTAAGAGTAACGGTCAAAATATCTGAGTAATTTCCGGCCACTAAATCTGCACCGTTCTCCAACAAAAGCGCCCATAACCGTATATTGGCATCACTACCGCAACCGCTATCCGGCTTTATTGGTTCATCCAACTTTATATTCAACAGCTGTCCGGGAATAAGATCATGCCAAATGGGATCACTGGAGGTTTTACGAAGCCGCAGCCGATAAGGTACCAGAACACCTCCCGGGCCACTGAGATTCATATTGTTCTGGCTCTGTACAGACACCCTCCCCGCCTTAACAGAACTGTATCCGCACACCTGCTGCTGGGCTCCATAAACGCCCCCTGAACCTTTTACCAGTTCAAGGTTTTTTAGCCCCCAGATCCTTAATTGCTCATCAGGGTGCAACGTAATTTGCACATCACCCGATGACCTGGTTCCCTGCTGACAGGTTTGCCCGGAACAAGACGAATAAACACAGTGAGGAATAAAGCACAGCAAAACTAATAACCATCTGTACATGTGCACCCAACCTTCCTGCAGGTTCAGAGCAATGAGAATAGCTTTCTCTGTATAAACATCTTGCAGAATGCGAACCTGTGCCTGAGGCCTGATCAGCATCAATAAAGCTTCCGGGTGATATATCCAAAAGCTTTACCAGTCCTTTAGAATGGCTGAAACGGTTTATATGAAGAACATTATGAAGTGGCTCTGCCTTCCCTTCTCTGCGTTATCCACAGAACAACTTTACGACCTGATGAAGCTACGGGTTGATGTGTTTGTTGTTGAACAAGAATGTGCCTACCCCGAGCTGGATAATCACGACCGCCACAAAGACACACGCCACCTGCTGGGCTATCAAAAAGGTCAGCTGGTAGCCTATATGCGTCTGTTACCGCCCGGTTTAACTTATCCTCAGGTCAGCTTGGGAAGAGTTGCAACTTTGAAGGAAGCCCGTGGCGGTGGTTTGGGGTACCAGCTTGTTGAAGAAGGGCTGAAGCAGGCCAGGCAACTTTGGCCGGGCGAAACAATCAAGATTGGCGCTCAGTCTTACCTGGAAGGGTTTTATCAGAAGTATGGTTTTGAGAAGGTTTCTGAAGAGTACCTGGAAGATGGCATTCCCCATATTGATATGATTCTTAATTAATAAAACACGTCCATAAAAAAGGGCTGCGCTGTATAAAACAGTGCAGCCCTTTTTGTTTTTCAGCTCTATAAAACAACCAGTTCTTTACTTACCTGCACGACGCAAGGCTGCAGGAGTAAAGGTACGGCGCTTAGGACTGAACTCATAGTTCACAGGCTTGGTTTCTTCGTTCACTAAGCCCATGGCAATGTAGCGACCAGACTGCAGATCATACAAAACTTCTGCAGACATACCTGTTGTCCGTGGACCACTCACAAAGGTGTGGTGACCTTCAGCGACGCGCCATAACTGGCCGCGGCCATCATAGTGATCAACAAGAACGGCCTGCCAGGAGTCTTCATCCAGGAACATCACCCGCTTGCCATACACATGGCGGGCATCGTCCTTCAGAGTAGCCTCAACCTCCCAAACACGGTGTAACTCATAACGTGTAGTCGCTGGGTTAAGGTGTCCTTTCTTGATCATCGAATCATATTTAACGTCTTTACTGGCCAGGCGATAAGCGTTGTAAGGAACAATCATTTCCCTCTTGCCTATCAACTTCCAGTTATAACGATCCGGCGAACCATTAAACATGTCCACATTATCGGAAGTACGGGTGCCTTCGGCAGCGAAACCAGGACCATCATAGGCAACTGTTGGAGCACGACGCACACGACGCTGACCAGCGTTATAAGCCCACGCACGACGCGCCTCTTCAACCTGGTCAATTGTCTCATGAACCAGCAGAACATTACCGGTCATACGCGCTGGCGACAAAGCCCTGCGCATAAAGTAGAACAGTACGTTATTGTCTTGGTCTGCATCGAAACCTTCTTGCAGGTAAGAAGGGAACACCTGATAGTCATGCAAGCGCACCGGCATATAATCGCCACTGTTCTGCACAACCATTTGCATAGTAAAGGCTTCATAAGCTCCGCCCTTGAAGCGAGTCAAATGATTCCAGACAGCTTCCAGTCCGTTCTGGGGAACAGGGAAAGGTACTGTCTCATCGAACTTAACTAATCCGTTACCGCCAGGTTTTAACTCAGCCGTCAGTGCATTCTTCTTGGCTGAGCTATAAACCTTTTCGGGATAACTAACTGTACGACGGCTCTTGAACACCGGCACTTTATAAGTTTCAGGATACTTTTTAAGCATCGCCTTCATACCAGGCGAAAGCTTGTCTGCATACTGATCCATATTGGCCGCAGTTATAACATAAAGCGGCTTGTCAGACGGAAATGGATCAATCAAAAAGCCATTGGCGTCCTGAGTCTTGATCAGCTCTCCCGTCCAGGCTGGAATAGTGCCATCAGCATTACCGGCAGTAATAGCGCCAATTGGGGTTAGCTCTTTACCTAACTTTGCAGCTTCCTTTTCTGATACTGCAGCATGGGCACCAAATACCGACAGCCCACCAGCAACAGCCAGAGCAAGAGTCAGTTTTGTCATTGTTCTTTTCATCTGACTTTTCCCTTAGAAACTCATACCAAGATTAAAGGACGCAAAATCCCGGTCTTTTGTTGTGTTGTACTTACCACCCCAGTATTTAGTCACGGAAAGGCCAGCCGTGTATTTGCTCAGATAATCAGCATTCAGAGCTACAGTCAGGGCCTGACGACCTTCAAGGAAAGTACCATTAGCGGAGAAACCATTAACATCATGGGAATAGGCAACACGAGGCTTCAGGTTTATACCGGCAAAGACATCGTTGTATTCAAGCTGACCCAGGATGCGATAGCCCCAGGAATCAGTGGTCACGAAACCTTCATCAGTACATACACTGGCTGTGAGGTTTAACGCTCCATTCGTGCCACATGCAGGTTTTTCACCCAAACCATAGGCGAAAGCCCGGCCATAACGATGTTTGTCAGTAGATGGCAGAGAACCTGTATGTGAGAAACCGACTTCACCCAGCATTGTTAAACGGCTTGCTCCCATAACCTGCTCAAAGAAACGTGCAACTGTAACTTGAGCTTGCAACAGCTCCATCCGGTCATAGCCAGCGACTTTGTTACCAGGCCCTGCTGCTGCTGCACGCTCATTCTCAAGACTTAATCCAGGAACAGCGCCGTTGGTCAAACCAGCCAACAGGCCTTCAACAAGATTGAGCTGAACAGGTGCATTCGGTCGATAACTGATTTCACCAGATACCGAATAATCACCAGCAGACGTAGCAAAACTTAAACCATAAAGGCGAATGTCTTCCGGATACTCTGCCAGGTATTGCCCCCGGTAAAGAGGATTACTGCTGGGCACGTTAAATGCGCTAAGAATTGGTGTACGGCTGTGATAATTAATAAAGTAAACACCGAATTCTGTGTCATTTAATTCGGGAGAATAATATCTGGCAGATACACCAAACTGACCGCCATCACTGGGTGTTTCATCAGCTAAACGATTCAACCTTGTTGTTGGTGTAGCAAAAGCAATCTGGTCTGTTAAACCAGGAGTGTTACCACCGATAGTTGCAAAATCACATCCACCGCCAATAAGGTCACCGGAAGAGAAAAATGTGCCGCAACCATCAAGAACAGTTTTTTCCCACTCCAGCTGATAGAAAGCTTCCACACTGAGGTTATCGGTCAGTGCAAAGTTGCCGTAAACCATATTCACCGGCATAAGGCCTTCTTTAATTTCTGCGCCTGGACGCCGGAATGCGCTCACATCAACAGGGTTGATTTCGTTAATACCGCCACGAATAAATGTACTCTCACCCCAACTGACGACCTGACGCCCGAGACGAAGATCAGTAGGAACATTGCCTATCTCAAAAGCCCCGTAAACGTAAGCATCAAGAATTTCTGCACCAGAGAACTTGGCCAGGTCATCAAAGTGGGAATCATCCAGTTCCTTTGATGTGCGGGTGCTGCCATAACCTGTGGGAAAATGGCCATGCTCAACATTCTTATTCTTCAGGCGGTTGTCGTACCAGTACTTTCCTCGCAGGAAAACGCCGTAGTTTTCATAGGTCAGCGACAGGTCATGAACACCTTTAAAGATTTCAGAAAAGGTTTCACCCTTTTTGAAGTTCAGCTTGCCATCATCACTGGAACTACTGTAACCGGTACCACCATTACCAACAGCAATATTAGTAGAGCTTGGGTCTTCCAGGCTCCAGCTGGCACCAATAGAAAGCTGGGAGTTAAAACTTCCTTCAATATCTCCATGACTGAACTCAATAGCCCCGGCCTGTTGGGCTACCGCCAACGCGACGGCAGACGAGAGCATCAGTGGGCGAACGCCCCTGAGTGTGGTGTGTAACATAGAGTTTTCATCCCCTTGTTTTTATTTTTATGGGGTGTCTCTGGACTAAGCCAGAACTACGACACGGAAATCACTCCGAGGCGGAATGTTTCGAACGCTTTATTATTTTTGCAACAACCTTAGCCTGTTCTTGTTTTTATAAAATGGCCAAACTTGTTAGATATGACTTACAAAATATGACTTTTTAGACAAACCAAACAGTCATTTCCGTCAATACAAAACCTTTTTCTGAACGAAAAGTCAAATTCTGACGATGCTTTACTTTGTGTTTTTTCGTTACTCGCTCAGCCTCTCTACAAGAATTGCACTCCCGGCACCAGCGGCACCACTACTGGCGGCCACTCCCCAACGTAAACCTTTTCGTTCCATTTCTTCTAACAATGTTCCAGCCAATATTGCACCGGTTGCACCTAATGGATGCCCCAAAGCAATACAGCCACCATTCACATTGAGTTTGTCATCTGGAATGTCCAGATCCTTTTGAGCTTTCAGAATCGTGGCTGCGAATGCCTCGTGAATTTCAAACAGATCAATATCGCTGACACTCATGCCCTGCTGATCCAACAGTTTCTTGGTAACAGCCACACAACCGCTAACCACCAAATTGCCATCGTCATTCACATTTGCGAGAGAGACTATGCGAGCTTTGGGCTTTCTGTTCAGCAGTTTTCCAGTCTCTTCAGAACCCACTACCACCAGAGCTGCGCCATCGGCCATCGCTGGAGAGTTACCCGGTGTATGAACATGATTCATTTCATCTAGTTTGTAGACCTTTTCGAACAATGCATCCATCCCTGCTTTTCCAAGCTTTTCAAACGATGGAGATAATGCAGACAGTGCATCCTGAGTCACATCCGGACGATTCACTTCATCCTGCTCAAGAGTGATTTCTTTCACCGGATTAGTCACAGGAACAATGGAAGTAAAACGTTCTTCCTTTTGAGCTTTTGCAGCCTTCCTCTGACTGGACAGGGCAACTTCATCCACATCCTCACGGCTGACGCCGTACAGTGATGCAATCAAATCCGCCCCTATCCCCATTGGAACCATACCCACCTTGGTTGCCAGTGCGATATCCACAAACGGTGCAGGCTTGTCAGACATCATGGGCACTCTCGACATCATCTCAACACCACCGGCTACAACCAGATCATCGACACCAGACATAACTTTCATCGCAGCAATCTGAATCGCATCCATACCAGAGGAACAGTAGCGGTTCACAGTAAGGCCTGGGATCAGGCCTGGCCAACCGGCATTCAGCGTTGATGTTTTGGCTATATTGCCAGCCTGCTCCCCGTGTTGTGTGACACAGCCCAGCACAACATCATTAACATCCTTCGGGCTTACGCTCCCTCTGTTTTCCAGAGCTTTATAGAGCGTCGTCAGGAGATCCAGCGGATTGATATCATGCAATCCGCCACTTTCTTTGGCGATACCTCTTGGTGTTCTTACCGCATCGTAGATATAGGCTTTTTTCATATTTTTATTCTTTTCATTAATCAAACAATTCAAACTGCTGTGCAGCTTTGAAAATCACCAGTCTTCCATGGTTTCAGAAAGAATATCTCCGGGTGCCCAGCATCCGTGGAAACCACTGGGAACCTGCTGAGGAAGAATAACTCTTGCCAACGGCCCCTTTTCCATATCCTGAGCATCGTAAATCTGAAACTCCCCGCGCTTTTCCTGAAGGTCATTCACAAGGGTGACAACATAACCATCATCTTCACTTTGAGAATTATCTCTGGGAGCAAAAGCAGGTTCAGAGCCAAAGCGGTAATCGCCAAACTTGGTACGCTGAACAGTTCCCTGCTCGATATCGTATTTCACAATACTGTCGAACATGGTGGTTGGCGCATCAGCGAAACCTACGTGATAACTGAAGCGACTCTTGCGGCCATAGTAACGACTATTAATAACCGGGAATTCCGTAAGAATGTCGTGCATCGGTTCTTCTGTCGCCTGACCGGTTTTCAGATTAAAACGGTAACGCACGTAAGTCGGATCAATCTTCAGCCAGGCCAGCAAGTTCCCGTATGGCCCAGGCATTGAACTGGTTGGTTCTGGCGTATGGGTTTTGCATGCATCCATAACAATTTCATCGCCTTCTTCCCAAGCGTTGATCATGTGGTAGATGTAGGTTGGATCGCACTCAAACCAGCGAATAGCACTTCCATCTCCATAGCGTGGAATAACCCCAAACCGTGAAGACAGCTCAGGATAGAACTCCACTTTCTGAATATCCTTCTTCAACAGTTCCGGATTCCAAAACAAAGGGAGGTCCATCAGAACGGTATAGTTTTCCGTTATCGCTAGAGTGTGAGGCAGGCGAGGCCCGGGAAGATCAATCGCAGTGAAATGCTTTAACTCACCAGTTGGTGCCAGCACACCGTAAGTCATATAGGGAACCGTGGTGCCGTAATCGAAGAAGATCAGCTCACCAGTATGTTCATCCACCATTGAGTGAGCAGAAAGACTTCTGGCTCCCATGCCTTTTAAATCGATCTTGCCGGTTGTTTCCAGCGATCGAGGGTCAAGCTGATAAGCCTCCCCACACTGGTAAAACATGCTCAACAATTTTCCATTGAACAAAACCACATCAGTGTTGGAAGAGTCCTTCAACCCTCCATTCGAACCCCAGCCCTGAATATTCCGATCCGGGCGATCAATCAATCCTGGCCAAATCGCTTTTTCAGCTTCAGCTTCCCGCTTCAAACCATCAGTTTGCACCCAGCGATTCCGGTAGGTTGCCTTGCCATCACGGACTTCTACGCCGTGCATCATGCCATCACCATCAAACCAGTGATAAACGCCCTGAGGCTGCCAGCGCTGGTTAGGGCCATTGCGTAAATACACACCGGTCATGTCTTTGGGGATTTCGCCAATCACTTCCAGTTCATTGGCTACAATTTCCCGGGAAACGGGAGCATGGGTATTTTCAAGATATGGGTTTCCGTGGGTATCCAGCACCCGGGAAAGTTCACTCAGAACATTAAGCATGACGATGCCTTCTTATTTTTATAGATCTACGAGTACACATCACGTCGAACAAAAGCAGCTTGCATTAATAGACTAATATGAATTTCAAAAAAAATTCAACACTTAAGAAAGTCGAAGGGTCTATATTTTGAAAGCTTGAAATTCCATATATGAATATTTAGTCTTTTAATGAAAGCTATCAATCAAAAGAATAATAAGAATGTCTGCCTACTTTACTAAGCACCAGCAAACACTGGAAAAAGCGCTTGACGCCTGCACCAAGCGCTACGCGTGGACTGCCTATCCAGAAAGTCCCAGCAGCAAAATTCATGGCCATGAACCTCCGGCTGCAGGTAAGAAAAACTTTCAGGAGAAACTGAATCGTTCTTTTCCATTTACCACTCCAATGCCAGGAACATCCGGCGAAACTGGTGCCGAACTTTCCCCCTATACCCGCGAACCTTTAGGTATCACCTATCCCAAAGTTGATCCCGAAGAGTTGTTCACTGCAGCCACTTCAGCAATGAAAGAGTGGAAAAAAACCAGCACGGAAACACGTGTTGGACTCTGCATGGAAATTCTGGACAGGTGCGCAGAACAGCTCTTTGAAAATGCCCACGCCACTATGCACACCTCCGGGCAGAGCTTCATCATGGCCTTTGCCGGCAGCGGTGCGAATGCTTTAGACAGAGGACTGGAAGCTCTGGCTTATGCCTACAAAGCGATGAAAGATATTCCCGAATCTGCCAGCTGGGAGCGACGCTTTGGCAGCGATGGCACAGCAACTCTGGAAAAGGAGTTTCGCCTTATGCCGGTTGGCGTGAGCGTAGCGGTTTGCTGTGCGACCTTCCCTCTCTGGAATGGTTATCCGGCACTTACGGCCAGTCTGGCAACTGGTAATCCGGTGATTATGAAACCTCACCCTTCAGCTATTCTTCCGGTTGCTCTTGTTGTTGAAGCCGCACGCTCTGTTTTGAAAGAAACCGGATTTGATCCAAACCTTGTCACTATGGTGGCAGATACCCGCGAGCAGCCAGCAACCCTACCTCTACTACAATATCCGGATACAGCCATCATTGATTTCACTGGCAGCCCAACCTTTGGCCAGTGGATAGAAGACAATTGCCGCCACGCCCAGGTTTATACAGAAACCGCTGGCTGCAACTCCGTGGTGATTGAATCCACAAACGACTTCAAAGGGATGACCAAAGCCATCGCTCACTCGCTTTGCCAGGCCTCTGCACAGATGTGTACCAGCGTTCAAAACATCCATATTCCTGAGCAAGGCATTCTGGTGAATGGTGAACAAGTCCCCTTTGATGAAGTTACTGATATGTTGGTTAGCGCTGTTAACGAACATCTTGAAGATCCAAAGATGGCGGCATTCCTGTGCGGAACCCTGGTTAACGACGAAATTTACGCAACCCTTGACCGAGTAGAGGGGCAGGGAAAACAGAGAGGCAAAATCCTGCGGGAATCCGGCCCCTATAATCACCCGGAATTTCCCAATGCCAGAACTGCCACGCCTTTGATGATTGAGGTGACACCAGAAGAAAAAGACCTTTACCGGAGCGAACTGTTTGGCCCGGTATCTTTTCTTATCAAAGGCAATAATGCGGATACATGCCTGCAGGAAGCCACAACCGATGCCAAAGAGTGCGGAGCCATCACCTCACACGTTTATTCCATCAACGATGATTTTCTGGAAAAAGCACAGGATACCTATAACGATGCGGGAGCCTCTGTTGCCTGCAACCTGATGGGTATGCCTATCAACTTTGCTGCTGCATACAGCGATTTCCATGTTACCGGCCTTAATCCAGCAGGCAATGCCTGCCTGACTGACCTGGCTTTTGTTACCCGGCGTTTTCGAGTCGTACAAAGAAAAAAGCCTGTTATTAAATAAAAAGCTGTAGGTAACGGAATGACAGATGTATTTATTGCAGGCATAGCCCAGACACAACTGGGCAAGTTTCCTGAACGGTCTGTAAAAAACCTGACCGGAGAAGCCGTTCTGGGTGCATTGCAGGATGCCGGTGCAGATATCACCGATATTCAGGCAGCCTGGTTCAGTAATACCCGTCAGGGAGCATTGGAAGGCCAGAATACAATTCGCGGCCAGTGTGCTCTTCGCCCACTTGGCATTCAGGGCATTCCTGTGACCAATGTTGAAAATGCCTGTGCTTCTGGCTCTACAGCATTACTGCAGGCAGTGGCACATATCAAGGCCGGCATGTGTGATGTTGCGCTTGTTGCCAGTGGCGAGAAAATGTATTTCCCGGATCAACGGGACAAGATGTTTAAAGCCTTTACCGGTGGCACAGATATTTATCGCCTTGAAGAATTTCGTGAGTCGATCTCTGGCATGGGGAGTTCGTTAATTCCTCCAGAGTTTCGAAATCAAGATACCGGCCAGCGCAGCTTTTTTATGGACAGTTATGCCGCTCTGGCACGACTGCATATGGAAACCTTTGGCACCACCCAAAAACAAATCGCACATGCCGCCTCTAAAAACCACCAGCACTCAACACTCAATCCTCTTGCTCAATACCAGCATGCGGTGAGTGTTGAAGAAGTGCTCAATGAACGATTAGTCAGCTGGCCTCTGACTCTACCCATGTGCGCACCGATTTCAGACGGTGGTGCTGCCACTATTGTTTGCTCAGAAAAACAACTGCACCGATTCAATAAGAGCCGGGCTGTTCGTATTCGCGGTATAAGCCTGGTCAGTGGCTCCAGTCGCCCACCAGCAGACTTCCATAATCATATTGGCCGTATTGCCAGCCTGCAGGCTTATGAGCAGGCTCAACTCGATCCAAAAGATATTGATCTGGCAGAAGTGCATGATGCAACGGCCTTTTCAGAAATCCAGCAGATCGAAAACCTGCAACTTTGCCCTATTGGCGAAGGCGGTGCTTTCACAGAGCAAGGTCATACAACTCTTGGTGGGAAAACACCGGTCAATACATCTGGCGGATTGGTTTCCAAAGGCCACCCTGTGGGTGCTACAGGCATCATTCAACTCTATGAGCTGGTGACTCAGCTGCGTGATGAAGCTGGCGCAAGACAGGTTGAAAATGCACGTATTGCTGTGGCCGAAAATGGCGGCGGTTTTTATGAGTGTGAAGAAGCTGCCACCGTTGTCACTGTGCTTGAAAGGTGAACGATGAATAACTTCTCAAGCCCTATTGATGCTCTGTACCAGGGAAACAAAATAAACCCTTACGGCATTGCCGTTCAGGATTCCCAAGGGCAACTCACCTACTCAGAACTTGTCTTGCAAGTTGAAGCTCTGGCACAAGGCTTACAAGCCATTGCCCCAAACAACTCCCGAGTTGGGCTTTGTGCTCAGAATCATAACAATCATGTAGTCGCCTATCTGGCAATTCTGGCTGCAGGGCTGGTTTGGGTTCCCATCAATCCCAAGAATGGTTTATCGCTGAATAAAACTCTGATTAAAAAGGGCAATGTTTCACTGATTATTGCTGATCAAAAAAGTCTTAAAGAATTACCTGATGGCCAGCATAAGATCTTACATTTGGATTCTGCAGAGCAACCCAGCTGTCAGGGGCTGATTCAGCAGTATAAAGAGACACCGTTTCAACCAGTTCAGGTTTCCCCTGAAACAATTATGGCCATCAAATTTACCGGCGGCTCAACAGGAGAACCCAAAGGAGTTATGCAAAGCTGCGGCAATATGCTGGCCGTTATGCAGGGACTACATGAGCTGTACGCTTTTCAAAGTGTTGACCGAAACCTTGCTGTTGCACCTTTAACTCATGGTGGATCGCATTATGTGTTGCCTGTGCTGGCTGCGGGTGGCAGCCATATCTTGTTGGAGCAGCCTGACATTCGCAGCATTCAGCAAGCATTCCAGCAACAGAAAGCGTCCGTTTGTTTTATGCCGCCGACGCTGATTTACAAACTGCTGGACGCACCGGGAACAACTGCTGAAACCTTCCCTTATCTGCGGCATTTAACCTATGGTGCAGCTCCCATGTCTGGCAAGCGTATTGAACAGGCTATAAACCTGTTTGGCTCCAAACTCTCAACCGTTTATGGACAGACAGAAGCGCCATTGCTGATAACGGCACTTCCTCCTGAGGATATGGCTACTCCTGCTCTACAGGCTTCGGTAGGCAAGGCAGCGGCCAACTGCAAAATAGCTGTTTTCGATAAACAGCATCAGCCAGTATCTTTGGGAGAAACCGGAGAGATAGCCGTTAGCGGAGATATCGTTATGCTCGGCTATTTAGATCAACCCGAAAAAACATCTCAAACTTTTGTGGACAAGACATCAGAAAAGCCGTGGTTACTTACCGGAGATCTGGGATACATCAACAAAGATGGCTATCTGTTTATAAAAGGGCGAGTCAGTGACATGATTATTTCCGGTGGTTTCAATATCTATCCCGCTGAAGTTGAGAACGCACTGACCGCTATCCCCGAAGTAAGCGAAGCTGTCGTATTTTCTGTTGAAGATGATTACTGGGGTGAAAGGCTCGAAGCCACTGTTTGCTTCATAGCAAACGCCCAGCTTAACGAACAGGAAATACAGGCAACCCTCAAAGAAAATCTTGGCGCAGTCAAAACACCCAAGTGCATTCATATTCTTGAATCATTGCCAAGAAATCCTGTTGGAAAGGTGGTTCGCAGAGATATTCAGCAACTGATTTATCCCCTGCGTAAACAAAAGCCAAAACAAGAACAACTCAAGGCAAACGGATGATCACCGAATCGACTGACACGCGACGCTTAATTAAAGAGATGTCTGGCCTTGAGCGGCTCGAATATTTTGAATCTCTGGAACAGCGCTTTGGCATGGCCGACAACCTTGGCTATAAAGTCCTTAACTACAGAGAGGGCTACTGGTCATGCACTTACACACCGCAAGAGCACCATGTAAATCTGATTGGTTCCCTGCACGGTGGCATTATTGCCAGCCTGCTGGATACTGCGATGGGCTCAGCGGTGATGACCACTCTGGCAGTTGGTGAAGGCCATACCATGACGGACTTAAATGTGAAGTTCATACGCGCAGTGATGGACTCAGAAGAGCCACTGATTATTGAAGGCCAGATCGATCATGCCGGGCGACGCATGTTTACCACAGAAGGAACAATGAAAACCTCAGATGGAAAATTAGTTGCCAGAGCTATAGCAAACGCGATAAGGCTATGACTACGCAAAACAAACAGCCGTACCTACAAAAATAATAAAAGGCATTACTATGATTACTTCCCCTCAGGAGAGTATCGAGAAGTATTACGCGCAAGGCTTTTGGGACCAGAAAAAGATCCATGAGTTTTTCTACGACAATGCAAAGTCATACCCAAATGCTATTGCACTTGCTGATCCACTGAACAAACCTGCTCTGGTTGGCACACCACCTCAGCGCCTGACTTACGCCACTCTTTCTGAGTCTGTGGATAACCTTGCAACAGTGTTGCTGCAACAGGGTATCCAGCAGGAAGATATTATTCTGGTGCAAATGCCCAATACCGTAGAACTGGTAACGCTTTATCTGGCCTGTTCCCGTATTGGCGCAATTATCAGCCCGGTGGCTATGCAATACCGGGAACATGAACTGGAATCCATCATTACAGCGTTGCAACCTAAGGCCATTATCGGCTCTGCTGTTTTTGCTGAGAAAGACATGCTTGCCCATCTGAAAGCCGCTGTTAGCAATGTAGATGCAGCGTTAACACAACAACCACTTATGTTGTGCTGGTATGGCAAAGATACCGATGTAACTCCTATAGAAGAGCTGTGCGAACAACAAAGTGACTCAGAAATACTGAATACCTATCTCAGTACGCTCAACCAGTCTGCCGATGAGGTGTTCACCATTTGCTGGACATCGGGAACAGAAGCCAATCCTAAAGGTATTCCCCGCTCCCATAACCAATGGAAAGCCATCGGCAGAATGACTTACGAGAGCTCCGACATTCTGCCTCAGGAAAATCTGCTTAACCCATTTCCGCTAATTAATATGGCAGCTATTGGTGGGCTCTTTATGAGCTGGCTGCTGTGCAGAGGAAAGCTGGTTCTTCATCACCCTCTCGATTTACCGGTTTACCTCAAACAGATTGTTGCTGAACAGGTCAGCTATACCCTTGCGCCTCCAGCCCTGCTGAATACCATTCTTAAAAATGAGCAGCTGTTTAATGCTGTAGATTTTTCCGGATTAAGAGCCATAGGTTCAGGCTCTGCGCCGCTGGATGACTGGATGGTTGCCGGATACAAAGAACATTTTGAAATCGAAATTATTAATCACTTTGGTTCCAACGAAGGCACTTCCCTGCTTTGCGGGCCACTTCATACTCAGGATGCACACTGCCGGGCACGTTTATTTCCAAGGAAAAATTCCATTCTCGAATCCAGGTTAGTAAACCCTGAGACCGGCGAAGAAATCACAGAACCAGGCTTAGCAGGAGAACTGCAAATTAAAGGACCTGGGGTTTTCGACACCTATTTTGGAGTGGACGACAACGCTACCACATTATTTACATCCGACGGATTCTTCCGAACCGGCGACCTGTTTGAAATCGATAACCAGCAAACTGACTTCTATCGTTTTACCGGCCGATGCAAGGAGCTGATTATCAGAGGAGGGATGAATATCGCTCCGGCAGAACTCGAAGCATTACTCAATGCTCACCCGGATATTAGCGAATCAGCGATTACTGGATATCCCTGCCCGGTTATGGGCGAGCGTATAGCCGCACATATCGTTTGCGCTCCTGATAAAGAGATATCCGAATCCGATATCACTACATATCTGGAAAGCTGCCATATCGCGAAATACAAACTGCCTGAAAGAACACGGTTTATTGCGGCGCTTCCAAGAAACCCTGTAGGAAAGATTGTTAAACGGGCACTGGCTGACGAATGTAAATGATGGTAGAAATGGCGCTCGCAGGAAACAGAGCCGCTATGAAATCACCTTTGTCTTTGATTACAGCCAGTGCAACGGCAAAGTCTCTTAATGTTGTGGGAGATCAGTGGAGCTATCTGGTATTGCGGGATATGTTTCTTGGTCGCCATCGCTTTGAAGAGTTATTAGCGAGCACAGGCGCTTCCCGGGGAACTCTCACCAAGCGCCTGCAAAATCTTGTTGAACAAGGGGTTCTTTACCGGAACCCTATCAGTCAGTCTCGCCGGTTTGAATACCGCCTGACAGATAAAGGTTTATCTCTGTATCCGCTAGCCATTGCTGCCTGGCTGTGGGAATTAAAATGGGCCAACGAGGAAGCAACACCTCTTCCCCGTACCTTGATTCATAAGAACTGTAATAAAGCCACCCAGCCAATTTACTCTTGTCGGTTCTGCCACAAAGAAATCTGCGCCCACGATGTTCATTACACGACGAATGAACAGCAATCAGCTGTTGAGATTGATCTTCCTGCCCAGCAACGAAGAAGCCGAAATACCAAAAGCAAAGGCACCATTGATAAAACCCTGTTTCATGTAATCGATGCCGTGAGTGACCGCTGGACATCATTGATTCTAGCTGGCGCATTTATGGGAGCTGACCGGTTCGATACCTTTCATAAAGAGCTGAATATTGCCACCAACATTCTGGCTGACCGGTTAAAGAAGCTGGTTCAAAACGATATTCTCAACCGTGTGACCTATCAGGAAAGCCCGCCACGCTACTCCTACAAGCTGACGCCTAAAGCGTATGATCTTTACCCATTACTGCTTTCCCTGCACCAATGGGGCAAACGCTGGCTTGAAGCGCCTAATACACCCAGCGCCATAGAACTCACCCACAAATGTGGAAACAACCCGCTGACCCCAGAGTTGCTTTGTAATTGCTGCCATCAGCCGCTTCGCAGTAGCGATATCCTGTTTAAATAGCGCAATACGCTTATAATGCGCAGTTCTGTGAATTGAGATTGACCTGCTCAGCATGTTTCATATCGCCCTGTACGAGCCTCGCATTGCCGCCAACACCGGTAACCTGATTCGGCTGGTCGCCAACAATGGCTGCCAGTTACACCTGATTGAACCTTTAGGCTTTGATCTTGAAGAGAAAAAACTGCGCCGGGCAGGGCTGGATTACCATGATCTGGCACGGGTAACCGTTCACAAAAACTATGAGGCTTTTCTTGAAGCCGTACCCAATAGAAGGGTTCTGGCCTGTACGACCAAAGGCAGCCGGCCTCATGATCAGATTGATTATCAGGAAGGAGATATTCTGTTGTTTGGCTCAGAAACCAGTGGCTTACCTGATGATCTGAGAAACAGTTTCCCACCGGAACACCGATTGCGCATACCTATGCTGGAAACCAGCCGTAGCCTGAATCTGTCTAATGCTGTAGCTATTGTCAGTTATGAAGCCTGGCGCCAGCAGGGATTTGTTGGAGGCCTGTAAACTTTCTTAATTCCAGCCAAAAAGTGTCGATAGCTACTCTGGTGATCGGCACTTTCAGGTTGGCCCCGTGCGAATTCTTCTTACGTGTTTACTGCTTGCCAGCTGGAATATTTCCTTCGCAGCCAGTCAGGGTTCGCTTGGCACAACTTCATCAGCATCCTTCACCATCAAACTGGTTATTCCACCAAAGCTGGAAGTTCAAGCTCCTCCAGATACCCTTAGCAACACACCAGAACCATTTTGTATTACCGGTCGAGGCGTTGATTATTATTCAACTTCAGTGCTGCCGCTGCGTGACAGTGAACTCCACTCTCCACACACTGTTACTTTCTCTGGGTACGCCCTAACTCCTAAAGCTAAGAACAAAAACTCCGTTACCTACCTGGCCTCTTCTGACTGTGATAAACAAACAGTCGCAATCACCCCAAACAGCACGCCCTCAAGGCATCCAGCCACAATCCTTATCGCTCCGGAGTAAAATCTTCGTTGAGTCGTTCCGGAAATCCGGTTATAACCTGCCTATGTAGATGACCGAACATGCAGTAAATAATGAAAATAATTACCGCAGCACTATCCGCCTTCTCGTTGCTTTTTACCTCATCAGCGTTTTCCGGTGTTCAACTTGATCGCATGATCGTTTATTTCGATGCGGACAAACTACCACGCCAGGATATTCTGGTGACCAATCCAGATAGAGAGAACCTCTACCTGGAAACCGAGATCTTCAAGGTTGATAATCCAGGTTCTGAAAACGAGGAAAGAGTCAGAATTACAGACCCGGATAAAATGCAGCTGCTCGCCACTCCTGGAAAAAGCATCGTTGCTCCCGGCGGCCGAAAAACTGTGCGTTTGGTAAGCCTGAACCCTGCTCCAAAAGTGGAAGAGGTTTACCGCATTACTTTCCGTCCAGTCGTCGGTGAGTTGGAAGCCACACAAACGGCGGTAAAGATTCTTGTGGCCTATCAGGTTCTGGCTTTTATTCGCCCAGAAAATCCATTCTTTGAAGTTTCTGCGAAGAGCAAAGGTACAGAAATGACTTTCTCTAACTCTGGCAATGTGAATGTGGTGCTGCGTAATGGCCGCTTCTGCCCGAAAGGTGTTTCTCAAACAGCCTCTCGTGAGACCAAAGAAGAGAAGTGCTCAGACCTTGAAGAAGGCAGCCGGATTTACGCTGGCCAGAGCTGGACTCTCGATCTGCCAGAACAGTTCCAGAATCAGAAAGGCTTTGTCGAGTACGGCTTATTTGATGGACAGAACGAAAAAGCCAAACAGTTCAGCCTTTAAATCAAGGCCGGACTCAACCGGCCTTTTCTCTTAGTTACCTGCTATTTGCTGCAGGCAACTGCAGAACCAATAACGCTGACAATGAGCGTTTGAGTGCATCAAGGAGTGAATAGCAGCATGATCGTTTGGAAAAGTGTAATACTCACGCTCAGGTAACCCAGCCTCTCTGCGAATCGCATTTTCACTGATTCTGGTATTTCGGTAGGCACCTATTCCTGTTGTATACATCTCTTCCCTTCGCACTTCCCCCTGCCCCGGGGCGTGAACAGATTCGCTGTAACTGGTACCACTTAAATGATGCCAGGCATGTATTAGTTCATGAGCAAGTACAATCCATGTCGGTGTTTGCTTTCCACATAGCCGAGTATAGATTTGAGCACTATCCGCATCATTGTGCATATCAACAAATGTTCGACTGCCTTTTCCTGCAAAATGAAAAGTGCGGCTACCTATTGCTCGTTCATTACGAAACCGGTCATTAATGCTCCAGGCAGAAGTTGAAGCACCCGGGCTCTTATTACTTGGGCGGAAACGAATAGTTACCGCTCTCTGGCTCCC
This sequence comes from Parendozoicomonas sp. 2304DJ65-17, assembly GCF_058148445.1. Taxonomy (NCBI): domain Bacteria; kingdom Pseudomonadati; phylum Pseudomonadota; class Gammaproteobacteria; order Oceanospirillales; family Endozoicomonadaceae; genus Parendozoicomonas; species Parendozoicomonas sp. 2304DJ65-17. Next base: position 538,883 of record NZ_JBYVJV010000001.1, read on the forward strand.
GCTTCCAGAGGTACCAATACCCATATGGCGTTTATGGATTAAATCAAGCAGCTCTGCGCCAATTTTGGTCGCAGCAATAAGACGCAGGTCTCTCTCAGTATTTGCAAAAAACTGATGTTTTTGAATTCCGTATTCGGTACCAGAAAATCGTGGTGTTCCTGTAATCTGATTAACAGGATTAGGTTCTATTAAGATACCTGCGAAAGATGATTGTCTGGCCATAGAGCTCTCCATTTCTTTTTATTCAGGCGTCCGGTTTGCACCTTACATCCTTAATAACGCACATCGAAAAGAAATGGTTTCATTAATCGCAAAGAAAATAGAAAAATAGGTTTCTATTTGTGAGTTGATGGTGCCCCAATAATTCAGGGCACCATCATTAAGGAGGGGGATCATTTATTCAGTCAACGGCTTTTGAATAGGACTTAAATCACGAGCATGTCTAAACCATAAAGCGACTGCGTAGATTATCCAAAGCACTGTACATAGCCGGTGCTGGCGGATCATAGTCACTGGCAGAACTCTCTCTCCAGGCTCGATGGATATGATTATCCCCCGCCTTCTGTTTGTACATACGAGCCAGGTATGCCGAGTAATAAGGACTCTTCACTGTATCCACATGATACCAGTGGGCTTTGGAACGAGAGTGGCTGATATCCAGAAGCACATAACCCCGCTCGGAGATATTGGCCCACTTCAGGTTCCGGAGAATACCATCAACCGCAAGACCAGCCGCTTCTGTTAAGCCGGATTTATCACCCAGCCCCGATGTAACTCCTGGCGTTACAAATTCACCACCAATCGCACCCCGCCCGGTAAACCGGCTGTAGCGACTGATCCGGTGAGGATCTTCTGCCAGATCAAAAGCCCAGGAGGTGTGAATATCTCCGGTTAGTACCATCAGGTTATCAATCCCTTGTCCGGTAATATGGTCAAACAACCGGTCACGACTTCCCTGATAGCCATCCCATTGATCCATATTGATTGGAAGATCAGGATTAATAGTTAATTGAGACATCATCACCTGTTGCCCCAAAACCCGCCAACGCACGCCATCCCGTTGAGATTGGCTCAGCCCACTATGAAGCCAGTTCTCCTGCTGTTCACCAAGCAGTGTCCGAGAAGCATCTTTGGCAGTACGGGCATCCAATGGTCTGGCCTGCTTGTCCCGACCAAACAGGCGGGTATCCAGCATAAACAGGTCCATAAGATTGCCGAAGCGGAAGTTCCGATAAATGGATCGACTGCCAAACTGATCAACAATGCCAGTCTCCCGAATTGGCATCCAGTCAAAATAGGTTTGTATCGCCGCTGCGCGACGATCTTCCCATGAGCCTTCACCATCATCGTGATTCTGCGCCCCACCTTTCCAGGCGTCATTAGCTGATTCATGATCATCCCAGATACAGATAAATGGATGCTGGCGGTGAACCTCCTGCAGATCTGGGTCAGTGCGATACTGGGCGTAACGCAAATGGTAATCCTGCAGCGCAGTAATTTCCTTGGCCGGGAGTGGGTCACGACCTAAACCATTTCCAGTGCCAAAACCCCCGGGACCATACTCATAGATGTAATCACCGAGATGAAGAACAACATCAAGTTCGGGACGGCGAGCGATCTCTTTATAGACGTTGAAATATCCCGCTGGATAATTGGAGCAGGAACAAAAAGCTAAACGCATGCGGTTCAAATGACCGACAGGCAAGGTTTTGGTACGACCAATAGGAGACTCAATACCATTGGACAGGAAACGGTAATAATACGTAGTTCCTGGCACCAGCTGATCAGCATCAACCTTCACGGTGTAGTCCACCTCAGGGCCAGTCACACCTGAGCCAGTACGGACAATCGATGCCATTCCCGGATCAAGAGCAATCTGCCACTCATAGGGCACGATAGCACTGGCAAACAATGGATCCTGATCGGGAGTAACACGTGTCCAGAGGATGACTCTGTCGGCCAGAGGATCACCACTGGCAATGCCATGCCGGAAAGGTTGATGGGCACTTGCATAAGTTTTCAACAGGGGAAGCGCAGCGATCCCCAAAGCCGCGCCCTGAAAGAAGCGTCGTCTTGTTATTGTCATTGTTTTCTCGTGTTGTCACTTAAGGGGGACTACTCAAGAAAAGGTATCGTTATTTGTTTTCAGAATGAAGTCAGTTGCATGACAAGGAAAGATAAGAACAGTGCAAGCTTATTAATTAATCTATTCCGGACCTACAGTCACTTCCATAGTATCCGTGTAAGTTCCAGCCATCAGTCCATCTAACTGCGCTTTTGGAAAATCAATTCTTATTCGTGAATTCGGGCTACCACCACAATTCAATGCGCCGCTGCCTGTTAATGTGCCAGCTGATGTTGAACCGGCCTGAGTAAAATCATCCCAGGTACCGTTATCTAATTCGACTCTGGCTCGATACGGAATGGCATCATCTCCGCTACCCTGCAATTCGAAAGATGAAGAAGGCCTTATCTGAGAACGCAACGACATTTTGTATTTAATAGCGCCCATAGCAAACACGCAGAAATCCAGATCTTCATAAACCCGATTATCTGCTGTGGTTTTGTTTTTATCCAACACTACATCCTGCAACTGGTTAACCTGATAAACAGGAATCACATCCAAAGTGACAACAAAATCTTCTGTTACTGTCTGGCTGAATCCTTCCGTTGAATAAGCAACCAGAGTAAATATACTTTGATATTGCCCAACTGCTGTACGGTCAAGAATTTCGCTACTGCTTACTTCTGCAATAATCGAAAATTCATAATTCTTACATTGGGATTCCGAATTAATGCCATCCACGGAAATAATGCCATCCGCCAGAGAGTCATCAATATAGGAGTTGGCAGGTTTCTGCCCTTTTAACGTCAAAGTAATCGGAAGGCTCTTACTCCCTTGCCTGAGAACATAGGAGGAGTCTTCGAAAGGCCCGGTTACATAAACATCGTAGTCCCGAACAAACCGCCCCCCCCCTTGTGGTCTGTAAGCAAGAATGCAAAAGCGACGCCCATCTGTTGCCGGTTGGGTTGAACCATCAAGTATGGTCTGTCCACTCCACTGTCCCATATCAATATCGTACAGGCGCTTCAGTTTCATCTCCCAGGAACCATCTTTTGCGCAATCGGCAATATCATCAAGAAGGCAATCATTATCAGCCAAAGCGGGAAAAGTCTGGAGAATGAAAAGACAACCTAAAAGAACCCTCAGCAAAACATCACTCACACCCATTTATTATTGTTATTCCTTCTTGCTGATCGCCAGCTCACCTTCCAACCAAGGCTTACAATCAGCTTCGGAGAGTTTGACTGTTCCGAGTCGTAAAATATCTTCACCACTGTCTTTGGGTAGCTGAATCCGGCAAGCCCAGCCATTATCCAGCTCAACACGAAGCTCTGGTGTATTGGCCTGAATTTCCAGTTGGAACAGTCCATATTCGTCCAGGGTCACAGGAGCGATACCACCAGTAATGCGGGCGCTGGTTTCACCAAAACCGGTAAACTGAATTCGGCCAAAAGCTAATTGCAGAGGCAGAGCTTCCACCTCCATTCGCACAACATTGCCAGGGTAAAGCGTTATCTCTTGAATCTTTTCATCAAACCGATACATGGCCGTGCCCGCAGGTTTGAGGGAAATTCGATACTGCTCGTAAGGTGTAAGAGGAATCAGGGTTGGTTGACCGACTACCGCATAGGTTTCACGACGACCGTCAACCATTACATCAAACCTATCCCCATCCCGACCTTCGATATAAACAACTACAGCACTCTGCGCCCGGTCTTCACCACCAACAGACACATAATCGCCATTGGTCATCAGGCTGGTGCCCATATTCAAGCTATAGCTGGTCGCTTTATTATCTCCGGCACGGGTATGAGCCAAAGCCAGATTGGCAGCACCTAAATGATTGGCATAACGAAGATTGGTATTGAGGCGATCCTGATCTGAACCTTTGGAAATACCGGCATCAAATCTGACATCAGCATCATAAAGATCATCATCATTCCAGCTGGCGTTGAGTTGCAGCCTCTCATCACGTTCTTTGTTATTGCCAGTTTTGCTCCACTCCGCAGAAGGAGATGCGCGGAAGTCCCAGCGATCCTGACGCAGACGGAAATTCAAAGTCGCCAGAATCACTTCATTATCACCGGACTTACTCAACCCAAGATCAAAATCCAAATCGTAATCATTGGTACGCCACAACTGGCTGCGCCAGTTAATACCGTGAGATTCGGTCGCATCATTCTGACGTTTGTTATAACTGTAACGGTAACTCACACTGCCGGAGTAAAACGGCAAACTTATAGAGCTGCTTATCTGCTCAAAGCTTTCTCCAAGCAAATTATTGTCATTGCTATCCGAAGTATTCGCCGGGGTATTACTCCACAACCTGCGATAGTTGCTATTCAGGGAAACATCCCAGGCACGGATACGCATATCCATACCTACGCCATGATTACCGTCGTCATCAAACATGGCGTAAGGCGAAAGATCATAGAAACTGCCAACATGAAACAATCCCGTTTCCAGCAAGGCTTCATCATTGTCTGCCGCCATCGCCAATGTGCCAGACCAGGTGTCTCCCAACCTTCTGCCAACACCAGCACGACTCAGCCAATTCCCAGTAGTTTCGGGCAAAGTCTTGTTGGCAGTCCGGTTTAAGATTTTCCCTGACTCAACAAACCAGTCCCACTCTCCAGGAGCAGGCAAACGGTTTTGCTTGGCAAAGAAGCGGGTCTCTTTGCTGACCTGATTACCCAGATCATCAACAATTCGAATCTCCAGATCATAAGCGCCATCAGGGAGATAAGAAGTATCCAGCTCCTGATTACCGGCTTCAAAAAACTGAGAGGTGAGAAGCTTGCCATCTTTGCGAAGCTCAACACGCCCACGGGTTGGCAAGAACACATCCAGAGGAACACCGCCGGTAAAATCGGTATCCAATCGAGTGTTATCGGAGGTCGCAACCCGACCACCTAAAAGAATTTGATCAGAAGTAAAATTCAATCCGAAGCCACGGCTGGAGAGCATACCGCCCTGCCAGGCAACACCTTCAAATTCCCGTTGCCCATAAAGTCGATCAACAGTTAATTTCTGATTCTTGGTGTAATCCCAGCTGCCATACAGGCTGTTCTCTTTCCACGACAGCAAGCTGACACCATTGACCGTATAGTCGGAGTTATTATTGCGACTGCGGCTCGAAGTATTCCCAGATGCAGTCGCAGAAAAATTCTGTAAAAAAGCAAAGCCACCATCAGAAGGCGGTAAAAACCGCTCGACATCCGCTTGTCGTGTGGTCAGGTAATTGCGGTTAATAAATACATCCAGCCGAAAACGGTTTTCATCAAAGATCACTCCCACAACTTCAGGGGATAAACGACCACAACCACGGGTTTGCCGTGGAGCACAGACTTCCTGCGAGTTACCGAGAATTTCTCCCGACAATAGGCGTGTTATTAACTCGGGATCAGTGATATCGCCGATACGTCGCACCACATCCTGTGGTGAAGTCAGTTTGACTGTTTCGAAAGTAAAGGTGGCGACCTGAGACGTGATATACCGGCCGCCATAGTAGATATCCACCAGCGAACGCTGGGGGCGATTTAGAGATTCAAAGCCAGATGGGACTTTATTGCTGGCAATAAAAACTTCTCCACTAGCATTTACAGCTAAAAGAGAAACTATCATTACCAGTAAGTAATCCCAGCACTTATTCATTGACAATAAATAACAAAAAGAAGTGCTACAGATTGGATGGCTTTGGTCAACATCCAACCTGCTTCACTTAACAACATGCAATTACTTAGGGGTAACAACAAGTGTCACTAACTGAGAGTAATCACCTGCAGGGTACGTTGTATTTGCTGCAGGATCTGGGTCAATTTGCACTGTCAGGTTTTTGCTACCATCCGCACAAGCTGCCGTATTTGGATTTGCAGTATTGCCCACCTGTGCTGCGGTGAAGCTCGCTGTACCTACGTTGCTGAATTCAGCTGAAGCAGTGGTTCCTGCTACCAGTTTTACTTTAAAAGGAATTGCGTCGGTACCTTTATCTAAGTCAAAAGCGCCATCACTATCATCAACACCGCTTACAATAGAGGTTGCAGAAACAGCAATATCTACGTTTGGTGAGTTGATATAGAGACATGCTTTGGCTGTATTATCAGTAAAAGAAGACGTCAAACTACTGATAGTAAGGTCGCTGGTAAAACCCCAAATCCTGGCCTGTTCATCTTGAGTGTATTTGATATCAATTTTTCCTGTCGACGTATCGCCTAAAGTACCATTCTCAAAAGCTGAAGCCCCTGCTGATACTCCAGCCAGTACGGCCACCGTCAACGCTTTGCGTATTATTGTTTTCATGGTCCAACCCTTGTTGCTTTCTTGTTTTAGTATTCACTCTCTGGAGTGAGCGCCTTCAGGCTGGCTCCACCGTCAGATAGAGTGTTCCGCTATAGGCTCCAGCGGGTTTGCCCGCTGCTGCCGAATCTGAAATTTGTATCTGTGCCCGGGCATTGTCGCTGTTACTACAACTCAGAGATGAGCTCCCCCCTCTGGCTGTCAGGGCTTGCCCAGGCTGTACAGACACAAGCCTGTTACCATTATTTCTTGTAGACAGAAGCACTTTATATGCCAGAGCTTCATTACCATTTTTTAATACAAAATCATCACTCTCTTGCGGGTCTCCGGTGGCAGAAATCAGGTAGTCACCACCACCCTGAACGAATACACAAAATCGTTCGTCTTGCTCGTAGCCATCATTTGCTGCATTGCGCTGGGTAATGGTCATATCATCCAGCCGGCTTATTTTGGTTTGTGCAGGCAACGTGATAGCGAAGTTAACCGGGGTAAATGTTCTGCTGGAGAAGAAGGTTTCCACCTCCGGCTGCATTCTCAGTGTTGCGTTATATGTTCCCGGTTGTGCATTGCGAAGATCACTTCTTGCCACCGACACTCTTATAGCTGCCCCTGAGTTTGCGCAGCTTGTAGCCCCCGTGACTGTGTTGCTCGACGTTCCCGCATCAAATGCCTCAAAACCCGAGTTAGTACTCCCTTTCCACTGAACATTGACAGGTAAAGGGTTTCCTGAGGATGACGTCAGTCGATAGTTGCCATTACCCAGATCGACTACGCCACTCCCGGCCTGAAAATTCACATGAAAATCCCAGGCTGAACCATTACGTGTAGAGGTGTGACAGTAACTCTCATTAACGATCAGATTTCCTCCTGCGTTGTCCTGCAGATCGGATTCCAATGGCCTGATCACAATGTCATCCAGCTCTTTGACCTCATGGCAATATTCGCCACGAAACCCCAAAAAGCTGACCGTTTTACATTCGGGAGCGGTATAGCCAAGCTGAGCCCACCCCAGAAACAACAGAGTCACAGCCAGTTGTCGCATCACAGATATTTTTATTTTACTACTCAAGATTGGCTCAAAAGACAAATCGCAAAAGTCATGCCAGTCAATAGTAACAAACCGAACCCCCACAAACGACAACTGTTTCACAAAATAAGGTGAAAAAAATTGATGTGCCATTGACAATCTGGAAAGTCACCAAGTGACACACTGCGTCACCAGGTAACACTTTTCTAACACTCTGAAAACATCTGAGAGGGGATGATCTATGCTTCCTCTTAAGCCCTTTTCATAACGCTAGAATCAGAAAACATGGGTTACGGACGCCTGTTTACAAGCCTGTTGGCAACAATGACTTTCCATGTGCTGGCAGATATTTCTGTGGATCGCGCCATCATTGAATTTCAGCCTGACGGCGAGTACTACACAGATATCAATGTGCAGAATGGTTCATCCGATAAAGCTTATGTAGGAATATCGGTTTACGAAGTGATCAATCCCGGGCGGGAAGATGAGTCCAGACAGCCACTGATTGACCCGGACAACGCTCTTCTTATCGCCACTCCCTCCCGTATGGCCCTTGAAGGTAATCAGAGCAATCCTGTTCGCCTGCTTAATCTTGATGAAGAACAGAAGAAAGAGCGCATCTACAGGGTAATCGTAGAACCTGCTACCGGCCGCCTGAAAGGGGATCAGGATATGGTGAAGGTATTAGTGTCTTACGAGCTGCTGGTTATTGTTCGGCCTGTAAAACCAATCTTCAGTATTCTTGGCAAACGGGAAGGAAAAACTCTCACTCTTTACAATGACGGCAATAGCAACGTGTATCTGGAAAGTGGCCGCCAATGTAATCCTGCCAAACCTTCTGAATGCCAAAAGCTGACAGGTGAACGCTTGTACGCAGGAGCCAGCTGGCAGATTCAGCTTCCCTGGGAGGGAGATGCCGAATTTGTTATGAATACTCAGGATGAAGATACTCTCAAGAAAGTCTTCAGCGGCAAAGACACCTTACCCAAATACGCGCCTACTCCCCGGAAGGCTCAATAGGATTACAAGTCAGACGCCCCAACAAAGCCACTCCTCGCCGTAAACGCCTTTGCTCTGATTCTGGTAACGCAGCTTCACAATGTGTTCCATCAGCTTTCTGAACTTTTAGAATTTCTGTTGCAGGTCGAACTCTGGCCTGAAAAACACCATGTCCATCCGAAAGAACCGGCTCCTGAACATTTTCCACAATAGCGCTATCCAGAATATTTCCATCTGGGTCACACAAGCGCCCCAACACTGGAAGAACCTGAATAACTGAGAAGGAAACATGAGCCACATTACCGGGATAGAGTGTCACACTTTGCTCGGTATCATCATAATCCGAGAAGTTATTGCCTCTGGCTTTAATAGAAAGCCCATACTTACGGAAAGGTGCTAGCACAACAGGCACAACCTCCCCTGCCCGACCGTAAGTTACTGCTTTACCATTCACCAGAATATCGAAGTACCCCGGCCCATCACCTTCAAACGATACAAGCACAGCACTGTCACTCAAGCGGCCACCGCCAATAGAAACATTGTCAGGCCGAGCCAGAGCACTGGTGCTGAAACTGCCGGTATAGTTGGTTACAGCATGCCCCTGTTCAGGAAGGGAACGGTTAAGAGCAACCTGTCCTCCCAGCCATTTACCGGCAAAGTAAGCATCTCCACCTAATATTTCCTGCTGCCGCTGTTTTTCCAGATAACCTCCGGCAGTGATGGTTTGCCCGGAAACTTCCAACTTTTGCCAGCGGGCAGATGCCCGGGTTGAAAGAGAGATATTTCGATTACCCGGAGTTTTATTTTCCTGCCGGCTCTGTTTCAAGGTTGCGGTACGAACACCTTCCCGGTGAGTCAGGGTAAGACTGGCCAACACTTGGGAGCTTCTGCCATCAACTAACTGAGTACTGGAAGCATCGAGAGAGAGGCGCATATCAAAGGAAGAATCTCTCAGTAACGGCCACTCAAAACGAATATGGTCAGTAATTTGTGTTCTTTTCTGGGACTGGCTTCTCTGCCAATCCCGTCCTACTTCCACACTGGCAAAACCAAAACTCTTGGATACATCCAATTGCCCAGTGCGAAAACCATCTCCCAACAGGGCATTGTTCGAATTCGATTCTGCTTTTTGCTTCTTCTCAGAGAGCTCACGATAGCGGGCCTGTAGCTGCCAGTTTTCCCTGTGAAAAACCGCATTACCGAAAAAACCTTTGCGGTTTTCTCTAGCAGCCATTACACCACCAGAGAATTCAAAGAATTCACTCAGGTTGAGAATTCCCAACTCAGCCAGAGCATCGCTGTTTTCAACAGTCGCTGCCACAGTAAACGAAGATGTTTCTGTGAAAAGCTGTGTATAACCGCCACGAGCCACCCAGCCAGCGCCAGTTTTAGGCCACCAGGCTTCACTGACATTTTCCATAGGGCGACCAATTTCGAAAAAGTATTGAGGATCATCTTCACCGGGCAAGCTATTACTTTTCACATACAACACCCGCTGTTCGTTAAGAAGCTGGGTACCGTCATAAACACGAATGGTCAGGTTATAAGCTCCCTGCGGAAGACTGCGGGTATCCAACTGTTGACGACCGGCTTCTAAGAGCTCGGCCTTTAACAACTTCCCATCCCGATAAATTTCCACCCTGCCGCGCACAGGCAGATAAACAATAAGAGGCGTGTTATTAACCGCGCTCTGGCTGCTTAAAGAATCCGTAGAGTGAGCCAGCCTTAATCCAAGCAATTGCGGATCAGCAGAAAACCCCAGTCCAAAACTGCTGGCACCAAACAGTCCGCCAACAAACTCCTGCCCCTGCCAGTCTCTCTCCAAATAAAACGAAGACACACTAAAGTGTTCTTTCTTGTCATAACTCCAGTCTGTGAACAGATGATTTTCTTTGAAAGCCATCAACGAGCGACCATACCAGGAGTAATGATCTGTGGAATCTTTCGAGCGAGCTCCGGAAAGGTTAAGACTTAGCCCCTGAACGGCAGAGATATGACTACTGGATTCATTCAGGTAACGCTGCTGAGTCAGCGTTCGCACCTTCAGGTGTTCAGGATTGATAAATACAGTGGCTCGAAAGCGGCGATGGTCAAAAATCACGCCAGCGATCTTTGGATGCAGGATGCCACAGTTATTCCTGTTTCTTCCCCGGCAAACCAGTTCGCCATGGCCAGCCAGCTGGCCAGTGAGAGATTTGGCAATAAAGGCTTTATCCCGAACGCTCGGAATCATATTGGCAACGCTTTGGGGCTGGTGAAAAGTCACCCACTGGGAAGTGAAACGGGCAAAGGCTGTGCCTCGTTTTTTACCGGCAAACCAGATTTCAATCTCAGTTTCTTTGGGAGCATCAAGGTTTTCGAAGCCAGCAGGAACCTCATCCATATCATCAGCGAATACCGCACTTCCGCTACAAAGCAGAAGCAGCATAAACAGCCACTGCAGGCAGACAGAAGGCCGGACATTCCCTGTCATGGCATCTAACCGGATATCAGAAAGGTATCTAAGATTTATCGGGCTTGAACAATGATTCTCAAGCGCCCCTGATAGCGGCCACTGGTGGCCCTTTGCGCCTCATGGGCAGGCAGGTTCACTTCAACCCGACCATTAAAGCCGCCCAGGCAATCGGGATAGGAAGACCCTGGATAAATACGGCTGTTTTTCCCTGGCTCCATAACCTCAGCAGGCATACCTTCTCCCCGCCAATTTGCAGTGAAACTAAGCTCTTTCTTACCCTGGAGTACAAATTCTCCATTGGCTCCATCCCCCTGCAGACGCACAGAATAATCACCACCACCATTACGGAACAGACAAACACGCGCCTCTCCAGTTGAAGCGGATGCGCCTGTCGACTTGAGCAACTGAATGGAATCCAGAACCCGCGCCCCAACGCGCTCGGGAACCGTCAGGCGAAGATCAAGTTCCAGATCCTGAATAACACCGTCAGAAGTTGTAAGCCGCACCGGCAAGCGCTGCCGATAGATATCACCAGGAATAAGGTTTGGCTCTCCCGAAGGCTGGATATGCACCTGAAAGGAAGAAGAACCTGGCTCGCAATAACTTGAGAGCCTGTTCCCCTGAATCAGGGTTTCATTACTGCGCACTCTCCGAAATGGTGCACCGGGGGCTGATTGAACACGCACTTCAAAAGGAATGAAAATGGAAGGATGATTAGAGCTACCGAGCTGCATTCCGCCCGGTGGAACCAGCAGTTTTAATTGCCAGCCAACAGTTCGGTTGTCAGCATTTTCCTGCCAGATGCAATACTGGCCGCCACCACCCTCTTCAATAGAAACCAGTTCAACTGAACGGTCACCACCGAAAACAAGGCCATTCGCCAAGACCTTGCTGGTGAAAAGGAAGATGAACCCCAGAAGGGGTAACAGAAAATTAAGCATTCCATTGCTTTGAATTAAACACTCTTAAAAGAGTGTAGATGTGATCCGGCGGTATTTAGAGGGCAACAAATTTCAGATGAAGTTTTGTATGGTAGGTACCACTCTTTTTCAAAATCTTTGAAGAGTCCGCCTCAACAGTGAGGGTTGTGGTGGTTTCATCACAGGTTTTTTTGTTATCGCCAGGGTCAATTGCTGAGATTGGATGTTCATCTCCAGGCTTAAATACTATTGCAGGGTCTCCCTTCTTTTCATCTTTGATTTTAACCGTAAGAGGAATCTTGCTGCTTTTGTCGGTCTGATTAACTAGCTGGAAAGCTTTATGCTCAACGTCATCACCAGTAATTTTCAGTTTGACATTACCGTCATAGTTCTTAGCAACACAGTAAGTTTTTGAGTCTGTCATTACGCCATCAACAGTATTTGTCGTAAGAAGAAGATCTTTTGGATGAATATCTTTAACGACTATTAACTTGTCGAACTTTATGTAAACGTTAACGTCTTCTTTCGCTTCGTATTGCCCATCACCCGGATTAAAAACGTAGGTTTTTCTAGCCGGGTCAGCCAAAACAAGAGAGGTTACAGTCAAAAGAGCTGATACCAGGCATACACCCAGCCAACGAATTGAACGGTTTAAATAAACTCTGGATTGCATTATCTCAGCTCCCAATATTCCAAATTCAACTGATTTCAATGTCAGTCACTCACCACGCTCCCTGTCATTTCTTTGTTTTACAATCACTTACGTGATCCGGCACAAGTAACGGAATGTGGAATTACGTGTATTGGATGGAATTGGAGCTATCTGGTTCCCAACCAGAGGTCACCATTCCTGACCGGCCTGTCAGGGTAGGAGAAAATGAAAAAACCGCCAGAAGGCGGTTTTTTCAAAGAAAACTGAGAAACAGCAGAGGTATTACTGCTTGGTTTGCTCAGCCTGAGCCTGCTGCAGCGCCTGAGCGTACAGAGCGTCAAAGTTAACCGGAGCCAGCATCAGCGCAGGGAAGCTGCCACGAGTAACCAGGCTGTCGATAGCTTCACGAGCATAAGGGAACAGCAGGTTAGGGCAGAATGCGCCCAGAGTGCGGTGCAGATCACCTTCTGGCAGGTTCTTGGCCAGGAAGATACCGCCCTGATGAACTTCAGCAACAAAAGCAGTCTCTTCGCCGTGCATAACAGTGGCAGTCAGGGACAGAACCACTTCGTACATGCCTTCCTCTTCCAGCTTGGAGTTGGAAGTGTTCAGGTCCAGCTTAACTTCTGGCTGCCACTGGCCTTTGAAGATTGCAGGAGCCTTTGGGGACTCGAAAGAGATATCTTTAACGTAGATACGCTGCAGTGCGAATTGTGGCTGTTCCTGGTTAGACTGAGCTTCAGGCATCATGTTTTCCTTTAACTATTTATAAAGTTCAAGACTGCTTATCAGTACGAGACTGTTCTTGGACTCAGGACTGACCCGCGAGCAACTGATCCAGTTCACCCCGGGCTTCCAAGGCGTAAAGGTCATCGCATCCACCCACGTGGGTGTCGCCGATCCAGATTTGTGGAACAGAAGTTTTCCCGGCTTTTTCCGTCATTAACCGACGGACATCGGGCTTTCCATCCACAGAAATTACTTCAACGGGAGCACTCTTTTTAGCCAGCAGCGCAAGAGCACGCTGACAGAAGGGACACCACGATGAGCTGTAAACAACGACTTCCTGCATTGTTTGGTTATTCCGCTTTGTTTAGCTCTTTACCAGAGGCAGGTTATCCCCCTGCCAGGAACCGATGCCGCCACTCAGGCGAACAACGTTTTCAAAACCTGCTTCTTTCAGCTGCTTTCCAGCCATGCCACTGTGCTGGCCCATGGCATCCACCAGAATAACTGGAACAGTTTTGTACTTTTCCAGTTCCCCTGCACGGCTTTTGATGCTGGCATGAGGAATATTGATGGAGTCAGTAATGGCGCCACGGGCAAACTCTTTCTTGTCGCGAATATCAACAACAACAGCATTGTCCTGGTTAACCATTTTGGTCAGCACCTGGGTAGTGATGCTCTGGCCACCTTTGCGCAGCTCAGTAAAGACCAGCAACCCCAGCATAACGGCAAAGGCGCCGGTCAGTGCCGGGTGATTGATTACAAATTCTATGAATTGTTCCATTGGGAAAATCAGGCAACCAAAAATTACGATAAGTCGGCAAGTATACAGACTGGTAAGACAATTTCATCATACACCGGAGAATACTCCGCGCGCTGTTGAGCTGGCACAGGCTACAGGCTGAAAACACACTGTTATTGTTCGCTTTTAAGCCTCTGCAGAGACCTGCAATATTATGGTATTTCCCTTTAGCGTGGAGTTACTTACCGCAAGTCGCTAAAATTGCCCACCATTATCCCCCGACACGATATCCGGAACAGTATGACTAAGCGCACTACGACCGCCCTGTTAATTCTCGATGGCTGGGGCTACCGGGAAGAATCCGATGCCAACGCTATTCTGGCGGCCAAGACACCAGTCATGGACGGACTCTGGGCAAATAACCCTCACACTCTGATTTCCGGCTCCGGTGGCGATGTTGGCCTGCCGGATGGCCAGATGGGTAACAGTGAAGTCGGCCACATGAACCTTGGTGCCGGCCGCATTGTTTACCAGGATCTCACCCGCATCAGCAAAGCCATTAAAGATGATGACTTCCAGACCAACCCAGAGCTGGTAAAAGTTGTTGATGCCGCCGTTTCCAAAGGCAAAGCCGTACACCTCATGGGGCTTATGTCTCCCGGCGGTGTTCACTCCCACGAGAAACATATTCATGCGATGATCGAAATGGCTGCCGCTCGCGGCGCCAAAGAAGTTTACGTTCATGCATTCCTGGACGGCCGCGACACACCACCACGCAGTGCTCAAAACTCTCTGGAACAAACTGATGCTCTTTTGAACAAGCTCGGTGTTGGCCGTGTTGCCAGCCTGATTGGTCGTTATTATGCAATGGATCGTGACCAACGCTGGGAACGCGTTGAAGACGCCTGGAACCTGATGACTGCAGGTAAATCTGATTTCACCGCAGAAACAGCTGTAGCCGGTTTGCAGGCTGCCTATGAGCGAGATGAGAATGATGAGTTTGTAAAAGCCACTACCATCGTTCCAGCTGACGGTAAGCCTGCGGTCATGAGTGATGGCGACGCGGTTATCTTTATGAACTTCCGTGCTGACCGTGCCCGCCAGTTGTCTCGAGTATTTGCGGAAGATGACTTCAACGGTTTCACCCGCCAGCAGCGCCCAAACCTGGCAGGATTTGTGATGCTGACCCGCTATGCCGACAGCATTCCTGCTCCTTGTGCTTTCCCACCAGCAACTCTCACTAACACTCTTGGTGAATATATGGAGAAACTGGGCAAGACTCAGCTCCGTATTGCCGAGACTGAGAAGTATGCTCACGTAACATTCTTCTTCAGCGGTGGCCGTGAAGAACCATGGACAGGTGAGACCCGTATTCTGGTGAACTCTCCCAAGGTTGCGACTTATGATCTGCAGCCAGAAATGAGCGCTCCGGAAGTAACCGATAAACTGGTTAACGCTATCGAAAGTGGTGAATACGATCTGGTGATCTGCAACTATGCCAACGGCGACATGGTTGGCCATACCGGCGTATTTGATGCAGCAGTGAAAGCTGCCGAGTGTGTAGATACCTGTGTTGGTCGCATTGTTGAAGCTCTGGAAAAACAAGGTGGCCAGTGCCTGATCACTGCAGACCACGGTAATGCCGAGCAGATGATGGACCACACAACTGGTCAGCCACACACTGCCCATACCTGTGAGCATGTTCCCCTGATTTATTCCGGTCCACAGCAGATCAACCTGAAAGAAGGTGTTCTGTCTGACATTGCCCCAACTCTTCTTAAACTGATGGATCTCTCCCAGCCAGAGGAAATGACTGGAAACAACCTGGCCAGCTAACGACCAGTTAAGAGCACCAGCTCTTGCCAGCCGGGTTTCTTACTCCCGGCTGGCCCTCCCCTAAAAACCACTTTCGTCGTATAGTTGTTCTCTAGGCTCTGTTGGCATAAGTTCCAGCCATTGAACACACTCCAATTCCGTCCATACTGTTTTAACACCCTGAAAAAACTGTATGAGAAGCCAGATGTGTTACGGGCTTCACGCTTCTCTGTCAGATCGTGGTTTCTGGATAGAAATACTCTGGGCATAATGGATTCATATGACGTGATGCAAGACTCAATGAAAATCACTCCCACCGCCCATAGAAGAGCAGCTCTGGCACGGATTGCCCTGACTGCACTGATTATGCTGATGCCTTTCTCTGTTACGACTCAGGCAGAAGGCAATGATCAGAAGGTCAGTAACTCTGCTCGTCTGGAGACCGTGAATCAGGATATAAAAACCCTGAAATCCCTTCTGGAAAAGATTAAGAAAGAGCGCTCCGCTATCGAATCCCGTCTTGAGAACACTGAACAGGAAATCAGCCGAGTTCAGAAAGAGTTAACGAAAACCGAACGGGATTTAAGGGAGGCGAAAGATGCCGCAAAAAAGCAGAGAGTTCAGCGGGAAACGCTGAAAAAGGAACAAAGTAGTAGACAACAGGAAGTTTCCAAAGCGCTTAAGGCTGCCTATGTGGCTGGCAAAAACCCTCAGATGAAACTGCTACTGAATCAGGAAAATCCAGCCAAAGCCAATCGTATGATGGTGTATTACAGTCACTTTGCCCAAGTTCAGTCAGATTCTTTAACCGCCCTGAAAGAAACCGACCGCAAACTAGCCAACGCAGAGGCCAACCTGCTAAAGGCCAATGAATCCATTTCCCGACACCAACAAACGCTTGCCAGCCGGGCACAAAATCTGAAGACGAATCAGAATAACCGTCAACAGACCCTTGCCAAACTGTCAGCTAACGAAAAACAGAACAACTCCCGATTGAGCAGGCTGCAAACAGAGCAGCAGGCGCTTCAGGAACTTCTGGCCTCCATTATTTCCATTGCCGATGTTACTGCTGTTGATAAGCCCTTTAATAAGTCCCGAGGGAAGATGCCCTGGCCGGTAAAAGGTAAGCTTCTCTACAAGTACGGGGAACGGCGGCAGGACACCAAGCTCACCTGGAATGGCGTATACATTAAAGCCAGCCAGGGAACGGTTGTGAAAGCTCCTCATCACGGTCGCGTGGTATTTGCTGACTGGATGAAAAGTTTTGGCCAACTCCTGATTCTGGATCACGGCAATGGCTATATGACTTTGTATGCCCACAATCAGGATATGATGAAAACAGTTGGTGACTGGGTTTTACCCGGTGAGGCTATCGCCCGAGTGGGTGACAGTGGCGGACAGCCACATTCCGGCCTGTACTTTGAAGTACGCTATAGAGGCAAGCCATCGAACCCAATGGCGTGGCTGGTAGCATCCCGTTAGATGCTCGGGATATACTCATTTAATAAATAATTTTCGGGATCAGTCTCAGCAGGAGCAATGCATGCCCACCCGTACCACTTTTTTTTCCTGGTCCCTGACAGCCTTTCTGGCATTGTCACCATTGGCTTCCACGGTTTCTGCCGAAGAAAAGAGCGCACCGGCGGAGTCAGCGGCTAAGCCTGAGAAAGTTGAAGCCAAGCAGGAAAAAGGTCGGTTACCTCTTGATGAGCTGCGCGCCTTTACCGAGGTGATGCAACGCGTCAAGAGCTCCTATGTGGAGCCTGTTGATGACAAGACTCTTCTGGAAAATGCCATTCGAGGCATGCTCGACAATCTCGACCCTCATTCCGCTTACCTGCAGCCTGATGACTTCAAGAATCTTGAAGAAAGCACCTCCGGGGAATTCGGTGGTCTGGGCATTGAAGTGGGCAGTGAAGATGGCCTGATCAAGGTTATCACCCCAATAGATGATACTCCTGCCAAACGCGCGGGTGTTCAGGCTGGAGACCTGATTATCAAGCTGGATGACACTCCTATTCGTGGACTGGGTCTGAAAAAATCTGTTGAGATGATGCGCGGCAAAACCGGTGAACCTATCAAGCTCACCATTATCCGCGAAGGTGCCAGCCAGCCTCTGGAAATCACCATTGTTCGTGACATTATCAAAGTCGATAGTGTTCGTCAGAGAACACTGGAGCCAGGCTTTGGTTATGTTCGTATCAGCCAGTTCCAGGTAGATACCGGCAAAGAGGTGAATGAGTCCCTGGAAAAACTGCGCAAAGAAGAGAAAGACGGCAAGCTGAAAGGCCTGGTGCTTGATTTGCGTAACAACCCCGGTGGCGTGTTACAGGCTGCTGTGGATGTTTCTGATGTGTTTCTGAAAGATGGCCTGATTGTTTACACCAAGGGACGCATTCCTAACTCAGATATGAGCTACAGCGCGAACGGTAAAGATCCATCCACCAATATTCCTTTGGTTGTATTGATTAATGGTGGCTCTGCATCCGCATCCGAGATTGTTGCCGGAGCTCTGCAGGATCACCGCCGCGGCATTATCGTCGGCACCAAGAGTTTTGGTAAAGGTTCTGTGCAAACTGTTCTGCCACTTACCTCCGACAGTGAACGAGGCCTGAAGCTGACTACTGCGCTGTATTATACCCCCAGCGGTCGCTCCATTCAGGCTGAAGGCATTATGCCGGATATCAACGTAGACAATGCCAGTGTTACCCGGGTCAAAGAAAACAATGGCTACCGTGAAGCCGATCTAAGAGGTCACCTGGACAGCACCACTGAAGCCAAAGGCAGCAAAGCTAACAAGGGCGACAAGAAAACTGACGAGCAACCTCTGGATGTCAGTGATTATCAGCTTAACCAGGCTTTGAACATTCTGAAAAGTCTGCACCTGTCCCGCCAAACTGGTGTTACAGAACCCGCTCCAACAGCAGAACCTGCAAAGCACCAACATTAATCTTCTCCTGCGGGCAGTCAGAATGGCTGTCCGCAGAGTTATACCTTCCGCCAAAACCTCCATTTACCCTGCCCGGCTGAACAGATCATTATGGGAAAGGGTTATGGCTTCTCGATACGTACCACCACCCAGGCCTCACCAACCTCTGCGGCACGCTGTTGGCTTCTCTTTTAAGTCACCGTCCGATAGGCCGTGTGAACCTTTAACGGTAGAACAACCATCAACCACAAAGCATTCAGGTAAAGAGAAAGCTAAAAAGGTTCCAGTTAAGCGTAAGACACCTAAGCACGTTGTTATCACGACTCCACCCAGCCCTCCTGTTGTTGAGAGGCCTGTTCACAAGGTAAAAGATGCCGAGTCGATACTGGGGCTATCCATAGGTGAGTTAACCCGAAAACCGATAGATGCTCACCACAGGAAAAGGCCAGCTGAAGAGTTACCACAGGCTTCAGGTTCATCAGCTCCTGCTCCCAAACGCAAGCTGCGCGAATTTACAGTCAATACCACCGAAAGCACTTCATGGATTCGCTTCCCCCAAGACAGACCTGTTGACCGGCGGATTCTTACGCATACGATTTCCACCCCGAAAAAGATCGAAAATCTGGAGACAGAATTTTGCTTTCAGGAAATTTTTCCAGATGATAAAATAGGTGAACGCTTTGCCAGAGCCATCACTGTTGCGGCACAGCAGGATATTCGAATCAAGCTGAAGAAAAAGGCTAATGGAAAGAAAGAGTTTATCTTTAATCCGGATTTGCCAGCCATCACACCCAAGCAGAAAACCATTCCTGAAGATCACTGGGAAAACCTCAGAGAACAACTCCACCGTTATAATATTCCTATGGACGACGATTCCTGAATAATGCCAATATCAGAAGACATCTTTCAGGAATAAACCAATGCAATCAGTGTGTGTGTTTTGCGGTGCCCGCCCGGGTAATGATCCCGATATTCTAACCAGTACTCTACAACTGGCAGATACACTGGTTACCCACAACAAAGCCCTTGTTTATGGCGGTAGCAGCACTGGACTGATGGGAACTCTGGCCGATCGTGTTCTGGAAGGCGGTGGCAAGGTTATTGGCGTGATTCCCAATGCCATTGTCGATATGGAAATTGCCCATACATCACTGACAGAACAACATGTTGTAGACAGTATGGCTTCCCGCAAGAACAAAATGATGGGTATAGCCGATGCCTACATTGCCCTGCCCGGAGGTTTCGGTACTCTCGATGAGCTGTTTGAAGCGCTTACAAACGCCCAACTCAAACTCCACTCAAAGCCTGTGGGTATTCTTAATGTGAACGGCTACTACGACAGCCTGATCAACTTTCTAGATCATGCCTGCGAAATGGGATTACTGGCTCCCCAGAACCGCCAGCTTCTCCATATTGGCAGCACGCCTGAAGAGTTGCTGAACAGCCTGGAGAGCACAGATTTAGACCGGCTTAGGGCCTGAGCTTAAATACTTTTCCAGATTCAAGGGTTCTGAACCACTGTGAAGCTTCTGGATGATGGTATCGACAAAATCCATCACCATAGGTGAACACCGGCCTGTTGAGGTTGTCAGCGGGCTGGTCAGGTCATCCGCTTCCAGGTGTGCCTCTTTCAAAATATTACGAAGATAATGGGGCATGTTGTAGCTTATACCCGCAGGAAGAACGAAATGGCGTGACGTTCGCAAACCACCTCTCTGGGAGATATCGACTTTTACGTCCAGAGCCTTTTCTGGAGTCTCTGGTGTGATGACACACTCGACATCCATATTTGCCACTATCCGCTCATCAGGGATATGAGCGATAACGGCATGCCGGTGAATACTGCTGGCCATGACTGGCTCCTTATCCGACACATCAACTCCAATTATAGCCCTCGGCATCAAATCCAACCGGCAGCTAAGCTGAAAATATTCAGAAATAACAAGGATATGGACTTCGTGCGCTGCAACCATTGCCAGAAGCCGATTTCAGGGAAGTTCGTGCGAGCCTTTAATAAGGTCTGGCACCATAAGTGCTTTCTGTGTGCGGGGTGCCAAAAGCCGGTTCTGGGGCAGTACATTAAGAAGGACGGAAAGCCCTGGCATACTCCCTGTTACCAGAAAGCTTTTATCCCAAATTGTGATGTTTGCAGTAAACCTCTTGTTGGCGGTTATCTTCAGGATTACTGGGGCAATAAGTACTGCATGTCCCATAAAAAATACGCTACCTGTACCAGCTGTGGCCGTATTGTTTGTGGACCGGTCACCAACGGCGGCATGCGCTTCCCTGATGGCTTAATGATTTGCCATCTGTGTACGGAAACTGGAGTTACTACACAGACAAAAGCCATAAAACTGATGACGGAAATGCGTGCAGCTTTAAAATCTCTAGGGCTAAATCTTTACAACGCGGACACCCCCACACGATTAACAAATCGAGACGAACTCCACGGCAACAGTCGCCACGACAATCATGATGAGCACCCTTTGCTTGGTCTGGCGAAATGGAGCACCACATACGTTGGCAAGCGTATAGTTTCAAGGCAGTTCAATGAAATACTAATCCAGACAAATTTACCCGAAGAACATTTCCGTACAGTTGTTATTCATGAACTTACCCATGCCTGGTTTTTTTATAACAACCCAAAAGGTGAAAAGCTGCCGCTGCAAGTAGAAGAAGGTATGTGTGTACTGGTTGAATATTTATGGTTAAAACAACAAAAGACAGATGACGCTCGTTATCGAATGAAAATTATCAAAGAGTGCCCCGACCCTGTTTATGGCGATGGTTTCAGAGCTGCCAATAAAGCTTTAAGAACTATGCGCCTATCCTCTCTTGCCCGTTATGTTATTGAGAAAAGAAAATTCCCTTCCGCTCTTGCTGCTTTCTTTTATGACTGATCACTAAATGTGATCAACACATACAATAAATTCACGCCCTGCTGAACAGCTCTTGACTCAAATCACAGAAGCACCATATCCGGAGAGGAAAATGAAATATGCAGTAGAGAAGTAAGAAGAAAAACAGGCATTACAAAGAGGGGGGAGTTATGAAACTTCGTAAGCATGCGTTGGCATCCGCCATTTCCGCAGTGATTCTCAGTTCCCTGTATCCAACAATCTCTCACGCTGAGTTAATAACGAGCGGTCTGACTGTTCAGGCCAGTGAAACACATAATCAATACGATCCTGAATCAGCCGACGACGATACTATTGATGATTGGGGAGCCATCTCCATTATTCAGGAAATAAACGGCAACATTATTAATTACGGCACCATTAGTGGCGACACAAAAAATGGTGGCATCTATATAGATGCGCAACACGAATATCCTGATGAAGGAAAAACCAACGGTGAATTAGTAGGACGAATCATTAATAAGTCCGGGGGCACCATTAAAGGTTTCGCTGGGCTGGTTATTGAGGGTGACGGTATTAAAGGCAGCATTATCAACGAGCAAGGCGCAGTCATTACCGGCACCGAACAAGCTGTTTTTATTGGCGCTGGAGATGATGCCGACGATGATGTGAAAGAAGGTGATCCCGGAATTGAGATACCAGATGGGGCAGATGAAAACACCTTTATTGCTTTTGATAATGCCGGCGAGATCAGAGGCACCGGCCAGATAAACGAAGGTGACAGTGATAACAAGGGTATTGCAATCTGGCTGGAGGGTCCTGTGGAAGGTGACTTTGTAAACCGCTCCACTGGATCCATTATCAGTGATCACAATCACGCCATTCTTATAGATGAAACAGATGAGAGTGAAGAAGACAGCCCATTCAAAGTTCCTGCACTGGAAAAGAACCTGAAAAACAGCGGGTTAATTCAAGGTCAGATTGATGGCATTCGTATTGAAGGCAATATTGAGAAAGATATCGTCAATGAATCTGGCGGGGTAATAAGAGGCGTTACCGGCCGGGGCATTCTTATTTCAGGCGAAGGCATCAATGGTCTGATTAACAATGGCCTGATTGAAGGCATAACCGCTATTGATGTGAAAGACTCCGACATCGACATCTATCTGATTAACAGCGGGACAATTCGTTCAATAGCCAATGATGAAGCGGCCATAAAGGTACGAGACAATATCGGAGAAGCAGATGTTGAAGGCGCCGGCTTTATTAATAAAACCGGCGGTTTAATTGAAAGTAAAAATGGCACAGCCATTCGGCTAAAGAGCGGTGCCGATATTCAGGGAGCCTTCAGCAACGCAGGTACAATTCGTGGCCTTAATGCTGTACGTGCCGACGATGATGTTTCTGCACATACCTTATCTAACCTGCAGGGTGGCCTGATAGATGGGAAGATGTATGGCCAGAACCTTAGTTTAAATAACGCCGGAGTTTTTCGGACCAAGGCAGGTTCTGAGTTATCCAACTATAGCGGCACGGGTTCAATCATTACGGTATTAAATAATGATACCGATCCAAATGAGGCCATCATTGAAGTTCACGACTCGGCTACTCTGAATTCAGGCTCCGGTATTCTGGTTGAAGGTGAAAAGGATAGCTTCACCGCAACAACTCAAGGGCAGGAATATAAAATTCTGGAAGCAAATACTCTGTCTGTTGCTGATGATGTGAGTATTGGAAGTACTTCCGTATTACTGGCTGTTTCGCTGGCCAGCAAAGACGACACCACCCTTACGGTTCTGGTAAAAGCCAACGACGCTGGAGAGATAATTGCCGATGCAGGTGCGACTCCAGAACAACAGGCCACCATCACCAGCTTCCAGCAGGAAGTTCTGGCTGACATGCCGGAATCTGATCCAGTCTATCAGCTGTTTAAAGATGCCAGCAGTGATCCAAAAGCATTGGCTCAGCTCGCACAGGCTCTGCAACCTGAAACTTCTGGCTCAGACAGTGCCGGTGCTACAGCCACACAGTCTGCAACCTTTGTCAGCGTATCTAACCGTACCAGTGCCAATCGTACAGGTACCAGCAGTGGTGATATGTTCCAGTCAGGCGGAGTATGGGGGCAGCTGCTTCACAGCAAAGCCGTTCAGGATGACCGCGATCAGGTTAACGGTTTCACATCCCGAGTCAGTGGTCTTACCTTAGGAACGGATGCAGACCTTAATGACAACTGGACAGTTGGTGTAGCGTTAACCACTGCTAAAGGCACAACCAATAGCAAAGGTTCCAGCAATACCACAGATACTGACAGCATCATCGGAACCATCTACGCCAGCTGGCAACAACAAAGATGGTTTACAGATATTATGGCTAGCATTGGCCGCAGTAATAATGAAGGTGAGCGTCTCAATGGGCTGATGAAAGCTGACTATGACGCTGACCAGCTCGGCTTCCGGACAACAGTGGGACGGGACATTCTGTTTGGTAAACAGGATATTCTTCTGCAGCCAACGGTATCCTTTAACTACGGTCGCGTTGATATAGACGCCTACAGGGAGAAAGGTTCCGCAGCTGCCTTAGTTATGGAAGAACAGCGCTATGAAGTGATTGAACTGGGTGCTGGCCTCAAAGGAACAAAAACCTGGGAACTCGACCGCAGCCTGATTCAGGGAACAGCATCTCTCAATGGCTGGCATGACTTCGCCGCAGATCAGGTGAAAACCCAGAGCCGCTTTATCACTGGCAACACTATTTTAGTGAGCACCGGAGCAGAGCCAGAAAAAACTACCTGGCAGGCTGAACTTGGGTTTAGCTACCTGTCAGATAATAACCTGACTCTGTCTGCTACCTACGCTCATACTTGGAAGTCTGACTTTAAGGCCGACACTGTGAGCGCTAAGGTGCGCTACGACTTCTAGAAAAAGTGTGCTTCCAGCAGTACCAGAAGCCCGGATTATTCCGGGCTTTTTTTGTTCACTCCTTAACCTATTCAGGACAATTTATTGACTTGGGTCAATTGCCACGCTCAACATGCGAGAGTAAATTTCAACTCAAGTTGAACGAAAGCAGTCTTTCACCACTCAGGTGAAAAGGGGTTTAGCATGAGCGTCAAAGGTATTCAGATCACTTCCGCCGCCAACACCAGCCTGGAGCATTCCTTCTGGTTGCTGGACGCACAACAAAACAAGGCGCGTTGTATCTGTGTGAAGGATCAGCTCTTTGCTCAGGACGAGATTGTCAGCCTGGATCAACTGGGCGAATTTGAATATCGGGAAGTGTCCCTGCAGGCCAAACCTAAGCGAGAAGGCGGCCAGCACCTGAATGTAAACGTAATGTCCCGGGAAATGCTGGAAGATGCCGCAGCGCATCCAGAGAAGTACCCTTCCCTGACCATCCGCGTATCCGGCTATGCTGTGCGCTTTAACTCTCTGACTCCAGAGCAGCAGCAGGATGTCATCACCCGCACCTTTACAGAGTCCATGTAAGATTCAGGTGAGGCGGTTATGAAACCGCCTCCACTTTCACAGAGTCACTCTCAAAAACCAGATAGATACTACTTTATTCCCACCTCTCCTCTATCTGATTTTCTATATGCTTCCCCTGATAGCAGAGCAATCCGTTGTTCTGGAAGAATTTATTTATACAACCAAAGCTCACCAGCAGTGTCATGCATCTACAGTCATAGAGCTTTCAAATAGTGATCTGCTTTGTGCATTTTTTGCGGGTTCCCATGAAGGCCACCCGGATGTCGGCATCTGGCTTACACGTAAGCAGCCAGGCTTTTATTGGGATGATGCTCAAGAAGTTGTGAATGGGAAGTTAGCGAACCAAACACAGCACCCCACCTGGAATCCTGTTCTGTTTCAACCAGAGCACGATCTGCTCCAGCTTTACTACAAAGTAGGTCCCAGCCCCAGGCAATGGTGGGGGATGGTGATCACCTCTGAAGACAACGGTTTTAACTGGTCATATCCGAAACATTTGCCCGATGGAATATTTGGCCCGATTAAAAACAAACCCGTACAACTCAGTGATCATTCCATCATTTCTGGTTCCAGCACTGAGAATCCAAACTGGAAGGTTCATATAGAACGCAGCACAGATTATGGAAAAACATGGTTCAGAAGCGAACCTCTTAGTGATCCTGCCGAGCTTGAGATGATTCAGCCAACCCTTTTGGTACACGACAACAGCACTCTTCAATTGCTCTGCCGCAATAAAAGTAACCACGGGCATATTGCTGAGAGCTGGTCTGCTGACAATGGTGTGTCATGGTCTCCAGTCAAAGCGACTCTTTTACCAAACAATAATTCAGGTATTGATGCCGTCAGTCTGAAAGATGGCAGACAGCTTCTTGTTTATAACCATTCCACAAAACTTCAGGCTGGATTGGGGAGGCAGGGGAGAGGAGTACTCAATGTTGCACTCAGCGCTGATGGGAAAAACTGGGAAGCAGCAATGGTACTCAACTATTCAAATCATCCAGAAGCCGAGTTTTCTTACCCGGCTGTTATCCAGACCCGCGACAACCTTGTTCACATCACTTACACATGGCACAGGAAAGGGATAAAACATGTGGTGATAGATCCAGACAAACTGACCACATACTCCATCATCAATGGTCACTGGCCAGAAGACCAAATGCCTTTTAACCAGCCAATGCAACCTCATTAGCCTGCTGGCTTCGCACAAAGCTTGCTGTAGCGGGAGCCAGGCCGACATTCTCACTTACATCACAACCAGCCAGTTTTGCTGAAATAGCCATTAAGGCCAGGTGATGAGTCAAGTGACTGGACACAAAACACAGTTCTCTTTGCACAGTCGACTCTGCTGTCACCGAAGAAGAGTCCGACAACATAACTTCCGTTTTCACGGTGCAGGAACTCTCCAGTTGCTGACCGGTGAGTTCAACAACCCACTGTCGTATCGCCTTTAACTCAGCAATGCCTACTAACTTATCAGTTTCAAGGGCAGCGCCACGTCGACGAATATCGTAATCCACCAGTTCAAAGCCGGTCGAAATCATCAACGAATGGTAGAGATCAAGGATGTGGCGCAAGTGCTGGCCAATAGAGCTACTCAGCACTGTTCCATGGGTGTAGTTGTACTCTTCCTCTGATAATCCGCCGATAAAATCAGAAAGCTGATCAATGGTTTCAAGATTTCCTTTTATGACTTTATTCATTGTTGTTTACCCGTAAAGGCGTTTAATTGAAGAAAAGGAATCCGCAAACCAAATGAAGGGAAAGTCTGACGGATATAAAAGAGATAGGGCACAGCCAGCAAGGCGCTGAACCAGTAAACATATTTGATAACGTCGGGCTGGCTACCCTGCACCCAGAAGATAAGAGCAAGAACGCCAAAGAACACTGCGACACCGGCTTGGGTAAACCAGCTTTTGGCTAAAATAAACAGCTGCGCCTGCTCCGGTTCGATTCGGTCAAAAAACAGCTTATTAAATGCCAGCCTGAAAAAGCTGGTCATAAACGCAATCGAAATAATAAACACGGAAAGTGTCGTCGAAGTCATGCCCTCATCAGCAAAACCTCTTAACACCCAGGACAACGCATACAAACCTACAGCAAGTATAAATACACGACGTGAATCAGCGGCATCTATACGGCGCTTAATCACAAGAAACAGCAATGAAAGAATTATGGCAAGGCCAACAACAATAACGCCCAAACGAGTAAAACTTTGATTACTGAGCATGTACAGAGAAAGAACCCAGAAATAACTTTCCAGAAACAGGAACAGCCCATCAAGAAAGAAGACTGAACGGGAGAAGTTCCCAGGGTTAAAGCGTGCCACCTGTTTAAAACTTACGGCAGGGCCACTCAGAGAAAAAGAGATTGAATTATGATTTCTGGAGCTGAAAACATTGGCAATGCCAAAACCAGCTGTAGCCAGAGTTAAAAGCACCAACCAGATGTCCAGCTTTGCTTCCAGCAGGAATGCACCGGCCAGAATACCGACCTTCAGCAAAATCCCCACAACCAACTGAAAGTTACCGAAGCGGTCTCCTGTTCTCTGCTCCTGCCCTTCTTTTGGTTGTTTGATAAATAAGGCGCGCAGGGTCAGCCAGTAAAAGCAGCCGTAAGCTCCATTGATCAAGGCCAGAACAGATGCGCCCCATACACCGATACCCATAGTCAGCTCTTCACTGATCAATAAAGAAATCAGCACAGCTTCAGCAATAAAGGAACCAGCAATCACCATTTTGCTGAAACGGCTACTGCGAATATTTTCCCAAAGCATCAGGCAGGCAAGAAAACCAACACCCGACAATGAAATAAAGCCGGAGATCAACGCCAGAGAACCAGTTTCCCGCCAGAGAATTACTGGCAGATAAAACGGTATCAGCCCGGTAAGAAAGGCATGCATTCCCGTGAATTGATAGAAATACCCCGGCAGCCTGATCATCAGAATATATCCGCCTGAGCAATGTCCAGTTTATCCAGCTCTTCAAAGTAGCCGGACAGATCTTCCTTCTCACCGTAGCGAGGGTAGTCATGCATCTTCACATAGGGGCGTGAGTTCACCTCCAGCAGAATGCACTTCTGATCTTTGTAGCTGTGCTCAATTCCCTTTTCCAGAATCACATCAATACCAAGAATATTGGCATTAAAAATATCCAGAACCTTTTCCATCAGCTGAACATTCTCAGCCGCCACCGTATTCTTTTTGATGGTTTCTATTACTCCACCTGGAGCCAGAGCAATGCGGTGAAAAAGCTTCACTTCAACACTATCGGGAGGCACAGAATCCAGCGTGTAACCATGCTTACCAAGAAAAGACCTGGTCTCTTCTGACTTATTCAGAGGGTAAATACAGGGGAACAGCCCCATCTCTTCACGTACTTTATTTTC
This sequence comes from Parendozoicomonas sp. 2304DJ65-17, assembly GCF_058148445.1. NCBI lineage: Bacteria > Pseudomonadati > Pseudomonadota > Gammaproteobacteria > Oceanospirillales > Endozoicomonadaceae > Parendozoicomonas > Parendozoicomonas sp. 2304DJ65-17. The sequence goes on from NZ_JBYVJV010000001.1 coordinate 567,236, forward strand.
ACGATCAATAAGCTCATTGATCGTGTTCTGTCCATTTCCGGTAACAAATGGAGAGTAGCGACGAATGACAGAAATCACCCGGCCATTGGCCACCAGAACCCGGTAATTCCGACCTTCCAGATATTGTTCAACAACGCTGACCGGCCACCAGATTTTGGCCAGCAAAATCGCTTTCCAAAGTTCCTTATAGTTTTTAATCGGGAAGTAACTGCCCCGAGAAAAACCACCAACATTCGGTTTCACCACCAGCGGAAAGCCATGCTCTTTGGCAAAACGAATAGCCCGAAGAGGGTTTATAAAAATATCACCACGGGCATGGGGAATGTCATGGGTCTCAAACGCGTCGCGGGCCTGCTCTTTTGAACGACAGCTTTTACGTACATCCAGTGAGTTATAACTGGTACAGCCATCCATAAAGGTTTTGCTGATCCATGCATAGAGAGCTTTTTTCATCGCCTTCATAGTGACACTCCTTTATGGGCAACTCGTTTACGAATAACAGCTTCCTGAAGCGCTGGTTCCTGAGCTGCCAGCCTGCTTGCCATGGTTTGGTTTTCCCGGTGAGCAACCATCTTTCTAAAGAACACGGATGCGTATTTTTCTTTTTCCGGCAGAGTGTTGGTCATTCTGGCGAACTGAATAGTCATCCGGTTCATAATCTTGAGCTTTCTCTTCAAAGAAACATTCTCTGCCAACAACACCAGAGGCATGGGAATAAACAGGTTGATTTCAAAGATGTTGAAGTCGCCGGAAACCAGGCTTGCTAAATCGTCAGCTCGAATACCGAAGCGGGCAATACGGAAAGGGCCAACGGTTTTCAGGTGTTGCCAGATTTTCTCCAGCTGCTCTGTGGAGAGAGAACCAGTCATATCCCGATAACGGGTTTCGCTGTTGTGAATCCCATTCACAGGGAACTTCTCACCCGTGGTATTCAGTGTTTCGATCACCGACAAAATGGAATAAGTTTCTTTGCCCGCACCTGGTACCAGATACACTTCGAATTCCCGCTCACCACTGGCGGCTTCCTGAATAAGGTAGGGCATATTGCCGCCGGGCCGGGTAGAGCGAATCTGATCGAGCTGAACCTGACTTCCAGCTTTTCGAATGCCAACAGAGTTCTGCCCCCACTCTGGTTTCACAAATACTGGAAATGTTTTCGGCCTTTCTCTGCCGGTATCCCGATACTGGGCCAGCCTCCAGCGGGTTGGAATCAACTGATCAATATCCAGCTTGGAGAAAATCCCCTTGCCTTCATTGAAGTATTCCGCGTTAAGCTGAAAGAACTTCCAGGGTTTCGCACCCAAGCGAAAGCAGTGGAAAATGTATAACAAAACCTGCAGAGAACGGATCAACATAACAACAGCTTCCCTACCCGAATCAGGCTTTACTACGCAGTTGAAGCAGATTAACGACACCCATTACCAGTCCAAGAACCAGAATTGAGCAGGCTGCGTAGAACAAAGAACCACCGTCGCTTTTACCCTGGTGGAGCACAACAATGCCCAACGGGGTAGCAAGGTGGAAGAAAACAGCACCCGCCATAACACCGGCAGCAGCCAGGCCACCTAACCCATGAATCAGTGTACGGTTCAGAAACTGAGGAAGTTGGACAAACTTGCTCACAACAAACAGCAAAGCAGGAGAAAGAAGCAGCAGAGAAACCAGCAACTCAACGGTACCAACGGCAACGGCACCATGGGCACTGAACCACTGGCCAACTGATGTACCAAGAACACCTTCCATCCACTGACCAATAGTTCCGAAAATGTGCTGGGTGTCAGGGTGGTTAGTGAATTTATACGGCAGAGAACTCAGAAATACTTTGGCCGTCCAGAGAGTGACTAACCAACTGAAGACTGCGACTAGCTGCTTTTTCATAGTTTTATACCCGCAAAAATAATCTGTCTTTAACCCATCTACGCCAGGTTCCAAATTTCAGATTCAGAAAAATCTCGTTGTAGATAGACGACTATTTGCTCTTTATGGGATTAGGGTGTGTTCACCCTGGTAAGTTTGGTAGGCTGAAACGATACTGCCGTAAGTATATGTGCCACAATATTCACAAATGCTAGTATGGCAGGCCGATTTTTCCGAATATGCAAGGATAGTTATGGCAGCTGCCCAACCACTGCTTCTGTATATCCACGGTTTCAACAGCTCCCCCCAATCACGCAAGTGCACTGAGTTTGGGGTTTACCTCAAGCAAAAAAGAATTTCCTGCGATTACATTGTTCCGGAACTGGGTCAGTGGCCCGGTGAGAATGCCCACATGCTGTTATCTCTGGCATCCGAGGCTTTGAATGAAAGAGCTGTTTACATTATCGGCAGTTCTCTAGGTGGCTACTACGGTACCTGGTTGATGGAGCGCTTGCTGGAAAGTGATCCAAAGTATCCCGTTAAACTGGTACTGATAAACCCGGCAGTTCGCCCTTATGAACTGTTTGAAGACTATCTCGGGCCGCAGAAAAATTACTACAACGACACCAAGTATGATCTGACTCAGGAACATATTGATCAGCTCAAACATCTGGAAGTGACTACACTTCACCGGCCTGACAATATCCTTCTTCTGGCTCAGAAAGGTGACGAGACCTTGGATTACCGCAAAGCCGAACAGCGCTATCAAGACTGCCCCCAACGCATTGATGAAGGGGGAGATCATGGCTTTGAAGGATTTGAGGACACGATTCCGGTGATTCTTAGCTTCTGCAGCCCTCTGCTGGTACCTGCAATATCACCTTCTCCTATCGAATAAAACTGTAGTGAAGAACAGGTAGTTCATACCTTTATGAACAAAAACTGTTCGGTATTGGCCGTTGTGGCTTGGCTGTGCTTGTTAGGTTCAACCTATAGCTATGCGCGATCAGTATTCTGCTGATTTCTATTGATGGCCTCAGGCCGGAATTCTGGCTTAACCACGATCAGTACGGCCATTTAAAACTACCCAACCTTCGCTCTTTTCTGGGCGAAGGTGTCCATGCCTCTGATGGTATGAAAAGTGTTTTCCCCGCAAATACTTACCCAGCCCATGCATCCATGATGACAGGTACTTACCCTGCCACTCATGGAATTGATGCCAACAACCCTTTTGATCCGGCTCATAAAAAACCACCAAGCTACAACTTCAAAGCGACAGAGAAAGTACCAACACTGTGGGAAGCAGCCAGTAGTGCCGGATATCTCACCATGAACGTGATGATTCCAGCCTCAACTGACGCTACTGCAGACTTTAATCTGGTGGATTTTTACCATCTGGATGAACCAGAAGAAGGGGCTAACCATGCGGCTCTTGTGGAAGCCTGCCAACCCCCGGGCATTGTGCAAGAGATAGAAAGCCAGCGAGGTATCACTCTCAGCGCAGCAGATTGTTTCACATCCGGAGACTCCGCCCGTTTTGAAGCTGCAATGTATCTGCTGGAGAGAAAGGCGGCCCAAAGTTCAAAACCTTTCTTTATGACCGCGTATTTTCCTTCTTACGATGAAAACGCTCATTGTTGTGTATCCGAAGGTTGTGGCCCCTTCGGAGAAAAAACACTGGAAGCTCTTGAGCATATTGATCACTGGATTGGTGAATTGATTACCAAGGCGAAAGAGGTTTCCAACAATCATCTCGCTGTTTTTGTGGTGTCAGATCATGGTTTTACCGAGGTGAAACATGTTTTCAGCATTAACCGCTGGCTGATCCAATCTGGACTCATAAATGTTGGAGCCATGGGCCAGATGACCAGCAGGTAGGCTATGGGCAGAGAAGAACGTGGTTCAGCTCCCATTCGGGTTCAAAACCCCGAAGATCCAGATCTTGTTGAGAAGGTCTATCAAGCTCTACTGGCGGCTCAGCGAGAGTATTCCGCTCACATAGCCGCTGTTTATACCAAGCCAGACCTCATAAATATGGGCGCTTACCCGCAGGATCACTTTGCTGTTGAAGGCGCTCTGCACACCCATTTAACAGCAACATATACAGGAGAACTCCTGAAATCAGTCCCGCCCTATGGGCTCCACGGCCATTTTCCGGGCCGAGCTGCCATGCGGGCAACATTTCTGGCCAAAGGCACAGGAATTCCCGAAGGAGAGGAAGTCACCAATGTTCGTCTTGTAGATATTGCTTCAACTATTACTGAGTTAATGGGAGTCCACTTACCCCACAGTGAAGGAAAAGCCCTGTTTTCAGGCGATCACAAGTAAAATCCTGCTCTCCTTCACATATCCAGCTTTGAACAAAGCCCCCAAGACGTTTTACACTTGTCCGATTCATTTATCCGCTGAGAGTCGATGCGGTTTACACCCGCTTCAGAAGGGAAACATGCAGAACGAATATACTGCCGAAGCTATTGAGGTCCTGTCAGGGCTCGACCCGGTGCGCAAACGCCCGGGCATGTACACCGACACTACCCGGCCCAACCACCTTGCCCAGGAAGTTATCGACAACAGTGTTGACGAAGCCCTGGCTGGCCATGCGACAGAACTGAAGGTTCTTCTGCACCCGGACAACTCCCTTGAGGTAACGGACAACGGCCGTGGTATGCCTGTGGATATTCATCCCAAGCATAAAGTCTCCGGTGTTGAACTAATCCTGACCCGTCTTCACGCTGGTGGTAAATTCTCTAACAAAAATTACCAGTTCTCCGGTGGTCTGCACGGTGTAGGTGTTTCGGTTGTTAACGCACTGTCCACCCAATTGGATATTAAAATCCGTCGTGGCGGACAAGTGTACGCCATTGGCTTTGCTGACGGTTTCAAATCCTCCGAACTGGAAGTGATTGATACCTGCGGCAAACGTAACACTGGTACTACTGTTCGCTTCTGGCCTGATGCCAAATACTTCGACTCCGCAAAGTTCTCCATCATTCGCTTAAAGCACGTTCTGCGTGCCAAAGCCGTACTCTGCCCCGGTCTGAAAGTAACGTTCCAGGAAGTTGCCAGTGGCGAAACAGAAACCTGGCATTACAAAGATGGCCTGCGTGACTACCTGCAAAGTGCAGTTGAAGGTTACGAACTACTGCCCAAGGAGGCCTTCACCGGAAGCCTGAAAGGTGAGAAGGAAGCCGTAGATTGGGCCGTGATCTGGTTGCCGGAAGGTGGTGAACTGATTACCGAATCCTATGTAAACCTGATTCCAACCGCTCAAGGCGGTACCCATGTTAATGGTTTACGTACTGGTCTGCTGGAAGCCATGCGGGAATTCTGTGAGTTCCGTAACCTTCTTCCCCGCGGTGTAAAACTGGCTCCTGATGATATCTGGGAGCGCTGCGCTTATGTTCTGTCTGCCAAATTGGCTGATCCTCAGTTCTCCGGCCAGACCAAAGAGCGGCTCTCTTCCCGTGAATGTGCAGCTTTTGTTTCCGGCGTTGTGAAAGATGCTTTCAGTCTCTGGCTGAACCAGCACACTGATCAGGCAGAAGTTCTGGCTGACCTGTGTATATCCACTGCTCAGCGTCGTATGCGCAAAGCCAAGAAGGTTGTGCGTAAGAAAGTAACTCAAGGCCCTGCCCTGCCCGGTAAGCTTGCCGATTGCACCAGCCAGGATATGAAGTACACCGAAATCTTTTTGGTGGAAGGTGACTCTGCCGGCGGCTCTGCTAAGCAAGCTCGGGATCGAGACCATCAAGCAATCATGCCTCTGCGAGGTAAAATCCTGAATACTTGGGAAGTGGACTCTTCCGAAGTTCTGGCTTCTCAGGAAATTCACGACATTTCCGTTGCTTTAGGCGTTGACCCTGGATCCGATAAACTCGATGGCCTGCGCTACGGCAAAGTCTGCATCCTTGCTGATGCAGACTCCGACGGACTGCACATCGCTACTCTGCTCTGTGCTTTGTTTGTTCAGCACTTCCGCAAGTTGGTTGAAGCAGGCCATGTGTATGTAGCTATGCCGCCTTTGTACCGTATCGATATTGGTAAAGAGGTTTACTACGCACTGGATGAGGCTGAGAAAGAAGGCGTACTTGATCGCCTGAAGGCTGAAAAGAAACGTGGCAAGATTGGCGTGCAGCGCTTTAAGGGTTTGGGTGAAATGAACCCTCTCCAGCTTCGTGAAACCACTATGTCTACAGACACTCGTCGTTTGGTTCAGCTGACTGTTGATGATGCCATCGCAACCAGTCAGGTGCTTGATATGATGTTGGCGAAGAAGCGGGCATCAGATCGTAAGCAATGGTTGGAGACTAAAGGCAATCTCGTAGAGATTGCTTAAGCTTGCTCTAGGCTGTACCAGTCAAAGCAATCGAAGAGTAAGCAATGAACTCACGCGAAATGTACTAGGGTATGCCTGTTTGGGTATACCCCCATACAATACAGGATCACTGTGCGCGTGACGTATTGCTTAAACAATTCTTCGGCAAAAGCTCATTGGGTATCGATGTTAAATTGTCACCAACGGCTTTCATTCCAGGCACGGGTTGATCATAGCCACAAAGCCATGAGATTGGACTAGTTGGGCTATTGGTGACGACAGCCGGTCGAAAGCTCAATATTTTTCCGTGAAAAATAGGAGCAGACTTGTTGCCCATAGTGATGTGAATGGCACCGTTAGCAATATCGACAGATGTTATGCGATTCCCTATGAGATAGTCTGCCTTTGGAACCCCAAGATCCGTATTATCCTTTGGAAACTCAAAAGTTTCTAAGTAATGGTTCGTCACCTTCTCCTGCAGAAAGGTTGCCATACTTAAAGCATCTACCATTTCACTCTTGCGGATGTAGTTCCCATAGTGGGGAATAGCTACGCTGGCTAGAATTCCAATAATGGTTATAACAACCATCAGCTCAATGAGTGTAAAGCCGGATTTTCTTCTGTTCATAGATTGGCGCCAGTTGAGAAGATGGGGTGATAGATGCTTTGAACAAGCATGAATATGGAGACCACAATCAATATGCCCAGTGCTGCTAGGTTTATCTTAATGAGATTCTTTATTCTGCCACCTAGCACTGCAGCCTCTTGATTGAGCAAGGCAGAAATTTCCTCCACATACTCACTGCTACCGGTTTCAAAGGTATTCAAATAACTGGTTACTAAGTCTTGGTCGCCATTCTTACCAAATGGGTGCATCAGAAGGTGTTCTATTTTTCTATAACTTATTTTGGCTGGTGCCGGAATCAGAAACTTGAATAGCAATGAGCCCCTACTGTTTAACTCGATAGAACTCATTTGCTCTAAAAGTCGTGAATAGAAAAGCGAAAGTATGACTATGATAAAGATCACCGCTACATGGACAGGCCAACTCCCTATGTACCACAAGAGATACTCTGGTGGGGTGACATCCATTGTGGCGTACAGGATCAGAAAATTTGGAGCAACTTTTCCCACGTAAATACCCGAAAGAAGAGTATAAAACAATGCGATGAGTGTGAGGTAAATCTGCACATTTTTGACGTGCTTGTGTGTGTCTGTGGCCCCAACAAAACGAATTTTAGAAATGGAACGAATGACATTTTGACCAGTAGCATCTCTTTGAATTGACACCAGCTCCTCTAGCAATGTCTCTGGCAGAGAGTAAGCTTTAATAGGGCGACTAAAGAGTTTGGCGTAAGGGCTGTCTATTGCCTGACTGATCGCATCCCTGAAGTGCAAACCACCACTCATCAACTTATTGGTGTAGCGACAAGTAAATTGCAATCTATCCCACGACATGAATTTTTCCTGAAAAGCAGATACTCATTTTTTAGGTATTAATAATTCTTAATGCTGTACTAACAAAGGCAAGGAGAGTCCCCTAGTGACAAGGTGGTGCTCCATGATGTAAGGCAGCTATTGAGCTGTGCCTGTGCCCAATAGCTCAAAATTCTGAAGCGATTAGTTGACTGATACGATATCACTCCTGTTCTTCAAGAAAGTGATGAAGCGTGCTATTGGCACGCTGTAGCGTCTGACCAACTTTAGAACCTTTGATCTTCACATCCCATGTGCCATTTGCATTGAGGTGTTTTTCAAAGTCACACCCTTCACTCATTAAATCTTGAAGTATTTCGTCAATGGCATTACCGGGGATGGACCTGAGGAATTTTTCATTACTCATTATTAATCACCTTTAAATCTTTAACTGCTTTTACTCGCAGAGCTTCTTGTTCTCTGGCGTTAAGGAACAGAGTAATTGAACCTGCTCCTGCATCGAGACCGTTTTCAACCATCCAAGTCTTCAATTTTGTCTCGTTATCGGTATTAATTGTTTTTCCGTCAGGTTTCCAAAACTCTCTTAGCCTTACACTATTGATATCTTTTCCAAAGGTCTGGACTTGCTGCTGGAGCTTTTCACCTGCCCCTGGTTTCGCTTGTTTAATCGCAACAACATGCGGTGTGATGTCAATGTCGTCCCACAGCTTTGATTTAATGGAAGCTAATGCCTGCAATGCAGCCTGAATAGAGGTTTGATTGATTTCGGAAGTCAGCGGTATCAGGTTGGTAACGTCTTTGGAGTCAATGCCAATGATGTCAACGGATATACCGCCTTGCAAATTACCATTACTGGCCTCAACACCTATATTGGCGAGACTACCTAGGTTAAGGTTGGCTTTAGATGTTACGACCACAGCCCTTATTCTAAGGCCGACACCTATACGGCTTGTACCAAGAAACTCTCCGTTTGGTTTATAAACCTCTTCTACTCTGTACTTCATGTAGTCCATTATGACTTCATAATTGCCCTTTTCCTGACTGATCGCACCGTCCAAATATTTAATTGCACCAGTACTGTTGGATTCCGTCACAGATACCTGGGCGGACTGCAGAGGAAGCAATTTTCTTTTTTCTTCAGGCTTTTTTATAGAGTCCCAGTAAACATCCTCCAACATTCCACTGCTGTAGTACTTAACAATATGTGCAGGTGTCGGATCAACTGGCTTGTAACCAAGATAGTTTTCGGTTGGAACGATGTTAGCGCCTTTATTCTGGCAGCCGCTTATGAGAAAGACAAAAGTAATGAGAAGTGTTTTTTTTAGCATTATGTGTGTCCATTTATCACATTATTTTCAGGTCGCTTTATTACTTCACCACGACTCCGATTATGATTGGCCCAAAAGAAAAGTACATCCCTGTCATTAAGAGGCACGTAGCTTCCTTGAACCTCAATCTTTTTGTAGGCCGACATAAAACCAGACACTCTCCGGTCTAGCATCTTTCAGGCCTTCCGTACTTCTTTGGAAAACTTCATGTGCTTTATTCATGCGATCGACTCTTTACATCGTCAGACCTCATTGAATGCCTATTATTCTTTTGTTATTTCAACGACAGGTGACATTCTACACTTAGATATGCTCTTGGAAAGTTTAGGTGCCTTTTATTTCGAAAAAATAAACGTCCATATATGAGTGGTATGAGAACGGCTGTTAAGAGGTATGTAATTTCCGGACAGACATCTGTAACCCTTAGATCATAGTCCGATAAATAGGTAAATTGAGAAAAACAGATTATGATTCTTCCAACATAGATTTTCGGTTAGAGCATTTACTTGAAAGCGAATACTCTAACCGACAGTTTAAATCTACGAAGTACCGTGCCCCTTGAAGTCATTCATGCTGGTATAAATCCCCATCCATTTTCCACAAAAAAGATCGAATAAACGCGCTGGCATCAGTCCTCTAATAAGCGGCAACAGTCCAACCACCCTGGGAGCGCGCACATAGACTTTCCCTTTCTTCATTCCATCCCAAATAGCATTTGCCATCTCTTCAGGTTTGATAAGAGGTGTCAGCAATGGTGCTTTCACTCCTGAAAACATACCCGTATCGATATAACTGGGCGTAACAGTGGTCACCTTTAATGGAAAGCCAGCCTGTTCCATTTCAAGACGAACAGATTCCGACCAGCCAATCACGGCCCATTTGCTGGCCGCGTAAACTGACATTCTGGGGTTAGGCACAAGACCAGCAGCCGAGGCAATATTAACCAGCCGGGAGCCTGGTCTGTTTGCCATACCCGGCAGAAACAGTCTTGCCAGATGCATCGGAGCTGTCGTATTGATGGCGAGGGTTCTTTCAATATCTGCCGCTGAATGCTGGACAAAATTTTTGCCCACCACAATGCCAGCATTATTAAACAGGATATCTATGTTTGGATTGCTCTTCTGTGTCTCATGAAAAGCCTGCTCGATTGACTCTACTGAGTTGAGATCAACAGAGAAAATCTGAACATCCCCATCACTCTGACGAAGAGCATTGCTGGTCTTTTCCAGTTGCGCTTCATTAATATCCCACAGAATAACCCGGGCTTTTTCAGCTACTGCCCGCTCTGCCAGTAAACGCCCAATTCCTTGAGCGCCACCAGTAATCAGGACAACTTTGGATGCAAGTGTCGTCATAAATAGATTACCTCTTCCGCCTTAAACATCTTGCTGCAGTGTTTTACACAGTGCTGTGGTTTGTGGCACAGCCATTTTTAACTGATCAAAGTGAATAGCCTGCAGCTGTCCTGATACGGCAGAAAGAGTCTTGTCAGAGAGGATTCGCTCCTCGAATGATCTATCAAAAGCTGTTGCTGCCTGTTTCAACAGGATTCGGGCATGGGTTAGATCAGCCTGGCTGGACTCAGGGCTGCTCTGCTGATACCGGCTTGCATTCTCAAGGCGCAAAGAGGCCGAGCAGATAGCATCACGCAGCAGAAGATGGTTGTTCACAGGCTTATAGCGGGCAACGCCACCAATAATTGGATCAACCAGTGGCCCAAACAGCGAACGGCTTATCGACCGGCGGACAGGTGAATGGGCAATATAGTAACCGCCGTCCGGCCCGGTAATAGTTGTGGCAACAGACTCTTCCGCTCCTTCGGTATAGGAAATCACTTCCCCGGTCTTTCGATCCAGCAACCCTACCCCAACGGAGATTGGCAGACGGACAGTTCCCTGCTCAAAACCGTGACCTAACATCACCGCTATGCCGTTGGCCGTTACGGTCATTGTCAGCATATTAAGGTTTTTCTTGCCGAACATTTCGGGATACATATCCAGGTTGGCTTCCCAGACAATCTCCCCGCTCTTGTTATTGTCCTTAACTTTAAAGAGTGAACTGGTAGTAATCGCAAACACTTCATCATTTTCAGACGCCACGGTAATAGACGCAGGTATTTGCTCACCGACATTGATACGCCAGCGTTCATTAAGGTTGTTATCCAGCGCGATCAGATTCCCGTTATCATCTGACACATAAACCCGCTTGCCATCAGGTGTTAAAGCGGGAGTTGAACCCGTTCCCCCTTGAAAGAACTTACTGACTGCTGGCTTCAACTGATAAAGGCCATTTTCGGCCTCAACCATATCTATGCCATATAGCGCGCCGTTGGAAGCCTTGCCGTCCTGCTGTCCATCAATATCATCAGGAGCTGTTGCCGCAACCCAGATTCGGCCAGTATTAGGATCAATAGAGAAGTAGTTGGCAACATTCACGCCCCCACCATAAAGAACATCGGCCACTTTACTGAACATGCCTTTGGCTCTTGGGTCATGACCAAAAACGTCTTTCATGGTCTCGTCGGTTTTATCTATCAGCCAGGGTGCTGGGCGACCAATTGTTGTTTCAAGGGAAGGCGCGCCAGGAACAACAAAAGCTTCTGCAAATCGCTGTGCACCGGTTTTTCTATCCAGGGCAAACATCTTTCCATCTATCAGCAGACCGACAATGCTGTCAGATTGAGGGTGATAACTGGCACCAAAGTTATGGGTGTTGCGGTACTCACCGGGGCCAAGCTCTGGCTCTTTCAATCCGGTTGAAACATCCCAGATCACAGTACCATCCGGCCTTACCGCCAACGCACGCTCGTAAAGCGTCAGGTAAATGATTTGTTTGCCGGGATTATCAGGGTCGTCGAGCACCAGGGGGGCACCCCCACCCTGGTTATAGATTTCTCCAGAGATAGACCAGCGTCGTTCACCGGTATCCTTATCCAGGCTGACCAGCACTACTGGCTCTGTTGGGGAAACCGGGCTGAAATAGAGATTGCCGCCCCGATCTATAGATGGACCTTCCCCCACAAACAAATCCTTCTCAACAACCCAATCCAGCTCAACCGTAGGTGAGGTTGCTGTTAACACTTCATCAGAGTTACGGGTACTGCCATGAAGTGAACGAAATGTGTCGTTCACTCCCAGAACAGGGTGCTCCGGCATTGCGTAACGGGGGCCTTCCGGCTTCCATTGGCTTAGTGACGGATTGGAATAGGTTTTGGGTGTAGACAGATAAGCGCTTAAACCGAGGCCGAGCGCAGCCGTAACCGCAACCACTGTACCGGTGGCAATGAATGCTTTTTTCATAGTTTATGTCTTAAGGCTTGTAATTTTTGAAGAGCGGCATCAACGGCATGCCGCTCATGTAGTCACAGGAGGCTGGGGATAATTAACGCCCCCAGCGTCTTATTGCTGCTGGCGTGTAGTCAGACTTTGCAGCCCGCATCCCAAACTTTATGCCGGTGCCGTTTTTATTGATGGGTCCATTGGTGATGTAGCGATTGGAATGAAGGTCATGGAAAACCTCATTCACCATCCAGGGCACCTGAGCCGGGTTAAACTGGATGCTGTGAGCCATACCCACACGCCATAGCTGGTTACGGCTGTCATACAGATCTGCTATGGAAATCTGCCAGGTATCTTCATCAAGGAAGAAGGTTCGCTTGCCATACACATTACGCACATCATCCTTGAGCGTCGCTTCAATTTCCCACACCCGGTGCAGTTCATAACGAACATACTCGGGGTTGAGGTGCCCTGGTTGAATAATGTCATCGTTGTTCAGATCATTCCCGTACAGCGTATAGCTGTTGTAGGGAATGTAGAGTTCTTTTTTGCCTTTCAGCGTCCACTCATACTGATCAAGGGCACCATTGAACATATCCAGATTATCGGATGTTTTCAGGTTCTCAGTGGCAGCAGCCGGGTTATCGTAAGAAACGTTAGGCGCACGGCGCACACGTCGCTGACCTGGTAAATATTTCCAGGCCCGGCGAGGCTCAGCCACCTGATTGAGGGTTTCGTGAACGAGCGTGACCTCACCAGCCATGCGGATGGGTGCCAGCACTTTCGACTTATAGAGATAGAGCAGATTGTCATCGACGTTTAACTCATCAATGCTGGTGTAGAAGTTCAGCTCAGTCTGCTTGATGATTTCCCTGAAGTCGCCATTAGGCTCGGCAATGATCTGACTCAAACGCATTTCAGCACTGCCTCCCCTGTAGCGAAGCAGGTGGTTCCACATCGCCTGCATACCATTTTCAGGAACAGGAAAGGGAACACCACTCGTCAGGCCTTGCAAACCATTACCGCCATCCAGCATTTTGGTTTTGCCCAGACTCTCAGCTGTCGCCTGATAAACAGACTCTGGATAGCTCGCACTTCTCCGGGTTGGATAAACGTCCATCTTGAATGTTGTCGGATGCCGCTCGAACAGCGCCAGCTGCCCGACGGTGAGTTTGTCCCGGTGCTTCTCAAGGTTCTCAGAGGTAATGGTGAACATCACTTTATCTGCAGAGAAAGGATCACTCATCGAACCATCCGCCTGCACCATGCCCTGCTTGGCGGTTAAACCGCCGGTCCAGGGAGGAATAGTTCCGCTGGCATTACCGGCTTGTTGTGCGCCAATGGGTGTCAGCCCCTGCTCCGCTAATGGATTCGCTGCACTTGTCAGGGCTGGCAGTGCCAGTAAGGCACTGAAGGCCAGGGATTTTGCAAAGAAACTGGTCATCATAGATTGGTCTCTTTTTATTGTTATTGGTTTTAATTAGAAACTTGCGCTCACACTGGCGCTGATAAAGTCACGGTCATCAACCCAGCTGTAATGGTTATTTCCGAAGAAACTGGTGTAGGACAAGCTGGCCTTATAGTTATCTTTATAAACAGCGCCCAGATTGAGGGTTGCGGCCATTTGCCCTTCTTCGAAAGCACCTGCTGGCTGATAGGCGTAGCCATTCACGTCATGACGGAATGACAGGGAAGGCATCAGGGTCAAGCCTGGCAATACACCGCTATAGGTCAGAGTGGCATTCAGGCGATAGCCCCAGCTGTCGGATGTCGTGTAACCATCATCAGTACAGAAACTGTCTGTGGTTTTACTATCCGCATCACACACTCCGGTGCCGGTGGTATCTCCACGACCAAACAGTGCAGAACGGCCATAGCGGTTTCTGTCTCCCAATGAACCGATATGCATAAAACCAACTTCACCGATTAATGCCAGTTCAGAAGCACCCAAAACCTGCGGGATAGTATTCAAAGCAGTAACCTGTACTTGTGTCACCGGTTTTCTGACATAACCCTGCACCTTCTGGCCATAGGTGGCAGCAGAGCCTCCACCAGTTGCAGCATTGGCGAGAAAGTCGTTGATATTGAGCTGCAGTGGCATATTGGGGCGGTAAGACACTTCCCCAGATAATGACCAGCCGCTATCCAGACTGGTGTTGAAACTCAGGCCATAAAGACGGATATCTTCCGGATACACCGCATTGTATTTAGCCCCGTTAACAAAGCCTGCCGGGCGAATCGTGCCCAGTAATGGGTGAGTAATGGCTGGTACATAAAAGTCGATAGCACTGGTTGGCCCGACGTTTACAGGACGGAACTGGCTCTGATCAGCATTGGTTGCATTCAGGTAAGGCAAACGACTGTGGTAATTAATGAAGTAGAGACCAAACTCAGTACCATTTAATGCTTCCGCATAATATTTAAGGGAAGCACCCCACTGACCACTATCTCCGGGCAGCTGATCTGCGGTTCGATCGATGATGACATTGCCACCCAATGGAGTAATTGCTGACTGTTCAGCGGGTGAAAGCGTGGCACTGGTATAAATCGGTCCACAACCTGGCTGAATAGAATCGGTGCTGGCAAAGAATGTGTTACAGCCATCCTGTACCGTTGGATGCCAGTTCATTTGATAGAAACCTTCTAGCGTAACGGCTGAAGTCAGGCCGATGCTGCCATAGAGCATTTCTACAGGAAGAAGACCTTCCTTGATTTCAACACCCGGGCGATTAAACGCTGCAGCATCTACCGGGTTAATAACATTTATCCCGCCCTGCACAAAGGTACTCTCTCCCCAACTGAGTACCTGTTTACCCAAGCGGATATCTACAGGCTTCGTACCCAGATCAAAATAGGCCCAGCCATAGGCTTCCAGCATTTCAATACCGCTGAAGCTGGCCATATCATCAAAACCACTGTCGTCGAACTTTGTATAGCGGCCGTTTTTGGTTTCCAGCCAGTGGTCATACCAGTACTTCACGCTGCCCTTAAAACCGTAGTTCTGGTACTCCAGAGTCAGCTCTGTCAGACCTTTGTACTGGTTTGATATCACATCACCTTTTTCAAAATTCAGGCGTCCATTATCGGCGTTTGGACCAACACCAGTTCCCGGTTTTATATTCAGGTTCTTACTATCACCGTAGGAATAAAGGCGACTGTCCGGGTCTTCCGTACTAACACTGATGCCTGCGCTAAGAGTGGTATTCAGGCTGCCTGTCAGTTCGCCATTTAGACCTTCAAAGCTGACAGCCTGCGCTGTACCTGAGATTAAAGCTGAAGACAAAGCGACAGCCAGAGTGAGAGGGTGGAGAGTATGTGTTCTGCTCACGGCATCATCCTTATTATTGTTTTTGTTTTTCGTTTTAAATTCGCAGGACGAAAATTTATTTATTTCATGCCGGATGGTATAACTCCTCCAAAATGTTGACCTGATCCTATCGGACGGAAGTTTGATCTGAGATGACAAAAAAAAAAGAAAATCGCGCTCAGGCTATAACCGTTGATGATGGAGCAACGACCTTGAACGGTGTTGCAATCGTGCTGGCAGGAACACTGGAAGAGCTGGGAATTGCAGTCGCCCCTCTATTAGAAGAAGCCAATATCGAGCCTGGTTTGCTATCGCAAATTGGTCAGCGTATTCCGATGAATAAAATGGCTGTTTTATGGAACGCAGCAGCCAGGGAAACAGCAAATGATACGATCGGCCTAAGGGTTGCGGAACGTTTTCATATTAATCATTTACACGCCTTCTACTTTGCCCTTCAGGCCTGTGATACCGTTCGCGAAGCTTTCTCCAAAATCATGCAGTTTTCTGCGGTGATCAGCACGGCCATGACTGCTGACCTGAAAGAGCTTCCTGATCGTGTGGAATTACGTTTTCAGTTGCGTGATAAATTGGTTTCTCCCTGCAGCGAAGCTATTGATGCCACGGCAGCAATCTCTCTTCGCTTTCTGAAAGAATATTTAGCCCTGAATGCCAGCGATCTCCTCTCTATCCACCTACCTCGCCCTCAACCGGAAAACCCTGAAGTGTGGGAAGAATCAATGGGATGCCCGGTGAGTTTTGATGCTGACCATTTGCGGATCTGCTTACACCCTTCGATTATGGATAGACCATTACCAACGGCAAATTCTGCTATTGCTCAGGTGAACAGCGACCTACTTCAACAGTATCTGGATAATCTTAATAACGATTTTCTCACCCGAGCTAGAAAGCAGCTGGCAACTTTATTCAATTCTGGTCAGGCTACCCAGGACGCTCTGGCTGAAGCTTTGGATACCAGCCCTCGCAATTTACACAGGAAATTACAGTCTGAAGGGCTGAACTTTCGACAGTTGTTAGACGAGCTAAGACATAAGAGAGCCCTAGATGAAGTACGCCACTCTTCCCAGCCGCTGACAAATATTGCCCATGGATTGGGTTTTTCTGATTCCGCCAGCTTTAGTCGGGCTTTTAAGCGCTGGACTGGGGTTTCTCCTACAGTTTACCGAGAAACATCAGAGGTGCAGTGATCGTCTCTTGACCATCAAAAAGCAGAGATAATTTTTTAAAGTAAAAACCAGAAAGGCTAAGAGCCCTTCCGGCAATTTTACACTTAGCACAGAGCCCTATTATTGTTTAACCACACTACGTTCGTAGTTCAGGCGCTTTGCGGCATCCAGAGTGAGAATCTGCATAAAGGCTTTAGTTTCTGAATCATTCCCAACAGGCGCGCCTGCGGCACCTCCACCAAAAACATTTGTCGGTACTTTACGCTTGGCAAACGCTTCCGCCCATAGCTGCTGAATCTTGATTTCTGCTTCCAGTTTTTGTGCCAGAGCATTATCAGCCTGAAGAATCACTTGTTTCTGATAGGCTTCAGCATCCGCAAGAGTTCGCTGTGTTTGTGCTTCAATTTTTGCTTTTTCAAGATTAATTTCTGCAGTTTCTTTCTGGATTTCAGCTTCTGCTTTTAGTTTTTCTGCGCCAGTAATTGCAAGCTGCTTATCAGTTTCAGCTTCAGTGGTTTTTTGAATCTGTTCAACTTTTGCCTGAGCCTGACGTTCAGCCACTTCACGCTCACCACGAGCAATGGCTAACAGGCGCTGTTCTTCTTCCTGAACTCTCTGCTCCCGGGCAATAGCACGATCTGCGGATGCTTTCTGTTTGAGCTGCATACGCTCAATAAACTTTTGATTGGGCTTCATATCTGTAACAAGTGCAGACACAACAGTGATTCCAAAATCGGTAAAGCGTTGAGCCTTTCTCTGAGGGAGTCCGCTTTCATCCAAGACTTTTTTAACCTGAAATACAGTCTTTGAATCTTCCCCGTACTCTTCCTGATCTGTACCTAAAGAAGCATTTGCGGAACCAACAGGAGATTTAGACGACTGAATAGTGACTTCTTCCCTTTTCACAAGGAAGATGCCGTTGCTCATTTGGTTTTCAAACTCAGAGTTAAATTCAGTTCGTCCACCAGCGTAATATTCTTCTGCAGCCATCAACGAAGCATTAGCCTGCAAAGTTTCTTTAAACGCAGGCAACAACGCAGTACGCAAAAGGTTTTCAGGTGAACGGTACTCATGGGCTAATTTGAGGAAAGAGGCTTCATCAGAAGGAATAGAAAAGCGTACCGTGGCTTCTGCGTGAGCATCTACCTGATCAAGGAACATAATGCTCAACGGTGGCAAGCTGGCTGATGCTTTATCAGCTTCACGTTCCGCAGAAATTGCACTCAGGCCTGACCCGGAAGCTGCCTGAACAGTCATAGCTCGCTTCCAGGAGTTGTAACGACCAAATGGATAAAACTTATAACCAATTTCAGTCACTACAGCCTCGTTACCAGTGACTGTACGAACATGGTAGATATACCCAGGCTCAGCATAAAAAAATGACTGGCTAAGTACGTAAGTCAAAATTAATAGCAATACACCGGTGATACCAGCTTTTGCGAGAACCGGAGAACTAATATTCATTGTTATTCTATATCCGTTAGAAATATTTTTATTTTTGGCTAAACATTGAGCCCTTCACCTGTAGAGCTCAATTATCTTCAGTAAATTGAAATCTATCTCTTATCTACGTGTTCATTGATAAAAGATTTTGGGTCAGAGCGGTTCGGCCATTTCTACCAGATTATAAACGACAGCGCCATACTCCTATTTAATGCTTTCCTCCTCAGCTCTTCATTTAAATCTTGATAAAGTCGCATCTCTGGCTGTTGATATGTTGCTTGCCAAAATACAGAGTGAGAGGAATGAGGGAATCTTTCTAACACCCTATTCCTCCACTACATACCTCCAGCCATACGCAGCGCCCCATAAGCAATCACTCCTGCTGCACCAACAACGCCAAGATTGCTCAGGCCACTCATAGTATTCCAGAACATAGGCCAGTAACTTCTCTGGTTTACGTTCTCTGGCGTTTTGAAATCGATATCGAGACTTTTATCTGAGAAATAACCATCTTCATATCGTGTTGGGCTGAACCAACCTCCTCCCGCATAAAAGCGGCAATCCCAGGCTTCAGGATCATCCTCACAGGCTTGGTGGTAAATAGATAAACCTCTCTGGTAAACCGTCAGTTTTATCTGGTAATCCGTTCCCGGTGTCAGTTGATTTTCATAGCTTAGGTCTTCAGCAGAGAACAAAAGCCTTGCCGGATAATAAATCAGCCAGGGGATATGATTCCGATACAGGTTTTTTCGTGGATCAATACTGTCAGTTGCCAACATCAGTTCCCATAATTGAGAACGCCGTACTTTCTGGTCTTCAGATAAAGCATTAAGGGTTTGGGCAACAGCTTTCCGCTCATTCACATAAATGGTGTTTCTGGCCAAAGGCCAGCCAAATGTTGATTTATCAAACAATTGAATACGCACCACAACATTCTTGAATACGTCTCCCATATCCCGGGCAAATTCATTGATGGTTGTAGATGAATAGTCCTGCACTCTCAGCGCTGCCGGGAATCCCTTTTCCTGTCGTTGCCCATCAACATCTTTTGCACTCTGCCAAACCAGAGGTTCAATCTTTTCGCCATCAAAAGACTTCGGCAGCGAAAATGCATTTCCAGAACGGGAACGAATACGTTCTTTGGGCAACACAGTAAAACCAATATGGTAGTTACTGTGCTGGCGACACATCAGGCTGGAGCCTTCATAAGAACCACCATACATTCTCGAAATCAGATAATTGTTCCGAGGTTCCTTAACCGAAAGTTGTGGTGACATGGTTGCGCCATGGAAATAACCAATACCGTTATCAACCGTCACGCCCTCCTGCTCACCGGGCAGCAAATCAAACCCATTAGCAAGCCGATCCAGATAACCGTTGTCGTCTTTATCAACTTGCTGGTATTGGACGTCATAGGTCAGAGTTTCATTGCTGCAGTGCTCCGATTCTGAAACCACAACATCCATATAACAGGTTCTGGGAACACTGTGACAACTCTCTGTTTCTTTGCCATCAGTGTCTTTGGTTGTTGTGCACACTTCATCGGAACCGCAGGCATAACTGGTGACTAACTGACAATCTTCCCAGGACCAGTGCAGATGAGAATTATATTGCACGGCACCTGCCCACTCCGGGACAGGCAGCGCACGCAACATATCTTTGGCAGCAGCAGGATCTACATTGTGCAGATCCCGCCACTCCTCTTCATCAAAATCAACAGGGCCTCTGGTTTTGGTATGGCTGCCACTATCACAGAGCAACTGTTCCGTATGAAAGTTGCGGGTTTTATGGGAAGGAATAACTTTCCCCTGACAATAGTGGCTGGGCCGGCTGGCAGGCCAGCTCTTTTCAACACAGAAGTTGTCGTAACTGTATGCCCTGAAAGTTAAGCCAATAACGAGCCAACACAGGGCTTTCAAGCAGGCTGTAAGTTTCATAAAAGGCACCAATTAAAGGGCTGTTCTTTTTTTCCGTTTGGTTGCGGTATGGCTGTCTTTGGTCAGGAGCACCAGAGAGTCCTGAAGTTTTCTGGCTTCATCCAGACGAAGCTCCATTTGCTCAAGAACACTGATGCACTGGGTAATTACTCCTTTCAGGGTTCCAGCTTCAACAACACCCACATCAGCTTCTGGATCATCATCGTCTTCATCACCAAATACGATATTTTCTTTCTTCTTATACAGTTCCTTCTGCTCTTCGCTGGTGTAGAAATAATCCCGGTAGTTGGCTCTGACTTTTCTTAAACCACCGCTTTTTCCCAGTGCTAGCTCTTGCTCGAGATCCTGCTTAATCAACCCAATAATCAGCTGTTTCGCTGCTTCTTCTGGTTTGCTTCCCAGCAGAGTGGTACTGAAGTGTTTGATAGACTCACTCAACCACCAGGCACCTTTGTCATGCAGAGTGGCCTCCGCTTCTGTAGCGTGATTCAGAGCACGAACAAGATGGTTTTCATCCCATGCGGTCATAGCGCCAATGGAAACACTGCTGAGCAAATAATCCGCGTTGAAGATGCGTTTCTGATAGTTCACAGGAATGCTGCCAATTTTTATTCCATAGCTGGCACGAATGTAAAAGCGAGCCCAGAACGCCTCTTTCAAAGCAACAAACGCATCTCTCATGCCTTTCTGATCTGAACTGGTTCTGTACCTTTCAGACTTACCAAACACATCAACAAAGCCTTCCAACGCTTTGCGGGTGAAAGCATTGATACTCTGATCAATGGTGTTGCGCTCTCTGGTAGACATGGCCCTCTTATGAAGAACCTGTCTTTTCATCTGACTGATGGCTTCAGCACTCAGCAACTGAACACCACGCAGCTGATCTGTTCCGATACCATCCTGCTCATGGAGAATTCCACCGGGCAGAGTCAGGCGAAAATGCAAACTATCAACTTTTCCCTGAACCACTTTGAGCTGTTGCAGGTAATGTTCTTTCAGTGGTGAAAAATCTACCTTGTTCGCGAGGTCAGCTTTTGCTTCCTGTTGAAGGGTAGGCAATAGAGCCAACCCGGCAATACGGTCTTCCAGAAAGTCCACTAGCTCATTATGTGAGCGTATTGCAGCAAAAAATCCCTGAACGGAAACAGAACCGATAAGAGACGCATCAGACATCTGCTGAAGACTTTTCAGAGAACCACGAAGTTCTTCAAAACCACTATGAAGAGTTTCCATAGCCGCAAAGAGATACTCATGGGAACGTTTGTCACGCTCTTTCAGCAAATTCAGGGATTCAGCCTCAAGGCGGGACTCGTCATACAGGTGAATATTCAGGCTTTCCAGATCACTGACACGGCTTGATAACCCAGGCTTTTCCTGAGCATCTGTAGCGTCCAATGTGCCGGTGTTAGCAAAGCCGAAATTTGCAAAAGAGTTGGCTGTAATGAAAGCGGCAACCAGTGTCGTAAGAGAGGATTTCATAGTTAAGGCCCTGTTGAATGTCAGGCCGTGAGACTGAGGGTTTTCTGGATAGTTCCCAAACAATTTAAAAAACTTAAAATCGTTCTAACCCCATGATTTTATTTACATAAATGAATTAAAAATAATTTGCCAAAATGCATTTTTGGTACTACGCGCCCGAGTCACTTGTAACGTGCTATCTCTGAAATCTGATGTTGATTTCAACCTTTTCTATACTTCCCAATTACTTCAAATGAAAACTTTTCTTATGGACAAGATACCTGCTCCCAACAGCGGTAGACCGAGACATTCGGAAGAACAAAATCCCTCAAAGCAGAAGAGAGACAAACCTCATTTCCGGGGCAGTGCTCTTACATCTCAAACCAGCGAAAAGCTCCTCCCTATTGATGAGAATGACGGGGGATATGTTTCAGGTTCTGGACATAATTCACCCGTTAGGCGAGCAGCAACACCACCTTCTGACGGCTCAACACAATCACTGAATAACGGTTTATGGGAGAGGATTGATAGTTTTATTGCTGCCCGAACCATTCCTGCTCAATACCCTGATCCTTTAATTCATCAGGCAGTCAATCATATGAAGGCGGGAAGGCAAAAAAAGATGATTGATTGTCTGCAAAAGATTCCTCTCCCCGAACGCTATGATGCAATCAAAAGGCTGCGCTACCCTCCGCCAGAATTTTTGGTTGATCCATTAATCCTTGATCTGCTGGATCAACTTATGATCCACGCTTTTGTTGACCAGTTTGTTTTTACCTTTGCACACGACCTTCCCGATATTTATTACGGGTTTTTAGATGACTTTAAAAATCTGCATGATTTCATGGCTTCACTGGAATTAACTCCCAGCAATCCAAACCACAAGGTATATATGGACATCACCGATCACTTAATGATGACATTACAGAAATTGATAGAAGGTCGTTAACCTTCAAACATCAGTTTTTATTTTTCGAAATGAAAACTGAAATCAGCTCGCAAGATGGTAAAGTGCACGCCTGAGAAGAATAAATCCAAGCAGGGCCGCACATGCACAAGGAAGACAGTATTGGCAAAGGTGTCATCATGGCATTACTCACTGCTCTTCTGTCTTCAGGCACAGCTGCTCTAGGCAAACACACCGCTGAACTGGTGCCACCAACAACCATTGTTCTTATCCAATACATTGTTTGTGTGGCCATTATGCTTCCCTGGCTCTACAAACAAAAACCTGATTATTTGAAAACAACACGCTTTTCTACGCACCTAATTCGAGGATTAAGTGGCTGGCTCTGCTTTGTGGCTTACTTTGTTGCTTTAAAACATATACCACTTGTAGATGCCTCTCTGCTTAGAAATACCGCACCGTTGTTCGTCCCTTTAATGGCGTGGGCCTGGCTTAGAGTTGTTGTTCCTAGAAATCGCTGGATACCTATGATCGCTGGCTTTGTTGGCGTTATCTTCATTCTCCAGCCCGCCGGTGACGACACCAGTATCTGGCATATTGTTGGGCTGATGTCTGGTATTACCCTTTCACTTTCGATGTTGGGAACGCGGACTCTGTCCAGCACGGAGCCTCAGGGGCGCATTCTTTTTTATTATTTCTTTCTGTCCATGGTTTGCAGTATTCCGCTGGCACTTTATTTCTGGCAACCAGTTCCGATGCAGGCATGGCTCTGGCTGATCATGATTGGGTTATCAATCTGGGTGATGATGTGGTGTTATACGCAAGCCTACAGTTATGCCAAGCCCAGCGTGATTTCACCAATCAGCTATATGGGTGTGGTATTTGCAGGTTTGATGGGATGGTACTTCTGGAATCACACGCCAGACAGTCTGAGCCTTTTCGGTATGGTGATTGTTGTCGGTGCAGGAGTTATCACGGTAAGACTGGGAGCCAACCCTGCAGCTAAAAAACAATAGAGCATCAAAAAGCCCGAACAGTTACCTGCCCGGGCTTTCACACACACCTGGCTTAGCCAGTATCACAAGTCACCCTGCCCCCACAGCATGACTCAGTGATAAGTTGCATTGCTTGAGGTTTCCCCCAGAGCAACTGCGTACATCAGAGTTTCTACCGCTTCAATTTTGCTTAACTCACCTTCACGGAGTTTATCTGCCAGGAACTTATTCACAGGCTCTCCAGACGCTAAAGCATCCACAATAATGCTTTCGAGTCGCTTAACTGGTGTGGCGATGGTGATGCTGTCCGTAGCAGGTGTAAAATCGATACCGGGTTGAGGATTTACATACGGCTTAGTCATTATTCTTCTCTCTACAGCATACGAACACTGTCATACGTATTTGTGCTTACATCCTGTGGTTTTCTATTGACCTCTGTCAAGGGTGTTCAAAAGGTTTCCTGAAATATTTCCGGGCTATGCTCTGTAAATAGAGCCAAACCTAAAAGAGGCAGAAGATTATTAAAATTATTTTGAGAGGACTACGAGCGTAGCCCTCAGTTGCTACCAGAGCTTACTACTCGTCGCAGCCAGAACAGTTTTTAGCGACGGGTGTATGACCTTCAACACCATACTCCAGCAAATCAACTACATCCGCAGCCACTTCTCCGGTGAACCGAATACATTGCTGAATATGTTCTCGAGAGCCAAACTCCACATGCTTGATCAACTTACGACAGCAAACGTATTTATTGCGAAGGATAAAACGGTTATGTAGCTCTTCAGAAAGAGGAAACATGTCGTCTGACATTCTCTTTCCTGGTTTTTCCCGCCCTTTATCAAGACCAAGTGCCATAACACCACCAGCTACAGCACCACAGATACAACCGGATTTACCAATACCAACAGGAAAGCCTGAGGCCATTTTCACCATTGCCGGGTCTGCGGGTTTTCCAAGGTGATCGTTCACAACCGAGAATACGGCTTCTGAACAGAGGAACTTACCTTTACGGTAAAGCTTTTCAGCCTTTTTTCGAGCCTGCTCACTGATGTCGGAGTACTGTCGCGAACGCTCCTGTTCACGCTGTAAGTTTTTTTGCTCTCGTAACGAAAGATTTCCCGCACAGGATTCTTCACTGGCAGAGCGTGATGGAGCCATAAACTTTTTAAAAAACATGTTTCACCAGGTTCAATAGCTGGTTAATTGATGTCATGGAATTCCACAAAAAAGGGCAACTATAAAGTTGCCCTTCTTAATGCCTTACGCAGATTTCACATGACTAACGAAATCAAAACGCTTGCCCCGATACTGGGGATTTTTCAGGTTTTCCAGAGAGAAAATTTCATCCAGTTCTTCGTTGTCCAGCAGGCCACGCTCCAGAACAACATCACGTACATTGCGGCCAGACTCTGCACAGATACGGCCAACAATATCACCCTCATGATGACCGATGTGCGGGTTCAGGAAGGTGATAATACCGATGGAATCCAGTACCTGACGCTCACAAACCTCACGGTTAGCGGTGATATCAGTCACACACTTTTCAGTCAGGGTTTCACAGGCGCTGGTCAGCAGGTTCATGGACTCGAACAGACTCTGGGCAATTACCGGCTCCATTACGTTCAACTGAAGCTGACCGGACTCAGCTGCCATGGTGATGGTCATATCGTTACCAACAACCTTGAAGCAGATCTGGTTAACCACTTCAGGAATAACCGGATTCACCTTGGCAGGCATGATGGAAGAACCAGCCTGACGCTGTGGCAGGTTAATTTCATTCAAACCAGTACGTGGGCCAGAAGACAGCAGGCGCAGGTCGTTACAGATCTTGGAAAGCTTCACCGCCATACGCTTCAGAGCGCTGGACAGCATCACGTAAGCACCACAGTCAGAAGTGGCTTCAACCAGATCAGCAGCCTGGGCATAAGGCTGACCAGTCACCTCAGAGAGCTTACGCACGGCCATGGCAGAGTAACCGGATGGAGTGTTCAGACCGGTACCAATGGCAGTTGCGCCCAGGTTTACTTCCAGCAGAAGTTCACGGCAGCGCTGAATGCTTTTCACTTCTTCTTTCAGAGTAACGGCCCATGCGCGGAACTCTTGTCCCAGAGTCATAGGTACAGCGTCCTGCAATTGGGTACGCCCCATTTTCAGAATGTCAGCGAATTCTTCAGATTTGGTTTCCAGTGCTTCAATCAGGTTTTCCAGATTCATCAGCACGGTGCCAATACCGTTGTACAGTGCTACACGGAAACCAGTAGGGTAAGCATCGTTGGTAGACTGGCTCTTGTTGACATGGTCATTCGGGTTGATGATGTTGTACTCACCCTTATTATGACCCATCAGCTCCAGAGCAAGGTTGGCAACAACCTCGTTGGTGTTCATGTTCACAGAGGTGCCAGCGCCACCCTGGAAAGCATCAACAGGGAACTGATCCATGCAGCGGCCAGTGTCCAGAATCAGATTGCAAGCTTTGACAATATATTCAGCAATTGTCGGATCAAGTGTGCCCAGGTCCCGGTTAGCCAATGCTGCGGCTTTTTTGGTGTAGATCATACCGCGGACAAATTCCGGATTGTCGCCAATACGTTCGCGACTAATCTGGAAGTTCATCAGGGCCCGAAGAGTGTGAATACCGTAGTAAGCATCAGCGGGTACCTCCATGGTACCCAGAAGATCTTCTTCCTTGCGATACTGCATAAAATTGTCACCAGAAGAAAAAACAGAAAAGCTCTCGGGAGGCAAAACCAAGAAAGAAGCACTCGGGAGGGCATTAAAATCAGGTCGGCAACAATACTCGTGTAAAGTAACCTCTGTCGATTGTTGCCTTCACGTAAGTTATGAAAATATTGACTTGAGTCGATCTTTTTTTACGAAATAATTACCTCTGCCGGGCAGCACGAAATTGCGTTTCTATTACGGTTACACGAATCCTGCACTTTTTGCACATCCATCACCCATGTTCTTTTTTGTTACCTGAAGTTAAAAAATATTGAAAACCAGGCATTCCTAAGCTGAATAAATATTGACAAAAAACGGCTCCAGCCCTTGCGTACAAAGCTTTCGTTGATTTGTATCACCCAGCAAACAAAAATTAACTTTTCCCTGTCCATTTATTTTGCATTCCCCTGTTTTTTCTGTTTTATTTTGCGGCACAGGATCTTTTTGACCGTTATACCAGACAGACTTTTGCTCTGATGGTGTGAACTGAACGAAAGTCCAGCCATCAAATTATTAAATAGAATTACCATCGGAGCATTTGATAATGGCTCAGAACAAACTGTTCATCGGCAACCTCTCTTTCCGTGCTACTGAAGATGAACTGTCTGAACTTTTCGGTCAGCATGGTGAACTGGAAGAAGTCAAAATCATTCTTGATCGTGAAACCGGCCGCTCCCGCGGTTTCGCCTTCGTGACATTTGTTGAGGAATCCGCAGCTCAGGAAGCTCTGGCTCTGGACGGCAACAGCGTTAGCGGCCGTGATATTCGTGTAAGCATTGCAACCGAGCGCCCTCGTCGCCCAGCTGGCGGCAATCGCGGCAACCGTTTCTAAAGCCTGTTTGATTCTGCTGGTTGATCGCCTTGGGAATCAACCAGCATCCCTACTCTCCTCCTGTTTAATTAATTTCCACTGGCGCACTGCCAGAGTGGAACTATATTTTCCTTCCGCTGCCTGATAGCCAGAAGTTTTTAAGATCTATCCGGTTATTAATTCGGGGGAAATATGCGCGCTTCAGCTTTTTTCATACTTTCTTTTCTTTCATTAACGGCCCAGGCCTGGACGCCATACAGCCCTGAAGGGCTTTCCCAACGCTATGATTTACCAGAAGAAAAAGCCCAGACCTATTCAAAACTTCTGGATAATATCCTTCACATAGACCGTCACCGCTCCTCACTGGAACAGGTAAGTGATCAGGGCAGCGATTTCTGTCAGGTTTTGCTGGATCAGCTGAAAGAAACAGATGAAGAAAAAAGTGTTCGCCAGCTGGCTCTGAGCCGGGCAGTGGGTCGTTGCAGTAGCGAAGATGCCCAGAAGATCATCTCAGGCACTCTGGATGCCAGCTCTGATAATCTGAGGCAGGCTAACACTATTATTTCCGGGCTTCTTTACAACCCTAATAAATTTACCCTCCAGACTGTGGACGCTTTCCTGAGCAAGGCTTTGGTCAGCAAAGCCCAGAAACTTGCTCATGTCAAAGCCACCGGAGAGCCAGTAGAACACCAGAACGAGGATGGTAACAATGCCTATGATGAGATGGTGTCTGTGCTTTGGACTGTCGCTACTGAAGCGAAAAGCCTGCCTCCTTCAATGACCACACTGGTTAGAGAGGCCATTGCAGGAAAAACGACTCTTCCCGATGACTATCTGGAACCCGCGCTTTATGGCCTTGCCCGCCATAAAAATAAAATAGATCCCCAGCTGGTAAGCGGCCTTGCAGACTCTGGCCTATGTCAGAGACTACCAGCAACCTGTGCCAGCACACTGCATAAGTTTGATAGACATGATGAAGTGCAAACTCTTCTTACCCGCTACCAAAATCTGTGTGGTAACCCACAGGATGCTGCAGAGAATGAAAGGCTCTGTACTTCTCAGCAATGGCAGGCCTCATCCTTGAAAGCCATGTTAAATTCCGGAAGAGAAAACCCTCTAATCCATGAAGATACAGGCGAAGATCAGGAAACGTCTTTCGTAGAGCCTGATTATTACTACCCCCTGTAAAAATCAGGCTCATGACCTTCTATAGGACATTATCACTGTTAGTCTTAGGGCTGAAGTTTTCAGATTAAACAGGTGCGTGATGTCCTATCAGGTTTCTTTTCCCCAACGACAGGTTCAGTGCTCAACGTTGATATCCCGTCTTGAACCAGTCGGTGGCGATATACTTGCCGTGATTGTAAAAGAAACGCCCTTTCACCCTCTGGATTATGCTTGGCCAGACCAGCCTGCGGATAAGGGGCACCTGATATTTAACAGTCAAACCTTTCCCGTTATCGATTGCCTGACCGGTGCCATCAACCAGAACAGCAACCAGCTTTTTATCGACAAAGATATTCCCGTTCGTAAAGGTGACGATGGCTGG
This sequence comes from Parendozoicomonas sp. 2304DJ65-17, assembly GCF_058148445.1. Taxonomy (NCBI): domain Bacteria; kingdom Pseudomonadati; phylum Pseudomonadota; class Gammaproteobacteria; order Oceanospirillales; family Endozoicomonadaceae; genus Parendozoicomonas; species Parendozoicomonas sp. 2304DJ65-17. The sequence continues at coordinate 595,763 of NZ_JBYVJV010000001.1, forward strand.
GATTTTGTTGTTGTTCATATTCTGGAAAAGACACCAGATACCGAATCTCTCCAGCAAGAATCAGAAGTCACTCTGTGCATTGATGAAAAGTATCAACACCTGCTCAGCGTTGGTCACACTGCCTGCCATTTCAGCGCTATGGCGCTGAACAAAACATTGATTCCACTATGGCGAAAAGATCCGGGCAGAAGAGATGCACTGAACAGCCCGGACTTTGATCAAATGGCAATTGTCAGCTCCAATATTCAGCCCGGTGGTTCACGGGATCATTACCGGCTGGGTAAAACTATTCGCAAGAGAGGCCTGCAAAGTGCTGAGTTAATGGAACATGCCTCAGAACTGTTAAAGCAGGCTGAAAATCTGGTGAACAACTGGTTGCAACTGGAAGCAAATATTGAGGTTAAATGCGACGGATCATCATTAACTGATCGCCGCTATTGGCACTGCAACCTTGGAGAAGACGGAGATGTCGTTATCCCCTGCGGTGGCACCCATGCCTCCAATATGAAAGAACTGGGAAAGGTGAATATCACCTGTGAACCCGTTGGAGACATGGAGTTTGTAATGGTCACCAAAACAAATCAGTAATCCTGATTAAACACTGGCCACTCATCAACAACCTGATCTTTGCGCACGATCAACAAGCGACCAAACTGCAGGAATACAAATTCACTCTGGGTTGGTCGCAGGAAAACCAGATCATCGGTTTTGAGTTCCACGGACTCAGAGCCGGTTAACAACTCCTGGTTCGTGCTTCTTCCATAAAGCGCGTTATTGCAAAGCCCCTGTGGGGATACAGGTTCAGCCTTCCACCAGCCACCATAGGTGAAAAACACTTTACCCATATTTGGCGAGATCAGTTTCCACAACCCAGAAAGCTTCTCCATCATTGGCAATTGAAGGTTATCCAATGTTTTCAACACTGGCGCCGCAATAAATGCCGCTGGATGATGGGTTGTTAAGGTTTCCAAATCAAAGCCCGTAGGCTTTACAAACGCGGAGCCTATAGCCAGATCATTGATTGCCCCACGGTCACTTTCCGGATACAAGGCATAAGTTGTACTGCCACCAGAGTTGAAGCACAGGTCATCGGCATACAGCTCTGGAAAATCATTTTTGATGGCATCAACAAACTGCTGATAGCTGTTTAATACCTGATTCCTCGCTGCCATCCTTTTTGAGGCCAGCAACCCTGAGAGTTTGCTGACATGGGGCTCATAACCCATAAGGCCAGAAAACGACAAATACTCTTTATTCTCCGTAATAAGCTGAAGCAACTTTTTGAAACTATTAGCATCGGCAACACCGCCACGGTGCAAACCAATGTCAATCTCTACAGCTATTCTCAGGTTCCTCTGCTGCTCAATGGCAAGCTCAAGGTACTGCTCCAGACGTGCATAGCTGTCTACCAGCCACTGAACCTGAACGCTGGCTCTTTGGGACCTTTCTTCTGATGATTTCTCAAAAACTTTACGAGCCGCAGCCACAGGAAAAGGTTTACCAACCAGATAGTCTGCACCAGGAAACCGATCCAGCAGCTGGCTTAAAAATGGCTGATGAAAAACCATTAATCGGTTAGTGCCAAGCTCTTTTTGCAGATACTCAAGAAGCTCAAAAGACGGCAAAGATTTAGCGGGAACTCTTAATTTTGAAGTGTCGCCAACCACCTTTTTAACTTCAGCGATATTGGCATCCATGCGATCCAAATCAATCACCATGCGTGGATGACTCACACCGTGATCCTTTAAAAGTTTCTGTAGCTTTTGAAAATAAAGCGTATGGGGGCGACCACGGTCTCTGCGCCAGTAAAAAAATGCAGCAAGCAGAGCCAACAGCAGTAACAGCTTCATATACATCCTGTTTTTTCTTTTTATCTAATTATTTATAACTTTATTTCGAGTCTTTCTTCATTAACCGCTCAAGGGCAAGACCAACCCGCGCCAGAGCCAAGAGTTTCCCTGGTCCGGAAGGGCTGGTCACAGCTTTCATTAAGCGACTCATAAGCGAGAGTTTTTCCCGTGAGTAGGGATACCAGTTAGGTTCCGGCTTACCTTTGGTGCTATCAATCAGCACGGCTTTGGAGCGCGTCATTCCCAGCAAACCTTCCGCGCCTTTCATGCGTCCGTAACCAGAATACTTCACACCGCCAAAGGGAAGGTTCACATTGCCTTCGGTGAGCATCACATTGTTGATGTTCACACAGCCAGTTACTACAGCCCGCGCAATGCGATCGGCCTTTGCACTGTCAGTTGTCCAAACGCTGGTACTTAAACCAAAATCACACTGGTTATGCCTGCGGATAGCATCATCAACTGAGCTGAACTTATAAACGGGAACCACAGGGCCAAAGGTTTCTTCTGATGCAAGACGCATATCTTTAGTTACACCGAGAACAATCGTTGGCTTATACATGCCATGACCGGCCGGTTCGCCACCACAAAGAATTTCAGCGCCTTTTTCCCGGGCATCCCGAACCTGCCCATCAATAATTTCCATCTGAAAAGGCGTGGTAATTCCGCCCATATCAGAATCGGCTCCGGTACCCAGGGTAATTTTGCTGAATGCCGCTTTCAGGCACTCCACAAAAACATCATAAATACCGTCCTGAACATAAAGCCGCTCAATAGCCGTACAACTCTGACCACTGTTATGCATATTGCCCCAGGTTGCAGCTCCAACCGCTCGGTCAATATCGGCGTCATCGCAAACAATCATGGCATCCTTGGCGCCAAGCTCCGCAACCACAGGAATCACCATAGGAGCAGCTTGCTGCAGTATCTTCTTGCCAGTACGAACACTGCCAGTAAAAGCAATCAGGTCGGGACGATGGGCAATCAGTTTTTGTGCGGTTTCACCGGCACCGTGAACAACTGTAATTGCCTTGGATAACAGAGGGGAAAGGTTACAAATCTCCTCGAAGATATCCTTCATAGGAGTCTGTTCAGAAGGTTTAATAATAACGGCATTGCCAGCGGCGAAAGCAAACAGGGCTGCAGTGCCGGCAATGGCAAGAGGCAGGTTCCATGGCGAAATAACCAGCACTACACCACGGGCTTCGTGATAGATGCGAGATTTTTTTCCCAGCAGAGTTATGGGTGTTGGAACTTTCTCATCAGCCAGAATACGTGCTGAGTTTTCTACCAGCCAATGGCAATCCTCGATCATCTGAACCATATCAGACAACATGGCATCGCCACGGCTACGACCGGACTCTTCCACTATCCGGTCAAGCAAACGTTCTTCATTGTTCTGCAGATAGTTAATAACCCGGTGTATTTCACGGGTTCGCTCTTCAACAGTCGACAGGCGCAGTTCCTCACCTGCTAGCCGTGCTTTGGCAAAAGCCTCTGCAATTTCAGCGTCGCTGGCATTCTCAATGCTGTAGAGCGTTTTGTCTGTTACCGGGTCAATAACATCAATCACTTGCACGGAACCTATTTGTTTTGCTTCACGCATTTCTTACTGAACAGCAACATGCAACGGTTGGGGCCACGTTCAGCTCCAACCAATCTGTTACCATCGTACCAATCAAGGTCGAACAAAACCAGAACAATAGTGCAAAGTAGAACATTTTCTACTGATCGGCAGACTTATCCATCATCATGCACAACTTTTAAAACGCCATCTTTATAGAGCACCTGCAACATGTGAGTTGCCTCAGGCTCTTTTAGACGCTCCTTAACCGGCACCGTGTAAACATCCCAAACCAGGTTGTCTTTATTGATAGTCAGCACAGCAAAGCCATGCTTCTCACTGTTGAAGTGAACCAGATGGTGGTTCTGATCCTTCAGATACATCCGGATAATATCCATCAGTAGACTGAACCCGCCAAACATTCCGGCTTCATCTTTCATATTGGGAGAGGTGATGGATGGAGTCATCAGCTCGATGCCCAGATTTTCAGGGGAATCTGGCTCTTCAAAGGGTTTGATATAAGAGACCAATGAGGTGTGCATATCCCCGGTCAGAACAACCAGATTCTTTATTCCCATAGATTCTATGCTGTCTTTAATCATTCCCCGTTCATGCACATAACCATTCCACTGGTCAGTATTAATTAACTCATCAGGAATAATGTCCAGATGGGAACCATAAGCGACGAACCGGGAAAACATGGTCTGGTTACCCCAAAGCCGCCAGTGGGCATCACTGCTTTTGATCTGCCCCAGCAACCAATCTCTCTGCTCCACTCCCAGCATGGTTTTGTCTGGCGTATCTTCAGGAATCTGCTCTCCATCCCGGAAACTGCGAGAATCGGTCACAAAAAAATCGGCCATTTTTCCCAACCTGAATGAACGGAAGAACTTCACCAGTTCTCTGGGATCTTCAGTATTGCGATTAACTCTGGCTTTGGATGGATTGTAATTCACCCATGCAGTGCGTGAATCCAACATCAGCTGGTTTTTCTCAGCTGCTGTTAGGTGGCGATAACGCTTTCCGGGAATTCCGGCCTTGTTATGTACCCTGTCCCAATAATGGTTATCAGCCACTTCGTGATCATCCGGAACAAGAATAAAAGGCATGGAAGAAAGAGATTCCTGTAGCTGCGGATCAGACAGATAGTTCTGATACAGGAAACCAAAATCGGCGGCATTCATTGCTGAACGACTGCGACTGGGTAATGTAAGAGGTCTTAAGATTTCAGCAGAGTCCGAATCATAAGATGCATATTCGTAGGTGAAGTCTCCATCAAAAAAGGCCAGATCAAGCTCACCACGCTTCGCCATAGCCGCCATTATCTGGTGAGCATTAAAGTAACCGGTTGAGAAATCCTGACAGGTCAGAACAGCCATACGGAAAGAACGTTCCTGATCTTTCCCAGGAAGGGTTTTTGTTCTTCCGGTTATGCTGACATCACTTTCATGGCGAAAACGGTAGAAGTAAACCGTGTCCGGAGAAAGCCGCCCCTCCAGATTCACATGCAGCGTGTGGTCAGTGAGGGAAGAAACTGTATGGGTTTCCTGAATGATAGTTCGCCCGAACTCTGGATCGCGAGCGACTTCAAGTGTGATGGAATGAGTGCCGGGGTGAAGTGTCGGGTCCAACCTTGTCCACAGAACAACACCATCCGAAGAGGGATCTCCCGAGCGAACACCTTGAGGAAAAGAGTTATCTGCAGACACGCCCCAAGCGACAAGAGAACAGATAACAACCAGAACATAAAAACAGCCTGATAAAAAAACACGGCACTTCATCTTTATCCACAGCCTTCCAAAATACGGAAAGCAGGAAGTCTAGATGGCGCGCCGTGTTTTTCCTGCTTAAGGAGTTCGTCCTCCAACACGAGGTCTCTTCCATTCAGTCACTTTTACAGACATCTTGATTTGAGAGTGCCTTAACGGTGATTCCACCTTTACTGTGGGCCGCCCGGTCCGCCACTTGGCAGCCCAAACATCGCCCAAGCGCTTGTTAGCTTCGAACACCCCCTGATCTTCAATGCAGCTTATATGGAAGGGCTTAGGTGAAGAACTACCACCTGAAGGCCAACCAGACAGCGGCTTCGCTTCCCCCTCTGCACCAACCTCCCCAAATGTGCAGATTGGGCATACATCATCTTCAGACTGTTGAGTATAAGGAGTAAGTATTCCCTTATCTGCATCCTCCAGCGTAACTTTGCTAACAGCAGAGCCACCAATCCAGTGTCTTCCCAGAAAATTAAGAATCGGGTGTTCTTCCTCCCCAGCTTCTATTCTGCGCTCTTCCTCTCTCGCAAGGCGCTCCCGATTCGCAAGTTCACGCTGATACCCCTCAACCCCGACAGCCCGGGTTATCCAGTCACCAGCTTTATCCACCGCAGTAGCCGCAATATTCCGTCCCCTATAGGCCAGTTCCGCAGTAAGGAAACGACTCCCCCACTCAGGGATTAGCCATTGCTGAACAGATATATCAGTACTGTTCGCCACAACTGTCATCCCAGGCCAGAACATTCCATCCTGCCAATCAATACCTACAGGATCCTGCTCATCATCGGAGCCAAACTTAAACATAGATTTATCAGTTTCATGCTCGATATAAGCAACCTGACCAAAGTTGTCTGGAACAGAAAAAACATTGCGGGCTCCAGAATCTTTTTCCAGATAAGAGCACTCTCCGTCCTCGGCTTCATGTAAACATTGCTGCTGATTAAAATAAGCCGCGCAACTGTCTGCTACGGCTTGAATGACTGAAGGGTGCAAGGCGCTGCGAACAGATGGAAAACTTGTTCGCTTTACCTTCAAATGCATAGCATGCAACATCCAGGGAATTACCCTTTGACTGGCACCTTCCGCAGCAAGGTTTATTCGAGCCATTCTTTCTTGCTCAAGATCATAGAAAAATATTGTCAGTGCTCCTCCCCCGCTCTTATCAGGGAGCAGAAAAATACGTTCTATTCTTTGTTTGCCCAGAACTCGCGCCAACTGGTGATAGCTACTGCTTTTATTGCTCTCTGGCAGACTGGCTGAAATAACATTCACTTCATAAAGAGCAGGCAGATCGGCCCGGTCCTGAAAGATCGCCTTAACGACAAAGTGATTCGCAATATCTCCGGTCAAAGGCACATGAATATATTGAGTATTCGTGCGACTCTTCATCTGCTTCATGTGACCACCCAGCGAATGCAAACCCTTCAGCCCCGCAGCCAGAGAATAAATATGAGCTTCCGTCAGAGGTTTTTCGGTAACCAGCTGATAAATAGATGGGATGCCAAATTTGGTTAATGTAGAAGGAAGTGCATACCAGGCACCTGCCTGCAAGATATGATAGATATTACTGATAGAGTACATCGCGTTTAAACCATAGCCACCAAAAGCAACCAAGTTCAGCAAAAACTTTGCTCCCCAAACTTGATGGGCAATAGCGGTATAGAAAGAGTAAAACCCGATAGTTCCAATCACCGGATAAACAATTCCCCCCCAGACAAAACTGTCATATATCCACTGAGCACGGCTGCGGTCCAGCTCATCAAAATAAAAAACCTGATCACCGATATGGAACGTCGATCCAGTTTGAGAAAAAACAGCCCGAATCGGGGTTCCATTAGGCAAGCTCGCCTGCTGGGTATCACTGTTTTCCTCAGGCTGTCCTGTAGCGCATACAGAAAAACTGCTTATACACAAAGCAGCGACCATTAAAAGAATCAGCCTCTTCATAACGCGCACTCACAAGCTGTTACTGTTTGGCGGCTTTCGACCATGGGCTGTCGAAAAAGTTCTAGTACAGATAAATATTTTCAACACTGCCTATAGTTAGAAAAAGATTGACAAGGATGCCTTTTCACAGTGGCCGACAACAGAATTCCACCGGGGAGAAGCTCACAGGCTCCTACACCTACTCAAGAGCCCACTGAAACAGGCAAACAGCCCAGTGTTTGGAATAGGCGTATTACCTCTGCCGTTAATGCCATAAGAAAGAAGCTTGGCCTTTCTGTACCAGACGATTTTTCCACAACTCTTTCAAAAAAAACTTTCGATAAGAGAACAATCAAGCATATAACGCAGCCAGTTTCTGACCAGAAATATGAAGCAATAAAACTCGCATCCGCAGGTCACAAGTGGAAAGCGCGTTGGAAGCGAATAAAAGCTGTTTTTAATCCAAAATCCTCAGTGTTAACAACTTTCAGAACCCTTGGAAAAGGACAATATGGAAAGGTTGATTCCGTCTTCGAGGGGCATGCAGGCAAGATGCATGTGCAAAAAACTCTGACAAGATCCGTGTCCTATGATGAGAGACTGAAGTTTGTTGAAGAAAAAAGGCTCCAGCGACAACTAGAACACCCAAATATCGCCAAAATAGTAGAAACATCCGGAGAAACATCCGCCAGCACCATGCATATGGAGAATGCTGGAGTACCTCTAACCCATATGATTCACGGCGTAAAAAATACTGCGCCAGAGGGAGCCCTAAAAAGGGGAAAGGTTTATGGCATTAAACCTTCTAAAGACACAACTATTAACGAACGAAATATCTTTCGTGTTTATGGAGGCCAAATCCCCCATCAAGCCTTGCAAACCACCTTCAGCCAAACACTGGGTGGCCTCGCTTACCTGAAAAGGCAAAAAGTTATTCACCGGGATATCAAGCCTGACAATATTTTGGTCAACCCGAATTTGTTAGGCCCTGAGAAAGATGAGAAAAACAAACAGGCTGAAGCCATTAAAATCGCTGATTTTGGTTTTGCCAAAGCACTTGTTTCCAACAAAACCAACGAGGTGAAAGGTACGCCCGTTTATATGGCTCCTGAGGTGATTGATTCAATTATGTCTGGCGGCTTACAGACCTACGGCATTGAAGCGGATATGTTTTCTGCTGGCTGTGTGTTTTTTGAATTGATCACAGGGGAGAAATTCCAGGCACCAAGGGGTTTTACAGATCACGCCTCGTTTTACACTTTTTACCAGAGATGGACAAGAACGCCTGAAGCCAGAGTCTATATGGTGTCTGCAATAAAAAAAGCGCTTGTAAGGGAGCCCAAGGCCTATTCTGATCAGGCTGTTGATTTGATATCAAGAATGCTTGATCCTAATCCCGCAACCCGAATTACTCCGAGAAAAGCTCTCCAGCATCCATTCCTGACACGCAGATTTCCTTCCGCCTGATAGGCTGCATAAATGCTTGAATATAAAAAATGGCAAAAAAGAGCGTCTTTATGTAAGCGATGAAGAGAAATATCTCTTCTCACGATCATCGTTTTCATGGCAGACCATGGTTATAATTGCTGATTCAGGAATATTCTGGCTAACAGCGAATCAGCAATATGAACCGAATTCAAAGGATTTTCTCTCCCGTTCTGGTAATGGTAATGGCTCTGATGGTAACCGCCTGTGGCTTTCAGCTGCGCGGCACTATCGATATTGCCTCCGAAATTCAGAACCTTTCTCTGGAAGTATCTGACCGCAGCTTCCAGCGCACCCTGACCCGCACCCTTGAACAGACTGGTATTACCATTTCTGAGGATGCTCCCTATACCGTAAAAGTTGTTAGCCTGGACAGAGAAGAAGCCATGGCCACAACTTCTGGTGGTGGCATTGTTACCGACTATGACGTGATTGGTACTTTGAACTGGCAGCTGGTTGATAAGAACGGTCTGGTGCTGATTCCTAAAGGCGAACTCAGCCAGTACGGTACTTATCAGCGTCGTGACGGCGAATACAATGCTTCACAATCGGAGCTGGAGCTGGTCTGGAGTGAGATTCAACGGAACCTGGCCTTCAGCCTGACCCGCCGTATTGCATCTCTGACTAATGCTGAGCTGGACACACTGACTGAAGAGGCCATCGAAGCACAGGAAGCAGCAGAAAGAGCCGCTGCGCAAACCCGCCCTTCCGGTTTACTGGGTCAGTAGCCGCTTCATGAAAGTGCGCATCGACCAGCTACAGGGCCAGCTTCGCAAGAATCTGGCTCCTGTCTATATTGTCTCAGGCGACGAACCCCTGCAGATTGAAGAAGCCTGCGACACTATTCGCAAAGCTGCCCGTGATAACGGTTACACCGATCGCATTGTGCACCATGTTGATCCTGGTTTTGCCTGGCAGGAGATTATGGCAGAGGCCAATAGTCTCTCTCTGTTTGCCACCAAACAGCTGATTGAACTGCGGGTAGCTTTCGACAAGATAGGTGACGGGAAAAAGGTTTTGCAGGAATACGCCGAGCACATTCCTCCCGATACCATGCTGTTGTTGATCACGACCCGCATTACCAAAAAGCAGGAAAAGGTAAAGTGGTTCACCGCTCTTGAGCAGCAAAGCGTTTACACTCAGATCTGGCCTGTTGAACCCCATCAGCTACCGGGTTGGATCAGTCAGCGCCTGAAACGTGCCGGACTCAATGCTGAACCAGAAGCCGTCACTCTTCTTGCAGACCTTCTTGAGGGCAACCTTCTGGCAGCCGCTCAGGAAATTGAGAAACTCAAACTACTCAGCGATCAGGTTATTACTGTTGATACCGTTCGCAATGTTGTTGCCGACAATGCCCGCTACGATGTTTTTGGCTTGGCCGATGCCGTTCTGGCCGGCGATGTTCGTCACAGCCTGAGAATATTTAACGGTCTGCTGGCTGAAGGTACCGAGCCAACAATTATGCTCTGGTCGTTATCCCGTGAACTGAGGCTGACAAATCATATAGCCAGCGGTTTGCGACAGGGAATGGGACTGGATGCAGTGATTGAACAGGTGGCTCGCCCCCATAAACAGGTTCCTTTTCTTCTGAAGAAAAAGAAAAACAACTATATGGGCTTTATTCGTCGCCATGGAGAAAAAGCTATTCGCGATATGATAAATCGCGCTGCCTTGATTGACCGCACCCTGAAAGGGGTTGAATCCAACTACAATACCAATGATGAGCTACTGGGCCTGACCATGCGTATGGCCGGCATGCCAACCCTCACTTCGCTCAACTAATAAAACCAACCAGTAAACAGGATAATCAAAAGCCGTATGTCCCTGACGGAATGGTTCCCGATTTTCACAGTTTGCCTGCTAGGAGCCATTTCTCCCGGCCCAAGCCTTGCGGTTGTTTTGCGAAACACCATGAATGGTTCCCGCATTCATGGTGTTGCCACGGGGGTCAGTCACAGTATGGGTATTGCCTTTTATGCGCTGGTTGTGACAACGGGTATCTCCGTTCTTATTACTGAAACACCGCTTGTTTTCCGCTTTATCACCTGGGGTGGAGCGCTTTATCTGACATGGTTGGCCATCAATGCGCTCAAAGCTTCAGCAGACATTACTCATGGTGGAGAAGTCAGTAGTACGACCGAACTGACCATCGCCGGAGCGGCCAGACAGGGATTTCTGATTTCTTTTCTGAACCCAAAGATTGCTGTTTTCTTCCTGGCTCTGTTCAGTCAGTTTGTAAAACCGGGAGCGGAATGGGTGCAACAGGGAATTATGGTGTTAACCGCCACAGCGGTGGATGGCATCTGGTATTCACTGGTTGCCCTTGCCTTCAGTCACCCTCGATTAATGCCGGCGATTCAGAAAAAAGCAGGATTAATTAATAAACTGACCGGCATTGTGTTGCTTTTGATAGCGATCAGGATTGTTTTGCCCTGACAGTTTCTCAGTTCAACTCATCTTCCAACTGCATCCTGTTTTCTGCCATGCAGGCACGGAAAATATCGCTGTCTTCAATAAAATCCTGAAGAACAATATTCACCCGTTTGTTATTTTTTTCAGCGGCATTCATCAGGTATTTCATCATTCCTGAGGGTTTGCGAACCGTATCAATTAATTGATCCAGCGAACCGGGAAGACCGGGCACTGCCATTTTCTCAATATCATCATCCCTTGGTGTCAGAATCATCTGGGAAACATAGAACTGATCGTTACGCCGGTAGGGAATATTGGCGGCAAGCCTTTCCAGAATTTCATCGGGACGGTTTTTGTCGTACCAGGTGTTGGAAAGATTTCGATACCAGTACCAGATCATTGGATGATCACCGCTGTCTTTAGCGACCACAATGACCTGCTTCCCTGCATTCTGGAACTCCTTAAGCGAAGCTCTCGGTGTCATTATCTTCGGGTCGGAAATCCTTTCTCCAAGTTGCGACTCTAAAAGCTGATAAATTTCCCGCCGCTCCTCACGGCTCATGCCATGGGTTTCACCAACATGAAAAATGACCACTTCCCCTGGATTTTCATCAAGAAAGCGACGCAGGTCTTCCACAACTTTCGCCATACTTGCGCCTTCAAGCTGGTGCACTGTTACCAGCTGCCCCTTAATCTTTCTTGCCCGAATATCTAGATAGCGAACACCTTTTTTCAGTTGCTCATAAACGCTTAAGTCCTGGGTTTTCGCCCAGAGCTCTACGACCTGTCTTACGGGAATACCCAGCAGTGGAAACTTCAGTTTGTTGAGAATATCCCGCACGGGCTTGTCCATAAACGGATCTTCACGGGAAAGGGCGTTGATTTTGTAACTGCCAGTATTGTGGGTGCCCGGCATACAGATCTGGTTTAAAGAGATATCGCTGTTGGAGTACAACTCAGTCATCCAGCGGGCAGGGGATGGCAAATCTTCCGCTAACTTTGGGTTGTAAACATAATTCAGCCCATAAACCTGATCGATTCTGCCTGCCCTGCCTATGCGTAACTCCATATTTTTCAGCAGGCGGGTTTCGATACTGGCTTTCTGCTTCCATGATCCAAAAGCTTTCTTATCCAGAATCTCGACCCGTTCATCACCGGAGACGTCCCGGCAGAACTTCTTCCCCCACTTCAGATGGAATACCTCTCCATCCTCTGGAAAAACAATCCGCCCCCTGTAACGAACCTGAATACCAATACTGAGATTGCTTGCCACAGCTGTAGCACTGGTGTGCGCACGGTTGTTAATACAGAACTCACCGTCAGGGACAGAAGCCTGAACCGTAGCTACAGACCAAAGTAGCAGGAGCAAAATCCAGCGAAGAGTCTTTTCTGCAACCACAGCCATGCTTCCTTTCTAGGCGCGCTAATCCTCTTGTTATCGGCCTGATTCCGGTATCTGTTGAGAACATTCCTTTATGACTCAGACCTTAGCCGTAGCATGGCCTGTTCCAGCGAACTTCTGTGACGTTCTTCCTGTCAATAAAGGCATACGAATGGAATACATAGATATTGGAGGCACTATGAACAGACAGGACGTTGTATGGATTTTGGTACGGGCTACAGGATTCTGGATGCTGGCTCTCAGCCTGCAGATGCTGCCTTCACTGTTTATGGCAATGCCTGAAATTATCAATATCTTGCTTTCATGGGATATGTTGATGGAGAGCGGTAACTGGCAGGCACTACTTAGCCATGGCCCGGTTGCTCACTCTGCCGGAATACTCAGCAAGTTAGCTGTTTACCTGATTTCTGCTTTTTATCTGATTGGCAGGGGCGAAGGGTTGATTGCTGCGATTAACAGAAGGTCTTAAGACAATATGCCTGGAGCGCTTGCTCCAGGCATAAACACTTCTTAGAAGGTTCTTACCCGCCTTGCGTTGTACCACTCATTCGCTTTGTGCTTTTCGTAGTAATACCAGATTTTTCTGTAGGCCAGATCAAAGTTCACAAAATTCTGACGGAAGATTTTCGCCAATGTTTCTGGTGAGTAACCCTTTCTGAATAACTTCATCATTTCCTTTTTAAAGCCGCTTTTATCCTCAACTGCCGCCTCAAAGTGGCTCAATACCTTGTCTGATAACACGGCATACCAAACAACAGATTGAGCAAGACGTGGAGGGATGCCATCTGGATTGACCGGCAACCGCGCCTGGGATAGCAACAAAGTCGCCAGAGCTTCTGAAGGAATACTATCAGTCAGAGTTGAACCAGGGAGGTCAGAGGTTGGTTGGTAGCACTTATAATAATAATCAGAAAGCTGACTGCCTTCCTGATTCCCGGCGAGCTCAGCCAAGGCCTCTCGACACTGCCGGGTTACATTAGCCTTCTTTTCTTCAAAGGATGCCGTACTACTTTCAGCAGGGTTGAAATAGTAATAGAACGCCTTAATCGACCACTCTTTTAATTTTTTCTCCAGCCTTTCTTTTATCTTTTGAGGATCTGATATTTTTGATTCAGACATTCCTGCCAGAGCATCTATCTCAGCAAAGAGGAATCCTTTGAGTGGGTTATATACCGCTTTTAAGTAATTCGTCCAAAGCAATTGATCCGGATTACTTCCTTCAAATTGCTCAGTAAGGACTTTATGGGAGTACTCCATGTACAGTTTTTTGGCTAATGCCTTGCTACCGGCATCAATCATACCCATAGGACTGTGGCTATAAGCTGTGGCTGGCACGGCATAATCAATTGCCATACGAGCAATGGGAGGAACAACATTCCTCTCTGCTGCTGGAGTTTTCTCTTCCTCAGAAGAACAAGCCGTTGAAAAAATAAGACTGGCCGCCAGTGAAACATTCCGAATAATGCCTTTCATGCCTTCTCCCTGCTGGATAATTCAATATTCCATTTCAGAGTAGACCCAGATAATTAACTGATAATAAAAACGCCCGAAAAAATCGGGCGTTAAATAAATGAAAGGACAATCAGGTGTTAATCAAAAAGGCTCAGATCCCGAACCGCACCACGATCAGCACTGGTTGCCATCTTGGCGTAAGCCTTGAGGGCTGTTGATACTTTACGCGGACGCTCAGCTACAGGTTTCCAGCCATCTTTGCCTTTGGCATCCATAGCAGCGCGACGCTTAGCCAGTTCATCGTCAGAAACTTTCACGTTGATGGTTCGGTTAGGAATATCAATATGGATCAAATCGCCTTTCTCCACCAAACCAATAGCGCCACCAGCCGCAGCCTCGGGAGAAGCATGACCAATGGAAAGGCCAGATGTACCACCGGAGAAGCGGCCATCAGTCAGCAGAGCACAGGCTTTGCCTAAACCTTTGGATTTCAGGTAACTGGTGGGATACAACATTTCCTGCATACCGGGGCCACCTTGAGGGCCTTCATAGCGGATAATAACAACATCCCCTTCCTTCACCCGATCTTCCAGTACATCACTGACAGCATCTTCCTGGCTCTCACAAACGTGAGCCGGACCTTCAAACACCAGAATGCTTTCATCAACACCGGAGGTTTTCACCACACAGCCATTCTCGGCAATATTACCGAACAGAACCGCCAGGCCACCTTCCTGGCTGTAGGCATGATCGAGTGTACGGATACAGCCATTTTCACGATCGGCATCCAGGCTTGGCCAACGGGTACTCTGGCTGAATGCCTGAGTAGTGCGGATACCGGCAGGGCCAGCTTTGTAGAAGGTTTTTACGCTGTCATCCGTGGTAGTCATGATATCCCACTTAGCCAAACCTTCCTCTACAGTTGTGCTGTGAACAGTGGGAATATCACTGTGCAGTAACCCTGCTCGATTCAGCTCGGCCAAAATACCAAATACGCCACCGGCCCGGTGCACATCTTCCATATGGTATTTCTGGATATTGGGCGCCACCTTGCAGAGCTGAGGAACCTTGCGGGACAAGCGGTCAATATCCTGCATATCAAACGGCACTTCCCCTTCCTGAGCCGCAGCCAGCAGGTGAAGAATGGTATTGGTTGAACCGCCCATGGCAATATCAAGACACATGGCATTCTCAAAAGCCTTAACGCTGGCTACAGAACGAGGCAGAACAGATTCATCATCCTGCTCATAGTAACGACGGGTGATATCCACAATACGGCGACCAGCTTCAAGGAACAGCTGCTCACGATCCGCATGAGTTGCCAGCATGGAACCATTGCCTGGCAGAGAGAGACCCAGAGCCTCGGTCAAACAGTTCATGGAGTTGGCAGTAAACATACCGGAGCAGGAACCACAGGTTGGGCAGGCAGAACGCTCGTATTCATCCACCTGTTCCTGATCGGCATCAGAAGCTGCAATCACCATCGCATCAACCAGATCCAGCTTATTCTCAGAGAGCTTGGTTTTACCGGCTTCCATCGGCCCGCCAGACACAAAGATCACCGGAATATTTAAGCGCATGGCAGCCATCAACATTCCTGGGGTGATTTTGTCGCAGTTGGAGATACAGACCAGCGCATCAGCGCAGTGAGCATTCACCATGTACTCGACAGAGTCTGCAATAATATCCCGGCTAGGCAGAGAATAGAGCATGCCATCATGGCCCATGGCGATACCGTCATCGACAGCAATGGTGTTGAACTCTTTTGCCACACCACCCACTTTTTCAATTTCACGGGCAACCAGCTGGCCCATATCTTTCAGGTGCACATGGCCGGGAACAAACTGGGTAAAAGAGTTAGCTACGGCAATAATGGGCTTCTGGAAATCTTCATCGGTCATACCTGTTGCGCGCCACAGGGAGCGAGCGCCAGCCATGTTACGACCCTGGGTAGAAGTTTTTGAACGATAAACAGGCATGGGCCACCTCAAAAGCAGGTCGCAGTCGTTTACTGCGTGGTATTTTTCTAAATTATGATCCTTAACAGAAAAGCATCATACCAGATTTAGCACTGACAGTGATTTACTCTGCAATTAATGATTTTTCTAGCTCAGAGCGAATGGCATCGGGTATAGGTGCTGACTTTGCGGAAGCATAGTCATAATGGATCATCACAGCATCCCCACGGGCACAGCATTTGCCTTGTTGCCACACTTCCTGACGGATGGTCATGGAGGAGTTACCAATCTTGACCAGCCCGGTACGAATCTCCACATCCTTATCTGTGCCGTAATGAATCTCGGCAAGAAAGTCGACGGTAATTCTGGCGATAATCAGCTTCCAGTTATTCACATCCATATCGGGAGTAAATAGCTGAAAGATTGGCTCTCGAGCTTTCTCAAACCATACAGGCACAACAGTATTGTTGATATGGCCGAGTGCATCGGTTTCAAAAAAGCGGGGTGAAATGATTTCTTTATACATCTTTATTTATTCGTGAAACCACAGAGCTGAAATCTCAGGCTTCCACTTCTTCTGTTGTTTGTCTGTAAAATCCGGGGGAATGTCCCGTCCATTTTCGGAAGGCACGGCCAAAGTTACTGGGATCGTTATAGTCCAAACGCTCTGCAATTTCTTCAACGGTTAAACGGGTATTACGCAGATAATGCAGTGCCAGACGTTTACGCTCACGGTTCACCAGAGTGCGATAGGTGATATCCAGTTCCTGCAGCTGACGACGCAGAGTTCGGGGTGAAATCGAAAGGTAATCCGCGGTTTGTTCCAGGGAAGGAATAACACCTTCCTTACTGCGAATATGGGCCAGCACCCGGCCAAGAAGACCAGTCTCCACCTTCATATCCGCTAACATTTTCTGGCACTGACGCTCGGCAACTTCCCGGGCAATATCGTCCGCCATGGGCATAGGCGTGGAGATATAGTGAGCCGGAAAACGGTATTGGTGTGCAGCATGACCATAGGTGACTGAGGTATCACCAAAATCAAAATCGTCGTAATAGTCCACCTTGTCCATAGCCAGCTGCAGGGTGTGCCCGGCAGAGGCCTGGGGGCCAAAGGTGTACATTTTCATAACCTGCTGGGAACCGATAAAAGCTTCCACATAAAAGCGGCGGTTATCCCCAAGGTCCAGCGCTTCATCAAACTGGAGAATGGCAGTGTCGCCATCCACCTCCAGTGACATAACCATTAATGGAAAGCGTGTGCCCAGATACCGGACCGACATACTGATCATTTCACCAATATAACGGCTGGCCATTGCGGCGGTAGCAAGAATGCCATGGCTGGGGAGGTTCAAACGCATGCCAAGCTTCCAGCCCAGACCATCAATTCCAGACTGCTGGCAAAGAGTGATCAGTTTGTCGCACCGTTCAAAATCAATTGAGCCGTCATCTAACTCAAGCTCGGAAGGTTGAATTCCAGCCCCTCTCAGGAGAATGCTTTTATCAAACCCATGTTCCGACATCAGCGCCATCAAGTGGCGGATATAAACAATAGGCAGAGCTATATTTTTTTTTATATTTTTCATAGCGCCCTATTAACACCTCACTCCGTCAAACATGCCACTACAGAATCAAACCACTTAATGGACTATTGTGCCAGATAAAATCCGGGGGCTTTCTTCATTTTTATCACACCCTGTCTGGTTATCATACTCACACAAACGACGGAATAAATATAATAATGAGTCACGTTAAGAATCAGGTAGAAAGACCTGCTGGTGTTGATGTAAAGCCCCGTCATGTTCAGTTTGACCTGAATAATCTCGATCGATACTGGCACGGCGGTGATCCATTCATCACTCATTTTTTTAACGGGCTTTCAACGCTATTTCCTCAGGGTGAGCGTTTTTTTATTGATTCCGTCCGCGCGGTTATGGATCAGGTTGATAACCCGAAGCTGCAGGAAGAAGTGAAAGGCTTCATCGCCCAGGAAGCCATCCACGGCAATGAGCATGACAAATATAATAACCTGTTAAAAGAGCAGGGTTATGATATTGATATGCTGGCACGCCACCAGGACTGGTGGACTCGCCTTGGCAACAAAACCATGACCAAAAAGCAGCAGTTGGCCACAACCTGCGCTGTTGAACATTTCACCGCTATTTTGGCTAATGGCATGATGGAAGAACCAGACCGCTGGCTGGGCAATGCTCCTGAAGCTATGCAGGCCATGTGGCACTGGCATGCGATTGAAGAGACTGAACATAAAGCTGTTTGCTTTGATGTTTATAACGAGATTGGTGGCTGGTACATCACCCGCAACCTGATGATGATTCAGACCACCATTCACTTTTCTTACATGATTGCCCGTCACGTTATTCACTTCCTGGCGAAGGACAAGGTTTTGTGGAAATGGCAAACATGGAAGACCGGTTACCAGTTCCTTCTGGGTAAGCGAGGCATTATTCGCCAAGTGTTCCGGGATTATGTCGATTACTATCGCCCCAGTTTTCACCCTTGGCAGCAGGATAACAGCTCATTAGTTGGCAGCTGGAAAGAGAAGTTTGGCAATCGTTATCTGCGCAAGAAAAACCCTCAGCCGGCGGCTTCCTGAATCAGGAAGCCTGCGACTCATCAACCGGGCAGGTATTCTCTAAAACACCGTTCTCTTTGCTAAAGAAAAAGGTAAGCCTGCCCAGGTTGATTCCCCACTTGCTGACTTCAGCAATGTTCAGTATTTTGTTGTCCTGTTGTAGATAAAGGCGATCATCAAGTTTTACCCGCCAAGTGCTGCCTGATACAGGAAGATCAAGCACATACTTCCATTTAAAGCTGTTACCCGCACTTCTCCCTTTGGCCAAACCAACAACATCTCCAGCAGTACCTTCGTAATACCCATCGCCCAGAGAGTTAATCTTCCACAGCCTTTTAGAACTTGTGCCATCTTCGTAGGTGAAACGTTCATCCAATGTGAGTTCACGCCCTTTAACGGTTCCATCCATAACCACCTTGAAACAGTTGCGTACTGTGCCAAACCGGTCTTCAAAAATGCCCCAGGCCCAGGTTCGCCCTAGAAAATAATCTTCAATCACAAGATCAGGCATCTGCGTTTCCATAGGCTTTTTCTCCGCAACACAAACTCCCGCTAAAAGTGCCCACCAGCCACCTAACAGAATATGCCATCGATTGTTCATACGGGCTTCCTGAGCTGATAAAGGCGTACATCAATGCCTTTGTTCCGAAACCCTGCTGAACAGTAGGCCAAGTAGTAATTCCACATCCGCCGGAAACGATCATCAAAACCTAACTTTTTGATGGAAGCCCAGCTGTTATTGAAATTCCTGTACCACTCATCAACCGTTCGCCCGTAGTCTCCACCAAAAGAGCGGGAGTTCATCAGCTCTAATCCTGCCCGGGACACCTGCTCATACATAACCGAATGGGAAGGCAACATACCGCCAGGAAAGATGTACTTTTGAATAAAGTCAGCGCCTTCCCGGTAATTTTCAAAGCGGCTTTCATCGATAGTGATAACCTGGAGAACAGCTTTACCACCAGGCTTAAGCGTTTCATAAATTTTGCGAAAATATTTTGGCCAGTGCTCTTCGCCCACAGCCTCGATCATTTCGATAGAAACAATACGATCACACTGCCCATCAAGATCACGGTAATCAGTAAGCTCAAAATTAAAATCATCACTGACTACCGTACGACTTTTCGCGTAATCAAGCTGTTCAGTTGAAAGAGTGACTCCTCGATATCCAACATTGTAATTTTCCTGCAACTTACGGGCAAAGCCGCCCCAGCCACAGCCAATTTCAACCACGCTCATGCCATCATTTACATCAAGCCAGTCCAACACCACCTGATATTTGTTACTTTGCCCTTGTTCCAGAGTTTCTGAATCATGATGAAAAAGAGCACTGGAATATGTCATCGAAGGGTCAAGCCAGTGTTGGTAGAACTCGTTTCCCAAATCATAGTGGGCAGAAATATTCTTTTTACTTCCGCTTTTGCTATTGTTGTTAAGCCGATGGATATACCTATTTATTTTTCTGCTGATCCAGCTGCTATCAAAAATACTTTCCAGCTTGAATTCATTGACCGCTCCCCAGTGTGCCACGGCCTGAATATCTGGTGTCGACCAGTCACCTGCCATGTGGGATTCAGCCCAGCCTAAAAGACCTTTGCGTGCAGATCTGACAACAGCACCAAGATTCACAACCTTGATCAGAGGAATTGGCAACTGATACTGAGCACGGCCAACAATAAACGAAGTTTTATCTGAAAACTGAATTTCTATTGCTGAGATATCTGCCTGAAGAAACCGTTTAGAAACCCAGTCAGCAATAAACCTTTCAAGTAATGAGTGTTCACCCTGGCTTCCAGAATTCGAAACCTGACTTCTCACCGGATTCATACTTTACTCTCCTTAGCTCTTATTATTTCTCTAGCGTCACTACCCGAACTGTGACTGAAGAAATACCCCCGAGAGGTATGCCTGAATAACGAGATGCCTTTTGTCCACAATTTAAGTGCCTGCCAGTGAATAGCAACAACAACTTTCAGCGTCATAAATGGCAGAGCAACCAACTGTTTTAAAATCTGAGAATCAGAAACCGATTGTCGCTCACCTTTAAAAACCGCGCTAAATAAACGCCCACTGTTATTGTGAAGACTTATACCAAGGGTGACATTTTGCTCCGGTGGTTTAACCCGAAACTGGTAAGAACAGCCATCAGTTTCAAAAAAGGGAGAAACATGGAGTTTTTTATCAGCTTGTTGCCTTACAACACCATTCTCAGAAACGTGACTCTCAATCACATAACTGTGTCGCTCACCAAAGGTATTAGAAACTTCATAAACAACGGCGTTTATCTGCTCCTGCTTGTCATAACAAAAATAAACTGCGAGGGGGTTAAACACATACCCAAGAATTCTCGGATAACACAGCAATCGAATATGCTTCGGAGATGGAATACCCCGCTCCTGAAGAAGATCTTCAATATATTTACGAAGAGGTTTTTCTGTTCCGTCTCCATAATCTTTGTCAAAAAATGAAACCAGATTAAAACGGTTTCTGGTGAAGAGTTTCAGGCGGCTGCTTAAATCATCCAGCTCCTCCAAATCAAATAACCAGGATGCTACCCGGTAAGTGAACTGGTGTTTGCGGGGCTTGATTCTATTGTGCATCAGGCTCCCCGAATACACTGCCGTTTTCACTAATACGCCTCCATTCCTGGAAACGCAGGAGCCTTCGCATTGTCCGGAATAATCAATCGATCATTCTCCCCAGCAACAACCCATGGTCTGCGTTGCCCACCCAGGCTTTCTGCAACAGCCAAGCCAGACTGCAATCCATCTTCGTGGAAACCATAACCAAACCACGCCCCGCAATACCAGGTTCTCTGTCGACCCTGCAGTTCCCACAACCGTTGTTGCGCCTCCAGTGCACGAACATCAAAAACCGGATGATCATAAAGATAGGAGCCATGAATCTTCTTTGGGGAAGTGTCTGGGTTCAATGTGACAAACAGAGGAATATCATCAATATGCTGCAATCGATTCATCCAGTAAGTCACTGAAGGACCAGTGTCGCTTTCCTTGCTGACGCTGCAGTTATGAAGGTTGCTGTTATGAAGATAGTTCCAGCTGGCCCACGCTCGCTTATTTTTCGGCATAAAGGAGCTGTCGCTGTGCAAGATCGCCCGATTTCTTTGAAATTGAAAGGAACCCAAAAGCATCTGTTCCAGCTCATCGGGTTCAGATAAAAGTCGCAGTGTTGTGTCAGCATGGCAAGCCATGACCACATGATCAAATGTCTGTTCTCTGCCTTTCATATCTGTGATAGCAACACGATCGAAGTAACGTTTTACCCGGCGTACACAACTATGGGTAAACGTCGCCCCACCTTCTGGTGAGTCTTTTATCTGCTGGATAATGCGTTGCACATACTCTCTGCTTCCACCATGAACTGTCATCCACTGCGGTCGGTCAGTTAACTGCAACAGGCCGTGATTTTGGCAAAAACGCAGGAAAGCCAGCGCTGGATAATCCAGCATTTTTTCTGCAGGGGTAGACCAGATAGCAGCGCCCATTGGCACGAGGTGATCATCAATAAAAGTTTTGCTGAACTTGTGCGCTTTGAGCAAACCACCCAAGGAGATATTTGCGGGGAGCTGTCTCTCCCAGTCGCCACTCTTGCTATAAAATTTCAAGAGATCTGCCAGCATTTTCCAAAAAGTGGGCTTAAACAGATTTCCTCTTTGAGCGAACAATCCATTCAAATCGGTACCGGCATACTCCGTTTTGCCATTGTTAATTGATACCGCAAATGACATATCTGTTTTAGCAACAGGAACATTTAGATAATTAAATAAGGCAGTCAGGTTTGGGTACGTCTTTTCATTAAAAACAATAAAGCCGGTATCAACAGCAACGGGTGATGACTTCCCCTGAACTGTAACCGTATGGCTGTGACCACCAAAACGATCGTCTTTTTCATAAAGGGTTACCTTGTGTTGACGCGAAAGCAGCCAGGCGCAGGAAAGCCCAGAAATACCAGAGCCTACCACCGCAATATTCAAGCCTCTGCCATCCATTTTTTTGTTATCCGTTGAGAATGTAACTGCTGTGCTTTTACGGCTGCATTTCAATTTTAGATCATGATCCAGTTGCTTTTCTCAGACGTATGCTGCATTAAGTATCTGTTGGCTGTTTACCTATCATGAACTTGGCACTTAACTATAAAAACATGAAATCCAGAAACAGCGCCCCTCCAGGTTCAGAAGATCTGGGGCAAAAACTGGTCGATCTTGGCAAATATCGCGATAAACAGTTGTTTCTGCCAATTTATGACCACTTCGCTCCCCGTCTGAAAAGCCACCTTATGAGTCGCGGAGCCCATAGCGAGCAGGCTGAAGAACTGGTACAGGAAGCCATGCTGGCCGTGTGGAAACACTGTGGCACTTTTAACCCTGATAAAGCGACTGCTTCCACCTGGATATTCCGTATCACCAGAAACCTCTGGATAGACCGGATGAGAAAGGACAAATCTCATCTATTGTCACCCATTGATAACTACCCTGATCCGGCTTTTACCCCCAGCCTTGCTCCCGCTGACGGCAAGATATTGAAAAATGCCATCGCATCACTACCACAATCACAGGCTCAACTGGTTTACAAAGTGTATTACGAGGGAAAAACCCACAAAGAAATCGCTGATGAATGCGACATTCCTTTAGGCAGTGTGAAGTCGGGATTGCGGTTGGCTTTCGAGAAACTTCGTAAATTTACGGGAGGTGTACAATGACTCCCCATCATCACCCAGATGCCAGCACCCTGATGAGCTATGCGGCAGGTAGCCTTCCTGACGCTATTGCAACGGTTGTGGCATGCCATGTTTCAGTGTGCAGACAATGTCAGGAAGCTGTGGCTGAAGCAGAACAGTTAGGCCGTTTTCTGATGGAGCAGCAACCAGATGCAGAGCTTTCTAAAGATGCTCGCTCCAAAATGCTCGATATGCTGGATTCCGTTGAACCGGAATCTCCAGAAACAGAGCAAACAATAACGCCTCAGGAAGCCGACAGTGAAATCCCCCTGCCACTGCGTTCTTACCTGGGAACAAACTTTGACAGTTTACGCTGGAAGTCTATGGCTCCGGGAATGAAGCAGTTCATTATCCCTTCAACTCAGGGGCAATTAAGACTGCTGCGAATCGCACCGGGTACCAGTATGCCGATTCATGGTCATACCGGATCAGAACTGACCATGGTTTTAAAAGGTTCCTATAGCGATGAGCTGGGACGTTTCGGAACAGGCGACGTGGCTGATCTTGACCCTGAAATCCAGCACCAACCAGCTACAGACACTCACGAAGATTGTATCTGCCTGATTGCGACAGATGCTCCGTTGAAGTTCACCAAACTGGTGCCAAGACTTCTGCAACCTTTCTTCAGATTGTAAGCGTTATCCCCGCCTGCAACAGGCGGGGAACCCTTGGTACAGCTAGACTGTTTCCCAATATCTGAATCATTTTGGAAACATCTATGCCGTCAGACTCGCCAGAACAAACAGCCTCTCTGCCCCGTTTTGGATTCAGCACACGTATTGGTTTTGTTCTGGCGGCTGCGGGCTCTGCTGTGGGTCTTGGCAATATCTGGAGTTTTCCGGCTCAGGTAGCGGAAAATGGTGGCGCGGCCTTTGTTCTGGTGTATCTGGTTTTATCCCTTTTACTCGCCTATCCGGCCCTTGTGGCAGAGTTGATGATTGGTCGTTATGGCCAGAGTAACCCGGTTTCAGCGCTTGAGTCTGTTCCACAAAACCCAGCCTGGCGCACAGTGACAAAATTTACCGGTATTGTTGCTGTTCTGATGATCTGCCTGATCTTCAGCTTTTACAGCATTGTGGGCGGATGGCTGGCGGGCTTTACCCTAGCACCTCTTTTTGAAACAACCGGCATGCCTTCTGCGTCATCCTGGTTGCAAACGTTCTCCCCAGCCCGAAACTTGCTGCTGGCTATTATTTTCATCGCCCTGACACTGGGAATAGTCAACGGTGGTGTACAAAAAGGGATTGAGCGGTGGTCAGCCCGGCTGATGCCACTTCTGGTTCTGCTTCTGGTTGGCCTGATTTTTACAGTTATGACGCAGGAAGGCGCCATAGAAGGATTACACCACTACCTGATCCCGGATTTCAGCCGGATCAATGAAACACTGATTATGAATGCGCTGGGGCAATCCTTCTTCTCAATGTCTCTCGGGGTTGGTGCCATGATGGTTTATGGTTCTTACCTGAAACGCAATGCCAACCTTCCTAATGTTGCCCTTCAGGTTTGTCTGCTGGATACCGGAATTGCGTTTCTGGCTGGTTTGTTGATTATCCCCGCTCTGTTTGTGGCACTGAATCTTGGGGTTTCTATCTATCTTCCCGATGGACATCTTGCCAACAGCGACACTCTAGTTTTTGAAGTTCTGCCAGCACTGTTTAACAACCTTGGTGTTTTGGGAATCCCCATCGCTTTGGCTTTCTTCTCTCTGATGTCCATCGCTGCACTCACATCATCCATTTCCATGCTGGAAGTGCCGGTTGCCTGCCTGACCGAAAGAGCTGGTTTATCCCGCAAAAAAGCCAGCCTGATTGTTTGTGTTGGAGTGCTCACTATTGTTGCGATTGTGATCGCAAAGTTCGATCCAATGTTTGGTGCAGTCGTCTCTCTTACAACCGGTTATGCCCAACCTATCGACAGTCTTTTATTCTGCCTTTTCGCTGGTTGGCTGATGGGTAGAAACAGAAAACTTCAGGAGATTCGCAAAGGCTGGCCTGATGTTGAAAAAAGCCTGTTTTGGAGGGTTTGGCCGTGGTACATAAAAATCATCTGCCCAACCATGATTGCCTCGATCTTTATCCTGCAACACCAATCGTAAATAGGTATTACCACTAAGAGATTTTCTGTAGCATTAACTGGTAGATTGCCAACTCATCTTATTAACTAGTGAATCGAGCATTGCATGCTGACTTCTGCCTTACAGACAGCCAACTCTGAACAACCGCATTTTGCGGCTGTTAGCAGTGCACGATTTAGCTATTACCTGGCTTACTTTATCTAGCCGGGTTGGCCCTATATGCCGACCTGTAAGACGGTCGGAAGAAATCTACGCAAGAACTCTCTCCTCCACCACTCTCTTACAGGTCTGCTCTTAAAAGAACAGTCATGCAGGAGAAGTACATGACATCAATACAAACGACAATAGCCGCTCCATCTGAAGTCTCGACAGGGGAAGCCTCAGCACGTCCTGGATTTTCATCCCGCATGGGATTTGTTATGGCAGCCGCAGGTTCTGCTGTAGGTCTGGGAAACATCTGGGGGTTCCCAACACAGGCTGCCCAAAACGGCGGCGCAGCCTTTCTGCTTGTTTACCTAGTAATGGTGGTCGCACTGGCTTACCCCATGCTGGTTGCAGAACTAACCATTGGTCGTTTAGCGAAAAAGAATCCGATCACAGCTCTTTCCTCTCTCTCTGAAAAACCTTTATGGAAAAAAGCCGGCGTTCTTTCTGGCATTGCCGGTATCACCACCCTCTCATTAATTCTGAGCTTCTATGCGATTATTGCCGGTTGGCTGATGGCGTTTATGGTGGAACCTTTAGCCCGGATGGCAGGAATGCCAGAGCTGGCAGACTGGTTGGTTTCCTTCTCAACTTCTCGAAACATGGCCACTATGGGCGTGTTTATGCTGCTCACTATTTACATCGTTAAGAACGGTGTAACCAAGGGCATCGAAGCATGGTCCAAGAAACTTATGCCCATGCTGTTCATCCTGCTTCTGGCACTGGCTGGTTACATCATCACTCTGCCCGGCGCCGAAGAAGGATTAAAAATGTACCTGGTTCCAGACTTCAGCCGCATCCTTGAACCATCTCTGTTGGTAAGTGCCATGGGACAGGCATTCTTCTCACTGTCTATCGGTACCTGTGGAATCATGGCTTACGGCAGCTATCTGTCTGAGAAAGAAAGTCTTCCTAAAACAGCCGGAATGGTTGCCACCCTGGATACCAGTGTTGCAGTACTTGCAGGCTTATTGATTCTACCAGCTATGACTGTTGCCCAGGCTAACGGTGTAGCAATTTACGGTAGCGATGGTGCTCTTCTGTCTTCAGATACCCTTGTATTTACTGTTCTTCCTACACTGTTCAACAACATGGGTAGTATTGGTTCTATCGTAGCTGTCGCCTTTTTTGTTCTGATGTCCATTGCTGCACTGACCTCTTCCATCTCCATGCTGGAAGCACCTGTTAATACCGCCTGTGAACACCTGAATCAGTCACGCCCTAAGATGGCTCTGGCTATCGGCAGCTTTATTGCCCTGATTTCCGCAATCATCATTTTAAACTTTGGCGAGCTGTTCGGATTCGTAATTACTCTGACCACCGTTTACGCCCAGCCAATTCTAGCCATGGTATTTGGCCTGTTACTGACCTGGGTACTACGCCGTGATCGACTGTTGAAAGAACTGAAGAAAGGTCACCCAGAGCTGGAGCAAGGCCTGTTCTGGAAGATCTGGCCCTGGTACGTGAAATTCGTTTGCCCAGTAATGATGCTGATGGTGTTTATCTAAATCTTGATGAGTTAGACCAAAGCCTCACCCACTTTGGTCTAATTTTTCTGAGGAACGGGAGAGCATACTATGTACACACTCTCCCCATATTACGGAGTCCACAGTGGCTCCGATTTTTTTCGAGAGTTAAGGTTGGGCAGCCAACTGACCTGAAACCTGCTTACTCAACTGTACAAGAACAGAACTCAGCCCCTGAACAAAGGCTTGCTCTTTTGTTTCTCCTTCGGCCGCCTGAGCAGCAAAAGATTCCTCTCCCTGTCGGTAAACTGTTTCCCGCATTCTGTTTTCAATACGCCAGTTCACTGTTATTTCAACGTTTTCACCAGGGAAAGATACATCTGTCAATTCAACAAATACGGATCGATCCGGGCGATCCCCCCCTAGCCACGGACCAACACTTACAGGTTGACCTGATAATTCCCTGCCCAGGTTTGTGCTTAACACGTGCTCAATCTGGCTTTTTACATCGGTACCCCAGCGGTCATTATCAGCCCGGTGAACCTTGTATCCGTCACTCCAGCTCAATGCGTTTGACGTCATCCACCCGGGAATAACAATGGGAGCAACTCCAACCTTCTGGGTAACTTTCAGGTTTCCAGCCGATGCATTAGCCTGCAACCGGTAGTAATCAAAGGTTTGAGTACTGGCACAACCACCCAAAACAATCAGCAGAACAAAACTGTAAAAAATCCGCATCACTGGTTTACCTTTGCTCGGCCGGTAAGAATCGAATTGGGCTGTTGTTCAAGCATAGTGGCTAGCTGCTCAACGGAGCGGGCAGCCCGGTCAAGACTGTTGAGACTTTCACCCAGCTTGTAGATAACCGGTGAGTCCGGTTGGAGATAAGCGTTCATGGCTACTGCTGTTTCGCTCATAGTGGCCATGGTTTTTTCCATGCCGGCCATGGCTTCATCCATTCTTATCCCGGCAGAATCTGCATTACTCCCCATCTTTCCTGAAGCCAGTTCAACTGCTGTCATAGTGCGATTCATATTGCCCGCCAGCTGCTGGAAGTCATCACTACCAGTAAGGGTTTTCAAGTTTTGAACTGTGCTGTTAATACCAGCAGGCAGCTCTTTGAAATCGCTGGAGTCGGTAAACCCGCGAATATTCGCCATGGTTTGCTGAAAGTCTTTAGCAAGGGCAACCAGATCCACTTCACTGAAGTCATTCAGCTTTTCCATATCACTGGGAACAGTGGGAATCTGGGGAAATTCAGTATCAACAAGAATGGTGCGAGGTTCACTGTTATAGAAATCCACTTCAATGTACAAAAGGCCAGTCAGCAAACTCTGCAGTTTTAGTTTTGCCCCAAGACCCTTACTGATAAGCAGCTCTATCAAACCTTCCCGGTTGTCTTCATCATCAAACTCAACCCGGCCAGGATAAACATCAATCACAACGGCATTGAGCGGCGTGTTGGAACCTTTATAGAAGCGCGCCTTTACACTGACAACTTCGCCAATCTGAACACCTTTCAGAGTAACGGGAGCTCCGGTATCCAAACCTTTTACCGAGGCATCGTAAACCAGCTCATATCGCATCCTGTCTTCACCAAAGACACTGCCGGTGTTAACAATCATCACCATGCCAATACCAAGAACCAGCATCACGACAATAAAGAAACCAACACCTGCCGCTTTTGTACGTGCATTCATTCCATAAGCTCCCCGTTTCTCCCTTCTTCGCCACGGGCAAGAAAGGAGCGAACAATATCCCTCTGGCTATGATCCCTTAACCATTTGGGATCACCCTGATCCAGCCAGGTTTTGGTGATGGCATCCAGATAAATACCATTGTTGGCAATAGCGAAAATACTGGCAAGTTCGTGGGTTACTATGACCACGGTTGTGCCGGTTGAATCCCGCAGATTCAGAATAAGATCATCAAGGCGACGTGCACTTAAAGGATCAAGCCCCGCAGAAGGCTCATCAAAAAACAGAATTTCAGGATCAAGAGCTATAGCTCTTGCCAGCCCGGCACGTTTACACATGCCACCACTGATCTGAGACGGATAATAATCTTCAAACCCCGAAAGCCCCACAAGCGCCAGTTTATAAGCCACCAGTTCAGACGCTTCTTTGCGTGGAACACCGGCATGGCGTACAGGCAGGGCAATATTTTCGACCAGAGTCATATCACTGAAAAGAGCGCCGCTTTGGAAGGTTACCCCCCAACGTGAACGGAGTTTCTGCCTTTCCTGTTCATCCGCACTGGTATAGCTGACACCGTTGTAAAGAATGTCTCCCGCAGCTGGTTCATACAAACCAGTAAGATGTTTGAGAAGAGTACTCTTTCCACAGCCACTTCCCCCCATCACTACAAAGATATCGCCCTGATTAACTTTAAAGTCGATATTTTCCTGGATCAGTTGAGATCCATAGCGCATGGTCAAATCGCGGGCTTCTATCACTGGGGTGGGCTTTTGATCATCCATGGTCAAATATCCAGGTGATAGAACATGATATTCAGGCCAGCATCAGCCACCACAAAGAACACAATCGCTAATACAACAGCTCTGGTTGTTGCCCGCCCAACAGCGGCAGAAGAGCTGCCACAGTTCATTCCCGACTGGCACCCAGCCAAAACGATTAACCAACCAAAGACCAAACCTTTAAAGCAGCCAACAGCCACATCAACAGGTGTAAATGAAGATAACAATTGGAAAAGATACATGCGGGGAGTCATATCCATAGTCATGGCAATCACTCCACCGCCAAGCATGCCCAGTACAAAACTGTAGATACACAACAAAGGCATAGTAATGGTCATAGCCAGCAGGCGTGGCATCACCAGAAAATCCATGGGACGAATGCCCATAGTGGTCAGGGCATCCACTTCCTCGTTAACTTTCATGGCTCCCAGCTCTGCGGCCCAGGATGCGCCGGTTCGACCAGCCATAATCACCGCCGTCATTAACGCGCCCATCTCCCGCACCATTCCTACAGCAACAAGATTGGCGACATAAACCTCAGCTCCAAACTGGCGCAGCTGAATGATGCCGAGATAAGCGAGAATCATCCCCACCAGAATACTGATCAGGGTAATAATGCCGATTGCCTGTGGACCCGATTGATTCAAACAGGACACTGCATCAACTGCGCGCATATGGCTACGCCCGGCGAAAAGGCGTAGAGAGCTCATGGTCATTTCACCGATAAAAACCATGGTATCAATAACTTCATCCCAGGCATGTTTTAACCCGGCAAACCGGCTATGACCATCTGGTGGCTGAGTTGTATTACGGGGTACGGCTGTAGCGAGTTCAAATAAACTTTTCAGATTTGATGGCAAGGCTGAAAAATCAAGCTGTTGCTGTTTTTCTGGGTAACGATGGATAAAAGACAACAGATATGCAGGAAACGCGGAATCCCATGAAAAACTTTCATCCACAATCAACTTGATAAGTTTTCTGGGTTCCTGTTTTATAAAATCTCTCAGATTATTGGCTTCAGCAGATCTCGCCTGTCCGCGCCAGTCGCCGGAAAGAGTAATCAGAAGATGTCGTTCATCTTCATGTTGATAAGAAACTTGTGCTTTCATCGCCCCAGAATAAATCCAGACCCATTCCCTTCAAGATATAGCAATTTCTCCATACAGACTATTGAGACAAGTAACACAAAACAAAAGAATACACTTTATACAAAATATACATAAAAAAAATTCGATGATATGATCCAAAATGCCGTAGCGCAGTCGTGTAAATCAGCTTGGAACTAGATGTAAGCAGAATGCACAGTAAAAGAAAAAGAATAAATAGTGGCTTCACGCTTGTAGAATTAATGGTTGTTGTGGCCATCCTTTCGGTACTGGCAACAGTTGCTGTACCCGGTTTCAATAACTTCATTCAACGTAACAGCGTTGCGTCTGAAGCCAATCGTCTTATATCACTTCTTCGTTACGCCCGCTCAGAGGCTGTACAACAACAGCAAGCTGTGCGCGTATGTCGTGCCAACGCAGCCCAGAACGCTTGTACAGCTGCTGGCAACAATGGTTTTCTGGTCATTAATGACTTCAGTTCTGAAGTTTTACAGGCAACTCCTCCTTTCTCAGGAGATCTGGTGATATCGAACGTCAATATCATCTTTTCAGAGGATGGTTCCACCGGGAATTCCGGAACCATTACGGTCAAGGACGGTAATAACAACAATTCAGCTGATATCCAGCTGAACGGTGCCGGACTGGTCACACTCTAAAAACAATGAAAAAAGCACATCTTGCCCCGGCGACTGTACGGGGCTTTTCGCTGATCGAAATTCTGATCGCCCTACTGATTCTCTCTGTGGGCATTCTGGGCATGCTGGCGCTTCAGGCACAGTCGGTAAAATCCAACATCAGTTCTGAGCAGAGAACTCACGCCTTGATGATTCTCGACAGCATTGAAGAAACCATCCTGGCAGATACAGACAACCGGGGGGCAAGCATCTGTGGAGCGAATGCTTTCGCTCCCTTTACCAATACACTCACAGGTATAGATAACACTGCCAGCTTAGACATGGTTGACGTAAACGCTCCCTGTCCCATCATCGATCCTGTCACCAACATGAATATCTACCGGTTCCGGGTTTCATGGGATGAACTTCAATCATTTAGCGATGATGCCCCCCAAAGCCCTACCGCAGTCATCAGGGAGGTAAGACTGTGATATCAACCAATGCTTTAAAATTATCTCAAAGAGGCCTTTCTCTTATAGAGCTGCTGATCGCTCTTGCACTTGGCACACTACTGGTATTGGGGATAACCCGCTATTCGATTGATGCTTTGCAGAGCCAGCAAGCCGTTATCGACCTAGCCGACATCCAAGACTCGGCACGTGTAACCATGGGAACAGTTCAAAGTAATATCCAGCGAGGTGGTTATCAAGGTTGTGGCAGATTTGCGCAGAACCTCTCAAGTGAACTAGCTGGAGACTGGGGCCAAAGATCCAAGTTTCTTACTTCCAATGCTATAGAGATTAGTGGAAGCAGCATTAGAACTGTATCTATGTCACCACTCCTTTCTGCTCCTGTTTCTCTCATTATCTCTGCAGACCGACGAACGATTACGATAGATAATTCTACCGCAGCCCCCGACGAGCATGTAACTTTTGACAAGCGCGATGATATTGATGCCAACCGATTAATTCTTGCAACATGCCAGATGATCGAAATAATAGATCCGCCAGAGATTGAGAAAGGTGATACCTCGTTCACTCTGGCAACCCCCATTAGCACAGAATTCATTCACCTTGATACAAATGAAGCCCTTGACGGTTTAACGCTGTATAACTACCGCGAGCATACACTCGCATATGGTGCCAACGGCATAAACATACAGGGTACGGGTGGCCAACCTGAACCATTTATTTCCAATCTGGAAACCAATGGTGCCGCATTTACAAGAGAAGACAATGGTACCTATACCGTCACGCTCAACTTCCTGGATACCCTGAGAAACGATATAGATGGAGCGCCACCTCAGGGGGAAAGTGAACCAGGCCTCTACACAACAAGAGTTATTCCTCGCAACCTGCTGGAGGAGCAACGATGAGCCTGCGCAGTTCTCAAAACGGTGCCACCCTGATCATTGCATTGGTGATGCTCCTGGTCGTCACCATGGTTGGCCTGTCAGGGCTTTACAATATTACACTCCAGAACAAACAGGTGCGTGTAATAGAAGAAAACCGTACTTTTTACAGCGCATCAAACGCTGTTTTTCAGCAGGCTCTCGTGGCACTGAATGCAAATCCCGAATTTGATAAATCGATTCCCTCTGTCTTACCCGGAACAGCAAGCGAAACTTCTTATAGAAACTTAGGTAACTGCAACGGTATAGGGAATAATTTAGAACAGCTATATCGCTGCAAGTCCGTCCAAACAACGGTTGGCTTCCCTACAGCTGGTGATGCAGATCAACCAGACCTTGAAGGCCCTAATCGCTCCTACACCTTGCATTATCAATACCGAAATTTCGGCACAGAGTTCTGAGCCATTCGTTGCCACTAAACATGGCCACTTAAGAAATAATCGCTTAAGAAAAAGAACAGCCAATGAACAAAAACAAATCAAATAAACTGCTTGCTATGGCGCTCTCCGCGTCCTTGGGAGCAGGAACCTTTCATTCGGCGCTGGCCGATGACACTGAGATATTTTTTGGCGGCCAAGCATCCGGCCTGGTGATAGCACCAAACGTGCTATTCATACTGGATAATTCAGGCTCCATGAACAGTCCAATATGCCAATCCGGTGATCGAGATTGTGAAAACGATCCAGACCGAGCCAACAAAACCAGGATGCAGCAGTTACAGGCCTCGTTTTCCGACCTGCTCGACAGCACCCAGAACCTGCCCTTGAATGCCGGTTTGTTGAGATTTTGGAAAAACAACAGCTATAACAATACCAATGGCGTTTATCATGAAGTAGAAAACCTTGAAAATCCTGTCGCTTCCATTCCTGTTGAAGTAGTGACTCCAGAGGTAGGTGTTGGTGATGCCGATGAAAGCTCACTCAACAATCAAGTCAATGCCTCCAATACATCGGTACGGGTAGGTGTTATCTCAGACGGTGCTATCGAGGCCTTCCCTCTCCCAATAAACGGCAATAACTTCGGAAGTGAAGCACCTGGCGGTGGAGTAAACCTTAATAGCTATATGCGTTTCTATCCGAATTACCATAACGCTTATTACTTTGAAGGTTTTGAGATTCCAGCAAACGCCGTCATCATCGAAGCCAGACTCGATATGCAGTCATATAACACAAGCAGCTGGCTCAACTCCACCAACACTGTGCAGATCAGTGCGGACACTGTTCTTAATACCCCACTGAATAGTTCCAACAGGCATATCACCAACAGATTAAACACCCAGATTCCTGCAGCAAACAGAGTGCAGTGGAGAATGGGAGATAACCGAATTGGAACTGGCAACTGGTTCCAGACTCCCGATATCAGCAGCGTTATCCAGGGCGTAATCAATAGCAATCCCAATACCGATATCACCAGTCTGGCATTTTTGTTTAACCCGGTGACTGCCAACAGCAATCTAGAAACCTACTACGACAACCAGGCTGCGCGGGTACCTCGTCTCCATATTCGCTATAGTGCCCCCGCGAATGGCGGTCAACTTGAAGCTCATACGGCGGGATTCCGCTTCAGTGACGTTTCAGTTCCACAAGGGGCAACCATCACCAAAGCAACTTTACGCCTGACCCCCGACAGCGATAACGCATCAACTCCAACGTTCATCATTAAAGCCGAGAATGTTGGCAACTCTGCTGCATTTGAAGAAACTGATAGCAACATTTCAAACAGAACTCTCACCAGCGCATCCACATCCTGGACGCTCTCTCCCTGGCAGGTGACAGACTCTAACGGTGACAGGAACCTTTATGAAACAGACGTTACCAGCAGCCTGCAGGAAATTGTAAATCGCAGTGACTGGTGTGGTGGCAATGCTGCAACATTTGTTGTTACACCTGAAAATGGCTCCTCTGGGTTCAGGGATATTGTCAGTGAGGAAGCTTCTGCTCCACCACCAGCCCTGGCAGTTGAATACACAGTTTCTGGAACACCCGGTTGCAGTCTAAAAACCATCAAATACCCAATCATTGATCGGGGTAATGATGTCATCAAACGCAACTCATCTACATCAACAACACTCACATCTGTAGGCCTCAACCTTCCCAGAGGGGATGTTGGCCTTCGTTTTTCACAGTTCCCGGTTTTGAAAGACGTTGATATTCAAGAAGCCTTTATTGAATTTACAGCCAGCGAAGACTCCAACAGCACTTTCGCTACAACCATCAGTGGGGAAAGAGTCGATGACTCAGAGCCATTCACACAGAGTGGAACAACAATAAGTGCTCGCACCACAACAGGCTCAACAGTTTCCTGGACTCCCGAAACCACTTGGGAGGCAAACAAAACATACAGATCCCCGGATGTTAGCGATATTCTTGAAGAGATTGTGAGCCGATCCGGATGGTCTGCTGGAAATGCTCTGACCCTGTTTGTAAAAACCAACGTTCCAACCGACTCAAAAGATAAACGAGTTTACTCTTGGGATGGCTCCCCCTCCCAAGCACCCAGATTGATTATTAAGTTGTCAGAGGATGGCTTTAACGACTCAATTACGACCCACAGGGTACGAGATCGTCTCAAGAGCTATGTTAATGAACTGAGACCTGGAGGCGGAACTCCTATTATAAAATCGCTATTGCAGGCTCAGAGTTACTACTCTGGCAGCAATTCACCGATTACCAATACCTGTCAGAGCAACCATATTGTTTTGCTTTCGGATGGTTCTCCCAACGGATTCAACTCCAGTGAAGCCAACCAGATTACGAGCCGGACAGGAACAACCTGCAACTACAACAGTTCGATCTCTGGGCAACAAACCTGTGGCCGCATCCTGACAAAATGGATGGAAGAGAACGATCAAAAATCATCCCTGGATGGTGAAAACACAGTTACAACCCACACTATAGGCTTTGCTGCCAGCGGATCAGCCCTTAGTTTTCTGGAAGGTGTCGCCAGCAAAAAAGATGACGACAGTGCCCGTTATTACACAGCTACAGATGCTGCTTCATTGACCCAGGCATTCGGTAAGATCCTTCAGGAGATTTTGTCTGTGGAGGCCTCCTTCAACAGTGCCAGTATCTCCGTAAACCAGTATCGTAGTTACCAGCATAACAACGAACTGTACTACGCACTCTTCACTCCTAACGATAAAACCAACTGGAGTGGTAATCTCAAAAAATACAAACTGGGTACCAATGATGACCAAACAAGCTTCTTCCTGGTAGACAAGAACGGTAATAAAGCTGTTGACAAAGACAGTGGCGGCTTCAAAGAGGGAACCACCAGTTTCTGGTCAAGCTCCCCTGATGGAGGCCAAACTGAGCTAGGTGGTGCAGCCTCGCGACTGCCAAATCCGAACCAGAGAAAAATCTATACAGATGTTGGCTTGGATGCTGGAGATTCGTTGACCCAAGAACCCCTTTCGGTTAGCAACAGCACAATCACCAAGGGTATCTTGGGAAATCCAAGTATGAGCAATGACTATCGCAGCGATATCATCAACTGGGGACGCGGCTACAACCAGTCAGGCTCTATTCGTCAGCAAATCGGTGATCCACTGCACTCTCAGCCTGCACTGATAACCTATGGTTGTACGGTGTATCTAGATCCGGACGATAAGTCGAAAGGCTGCGCCCCAGAAAAAGAAGATATCAGCCTGTTCTTTGGTACAAACCAGGGCTTCCTTCATGCTATTGATGGCACAACAGGAACAAACCAAGGTCGGGAAATTTTCTCCTACATTCCAGAAGAGTTACTGCAAAACCTAGAAAATTACATGATTGATCCCGAGACAGGGAACAGTGTCAAAAAACCATACGGTATAGATGGCAGCCCAGTAGCCTGGAGAATTGATCACAACAAGAATGGTGCAATAGAAGCCAGCGAAGGAGATAAAGTCTATCTCTACTTCGGCCTGCGTCGCGGCGGTGACCTCTACTATGCATTGGACATCACTAACCGTAACAACCCTAAACTGAAGTGGAAGATCTCTTCCGCCAGCACCGGCATGAGCAAACTTGGTCAAACCTGGTCCAAACCTGCCCGCACTAAGGTCATCATCAATAACGTTGTAAAGCGAGCTTTGATATTTGGTGGTGGTTACGACATCAGTAACGATATCAGTGGCTCTCCGAGGGAAGGTGATGCCAAAGGTAACGCTTTGTTTATTGTCGACGCAGAAAATGGTGACCTTCTCTGGAGTGCAACAAACAATAACAGTGGTTCCCTTAAGCTGGACAAAATGGACTACAGCATTCCTGGAGATATTACTGTTCTTGATCTGAACCTTGACGGTTTCGGAGATCAAATCGTATTTGGAGATATGGGTGGTCAAGTGTGGCGGCTGTTTATTGATCAACGCCAGAGCAAAATCAACCAGAACCTTGTTGTTACGCCATTTGGTGGTACCGGTCAGCAAGACGCACAAGGTGTTGTCGCTGATCTGGCAGATACAGATGAAGAAGACAACAGACGCTTCTACATGAAACCGGTAACTGGTATTACCCAGACTGGCTACCGCAAACTGTTCACCATTGCCATTGGCTCTGGTTATCGAGCCCACCCTCTTGATGAGACCGTAGACGATCGGGTTTATGTATTGAAGTCTGCTGCTGTTTTTGACAACCCATTATCTGTAAAGACTTTGACAGAGTCTGACCTTTACGATGCAACAGACAATAAAGTTCAAAGCGGTAATGACGAAGAAATGCAAGCAGCTCAAAGGGCCCTTGATCTGATACCTGTAAACAGTGACGGATCCCAAAAAACTGACTCTAATGGAGCACCACTACCTCCTTTATCTAATGGTGGCTGGTATATCCGTCTGGAAGAGAGCGGGGAGAAAGCACTGTCCGATATCTCTTTGATTGATGGCTATTTTAGTTGGGCCACCTATGAACCTGCTACACAGGCTAACAGCTGCAAGGCGGTCCAGGGCACAAACCGCTTATACCGGGTAAGCGCTAAAGATGGATCAGCCCCAGACAACCAGCGTAAGAAGACTATACAGAATACCGGTATTGTGTCTTCTACCAGGCTCGTAGTCATCAAGTCCAGTGAACTTGTTAACGGTGACCCTGACGACGATGGCCATAAACTGTTTGAATGCGTCGGCACTGAATGTTACGAAGCTGGCAGTGGTGGAATCATAAGGCAGACGGGTTGGATAGATAAGAAGACCCACTAAGTTCAAGCCCGTTGATGTCTGACATCAACGGGCTTTCTAATTTAACACAAGAGAGCACCATGAAGAGTTTTAGCCTTTGCACCAAGCAGCAAGCTCCCGAGCAACAAGGTTTTACACTTGTAGAGCTGATGATTGTTGTCGCAATAATTGGCATTCTTGCAGCTGTTGCTTTTCCTTCTTACCAGGCATATATCATTCGTAACGCCTGCGTAGATGCCAGGGGAACGTTAGTAGCATCAGCCAGCGCATTGGAGAGATATCGAGCTGAGAACAGAGGTTATGCTGGTGCCATTGCTGGAACACACTTCCCAATACAAAGCCCGGTAGATAGCAACAACATTAATTATGATATTGATTTCCAGGCTCCAGCCACCACATCGACCTTTATTCTCCAAGCTACACCGCGAAGAGCAATCTTTCCTACGCTTACCCTCAATCAATCTGGTATAGGCACTGTGGATGGAGGAGCCTTTTCCTGCCGCTAAAACAAAAAGCCCGGCTTGTTTGCCGGGCTTAATTTGAAGGCTTTACGAATTATTTCGCCGGTTCGCCCAGCCCAACATTGTTTTTCTGCAGAACCTGTTCCGCACGGTAGCTTGAACGAACAAGCGCGCCAGACACAACTTCCAGGAAGCCTTTATCCAGCCCCCACTGACGATACTTATCAAACTCTTCAGGAGTTACATAACGCTTGAGTTCGATATGGTTGCGGGTTGGTTGCAGGTATTGGCCAAAGGTCACGATATCCACACCGATAGCTCGCAGATCATCCATCGCTTCGATAATCTCATCTTCGGTTTCACCCAAACCAAGCATGATGCTGGTTTTGGTTAATACTTCAGGATTGTGCTTTTTGGAATGTTCCAGAACTTTCAGAGTCTGTTCATAGCTGGCTCTTGGGTCACGTACCGGATGAGTCAAACGACGAACGGTTTCTACATTCTGGGCAAATACAGAGATGCCGCTATCTACAACGGTTTCTACATCTTTGAGATTACCAAGGAAATCTGGAGTCAGAGCTTCAACAGCTGTATCCGGATTTTCTTCAACAACTTTCTTCACCACAGCGGCATAATGCCCGGCTCCACCATCTTCAAGATCATCGCGGTTTACTGAAGTCAAAACCAGATACTTCAGCCCCATCAGTCTTACACTTTCGGCTGTGTTTTCTGGCTCTTTCTCATCCAGCCAGCCTTTTGGGTTACCGGTATTCACTGCGCAGAACTTACAGGCACGAGTACAGACATCACCCATCAGCATGATGGTGGCAGTACCGGAACTCCAGCATTCATTGATGTTGGGGCACATGGCCTCTTCACACACAGTGCTGAGTTTATGGCCATGAACAGTTTTCTTTACATCGGAATAGCGTTCATCGGTACGAGCTTTAATACGCAGCCAAGATGGCTTACGCAGCAGTGGCTTTTGAGGGTCGTTACTCTGGCTGGCTTTGATACCGTTTTTAATGGCGCGGATGCCGTTATCGTTTACAAACTTGCTGCCGCTGG
This sequence comes from Parendozoicomonas sp. 2304DJ65-17, assembly GCF_058148445.1. Taxonomy (NCBI): domain Bacteria; kingdom Pseudomonadati; phylum Pseudomonadota; class Gammaproteobacteria; order Oceanospirillales; family Endozoicomonadaceae; genus Parendozoicomonas; species Parendozoicomonas sp. 2304DJ65-17. The sequence continues at coordinate 634,946 of NZ_JBYVJV010000001.1, forward strand.
GAACCTGAACTGTTGGAATAATATTTTCAGACATTTAAAGAACACTCTCCAGGCTCCCCGGGATCACCGGTAGCTCGTCAGTCTTGTTAATTTCAGTATAACCAGTGAGTTCAGCCAGTTGTGAGACCAGAACATCGGTTATCTCAGATAATGTCGCGGAAGGGTTATAGTCATGCACCTGGGCAACAGGCATTCCGGCATAACCACAGGGGTTTATTCTCTGGAAAGGCTCCAGTTCCATATCCACATTGAGAGACAAACCGTGGAAAGAGCAGCCACGGCGGATACGTAATCCCAAAGCAGCAATCTTAGCTTCACCCACATAAACACCCGGAGCATCGGGGCGGGCAGCAGATTCAATGCCGAACTGTGCCAGCGTGTTGATGATTGCATTTTCCATGCAGGTCACTAGATCCCGGACGCCTATACTCAGACGACGAACGTCCAGCATCAGGTAAATCACCCGCTGCCCAGGGCCGTGATAAGTCACCTGCCCACCACGATCAACCTGAACAATTGGGATATCACCCGCCGCCAGCACATGCTCAGCCTTACCGGCCTGCCCCTGGGTAAATACAGGAGGGTGTTCCACCAGCCAGAGTTCATCACCCGTGGTTTTATCACGAGCGTTAGTGAACTCAGTCATGGCCTGCCAGACTGGCGTATACGGCTGTAGTCCAAGATCGCGGACTATAAGTGTTTCCGCGTTATTCATTCTTTTATCCTGACAATTCTGTGCTTTTTCACTCCCCGAACCGGGGCGGTTTAAAGCACCATTCTTACATTCTTGTTGGCTTTCAGGTCATTGTGCAGCGCTCGCAGCTGCTCTTCACCTGTTGCCCGAATCGTAACAACAACAGCGACAAACCGGCCTTTGCTACTGTCTCGCAGAGTGTATTGCCCATCATGGTCAGGAGCGTGCTTGCGAACAACCTCCAGAACAGACTCATGGAAACCATCATCAGCAACACCCATCACACTTATGCGATAGTTATCACAGGGAAATTCAATTTTTGGAGGTTGCTGTTCAGCCATATCTACTTCAAATCACTTTTTATGATGTGCCATCGCGGTAACTGCGATACAAGTTCGCCACGTATTGCCATACAGGGCCCGGCTCACCGCCGCCAACGGTCACACCATCTAACTCAATAATTGGGACAATTTCCCGACTGGAACTGGTAATCCAGATTTCATCCGCCTGCTGGAGGTCTTCAGCAGAAAGCTCACGTTCCTCACAAACATAACGGCTGTCATTCGCCGCCAGCTGCAAAACCAGTGCCCGGGTTACACCACCCAGAATACGTTCACTTAACGGTGGGGTGATTATACGCCCATCACGGATAACAAAAACATTACTAGAAGCACCTTCTGTAACCCGGCCATCTTCATCAATCTGAATAGCCTCAGTCACACCGGCCTCTTCCGCACGATGATGGGGGATCAAATTACCCAGCAGAGAAATACTTTTTATGTCACAACGCTGCCAACGCTGATCAGCCACGGTTATAGCTTTTCCTCCTGGATGCTGCTGCACGCGAATCCCCGGAGTAAAAGGCATGGTCATGGCAAACACGGTGGGCTTTACCCCATCCGGATAATTGTGGGAGCGGACTTTCCCGGTACCGCGGGTGATCTGCAGATAGACGGACTGATTATCGCCATTATCTTTGTTCAGTGCATACAGGGTTTGAAACAGGTCATCCCACTCTTCGGGTTTCTGCTCTATTTTCAGGTCTATGGATTCAAGGCTGCGGTACAGACGGTCAATGTGTTCTTTTTGCTGAAGCGGCTTACCATCAAAAAGCGGTACGACTTCATACACACCATCACCAAACAGAAACCCCCGATCCAGTACGGATATCTTCGCATCTTCAACCGGAAGAAATTCTCCGTTCAGATAAACCTGAGCCATAGCACCCCCATGCTTTCTGCGTTGAGCCTTTCCCTAGCTACTTCGGCAGATAATCAGAATCTGTGCGTCCCCACAGATTAATGCAGATTAACAAGTCCTGAAGAAGCCTCGTCATTATTAATACGACTGTGGGCTTCTTCAGGATTCAGGGCTGTTTAACTAAACAACCCCATAAAGAAACGAATAATGCTGTCCCACAGGCTCTTGAAGAAACCAGCCTTTTCAACAGCTTCGAGAGCAACCAGATCACGTTCTGCGATGATTTCATCATCAACACGAACAATTACAGAACCAACTTTCTCACCAGCCGCGATTGGCGCTTCCAGATTGTCATCAACAACCATGGAGGCTTTCACATCCTTACCCTTGCCACGCGGTACAGTCACGACCAGATCATCTGTCAGACCCACTGGCAGGTTATCAATGGACCCTTTCCAGACACGCACCTGCTCAAGAGCAACACCACCACGGTTTACATCCACGTTTTCAAAGAAGCGGAAACCGTAGGTCAGCAGCTTCTGGGTTTCGTTGGCGCGGGCACGCTCACTGGACGTTCCCATAACCACAGCAATCAGGCGACGCTCATCATTTGTGGCAGATGCCGCCAGACAATAGCCAGCTTCATCTGTGTGACCAGTTTTCAGACCATCAACATTCGGGTTAGTGAACAGCAGAGTGTTACGATTGGGCTGAGGGTTCAGCGGACGACCTGTCTTCTTGTTCACGCCATACTGAAACTCTCTTTCAGCATATACGGTGTAGTATTCCGGGTGGTCATAAATAATGCGCTGAGACAGAATCGAAAGATCACGGGCTGTGGTGTAGTGACCCTTCACCGGCCAGCCGGAAGCATTCTTAAAGTGGGTGTTGTTCATGCCCAGCTCTTTGGCTGTCGCATTCATAACCTGAGCAAAAGCACCTTCACTGCCGGCAACATATTCAGACAGGGCAACACTGGCATCGTTACCGGAAACAATAATCACGCCTTTCAAAAGATCTTCTACAGAAACCTTTTCACCTACTTCAATAAACATCAGTGAGCCACGCATACGCCAGGCTTTTTCACTGACAGTGACCAGCTCATCACGCTTAATGTTGCCAGCCGCCAGTTCATTCTCCACAACGTAGGCAGTCATCATTTTGGTCAGACTGGCAGGAGGTAGTACCTGGTCGGCATTATGCTCTGCCAGCACTTCTCCACTAACGGCATCAATCAGGATGTAGCTCTTGGCCGCAACTTTTGGCGGCGAAGGGATCAGGCCCGCAGGCAGAGCCTGGGACACTGTAGAAATTGCTAACAAAGCAACACCGGCCATAGCAGCGGCTAGTTTTCGGGATATTGAAGCAGTTAGATTCATGGCTTTTTCAGTCAAACCTTTTAGTTACAGCATTCCGTGGCAAAGAAATCACACAACATCACTAGCTGGTGAATCACCAGGGATCTGTCCATGATCATCGTGGATTCGATGTAATCCAGCATTATAACAACAGGCCGGGAGTGCATTAATAAGTCATAACCACGGAAAAATTCAAGGGGCTTTTTGTATTAACAGCTTTACATTTCTGTGTGGAGGCAGTCAGTCGAAGACTCTGTGCCCTTTACCAAGCTGGTATTTCTCAAGATTTGCCTGGGTTTCCAAAAGATCTTGATCAGAAGAGAAAGGCCCCATACGCACCCGGAACAGGTTATCCTTCACACTGGGAATAACCTGTACAGGAGTATCACTCACTGCCAGCAGCTTTTGCTTCAGATTCAAAGCTCCATCCTTGCTGCTGAGGGCGGCGATCTGAAGATATATCAGAGAATCGGCATCCGTTCCGCTTTTCAGCGGTTTCTGGGTTGCACGCTTGAAAGCCAGCATACCTTCGGGAGACGTATCGATTCCCTCAATCTTCACCTGAGCAACACCCTTGCTTTGGTAGCCAAGCTTTTTGGCCGCAGCCCAGGAAAGATCAATCAGGCGATTGCCGTGAAATGGCCCACGATCATTCACCCGCACAATGACACTGCGATTGTTTTCCAGATTAGTGACCCGTACGTAGGATGGCAGGGGCAGCGTTTTGTGGGCTGCTGTCATGCCATACATATCGTAAATTTCACCGTTGGCAGTTTTGTAACCGTGAAATTTGGCACCATACCAGGACGCTGTTCCTTTACGAACATACCCAGCGGCTGTGGTCTTAGGCGTGTAGGTTTTGCCGTTAAGGCTGTAAGGATCCGTTTTCACATCCCCGGATGGCGGGCGGGGAACGGCATTAGGAATATTTCTAACATCAATATCCTTATGCGCCCGGTCATTCGCTATGTGATAGCGACTGGCCTGAATTTGTTCCTGGGTTGGCTGGCTGGAACAGCCAGCCATTACCATAAGCACACACACGGGGATAATCATCGAAGATTGGAAAACACCAGACATTGCTACTCTCAAAAACCTTAGCCTCATGTATCAGTCTGGACCAATGTCTGGGATTGGTCTTTAGCAGCCGATTGATCTTCGGAGGTGGATTTGCCCGCCTGCATTTTCTGCTCAACCTGACGCCCTAACTGGTATACAGCCATCGCGTAGAGGTCACTTTTGTTATAGCGAGTGATGACATAGAAATTAGTCATGGTCAGCCAGTGCTCGATGCCGTTCTTCCCATCAAGCTTCAGCCCACGCACTCTGGCACTGTCGGGAAGCACTTGCTGGCTTCTCCAGCCAAGATTGCGGGCTTCGTTTACTGACCGGGTTGGCCGGGGATTATCACTGAACAGAGCACTGTACTTCTGCCCCTGGACATTGGCCTTCGAAGCGACAGGTTTACCTTCAATCCAGCCATGGCGGTTCAGGTAAGAAGCGATGGAACCAATGGCATCTGCCGGAGACTCCCAGATATCAGCCTGACCATTTTTATCAAAATCAATGGCGTAAGCCCGGTAGCTGGAAGGCATAAACTGAGGAATTCCCATAGCTCCAGCATAAGAGCCTGTCAGAGACAGAGGATCAAATCCCTGCTCTCGTGAAAGAACCAGAAACTCCTTTAATTCTTTGCGGAAGAATGTCGCTCTGCGTGGGTAACCGAAGCCAAGGGTTGATAGAGCATCAACAACCCGGAAACCGCCACTGTTGCGGCCGAAGCCGGTTTCTATCCCCAGAATACCAATAATAACTGACTGGGAAACACCATAGGTTTTGCTGGCCTGGTCAAGAATATCTTTATTCTTCTTCCAGAACTCCACACCCTGATCAATACGCAGGTCATTGATAAACAGGTTGCGATATTCCCACCAGGTCAGGCGGCGCTCAGCAGGTTTGCTGATCAGTTCAACAATGCGAGGTTTGAATTCCACCTCTTTGAACATTTTTTCCAGAGCTGGCCGTGAGAAACCTTCATCCCTCACCAACTCATTGATGAAACCGTCAATATCTTCACTTTTAAAGCCTTCACTGTGAACCGGAAGACTTAAACCCATAGTGAATGAAACACTGGCGGCAAGAACAGCCGCTCTTTTTGTTATGCGTCTGGCCTTGCTTTTTCCCGACGTAAGCCCCAAAAAAAACGATCGTATCATAAGGGTATTTTCCCCTACCGGCTTAACCGGTTACAAAATAAGTCAGTAGCGCAATAAACTGCGCTACTTACAGGATACTACTTATCATTTTATAGGGATGGGAAGTCAAGCAGTTTATCGGCCAAGAAGATTTCTGTGAGTATGGGCCGACATCAAAATCCCGAAACCGGCCATGAGCGTAACCAGCGAGGTTCCCCCTCGACTCACCAGCGGCAAAGGCACACCAACCACCGGCAGCAACCCGCTAACCATGCCAATATTTACAAAAATATAAACGAAGAATGTTAAGGTCACACTACCCGCGACAAGCCTTGCAAACATATTTTGCGCATGGAGGGTAATGAAAATACCCCGCCCAAGAATCAGTGCATAAGCGGCCAAAAGAACCAACACGCCGATAAGACCAAACTCTTCCGCCAATACCGCAATAATAAAATCGGTATGGCTTTCCGGCAGAAAATCGAGATGCGATTGCGTTCCCAGCAACCACCCTTTTCCGTACAAGCCACCAGAACCAATGGCGATCTTGGACTGAATAATATTCCAGCCAGAACCCCACGGATCGCTCTCAGGATTCAGAAACGTTAACACACGCTGTTTCTGGTATTCCCGCATCACAAAGTGCCACATGCCCCACATGGCTGGCAGGGCAAGCAATACAGCGCTACCAATAATCCGCCACTTCAAACCTGCAAGGAGCAAAACAAACAAGCCTGATGCGGCAATCAGCAAAGAAGTACCAAGGTCAGGCTGTTTGGCAATTAGCGCTGTTGGAATCGCAATAAGAACCAGAGCAGTCACAACATCCTGAAACTTTGGTGGTAAAGGTTTACGGCACAGCCATGCCGCCACCGTTAAGGGCATAACCAGTTTTATAATTTCAGAAGGCTGAAAGCGAAACCCCGGCAGAGAAATCCAACGCTGGGCACCTTTAGCGCCATACCCCATCACCAATACAGTGATCAGCAGAGCCACACCACCAAGGTAAGCTATAGGTGCCAGCATCATCATATAGCGCGGAGGGATCTGGGCAATAATGCACATGCCAGCAAAACCCACCAGCATATAAACAGCCTGCCGAACCACCATATCCATATTCTGGCCACTGGCGCTGTACAGAATAAACAGCCCTGCAGTACAGAAAACCAACAACGTGGAAAGCAGTATCGGATCAAGGTGCAGCCGGGTACTCAGAGACGGCGCATTTCTCAGGTTATGGCTTGGGTCAAGCTGACGAATAAAGTCCTGAGACATTATCGCTCTCCCTCTTTCTTGTTCCCTGAAAGCAGGCTGACCTTGGTCAGATCATTCAACTGTGGCAGCAACCAGGCGTCCATAACCTTTCTGGCAACACCCACTGCTGCTTTAGAATCATTTTCTACGATCACAGCCAGAGCAATCTTTGGATCTTCCACCGGAGCAAAAGCAATAAACAAACCGTGGTCTTTCTGAAACTCTTCCAACACCCGGGCTTCTTCCTCTTTAATATCCTGAGGAATACCCACGACCTGGGCAGTACCGGTTTTTCCTGCAACGGTGTACTTCAGATTCTTACCTATGCGATAGGCTGCGGTGCCTCGCGGGTTTGCCACAACTTCACGCATACCTTGAATAACTGTTTCCCAGTCCTGCTCATCTTTTTCCACATGGGCAAAAGGGGGCACCGGCGCAACACCTGGTCCGGGTTTCGCCAACCGTGGTTTTACCACTGTTCCCCGGTTAGCAAGCACAGCTGTGGCTGTTGCCAGCTGCAATGGCGTTGACAGCATATAACCCTGACCAATACCAGAAATCACCGTTTCACCGGGATACCAGGGTGCTCCTCTGGCCTGCCGTTTCCATGCTCTGGATGGCATCAAGCCGGGACGCTCTGAAGCTATATCCAACCCGGTTCGCTGGCCGAGACCAAACATGGTCATGTATTCGTGAATAGTATCGATACCCATTTTTACCGCGATATCATAAAAATAAGTATCATTGGAACGAGCTATGGCGCGAACCAGATTAGTCCAGCCATCCCCCGTACGTTTCCAGTTTCGGTAACGGCGCTCTTCACCGGGAAGTTGGAAATAACCCTTATCAAAAATTCTGTAGTCACTTTCAACCGTATCACTGTCCAGTGCTGCCAAACCTATAAATGGTTTGATGGTAGAAGCTGGAGGATACTCACCCAGCGTCGCCCGGTTATAAAGTGGGCGGTTAATATTGTCTCTAAGACTGCTGTATTCCTTGTAACCAATGCCGGTTACAAAAGAGTTGGTATCGTAGGAAGGCGTACTGGCCAGCGCCAGCACTCCACCAGTCTTTGGATCCAGGGCAACAACTGCACCACGCTTGCCTTTCAGGGCATCCATTGCCGCTTTTTGCAGATCCAAGTCCAGATAGAGATGCAGGTCGTTTCCGGGGATTGGGTCAACCTGTTTAAGCACACGAAGTACTCGTCCACGGGCGTTTGACTCCACTTCCTGGTAACCGGGTTTACCCAGCAGGATATCTTCGTAATAACGCTCTACACCGGTTTTACCAATAATATTGGTGCCGCTGTAGAGTGACGTATCGAGTTTCTTCAGTTCCCTGTCGTTTATTCGCCCCACATAACCAACCGCATGAGCCATGGTATTTTTATGTGGGTAGAAACGAATCAGCTGCGCTTCAACATTTACCCCTGGTAAACGGTGCTGATTTACGGAGACCCGGGCAATCTCTTGTTCACTGAGGCGGTATTTGAGGGGAACACTGTTAAAAGGCCGGTTCTGGTAAACCCGCTCTTTGAAATCATCAACATCTTCCTGATCCAGAATCACCAGTTTGCCCAGTTCATCCAGAGTCCAGTCCATATCCTCAACCCGCTCGCGAATAATGGTCAGGGTATAACTCGGGCGGTTTTCAGCAAGAAGACGACCTTTGGAGTCGTAGATAAGGCCTCGAACAGGAGGCACAGTCCGCAGGTGAATACGATTCTCTTCTGACTGGGTCGCCAGCTCATCGTATTGCATTACCTGTAGATTGAAGGCGCGAATCACCAGCCCGGCGGTCATGAGAATCATGACCACCACTGCCAGCCAGACGCGGAAGTTGACCAGCCGGCGCTCCCCCGGATGGTCCTTTATCGTATCAGCCGCCATGCATTAACTTTTCGCTTTATTTAACGGTGGTACGGGTGATTATTCAGGATACTCCATGAACGATACAACTGTTCTGCAACAAGTATCCGTACCATTGGATGAGGGAGGGTCAGAGGAGACAGCGACCACTTCACATCTGCGCGGTTAGATATTTCCGGAAGCATACCTTCCGGGCCACCCACCAGCAGACTGACATTTTCGCCATTGTCATGCCACTGGCCAAGTTTATCGGCCAGCTGTTCCGTACTCCATTCCCGCCCTTTCACTTCGAGGGCAATCACCCGGTCCCCTTTTCCGATAGCTGCCAGCATCTGCTCTCCCTCTTTTGCCCGAAAACGCTGAATATCAGCATTCTTGGTGCGTTTGTTCAGAGGAATTTCACAGAGCTCCAGAGAAAAGCCAGCAGGTAATCGGCGGGCATATTCATTATATCCTTCTGTGACCCAGCCAGGCATTTTCTGGCCGACAGCGATCAGACGAATACGCATTTGCTACTTCTCTTCAAAAGCAGCTTCAACCTGCTGGTCAACAGAGGCTTCCCAGAGACGCTCCAGATCATAAAACTGGCGGGCAGAAGGCATCATCAGATGCACAACAACATCACCCAAGTCTACCAGTACCCATTCTGCCTGCTCTTCACCTTCTACGCCCAGAGGCATAACACCGGCTTCTTTACAGGTTTTCACCAGATTGTCTGCCAGAGATTTCACGTGACGGCTGGAAGTACCGGATACAATAATCATAGTATCGGTCACGTCAGTCTTGTCGCTGACATCCAGCACAGTGATGTCTTTACCCTTGGTTTCTTCAAGAGTGTCTACAACAAGGTTTTTCAGTTCATTAGATTGCATGTAGTGATTTATAACCTGATCACAATAAACAACGGCACCTGCCAGTGAAGTAAATAACTACCCACACCAGAAGATACCGTTCAAAAACTCAGGTGCGGATATGTCCGTCACCCAGAACAACATATTTTTCAGATGTCAGACCTTCAAGGCCAACGGGGCCGCGGGCGTGAATCTTGTCGGTGGAAATACCGATTTCCGCCCCCAGACCATATTCAAAACCATCTGCAAAACGAGTAGAAGCATTGACCATAACGGAGCTGGAATCCACTTCCCGCAGAAAACGGCGGGACAATGTATAGTCCTCGGTCACTATGGCATCAGTATGGTGAGAACCATAACGATTGATATGGGTAATCGCCTCATCCATATCCGCAACCACCCGAATGGAAAGCACAGGAGCCAGATATTCGGTACTCCAGTCTTCCTCCTGTGCCGGAACTGCATCAGGGATAATGGAACAGGTTTTCTCACAACCGCGCAGCTCCACACCTTTTTCACGGTAATCATCTGCCAGAACCGGCAGTATGGACTCCGCGATATCCTGATGCACCAACAGGGTTTCCATGGTGTTACAGGTGCCGTAACGGTGAGTTTTGGCATTCAGGGCAATATTGCGAGCCTTGGTCAGGTCTGCCTTACTGTCGATAAACACATGGCAGATTCCGTCCAGATGCTTAATCACTGTTACCTTGGCATCCCGGCTGATACGCTCAATCAATCCTTTGCCGCCCCGGGGAACGATTACGTCCACATATTCCGGCATGGTGATCAGTTCACCCACTGCCGCTCGGTCTGTGGTTTCCACAACCTGTACAGCATTCAACGGCAAGCCAGATTCACGCATACCATCCTGCAGACAACGGGCAATGGCACGGTTTGAATGGATCGCTTCACTGCCACCCCGAAGGATTGTCGCATTACCAGACTTCAAACACAGGCTGGCTGCTTCAACAGTCACATTAGGGCGAGACTCATAAATGATTCCGATAACGCCCAGAGGCACACGCATCTTGCCGATCTGGATACCACTGGGAACATACTTCATATCCGTGATACCACCCACAGGGTCTGGCAAAGCAGCAACCTGTTTTAGCCCTTCGATCATGGTATCGATACGTTCGGGAGTCAGCTCAAGACGATCCAGCATGGCATCGGTCAGGCCATTTGCCCGACCATTTTCCAGATCCTTGCGATTAGCTTCTGCCAGCTCTTTACGTGAACTATTGAGAATTTCAGCGGTTGCCAGCAGTGCCCGGTTCTTTACACTGGCCTCTGCCCGAGCAATCAGCGTGGCAGCTTCACGGGCCTGCTGCCCTACACGCTGCATATACGCGTGAACATCTGCGCTCTCAATTTTGGTTTCAGCAACTGACAAAGCCATTCTCCCCGTTGACCTGCATCAACCTGATTATCTGAATAATTAACAGGCGATTATAACCACTCAAGGGCAACGGGAATAGCACTCAAACGGCTTCAGGCAACAGGAACCGTAAACCAGAGGATGGCTCCCCCCTCAGGATTGCGTTCAAAGCTCAGTACACCACCATGAGTTTGAATGATGGAATGGCAGACAGAAAGTCCGATTCCCATGCCATCCGATTTGGTGGTGTAGAACGGGGTGAACATCTTTTCTTCAGCATCATCGGCAAGGCCATAACCACGGTCAATAACCCGTACTTTGACAAAATGTTCATCAACCTGACGGGTTTCCACCCAAACACCTACATCACGGCAGGGCATATCACGCATGGCTTCCATAGCGTTGCGAACAAGGTTTAATGCCACCTGCTGTATCTGAATAGGATCAATACGCACCTCAGGCAGGTCTTCGGCCAGATCCAGATGAATTTCTATCTGGTTATGACGAGCATCAACCTCAGCCAGTTTCACCACATCGGTTATCAGACGATTACAGTCTACCTGTTCAAGGCAGTGATCCGGCTTTTTCACAAAGCTGCGAATACGGGAAATAATATCTCCGGCACGCTGAGCCTGAGTAGAAACTTTCTCCATCGCTTCATTCAGAAACTCTTTATCCAGAGTTTCTCTTTGCAGCGCTCTTCGGCAGACCTGCGCATAGTTATTAATCGCAGTCAGGGGCTGGTTAACTTCGTGGGCAAATCCCGATGCCATCTCCCCCATACTGCTCAGGCGGGACATATGGGTGAGTTTGTCTTTCTGTTCCTGAACTTCGCCCAGAGCTTTATCCAGAATTTCCTGTTGCCTTTTCTTCTCGGTAATATCCCGAAAAACAACAACGGCTCCTGTTACGGCACCCTCTTCAACAATAGGAGTGCAGGAGTAATCGACTGGAAATAAAGTTTCATCCCGTCGAGAGAAAAGACCATCGTGAAGTCCCTGCACAATTCCCTGGGAGAGTGTTCTGTAAAGTGCAGTTTCTTCCCGAGGTGTTGGCCCACCTTCTGGCGTACGACACATGGCCATACCGTAAAGATCACCATCAATCAGCTCAGCCATTGAATAACCGGTCATACGGCTGGCGGCCGGGTTAGCGAAAGAGATTTTGCCCTCTGCATCCACTCCGAAAATACCTTCCCTCATGGTTTCCAGCAAACGCTCATTGGTCGCTTCCAGCTGGCGATTACGGGCTGCCAGTGCCTGCTCCAATCGATGAATTTTTAATTGGGTATCAACCCGGGCAATAACTTCCTCTGCCTGAAATGGTTTGGAGATATAATCAACAGCGCCGCTTTCCAGACCACGAACCTTGTCACGGGTATCATCAAGAGCCGAGAGAAAAATAACCGTTATATCGGAAACATCCGGGTCTGCCTTAAGACGGCGGCACACTTCATAGCCATCAATCCCCGGCATCATAATATCCAGCAGAATCAGTGCTGGCTTAGCCTTATGGGCAATGCGGAGCGCATTCTCTCCATCTTTTGCAATCAGCAATTTATACCCACGTCCATTCAGGGTCTGTAGAAGAACCTGAAGGTTTGTGGGGTTATCATCCACAAGAAGAATTTTTTCATCTGGCCCGGTGAGTGAACCCTCATCCGGAGACAGGCCTTCTGCCTGCAACTGCATATCGGCGGTCAAGTGTCTCTCCCCCACTGCTGGGACAAATCTGATTGGTTAACTGGCCTGAGCCAGCTCTCTTACGATTCGCTCCAGCTCTTCCATAGCTAAAGCATCACAACATTCCAATACCCGCTCAGCCCAAAGCGTTTCAGGTGTACCTTTATCACCCATCATCTCTTTGGCGACAGCGCGAATGGCATCAATATCACCGAGCTCCAGTGCATTGCTCAAAGACACATGAATGCGAGCAGCCTGTTCAGCTGTCATTCCAACGGGTTGACTGCTTTTCACCTCTTTGGGTTCAGCGGTCTCTTCCCACAGCAGATCAAGATGGCGGCGTATAACCCTGAACAAATCCTGACTGCGGAATGGTTTACCAATGAAGTCTGCAAACCCCCAACGGGCGATAACATCTGGTAGGGAAGGATAGACACCCGCAGAGATTGCGATAACCGAAGGGCACTGTTTTTTCAGCCTTGAAGCGATCATTCTTGTGGTACGGAAGCCGCTCATTCCCGGCATGCGCAAATCCATAAAAATCAGATCAAAATTCTGCGTCTGCGCTATACGTACAGCTTCTCGTCCGTTTTCAGCAACTGCGACGACAAAGCCACTCTGAGAGAGCATACGTTGAAGGATTTCACGATTGGTTGCCGTGTCATCCACAATCAATACATGAACATTCTGCCCTGCCTTTAGGCGACAGTTCTTGCTAATCATTTTCGAAGTGGACTGCCCCTGAGAACCTTCAACAACTTCAAAGGGCATGGAGAAGGTAAAGACACTACCCTCTCCTTCTGTACTCTCTACGCCAAGGTCGCCCCCCATAGCTTCTGCCAGACGACGACTGATAGATAAACCAAGCCCCGTTCCACCAACCCGGTGTCCACCTTCACCCTGCCGGAAGGGGTCAAAAATAGTTTCAAGATAATCTTCCGGAATACCAATACCGGTATCCTCTACAGAGAATACAAGCCTTTGTTTCTTCACTGAGGCACTCAGGCTGATACGTCCTCGGTCGGTATATTTAACGGCATTCCCCACCAAGTTAATAAGGATCTGGCGCAGCTTGGTTTCATCGCCAAAAATCGATGTGGGTACGGCATTCTGAACAGTCAGCTCAAGCTGCAATCCTCGGCTTTCAGCACGGTGATAAAGAATCTGCTCTACTGATTCCACCAGAGTCACAACATTGACTGGTGCGAGGTTTAATTCCAGCTCACCGGAATCAATTTTGGTCAAATCAAGAATGTCGTTTATCAACGTCAGCAGATGTTGTCCGCAGGCTTCTATGGATAACAACTGATCATATTGCTGAGGAGAGATGTCTGAACCCGAAAGTAACAACTGCACATAGCCAAGCACGCCATTGAGTGGAGTACGCAGCTCATGACTCATATTGGACAGGAACATTGATTTTGCCTGACTCGCGGCTTCAGCAGCATCCCTGGCTTCGGCAAGACTGACAGCCACAGAACGTTCCTGCGTTCTGTCCCTTACCAGCCCTTCAACAACAGTAACCATTCCACGGCTGTTAAATGCCGGCGTTTCAAGAACTTCGATCACACCCAGGGAGCCATCGGCACGAATAATTTCCAGTTCATAACTTGGGTGAGTTTTCCCCTGGCAAACCTGAGAACGTACATGTTTTGCTAACGCCCTATCTTTATCTGAAGCCAGATAGCTGTAGAAGTTGGTCATAAAGTCATTAGGTTCATACCCCAATATGCGTTCGACAGAATCCGTCACATACATAAACGACCCATCTGTCCGCTGGGTATAAAAAATGTATTCCTGCTGCAGGGCTTCAATCATTCGGCGGTAACGCTCTTCACTTTGCCTCAGCGCCTGTTCCGCCGCGTAGCGATCGCTGATATCCCGCATGAAGATTGATGACTGCACACCATCTGTGGTTTCTATGGGGTTCAGAGTAATTTCAACAGGAATGGTTTGCCCAGTGCGCTTTCTGGCTTTCAGCTCCAGCCCTGAGCGTATACGCAGTTTTTTTCTTTCTTCAGGAGAGGCATTCAACAGCGGGAAACGTTTAGCTTCCTTTACCGGAAACAGAGAAGATACCGGGCGACCAATAAGAGAGGAGCGCTGAAAACCCAGCAGAACTTCAGTTCTAACGTTCACCATAGTGATCAAGCCGCCAGTATCGGTAATCACCATGGCATCAGGGGCAGACTCAAGCAAACCGCGAAACCGGGTCGCATCACTCATCCTTTTAGAAACATCTCGCCCCATAGCCTCAATGCCGCATACTTTTCCTTCGTAGTCATAGGCCGGTACTTTTACAATTTCTATGTAATGGATATTTCCATGGCCGTCATGCATCTCGGCTTCATAGATACTTAATGGCTCACCACTGAGGACCTTCCCGGTTGAAGCTTTGGCTGCCAGGTTTTGAGGAGAAGATGTATAAAACTTGGTAAAGTGCCCGTAAAAATCATCCACAGAAATCCCAAGGATTTTCTCAATGGAGGGGCTGACAAAGGTCACATTACCTTCGAGGTCATGGCGGAAGTAAAAGAAGTCTCCGGTTATACCCTGAACGATGTGGTCAAAAGCGGTTGTTCTTGCCTCATGTTCCAGTTTTTCTCTCAGCTGCAGCTGTCGCGTCATCGTTGAGAAGCGCCGTGCCAACCTGCTGGCTTCATCATTCCCAGGAATATCAATAACAGTATCAAGCTGGCCGTCAGCCACTCTTGAGATAGCCCGGTCCAACATTCTTAACGGCCAGACAATACGACCGGCTACCCACCATGCACAGAAGAAGATTCCTCCCAGTGAGGCAATCATCATAAAAGCCTGCACCCATATAGAGTAACGAACAGCACTCATTAGTTCGGTTTTATTGACGACGCCAACAAGGTACCAGTTTGGAACTGGAACCAGCTGCCTGTACACCAAACGCTCTTCGTTTGCATATAAATAAGACACTACTGATGCTTCAGAATCATCAAGCTGATTCATAGCCAGATTACTTTCTTTCCTGAGTTCCTCTGAACGCATCACCTCGTCTGGAAGACTTGTATTAGAGGTGTAATACAGAACACTACCATCACGCTTAAGCAGTAAAAGACGAGGGTCAATGAAATTTGAAACCTGTGGGCCGTCTCGGCGCATAATATCAACAGGTAAAAAAACCAGTACTACCCCTTCGACGGGTTGCCCACTCTGAATTGCTGAAAAGGAAGTTCCATAAACAAAGCCAAGAACTTCGTTATTTTTTTCGGTATCCAGAACAATACTCCAGCCCATAGCCTGCGTATCTCTCAACCAATGGGTTAACCAGTGCGCACTTGAAGGGGAAAATGGATCTGAGAACTTCTCAACGTCATAGGAACCATTGCTGGTTTCTCTGACAACAGCCATTTCAGACCAGTACGTCAGCTCCTCAAGGACTTTTTGGACGGGAATAAGATTATTGCGCCAGTCAGTATCCTTTGACGAGATAATCAAAGACTTTGCAATATCAGACAAAACTGTGGCGCTGCGAAACAGTGTGTTTATGTGCTCGGCTTCAGCAGCCACTGAGTCTGTTAGCCGCCCTTCGATGTAACGTATTTCGTTAGATATATTCTGATTTAACGAGAGTACAAAGATGATGTTGTAGATAAGCGTGACCGGTATCACCGTGAAAAGGATGATTTTTTGCCGAATTGAAAAGGTCACGCACGCTTCTCATCAGTGATAACAGGGGAATACATTCGTACAAAAGTACGCGAGATTTACCACAACCAAAATAAGCACTATCCGCACACATGGCCGACATATACCAATCCAATATATCTACGGCTTGTTTTCCTTCCGAATGGTTCTGATATGATCGTTGACTGATTCATTACACCGTCAGGTACTCCATGGAAGTTCTTGTCATTGGAGGAAGTGGTCAGATTGGCCAAGAGCTTTGCCGATTACTGGAAAGTCACCAGATCCACTTCCAGGCTCCGGACCGAACACAGCTGGATCTTGAAGATCATCGGACCGTGGTCAAATTGATTGAAGAGTGGCAACCCGATGTGGTTGTGAATACTGCCGGGTATCGTGCTGCCGGCAATGCTCAAAAAGAGCCATCCCGCTGTTTCAGTTTTAACCGGGATGGAGTCTCAAATCTTGCAGACACCTGCAATAAAGTAGGTGCAGCGCTGGTTCAGATTTCTTCATGGCGGGTTTTCGACGGCACAAAGAAAGAACCTTACACAGAGAAAGACACTCCCAACCCTGAAAGTGTGCTTGGAAACAGTTTCTGGCAGGGGGAGCAGCAGATTCACCAGCGCTGCCCACGGCACGTTATTCTGCGTCTGTCCTGGATCATCAGTCACTGGGGAAGAAACCGGGCAACTCGTTTACTGGACAGTTTTCGAGATTCTGAAAACCCATTACCAGCATTTACCAGCTCCCATCAAAGAGGATGTCCGACAACCGCGGAAGATGTGGCCCGCGTACTTCTCGCCATTACTCAGCAGATAGGTTGCGACTCCAATTGCTGGGGTACATATCATTACAGCGCTGCAGAACCCACCGATGAATACACTCTTGCAGAAGTTATTCTCGCGGAAGCCTCACAATATCTGGATATTCCCAAAGACGCGTTACCAGAAGACAGTGCGGGTGATGAAGCCGCTGTGAATGCCTGCCTCGACAGCCGGAACCTGAGACATACCTTTGGCATAATGTCCCGCCCCTGGCGAAGCGCTGTTGCTCGTTTGGTGCGGAATTATTTTGAACAACACAAGCCTTCCAATTAAAAGCACATAACAAGAAAAGGCCATCACAAGTGATGGCCTTTTGCATACCGAGGCAGTTTTCAGGTTAGAACTTGTAGTTCAGGCCAACCATGTAAACCAGAGGGTCGAGCTCTACATCAGTTTTAAACTTCACGCCATCAAAGGAACCACGACCATCAAAAGTGGCTTCTGTGTCGATATCGATGTACCAAACAGCTGCGTTTACCCCAAGGTTTTCAGTCAGCGCATAATCGAAACCAGCCTGAACAGCTAAACCAAAGGAGTCATCCAACTCCAGGTTGCCAAAGCTGCCTTTGTGCTGACTCTTGATGCTTTCATCAAAGAAAGTGGTGTAGTTCAAACCTGCGCCAACATAAGGCTGGAATGCAGAATCTGAAGCCATTGGGTAATACTGAACTGTCAGAGTTGGTGGCAGGTGTTTAACATCAGCCAGTTTGCCAAGTCCGTTCAAGCCGCCTTTAGTTTTAATGGTATGACTGAAAGGTGTCGCAGCCAGAAGCTCAATACCCCAGTGAGAACTCAGCATATAGGTGAGAGAAAGACCCAGCTGTGTATCACTGTCAACATCAACGGTTGTTGGTGCTCCCCCCAGAGTCACCAAACCACCATTCGCCTTAAGCTTGCCACTATCAACATCCGGATCAACAGTTGCCGCACCCGCACGCAGGATAAAATCACCAGCCTCGTACGCCTGCACGCTACCAGCAGTCAATACCAGAGCAGCAGAAACCGCTGCAGCAATCCCTGAAAGTTTCATAAATTTATTCATTGTTCTTAGCTTCTTTGCTGTGTGTTGGGTGTGTTGTTATTTTTAGCTGATATCAGGAGTCAGACTGATCACGCTTCCGATGACTGTCTTTGTAGACAAACCACCCGAATCCCCCCATAAAGGCGACCACAAGACCTACAGTCAGAACTCCGGCAATTACCAGTGCTTCGAAAGGCATGATCCACTCCTTGCTTGTTCAGTCAGCTTTGATGTTGTTTTTGGCTTACTGCTTACATAGCGCTTACACAATAACCATATACCCAGTACGGGTTTTACCTATTGATGCAGATCAAGAAAACATCAGCCTTTTTGCTATTGATACCTCGCACGCCCCCTTGGATAATGGTCTGGAAGGAATTAGGGGTTCCTGGGAACAGGAATCTGACACCCAATAAAAATAATGAATAGGTGCCCGATGCTACGAGCACTCCTCCTGACAATTGCTCTTTGCGCCGTTTTTCCTGCTTATGCTCTGGAGGAGACTCCACAGAGCATTATTGCGACGCAAGTCGGCACTCAAAATGCTTCCGCTGCCAGCCAGAAGCGTATTAACCAATTGGATTCTGAAACCAGAGCTTTACTGGAGAAATACCGGGCTCTGCAAAAAGAGATTACAGAGCTATCCCAAAGCAACCAGTTACTGGAGCAAAATGTTGGGCGGCAGCAAAGAGCCATTACCCGGCAATCTCAGGAAATTGAAGATACCCGTCGCCTGCTTAGTCAGCTGGATGATTTCAGCAACCAGCTTCAGCGCAACCTGACACCGCTGGATCAGCAGTTCCCATTCAAACCGAAAAACACACCTGCCGAGCTGATTACAGCCCTCGATTCTCCAGAGAGCACCCAAAGATTTCTGGCGAGCCTCAAGCTCTGGCGTGAAGAACTTGATAACGGATCCAAGTTAACGACTTGGGACGGTCAATTAAACAATGGCCAACAGGTTGAGTTTGTTCGACTGGGGCGGGTGGCTCTTTATTACCTGACGCCGGATGGCAACGATGCCGCCATGTACCTTTCCGATACTGCGGATTGGCAGCCATTAACACTCTCACAAATCAGGGAACTGATTCGGGCACGGGACATTGCCCGCAATGACAGAAAGTCAGACTGGCTCTACCTGCCGGTACCAGATATTGCTGTCACAGAGGAGGAACACCAATGAGCTCCATAAGGTTTTTATCTTCCCTGACTTTCGTACTTTTCACTCTTTTATCCGCGAGCACAGCTTTTGGAGAAACAACAACCTCACCTGAGTTGTTGCTTAAAGAACTGATGCAACAAACCATTGCTAACGGAAATAAAGAAAGAGAAAACAACCAACAACGTGAACAGCGCTTCCTTGCGGAGAGAGACCAACAGGCAGCTAAACTCGCTGAACTGGAATCACAACTCAAAGCTCTCAAAGAACGTAATCAGCAACTACGTAGTGAGCAAGAGGTCAACTCCTCAACTCTCCAACAATTATCAGAACAGAAAAATGCCCAACTGGCTGACCGGGGTCGTTTTACCAACAGCCTGAATCAGGAGTTTCAGAGCATTGCAGAACATGCTCGCTCACTTCCAGTGACAGCTCTTTCTCCGGGACGATTAGCCCTGTTCCAGGAGCTCAGCCAATCACCAGAACTGCCTTCACCTGAAAAGTTACAAAATGCCCTGACCGAACTTCAGTCTCTTGTAAAAGACACTGGTCTGGCTGGGCCGGTAGAAGTGAGTGTGGTTCAGTCGAATGGCTCAGAGCAGATTCAGTCAGTGACGTTTGCTGGCCCATTCGCGGCCAACAACAACGGCAACTTTCTAATTTATCAGCCTGATCGTGATCGCCTGCTAACAGCTCCCCGCCAGCCAAATATGCTCACCCGCATTTATGCGGCCAGCTTTCGGGGAAGTCGTGGGGATGCAATGGCAATAGATCCTGAACACGGCCAGATTCTTCAACGTATGGCCACAGAATCAACAATGCTGGAACAGGTCAACAACGGTGGTGCTATCGCTTGGTTGATTCTGGTTCTTGCAGTGGGGGGAATTGTTTTCACAGGCATACGCATTAGGTTTCTTAATGCTGAAACTCTTCGCGTTAATCACCAGAAACACAACCTTCACACACTGTCTGAAAACAATGCTCTGGGGCGGGTTTTGCTGGCCTGGCAGGCTTCTGCCCAAAGTGGCAATACAGAATCGAGAGAACTGCGTCTGGATGAAGCAGTTATGGAAGAAATGCCACATCTGGAAGCAGGTCATAGTGTTGTCCGGCTTATGGCAGCTCTTGCGCCCATGCTGGGTTTATTGGGAACAATTGTTGGCATGATCGCTACGTTCCAGGCCATGACCCTTGGTGGTGGCCGGGAACAATTAATGGCCGCAGGAATTGCACAGGCATTGGTAACCACGGCTGCAGGTTTGCTGGCAGCAATCCCGCTTCTTGCCGGACACGCTCTACTAACTTCTCGCAGTAAACGCTTAATGCTGATTCTGGATAAACAGGCTGCCGGGTTGCTGGCAGATTTCCAGGAAAAACAGATCACAGAACAACAGTCTGAGATTAAGAAAGAGCCAGAAACATCCAAAGCGGAAGCCATGTTATGAGTATGGTTGCTGATCTGCTTCAGTTTCTTGACCGCGGTGGCTGGGTGTTGTGGCTGATATTCCTGCTCTGCACGGTGCTTTTATCTTTGCTGGCCGAGCGAGTCTGGTTCTTTGGTCACTACACCCAGCACCTGACCGAAACAATCAACCGCTGGAAGAACAGACAAGACAAAAACTCTCATAATGCCCAGATGATTCGCACATCATGGCTGGCAATAGAGCAGCAAAGTCTGCAAACGAATTTCAACATTATTCGAACACTGATAATGATTTGCCCCCTCGCAGGTTTGCTGGGCACAGTCACAGGCATGATCGAGCTGTTTAGCCAAATGGGGCAAAGCGGCTTACCAGAAAGTGATCAATTGTTGGCAGGATTAACCCGCATCTGCCTGCCGACCCTTGCCGGGCTGGCAACGGCTGTTACCGGGCTCTGGTTGTTTACCCTCTGCCAGAATGCCGCTCAAAAACGACTGCAAACTCTTTCCCGAGGTCTGGCACAATGAGAAGAGCCAGACGCCACGCTCTGCAAGAGCCAGAAGAAACAGCTGTTGATATGACGCCAATGATGGATGTGGTGTTCATCATGCTGGTGTTTTTTATTACCACTGCCACATTTATTAAAGATTCCGGTTTAGAGGTTGAACGCCCACAAGCAAGTTCAGCTGTTGAACTCAAAGAGCCGGTGACAATCACTCTTCAGGCGGACGGGCGACTCACGTCCAACAACTCCACAATCCCTGTTGCTGCATTGGGCGTTTGGTTATCCAGCAAACATTCACTAGATAGCGCCATCGCTGTTCAGGCAGATTCACGTGTGCCCAGCGGGCAGCTTGTAGAAGTTCTGGATGAATTACGCCTTACCGGCTTTACCAATATTTCTCTGGTTGCGGATCCTCTGTGATGGCAGATGCCTCAGGTTTAAATCTACGACTACCTGCCGCACTAATTGCCGGAATTATTGGCAGTTTTTTATTATTCAGTCTTCTGCATGGTTTGTTGTATCAACCAGCTACACCCAATCAGCAGGAAAGTGATGACACTATAAAGGTCACAACGGTTTACACAGAGACATCACCGAATCAGCCACAAGCGTCACTGGAAAACACCTCCAGTCATAAACCTGTGCAGCCCAGCCCACCACTGAACACTTTAGCGCCAGCATTCACAGTTCCGGCTATGGCTGTAGATATAACATCCATTCCAGACACAGGCAGTTTTCTTGCCAGCCTTCCTGAACTGCCAGCTTTAGCGCCAGCGGCAAAGCCTCAAGTCACTCCAGAAACTGACATAGTGACCTTATTCAGCGTTCCTCCTGAATATCCACATATTGCCAAGCGCAGGGGTATTGAGGGCTGGGTAGATATTCGCTTCACCATTACCGCAAATGGTTCGGTGGAGGATATGGAAATTATTGATGCCCAGCCTCGCGGCATATTTGAAAAGTCAGCCCTGAAGGCTTTGAAACATTACAAATTCAAACCCAGAGAGATCAACGGCAAAAAGGTGGCTCGTAAAGCTCGTCAGCGGTTGAGGTTTCAACCATGACGCATATACGACTCATCCTTGCTATTACCGTTCTTCTGTTAAGCTCAATGTCTAATGCCAGCGATCTACAAACTCAGTTGGAAAATGCCAACCTGTTTATGATGGCTGGCCAGCAGGAAAAAGCTGAACCGGCTTTTCTAGCCATCGTTAATCAAACAAAGTCCGGGAACTCACTGCGTACCAACGCCCTGATTCAGTTATTGGATATTGCAGAAAAGCGGGATGACCCTCGGCTGGCATCGCGATGGATTGTTGAGCTTCTGCCTGTTTACCCAACAAGTACGCCACAAAGAGTGAATCTGGAACTTCGTCTGGCTCGCCATCAAATAGCTTTAGATAATTTTCCCGTTGTTGTTAACCGACTGGCGCCATTGATTGCGCAAAATCCTGACAACAGAGAACTTTCGCTGCTCGTTGCTTACTCCCTTGTTCAGCTCGACAGATTCAAAGAAGCTTCAGCAGTTATTGACCTGGCCCTGAATAATCACAGCAAACCTCCCAAAGAGTGGCTGGAGTTACAACTTCATATTCGCTGGACACTGGAAAACTGGAAGCCAGCAACTCAAACCCTGCTCCAACTCATCACTCTAGAGCCAGACAAAAGCGAACGCTGGCGACAATTAGCCAGTCTTTACTCCTATCAGGACAGCACTGCCAATGTTCTTGCCAGCATGGAAATTGCCCAACGCCTTCAACCGGAAAAGGCATCTTTAAAAGAACTGACTCGTGGAACAGTTTCATTAAGAGCAACACAGGGTCAGCCTGCCGCTGCCGCGATTAAACAGGAGCAGGCAATCGCATCAGGCGCCCTTGAAAACAGTGAATCAAACTGGATGCATACTGCATCTCTTTGGTTGCAGGCCAAAGAAACTGAGAAAACACTTTCAGCTCTGGAAAAAGCAGGAATAGAAACAGGCGAACCACTATGGCTGCGGGGAAGATTATTACTGGCCGATGAACGGTGGCAGGAAGCCGCACAGGATTTTCAAAAAGCCATTAAACTGGGAAAACTGAAACAACCAGAGCAGGTCATGCTTCTGGCTGGTTATGCCTGGTGGCAGGCGAGGGATGTACCCAAAGCAAAATCAGTATTTCAACAGGCTCTTGCATTTGACGACACCCGTCAACCAGCGCAGGATTGGCTGCAATGGATTGATTATATGACTGAGCAAAGTACAGAGTTTAATTAGATTCGTTTCAAACAAGCTATGAAGTTATCTCTGGGTCTTGCCCAATGGTCTACCGCACAATGGCGTGGCCAACTGTTCAGCCCCGACGAAGCGGGCAAGCACACACTCCGGCAATACAGCAGTGTTTTCAATTCTGTTGAAGGCAACACCACGTTTTACGCCCTACCCAAGGAAGAAACTGTAAAGAAGTGGGCTGAAGATGCGGCTCCCGGTTTTGAGTTCTGCTTTAAGCTTCCTCAAAGTGTGACTCACAGAGGAGTTCTTGATGCCAACACCCCGGAGTTGATTGAGTTCTTTCAACGCATAGAACCATTGGAAGAGCATATTGGCCCTTTTATGCTCCAACTACCGGCCAATATGGGAGCCAACTGCTTACCGGCTCTAACCAGTTTTCTTGATCAGCTTCCTTCGCAGTTTCATTACGCACTGGAAGTTCGAAATATCACATTCTTTGAGAAAGGTGAGGAAGAGAAACAACTTAATCGCATTCTGGCGGAAAGGCAGATTGATCGCACAAGCCTCGATAGCAGAGCATTGTTTTCTGCACTTGCTGACAGCGATGCGATGATTGATGCTCAACAAAAGAAACCACAACTTCCTGTTCACGCCATCGCCACCGGTAACAGGCCAATGGTACGATTTATTGGTCGAATGGAAGAAGAGCAAAATGCAATCTACTGGCAGCCCTGGTTAAAGAAAATTGTGCAGTGGCTGGAAGAAGGTAAAGAACCTGTCGTATTTATCCACACTCCGGATAATCTGCAGGCACCAACCCATGCTCGTTTGTTTTATCAACAGCTCTCTGAGCTGATTGAGTTACCAGTTCTCGATACATTCCCAGCAGATATTGTTCGGCAGGAAAACGACCGTCAGGATGACCTGTTTGGCTGATTGCCGTTAGAATCATGGGGTTCATTCAGGAATTCTCCATGCCCGTTCACGCTTCTGCCATTGATCTGCCTGTTACCTCTGTACTTCCCCAACTACGGGAATCCCTCTCGATCAATGATCGCCTTTTACTGCAGGCTCCTCCCGGCGCAGGTAAAACAACTCTGGTTCCTCTCGATCTGTTAAATGCAGATTTCCTGTCCGGGCAAAAGATTCTGTTGTTGGAACCTCGCAAGCTGGCAGCTCGCTCTGTTGCCCGGCGCATGACTGAGCTTCTTGATGAAAAAGTTGGCCAGACAGTTGGCTGGCGTATGCAGCTAGATACCCGTATCAGCAAGTCCACCCGTATTGAGGTGGTTACCGAAGGTGTTCTGACCCGCATGCTGCAATCCAATCCTTCTCTGGAAGGTGTTGGCTTAGTCATATTTGATGAATTTCATGAGCGGAGCCTTCAGGCTGATCTCGGGCTGGCATTAGCCCTGCAAAGTCAGGCTGGTTACCGGGAAGATGATAACCCTCTGAAAATTCTGGTGATGTCTGCCACTCTGGCAACTGAAGAAATGTCTGACTTTCTTGATTGCCCGGTGATAAAAAGTGAAGGCCGTAGTTACCCGGTTACTCTGAATTACCAAAGCAAACCCATTCCCAGAGAGGATCGCAGAGAGATTATTGAACAGTGTGCCACTACTGTTCATAAAGCCTTAAATGCCCATGAAGGTAGTGTGCTGGTTTTCCTTCCAGGCACAGGTGAAATCAGGCGGCTCGCCAGCACACTGGAAGATTATCTTCCTGAAAATACAACTCTGCACCCCCTTTATGGTGATCTTGATAAGCAAGCTCAAGACAGAGCCATTCAGCCCACGCCAGAAGGGCAGCGCAAAGTAGTTCTGGCAACGGCCATTGCAGAATCCAGCCTGACCATTGAAGGGGTTCATATAGTTGTGGATGCCGGACTGATGCGTGTTCCCAGCTTTGATCCTCGTTCAGGGATGTCACGCTTGGAAACTTTGCGTGTTTCCAAAGCCAGCGCCGAGCAGCGTGCTGGCCGGGCCGGCCGCCTTGCTCCCGGACATTGTTACCGGCTATGGACTGAACATGAGCAACAACAATTGGTTGCTCATACACAACCTGAAATTGTTGCTGCCGACTTAGCCCCTCTCGCACTGGAGTTATTAGCCTGGGGAGTAAGTGATGCCAGCGAGCTGGACTGGTTAACCCAGCCTCCACCATCCACATTCGCTCAGGCTCTGGATCTTTTGGAAAGGTTGGGAGCTATTCGCAAACACTCAGATGGCCGCGTGCAAATCACCAGTCATGGCGAACAAATGGCCAGGCTTGGTTTACATCCAAGACTTGCCCATATGATGCTTATCGCAAAAGAGCACCAGCAAGAATGGTTGGCCGCACAACTCTGCGTATTGCTGAATGAACGTGACCCGCTGGCAAGCCATCGTGACGCTGGGGCGGATATCAACCTGCGCATGGCCATCCTTGAAGGGCAACACGTTCCCGGTCTGCCAGTTCCCAAACAGGTTTCAGGGCGAATCCGGCAAGTCGCTTCTCAATGGAATCAACGCCTAGGAAACCCCAAACGTTCAAACTATGACAATGACGATATAGCCCGGCTGCTTGCCAGCGCTTATCCAGACCGGGTTGCTAAACGCCGTGGGCAAGATGGACGCTATTTAATGAGCAGTGGCCAGGGCGCATCTTTCCGTACCCAGGAACCACTTTCGGCGGCAAATTATCTGGTGATTCCTTCCCTTGGCGGCCACAGCAATCAACGAGAGGCGAATATCTTTCTTGCTATGGAAATCAACATGGAAATGATTGAAGAGCTATTTATCGACCAGATTGAAGAGCTGGACGATATAGGCTGGGATAAAAAATCAAAATCCGTGGTTGCCAATCAGATTGAGCGACTTGGCGCGCTGACATTGAAAACGCAACCAATCCCCAACCTTAATCCAGAGATTCTTTCCAAAGGATTGCTGGAGGGCATTCGTCAGGAAGGGCTAGAGGTTTTGCCGTGGGATAAAACCAGTGAAAATCTACGTAACCGAATCCAGTGCCTTCATCTGGTTGATAACAGCTGGCCGGGCTTTTCCAGCAGCCGCCTGCTTGAAAGTCTGGAAGAATGGCTGGAACCCTTTCTAACCGGCATGAGCCGGCTGGATCACCTGAAAAAACTCAGTCTGACTCAGTGCCTGCAATCCTCTCTGGACTGGTCCCGTATGCAGGAGCTGGATAAAGAAGCACCTGAAACTTTGGAAGTGCCCAGCGGCTCTAATATCCGCATTGATTACAGTAATCCGGCAGAACCAGTTTTGAAGGTAAAACTTCAGGAGCTGTTTGGCCTGCTGGAAACACCTCAGCTGGCCTATGACAAAGTCCCTTTAACAATTGAGCTGCTGTCACCTGCCCAGCGCCCGGTGCAGAAAACTCAGGACTTACACAGTTTCTGGTCCAATACCTATCAAGAAGTTAAAAAGGACTTAAAGGGTCGGTATCCCAAGCTTATGTGGGATTTTCAATATTGACTATGCATGTGTGATTTCATACCTTGACATGTATTGACTATTCACACAGGACGTGAGGAATGATGTTAAGCAAAAGTGAAAGGATTATCTTAATCCATCATATTGAAAACACTTATGCTGACATCACATCGACTGCACTTTGTGAAAACTCCATACCTGTTGAGAGAGCCGACCCAAAAATATATTACATTACTCCGCACCCTGCTTTTGACAGCAAGCATGATATCTACTTATTCCCCTTCCTACTTAACAGTGATGGCACCCCTTGGAAAGATGGCAATTTATTTCTCTTTTTAAATACGAGAGATAACAAAAAAGGGTTTACTCGGTCTGATGCTGTAAGGCAAAAAGCCAGCATGCTACTAGATTACAAAGTTTTCTGTGAGGAAAAACAAATAGATCCCTATAACTTCATAGTAAGAAAGCCTTTTAGACCAACATATAGATACTTCAGCGAACTAATTCAAAAATTAAACAACGCTAAAATAAGTCGACACAATGTAAACAAGAAAACCAAGATTGTTTATGAATTCTATAAATTCTTATCTGAACAACCAAATTTTGACATAGACATAAACAGAGTAGACACAGTTAATTCAGTAAAAATCTTCCTAAAGAATAGTTATGGTCGAAGCTACAGTATAAATCATGAAAAACGAGAGCAGTCTGTAACAGTAAATCGGAGCCCTACACCTATACCATTAGGCTTTATACGAGAGTGTGGCGAAGATATAAGACCGTTATGTGAGTCGGAAGTAGATGAGTTAACAAGTGTTCTAGAATCAGAAAAATTCGCACCTGATGAACGCCTCATACATTATATCGCAATGTACACGGGTGCACGAAAGCAATCGATATTAACTATTAGAATGAAACACCTTAGAGAATTCTCAAAAGGTAACTTATTAGGGGATAACACATACAGACTAAGCGCAGGTCCAACAACAGGGATTGATACCAAGTATGATAAAACGCATCATTTATATTTCCCAAAAACACTAGCCGATCAAATCATCTTATACGCAAACTCAAAAAAATCTAAGCTGCGACGAAATAAATTCATAAGAAAACATGGACAGGTTTTTAGCGAAAATGATGTATATGTGTTTCTTTCCTCTGAGGGAGAGCCACACTACATGGCCAAGAATGACCCAAGATACAAATATACAAAGAGCCGTCCACAAGGAAGAAATACATATTACATGAAAAAGAAATTGCTAAAATATGTTAGCAGCAATTTCCCTCGAGACTACACATTCCATTGGTTAAGAGCCACGTTTGCTTTGCGTTATTACCGCTGGTTACAAACTTTGTTTTCAAAAGGCTATGTGACTGATGGAGACTTAATTTCTATGGTTCAAAATCGTCTTCATCATACAGATCGAAGTACGTCAGAGCACTATCTCAAGCTTTTTGATTCGATTGATGAAAGACTCGAAGCGCAGACCATTTATGAAGAAAAAATGTTCAAGCTGTATAAAGACCTAGTGGATTAGCTCGACATGAGTAAAATAATATACGTCGTAAGAGAAACAATAACAGTAACTCTTCAAGAGCTTATTGAAAATGAATTCTTACATCCTGAAAAAATTAAAATATCACTTCCCAATTCGGATAAAGTATTCCCAGTAGACATAGGTTCTATAGCTTACTCAAGAAGAAAATATTGTCATAAAAGTTTAAAGCAAAAGAACACTCCTTATTTAGTTGACACTAGCTCTTTAGTGAAACATAGAAGGATTTTTTTGCGAAATTTCTTCGAATACATTGCATGCAGGGGTTTTAGAGATAACTCAATTGATGCTTTGATTGGAAGGGTTCGTCTAGGATTTAATACGATAGATAAAGCTGGTTACACAAACTTCCTTAGGACTCAGGAAGAAACAAGAAAAATCTATACATTGATATCTAATGACTTGAAACACAAAGTCCAATCTAATGAAATTTCGCCTAGAACTGCTGAAGGTGTACAAGTAGGGCTGGGATTTCTCATCCTCATATCTCTAGGTAAACCCGCTGCAGATCATATAAAAAGAAATAACATTAGAATTACAGGAAAAGTAAAAAATACTCAACCCCGTGAAAACCAAGACCTGAAAGAAGCATACGAAACGTATAAGCATATTGCATTAGGTATAACAGACTTTCTAATAAATGAAGAAAAGCTACCATTGCTACTCAAACTTCCCAGCTTTGATACATATCTATTTCCATACTCAAACCATAGAGTAACTCCATATTGTTTCCGGCCCACAGATGTCTATAACCACGAGAGAGGAAGAATTGTTACAGAATCTGAATACTTCGAAAAAAGACCGGACAAACCAGAGGCACAATTAAGAGAAAACCTTAAGCGCACAATAAAAAAGTTAAATACTGCAAATGCAAACCCTCGCTCAGAGCCTCGTAGAGCCTTATCTGCAACCGCTATGCAATCCTTCCAGATGATATTCATGATGATAACAGGCTCCCACGTATCAGAAATTTCTCAGCTTCAATTTAGCGGTGAGTTCGAACCAGAAAAATCAGTGACACACACAAGTTTTAGAACAATAAAATTCCGTGCAGCTGGCAAGATAGTTCAATATGAACTTGCTTCTGGAGCAACAGCTCTTTTTAAACATTATTTTCGCCTTCGAAAATGGGTACTCAATGGTAGAATAGAGCACAGGTTATTTTTTAGTTTAAAAGCCAACTCTTGGGATATAGTACCTATTTCTTTGTCAATATTACGATCCTTCCAAAGGCAAAAAGTTATAGGCATATTCATGCCTGCTGACTTTAAAATATTGACAGCAAGGGAGTTTCGTAAATCTAAGAGCATATTTCTACATGACCAACCTGTAGTAAGCAAAGAAACAGTAGCTAAAGTATTAAACCACTCCAACAAAACAAATGAGTCTCATTACATGGAGACATCCCCAGAAAAGGCTAAAACAGAAATTTCAAAATTCTGGGAAGCTGCAAACGAAGCAGCCACACACATTAAAGTTGTTAACTGTGATTCTTCTATCAAAAATCATAATCGCATCGCTGCAGGTCATTGTGACGATTTCATGCACCCTGAACCAGCAATTGCATGCCCTCCAATTATTCCTGACTGTCGTCAGCAGTATGGCTGCCTCTTCTGTACCCACTACGTGTGTCATGCAAATGACGAAGAAGATATCAGCAAATTATTCAGCCTTCTCTACATTGTCACAGGTGTACTTAACTCGGTTCAAGAAACAGAGAAAGCTAAAAATCTATTTCTTACTCTGTCAATAAGGGTTAGATATATCTTAAACAAAATTAAAACAAAATCTGAAATAGGAATAAAACTCGTATCCGCAGCGGAAACACAGGTCTTTAAATACGGAAATCTTACGCCTTACTGGGAAAATCGGCTTCAGCGATATGAAGCGTTAGGAATGATATTCACCCCAAAGGAAGAGTTGGAACTTTTGTAATGGATATAAAAAATCACAAGAATCGAGTATTTTTAAAATCCCAGGAAAGAGAGTTAAAAACTAACAATCAAACTGTTCCTCCTGACATATTCTCCCAGAAAAATGTCATGAACATTCCGAACAATTTTGTCCTATGTCGTGACCAAAAAGGAATTGCCACAGCTGTTTTTGGAGAAGATTACTGGGATTTTAAACCTTACCGTTTAGCTGCTTCAGGGAACAGCAGAATGAACTTCCTTCCTCTCTTGAAAGGAAATGATCCTGATTTTGAACGAAAGATCGTGAACGAATCGAAAACCATTATCTTCTCACTCATATACTTTGTTAACACTGGTGCCATTGGATTTTTATCTGTAACAACTCTAATACAATACTATAGTACCGTTATAAATGCTGCTTCATTTTGCTTAGAAAGTAATAATAGCTTGCTTGGAAAATTATCCTTAAGTGAGTTGTTTTCAAACAAAATGTATTTAGCATCATATATAAAATCACTTAAAGGTATAACATATAAGAAGCAAAATCTAAATGCTTTAGTAAGCCATCTTAATGCAATAGGAGAAAAGCGCCTAGGTTTTAAGGTAGCTGCACATCTCGATATATTTGAAAAAAAACATCATTACCAACACCCTATCATCCCTACCAGAATATATCTAGAACTAATAAACACACTAACAGAAAAGGTCTCATTCCTTAAACAACACACAAAGAATATTGAAGAATTTATTCAAGCTTTTTCTGACCCTTATTTTGGTTTAAACAAACAAGTACAGCTCAGCACAGGCTGTGCAAAGTCACAAATAAGACCAACTATAAGAGAAGCAATTCAACAGTTTGGTCTGCAACCATTATTTGAGGGTGATTATTCAATAAATAAGAGATGTGGAAGAGGCAAAGTAAATGGAATTTTAACTCGCATTCAATACGAGATGAAGCTACTAATTCACTTATATACTGGCATGCGTAACGATGAAGTCAACAGAATGCAATATAATTGTACAACTAAACACATCACTGAGCCTTCAATAAACTTAGAAAACGGAAAAGAGCTGGCTCCAAGCCAGCAAGTAGATCTACTTACAACAACCACGAAATTAAGTGGCTACCATGAAGAAGACTGTTGGTATGCTCATCCAATTGTTTTAGATGCGATAACAGTTCTTCGAAGAATAGTGCGCGGCTATGCCTCTATGGTGTCATTAAGTCCTGAACAGTGCCCATTATTTGTTAGCACTGTAAAAATATTCATGAAGAACCACTTCCCATCTAGTCGCATAGAAGTAACTACCTTTAAACCTTCTGTAAAATCATTTCTTGAAAAATCTTTTTTTAAGATTACCAGCGAAGATTATGAAGTTTTGCAAGCCAGTGATCCGGAACGTAACTTTTCAAAAGAACCGGAGTTTCAGGTTGGTAAAACATGGCCCATTACAACACATCAGTTCAGACGATCTCTTGCTTTTTATGCTGTAAACAGCGGATTTGTGTCACTTCCGACACTAAAACGCCAATTCAAACACTTAACTCAAGAAATGACAAAATATTACAGCAGAAACAATGAGAACGTTAAAACCATTTTCGGTCATTATGACACTAAGTCAAAGCAATACATATTACCACTTCGCCATATAGCATATGAAATACAAGTTGGTATGCCTATTGCCACTGCAGAAGCTCTTCTGAAAGACCTATTATCTGAAGATATGACTTTATATGGAAAAACAGGTAGTTACTTTGAAAAACAACGCTATAAATTAAAAGCAGGTGATGTTTTGGTTGAAGAGCTCATAGAAGAAACTGCAAAAAAAGTGGAAAACGGTGAAGCAGCGTATCGTAAAACGCTTTTAGGTGGATGTACAAATACTGAAATTTGCTCATGCTCAATGCTTGGTGAGTTTGCTGATTGTTTAACAAGCAAGTGCGCCGTAATAAAACCATCAAACGTAGAACAACTTATAGAATCTACAACCCGAGAATTAAAAACTTATGAGCATAATTCTGTCGAGTATCTTGCGACAAAGTCTGAATTGGATGAACTAATTAACTTTAAAAAACTAAAAATGGAAGTGAAATGAACAAAATTAGCGGCCTTGATTCATGCTATTCAGCCTTTGAACGCCTAAAGCAAGGAAAGCCAAAACTTGGTAAGTTTAACCATATAACTCCTGATAAGATTACAGCCTCCATCGTCTCCCAAGAAGCCGGTTTTGATAGTGGCTACCTTAAGAAAAACCGCCCTAGTCATCAGGGTATACTTGCCTTGATCGAAGCACATCGCAATGAGAGCAAGACCGCAACATCAACTAAAAACAAAATAATTCGAGATGAGAGACAAAAAAAAGAAAAATATAAGGAGCGTTTAGTGCGTGTTGAGAAACTTTTGGAACAAGCTTTAGCAAGAGAACTTTTACTCACCTCTAAATTACAAGAACTGGAACAGCTTATACATAGCAGCCCTAAAATCACACACATAAACTCCAAAAATTAACGACTATATCAACGTCTAAACCTATCTATCATGGAGAGCCTTGACTCTCCTACAAAATTTAGATGGATTAGTTCAGACCTGAACTTACAATCATCCACATAAACCCCAAGTATTTCCACCAGATCATACCGGCACAGGTAAATCTCCATGCTTGTTTTCGTTATTCATGTGCTTTTGAAAATGGCGTTGATACATAGAAAATGCTTCAACAATAACATCTTCAGATATATATCGCTGCGACACAGCCTTTTCCACATCTTTCAACAAGTTAGTCAAAAAAACAGCCACTCGAAAATACGCAATCCATACTCGGATAAAGTCCTCACGCTCTTCACTAGGGAATAACTTTTTCAACCATGCTCTCATAGTATTTTCGTTTGGCAGATTATCACTATTCCGCCATCTCTTGAACTTTCTAACCTTATCCTCAATACCTTCTTTCCCTGGTAGGCTTGCACCCATTTCATCCCATGATCGCACATTCCAGTTTGCTCTCCACCGTTTAAACAGGTTGGCAATAGGCCACTGCTTCTTATCAGAATAGTCAGTTGGCAAAAGGCTGCAGATCACACCCTTACGCTGTATTTCAAAAGACAAACACTCCCTATTGAAAGCCAACCATTCCGTTTCCGCACACGCCAGGATATCCATATGCAAATTAAGAGAACCATATACCGTTGATGAAAGGTATTCATTGCTGCAATAGAACAAATCCAAGACATCTTCGTTTTCAGCTTCAAGAGCACTTCCAAGAACTTCAATCACATTTATCGGAAGTGCAAACCTCTGGAAAAAGGATCTACTCACAAACCTTTCCAAGCCATCCAAATTGCTGTGATATTCTTGGCACTCTTCAAAGCCAATGGCCTCTTCATCTAGTAATCCAGCAACATATTGAAGTGTTCTCGGGAAAAAATCCTTTCCTTGGCTTATCTGAATTCCTAGCAGAGCTGAACGCCATCCAATTTCTCTCTGTGGCCACAGAACTTCCGAGGCATACATCCTCTCAAGACCTTCAACTGATTGACCTCTGCTACTCATCACATCCTTGAGAAAGGCCTGGAACTTGTTAGCCGAGCGACTACTGGATATCCAAGGCTCATACCATATTTTCCGTAGTGTCTTCTCTGACAACTCAGGTTTGATACCCGTTCTCTTTGAGAGCTCTTTAAACACGCCGCTACCAGTAGGTAGGCCTATAAGTTCCAACAAGTCAGGCACAGGAAAAAACAATAAAGGCGTTTTTGAGCCCCGTATTACGATTGCATCCATACCTACATTCCCTGCCTTTATGCCGCAGTCCAGTTTTACCGCGTCGTGCCACTATATCCCATATTCCCCATTACCTACTATTCACTTGCGGCTTCCGCAAACACATTACCAATCGAGGATTACGTCAATGACCGGCCCCGACACTGACAATATGAGCGATGATGAACTAGACCTCTGGTCAGACATCAACAACCCAAATAATGATGCAGATATGGATGATTGGGCTGATGCCCACAACCCTAACAATGACGATTATCTAGGTGACGAATAGTCCCTGATAATCACCCCAAACACTCGTTTACAGATATTTCGAAAGGAAGAGTATCATGTCTAAGAAATCAGGTAAGACACAACAAGCTCAGAACAACCACAAGGCTAACCAAAACAATGCCAACAAGGGTACTGCAGGTCAAAACAAAGCTCATGCCCATGTACAGGGCAATCGAGGCAAGCAAATGAACCCTAACCAGAAATGATGTTCCTTGGCAGCGATTACTTATTGGTGATCGCTGCTTTATGTCGCTTAAAGTGCTCATGGTAGGTTGCAAACGCTGCAAGAATTTCTTTTTCTGTCATGATCTCTTTCACATCTTCTGCAGAGAGTTCGTTCCACAGCCGGCTAAGATACGCTGCCACTTCGAAGAAGCATCTATTAATGTAAGCTGCGTACTCACAAACACCCCCTGAAGCCTTGTCACTTATCAGATTATCTAAACACTCAGTCATACTCTGCAGGCTAGGAATATGCTTCCCTGATCGCCACTTCATCAACTGGTTTTTGACTATCTCCGAATCCCTTTCTCCCGCCATCTGTACGGCCATTGCATCCCACGATTTAAACCCCATCTTATCTCGGCACACAGAGAGCATTCTGGTAATAGGATTTAAAACAACACTGCCTTCTTCCTTTAAAGGGAGGTACCGGGAAAAGTTGCTTTCAATGCTCTCATCCAGCTTCAGGCTTTCGCTTTCCTTAAAGCTCATAAACCATTCAACCTCTGCGCATGCCAGAATATCCATCTGTAAACTTATGACACCGTGCACTAAAGAACGCTGCATTTCTTTTCGCTGACAGACATGCTCCCAGCAATCCTCTTTATTCATATTCATCAGAGAGGAGGTTGGAATATCAGCCTCTAATGGCAGCGCATACCTTATAAAATAATCATGCCTCAATAAGTGCTGAAGAGAAGCTTCTGAGTCGGGTTGTTGCTCGACGATAATCTTATGAAGGCGAGCTTCTTCATCAAGAATTTCATGGAGATAAGCTGTGGTAATAGGAAAGAAATCATTCCCAGTCGCTTGTTGATGGCCAATCAGGGCACTTCTCCATGTGGTGTCACCTTCCTTGAAGCACTCGATCCAATATTCTTTTGACTTACCACTGGATTCTGCGAGGTAGGATGTAAACTTTTCCAGAGTTTTCTTTGACACAGATTCCGGTTTTTTAAACGCATTCCTCAGTGTTTTTTCTGACAACCCCAGATGCACATCGTTAAACTCAGCATCCTGCTGCATTAGCACTGCGGGAGCTGGCAACCCTTGTAGTTTTAGGAAATCAAAATAAGGAATAAAAAAAAGCGGCACCCTACTCACAACTTCATCCCAGCCCCATTATTCCTCAGCCACACGACTTGTCTCTGGTAATCTGGTAAAACCTTATCCACAGCATCCCAAAACTTGGCATCATGGTTGCGATGTAAGCGGTGGGCTAGTTCATGTACCACGACATAATCCAACACAGCCAACGGAGCCATTAGACAGCGCCAATGAAAGTTCAGATCACCTTTGCCGGTACAAGATGCCCAGCGATGCTGCAGCTCCATCACGCGTATTGAACCATAAGATACACCTAACTTAGGAGCGTAGTGTTTAACTCTCTGGCTAAGCCGGGTCTGACCTTTTTCACGGTAAAACTGTTTAAAGATTTCCATCCCTGCATCAACCTTGTCATGCCGTAACAAGAAGCGGCCATTCTTTAGAACAAGGGGTTCATCCTGCGTATCTACAAGCTGTAGGCGATAGTTTCTGCCCAGATATGGAAACCCTTCCCCATTTACAAACTCGCGGTGAACCTGAACACGATTTAAGTCTTCCCATTCTGCCAGGTTGCGATATATCCAACTGCGTTTCTGTTCGATAATGCTTTCGATTTTAGCCATGTCATATGGCAGAGGGGCACGTACTGTGACAGACCCATCTCGCTCTATGAACAAGCTGGTCGTTTTACGATCACTCTGGGTCAGGCGGTACTCAATATCCTTATACTGATGTAAGCCTGTATCACTACAGGAAGTTTGGTCAGTCACCAGTATTCATCCCCAGAATATCCTTTTCCCTTCTTCTGGCCAGAGCCACAACCTCCGTGGCAAGCAGTTCTTTATGGGCTTTCAGCTGTGGCACTTTACTCAGGATGATGCGCTTTTTAATCCTGCCCTGCAGCTCCGATACCAAATCTTCCCGCTCCCAGAAGTCGAGGTTGCCAATATGCTCATTTAAATCATCCATAATGCCAGAAACCGTTTCCTTAACTCTGGCAACGTGAGCCGCCAGATCGCCTTCTTTAAACGCCAGGCTGACAATCAGGTCAAAGAAAGGGTCTTCCACTTTAGCATCTGGCCCTCGCCCTGCCAGAATCTCATCACGCAGTGCTCCAAGCTTAAGTGCCATCTGTTCCCAGTTGTCACTATGCTTCTTAATGATCTCATCCAGCTTCTCACTCATGCTCTTGTAGAACACGGGGTCATCATCGCCGCTGACCTTGCAGTGCTTACGAATAGCGTGCTCCATCTCACTGGCCTGAGCCTTGAGGTCGGGCTCTTTCTTAACGGATTTGATGAACTCATCGCTGAACAGTTCAACAGGCTTTACCTTAGGACTCATGCCCAGGCTGACCAGATGATCATTTACTAGGGCTCGCACCTTCTGACCCACACCATGGAAGTTCATTGTTTCGTCTTTATAACGCTCCCGGGCTTTGGCCTGGATATGAACAAACTGGTACATAGGTAGCTTGTACGGGGCAGCCAGGGAGTTGGGCATCACAATGTCCATACTCTGCAGAAACTTCTTCAGATACACATTAAAACTGTCTCTCTGACGAATATCTTCCAGCAGCTCCACTGCGGCCAATTGAACCTGATAGTGCTCTTCTGGTGACAACTTCTGGGTAACGAGATCTTCTATCTGGTTTACGCCACCATCTTGGAAGAGCTGTAATAAGCGCCGGTAACGACTTTCCAAAACAGGAACTTCGCTGTCGATACTCTGCAATCCATTAAGAATCTCTTCCTGCTCCTCTCCAGCATAAAGCGAGAGCGCTTCCTTTAGATTCTCTGTAAGGCCGATGTAATCAACAATGTAACCCCGGGTCTTTTCCTTGTATGTCCTGTTAACCCGGGCAATAGTTTGCAACAGATTGTGCTCGCTCAATCGCTTATCGATGTACATCACCTGCTCAATAGGGGCATCAAACCCCGTCAGAAGCATGTCACAGACGATCAGGAAGGCAACGCCAGTCTCAGGCTTGTCATAGTTAAAGGCTTTCTTGAAGCTTTCTACAGCGTCCAATGCTTTGGATTCTTTCCTGGCAGCAACAAACGCTGCTTTTTCATTAGTGCCATCACTGGAAATGATCACCGCTGTTTTCAGGAATTTCAGTCGGCGGAGTACTTCCATGTTCTGATCACTGGAGGCCAAAGCTTCATGCTCTGTTATAAGCTGGGTAATCGCCTTGCTGATATAAGTCTGGTAATGAGTACATGCCTGTTTGGATGCACATACAACCTGAGCCTTAAAGCCAGAGGGCATAATGCTTCGTACATAATGCTTCACAAGATCGGTAGAGATTTCCTCTATGCGCTTCTCAGCATCAAGAATGTCGCCCTCCGCACCGTATTTCTTGCGGATCTCTAAAACCTCTTCTTCTGTTCTGTCCTTGAACAGATTCTCAAACTTGGTATCAAAACCGGTGCGGTCATAAATAGCTGTATCGGCTGTACGCCCCTCATAAATGATCTGGAGAGTGGCGTGATCGTCTACCGCATCCATCAGTTTGTACTTGTCGATATAAGCCCCGCTCTGGCTGGCACCAAAGCGTTTCCAGGTCGGGTCAGTGTGATGGTCTGCAATCAAAGGCGTACCCGTAAATGCTATCCGGGCAGCATTAGGAAATGCGTCAAACAGATTATCAGAAAGACTGGCACGGTCTTTACCGCTACGCTGGGTTCTATGGGCTTCGTCTATCAAGATCAGCACTTGTTCCCGGTCATTAATAACACCGAACTCATGGAAGCGCGCCACCTCAACCTGATAGTTCGCCTCGGCCTCTGCTATCCGGTTTTCATCACCAGAAGCCTCGGCAGCCAGTCGCTGAGCAGATAGTGTTTTGCGTACGCTGTCAGGCAAGAAAGAAACATCTTCTTCCCGAAACTTATGAATCATCACCATATTGAGGTTAGAGGAATCAGTCGCCAGTTTTTCTTTAGCCTCTTTCGCACTACTGATTTCGGTAATGGTTTCCCCGGTTAAACCTGCCGTAGCTGTGAGCTGCTCCTCCAAATCCTTACGATCATTGACCATCAAAACCTTGTAATGCTTCAGGTCTGGCATTCGGCGCAGACGGCGCACCAGAAACACCATAGTCAGACTCTTGCCACTGCCCTGGGTATGCCAGATTACGCCTGAACGCTGAAGAGATGTTTCTCCCTTTTGCATTCTCTCTATAACTTTGCACACCGCTCGATATTGCTGGTAGCGACAGATGACCTTAATCCGGTTTGAGCCTGCATCCATAAACAGGGTGTAGCTGCGGGTAATATCCAGCAATCGCTGTGGGTGAAGCATCCCCTGAACCAGCTGTTCCTGTGGCCGATGCAGCATTACCTCCGGCGCACTGTATGGCTCAACATCTGGATAAGTGGTTTTCCAGTGGAAGTAATATTCCTCAGAAGAAGTAATAGAACCAAACTTACAGTCATCACCATAGGTGCTAATCATTAACTGATTGGTGAAGAACAACCGAGGTTCACCTTCCCGGTTCTTGGAAGTCTCCGGTTCACGCAGATCTGCATAACGGCGTAGCTGTTCAACACCTTCAAACATAGGATTGGTGCAGCTGCTACTCAGCTCTTTGCACTCAATAACAACCAGCGGCAGGCCGTTCACAAATAAAACAATGTCTGGCCGAATATGGCCTTTGGTATGACCGGGAGTGTCTACACGAAACTGGTTGATAGCTGTGAAGGTATTGTTCTGCCAGTTATCAAAATCAATGATTTTTACTACTGGGTTATTCTCGCCAGTGACTTCGTTTTTATCGACCTGCCACTTATATAATCTCTCAAGAAACTCCTGGTTAGCTGCCAGAAGTTTATGGGTGCCAAAGTCGCTGAAGTCTTCCAGCAAACTATCCAGTTGTGGCTCTGTAAGCCATTCAGTGCCATCGTCAAGGCAGTTAATTTTTCGAACAGCCTTTCTGAAGTAGTCAGCCAGTACCACTTCACGAAAGCTACTGCGGAAGCTTGTTGCAGGATCGCCGGGGATGCCTGAACCAAGGTCGTGTGTATCCCACCCCATAGACTTTAACTGGGTTAACAGGGGACGTTCGACATCCTTGTATTCACTCACGATAAACGACTCCAAGCGTACAGATTCACAGTTTTCCAAGAATGACGGAAAACTGGTTGCTCTTACAAGGCTTGGCGGTAGAGAAATATGTGAGAGTTTTGGTACTGCCTGACAAGAAATGGTCAGGCAGCCATGTTCATATCCAGCAAACGGGAAAGAGCTATATTTACATCTTTCTCATTAAAGAGACTGGCTTTTCTTGCGCCCCATTTCTTACCTGCTGGCCAACGTTTTATCGCCTCTAATACGCTTTGAAGACTGTTTTCACAGCCCTCCCGATTTAGCAACCAGTCAACTGTCGTTAGAAGCTCAAGACCGTATGGAGACTCAAAGCCTTCGATGATTTTTGAAGCCTGCTCAAGAGCGGGTAAGTACTCCTTTGCTTCAGACTGAAGGTAAGCCTGCACCTTAGATTTTTTCGTATCATTGAAGCGAATAACATCAAGAGAGCTTGAGTCAGCAATACGTTTATCGCTTTGTAGATAACTGCCATCTAAGGCGTTTAGCACATGCTCTAAACGGTTAGCATAAGGACCGTAGTTGTGTGCCTTAAAACGCAAATCTAATGGGTTCTTGATTCCTTCCCGCTCAATAACCCGTTCCAGAATCCAAGCCATTTTCTGAATTTCAAGCTGGCTGCACTCCATGCCGAGTACCCAATACCGGCGTATAAGCTCTGCAATTAAGGCACTTGAGGCAGAAAGCTTCTCAACACCTTTAGTTTTAGCAACATTTTGATATTTGGCTGTAGGCTCAAAAACAAGAATTTCTACATCATCTAGATCAGATAAAGCCAGTTCTATCTGTTCTCGAACGGCTGGCCAATCGAGGCCACCATTGCCAGCACCGAGAGGGGGAATGGCAATAGACTGGACGTTGTTCTCAATGAGAAAACACCTGAGATCCTGCAAACCTTCCACAATCCATTCCATTTTAGATGGATTGCGCCAGTGCTTTTTCGTTGGGAAGTTTACAATCCAGCGAGGCCCCATGCCGGGCAAGTTATCCGTTTCAGTCACGAACATGTGACCTACCTGTACCTCTTTGGCTTTACAGGCTCTGGCGTATTCCTTCATGTTTTTGGCAAAGCGCTCTTTGAACATCAAAGCAATACCTTTACCCATAACGCCGACGGTATTGACGGTGTTCACCAGTGCTTCTGCCGGTGCATCTAGAAGGTT
This sequence comes from Parendozoicomonas sp. 2304DJ65-17, assembly GCF_058148445.1. Taxonomy (NCBI): domain Bacteria; kingdom Pseudomonadati; phylum Pseudomonadota; class Gammaproteobacteria; order Oceanospirillales; family Endozoicomonadaceae; genus Parendozoicomonas; species Parendozoicomonas sp. 2304DJ65-17. Next base: position 675,722 of record NZ_JBYVJV010000001.1, read on the forward strand.
GCCTTTAGTGTACTTGATCATTGGAAATACCATCCCGTTCGCACATAGGCTGGTAAGTCGAGCCCTCGTTGCTGTGTATGTTGATCTATCTCTGATTTTAGCTCTTCGGTGTAACAAACTACACCCAACAATGCCTCAACCGGCAAATGCCTGTGCACCAATGCTTCTGCCTGGTAGCGCTCGAATTTGGCTGGGTCATCCTGGTCCCGCTTGAAATCACGGTTTTGAAGGATTGCCCAATCGATTTTATCCAGGTCAGACAGCTCACTATAAAAGTTTGCCCACATATAATAAGCATGGCTGTCTGTGAACAAATACGGCAGATTGAGCTCTTTTACCCTATGCAGGCTGGAAACCAGTATAACCAGGTCATTATTTTCCCTTTTTGGCACACCCCAGCCGGTATGAATATTCTGCATCATCACCGAGAATGGCGTGAAGTAGAAAGGAACATAATCGTTTAAAACACCACCTGGAACCGAAGGGACAGGGTGCTCTCCTCGCTTGCTGATCAGCTCAGGGTTACCAATATCGATCCAGTTCGGCGAGCGAACATCGCTGGTGCCGCAATGCAGTCCATTATCAAGCAACCAAGGGAGGTTACTCCGGTGTGTAATGCGCCAAATCAGAGCTTTTTCTGGATTAAGGTTGGTATAAACCATATGACTAGCTCTTTACAAACATCCTAGGGTTGACCGTGATATTAAGCTCTAAGTCTGATTCATATGCGGCATCTTCGACAATAGCCCTAATCTCCTCAGTTCTCACAAAAACATTATTAAAAAAACTAGGATCTACAACCCCTGGAGATAGACATTCGGCCATACAAACACTCTTGGAGTGATGATTATGGTAATCCCTCTCATTCATCGCATCCCAGTCTATCGCCTCAAAACCATCAGCATAATTCAAAAGCTCCACATCCTCAGATGCTAGAGGGTGAAATGGGATGATTGGCCAGTTATTGCCTTCTGCAAAACTTCTATGAACTGTAAAAAGGACAAACTCTTCATCAGGGTGATCTACCTGAACACGACCATCAAAAGGATTTTTAGCAAAAAAATGAAAAGGTACATATTCTTGCAGGTTTAATCCTCTACGTGACTGTAAAATCTCTCCGTTTGCGATATCTGTAAACCTTGCAAGTTCATTACGAGGCAAAAGCCCTTCATCTAATATCATTGGAACATTATTCAGGCTGGTCAAATGATAGATAAGGCTTTGTGTTCTAATATCTGCCATGTTTAATTTCTTGATATAGTCGAGATGGTGGAATTAATAAGCTTCTGCCTATCACAGAAAGCTGTTTTCTTTTTTACAGCGCTGTTGTCTTGACATAAATGACTTGTATCAAATTAATTTGCGACAGGAAGGTCTATCAACTCCCCATCAACATCAAAAATCACACCATCTACAACCGTACGCACACGCTTATTCTGAAGCAGGGTCAACAGCTCTTGCACATAGGCCTTATCTTCTTGCACAACAATTTTGCCGTTGTCGTCAAACTCAACCAGCCACCCTTGTCCCTGAGCGGCCTGATGCAGTTGAGTGAGCCACACATCATTGTTGTAGTAGCCCTTGGAGTGAACCGATGCCAGCTGTCTCATCAAATGTTTATCTTGGCCAATAGCACGGGATAGTGCATCACCGGCCCCCTGAACCAAGGCAGGGCTAGCATCCAGAACAGTAATGGCTTCCTCCTTCTTTTGAGCAAGCCGGGCACGATAGTTCATAGCACTTTCAAACTGGTTAATATCAGCGATAAACACGCCCTCACCAACCTGAATCATGTCTATCTTTGAGGAAATTGAAAAGCTGGGTTCAGTATTCAGGTCAGCTACAAGTTCGTTTTGCAAAACCTTGAAGCTTAGGGCTCTTGTCGCCGTATTTTTTTACAGACCAAGATGTAGACAGGTAACGGAATGCATAGAGATTAACGGCCTCTTCCCCTTCCCGAAGAACAGTTAGCTTAATGACATAACCATTAAAAACATTGAGATCACCCGCGGCCGTCAGGCTAGGAATATCTTCAGCACCAACAAGCTCAACGATCTGACTGAAGTCAGTCGCTGCACTTTCAACATAGAAAAACCGATTATCTTGAGTGGTATTAATATCTCTCAGTTCAGCGATATGCCCATGGTCGGCTATGCAGCCCTGAACATACCCCCGGAACTTGTCTTCAAGATCAGCCGAACAGGGAATCTGCTTAACGCTCTGGAAGCGCTTTTTCTTGTTAGTGGTGCTGGTTTTGACAGCGTAAACATTGACCACAGCCTGACTTAAATCCAGTCCTTTTAAGGTTGCCAGCTTTTGCTCCAAAGTGGCCTGGTCAATCTGTTGCTGTGTCACGTCCTCATTAGCGGCCTCAGAAGGAAGCTCTGTTGTGACTTCGGTCATTCTTGGTCTGCGTCTTTTCGTTATTTTTCAGGGAAGAGAAAGTGTATACCGGTATTCTGCTTGAGTCTCAAAACTGTTTGTGATGGAACCAGCTCTCCCCAGCAGAGAGCTCGTTTTTTGTAGCTGTGGTTATTCCCCACCTCTCGGTATTCCAGCTCGTAGAGGCGAATACCCAATAGCAGGAACATGGCATTTAACAGCACCACCCTGTCGTTGCGAACGAAGGCCAGCATAAACACCAGAAAAACTACTAGCGCTGCGATGGACTGCCAGCTCTCATAGTTAAAGGCAAACAGCCCCATCAAAAACGGGATGGTGTAATTGAGCATATCGCCATGAACCTGCGTACAACTTTGCACCTGCACAGATTTCCCGCCCTCCTGCCAGGTCAGAAGCTTTCGCATAACATGAGCTACGGTCAGCGTAGCCACAGAGGAAAGCAGGAACAAACCTAAAGCCAGGTAGCTGACGAAAAAACCGCTTTGCAGGGTGAAAATCGGTAGTCCTTTGGTATTTGGCCCTATATCCAGAATCAGCAAAATCAAAAACAACGGGTAGTAGGCTGACAGAAATATCAACACATCTACCCAGAGTTTTGGAGCCAGCTCCTTTGGCTTGCGGTTGATCATACGGGTACAGACACCTTTCCAGTGAGGAGGTCTTGCATCAGGCCTTTTTGCTGGAGCTGCAGTTTTTTGAGATTATCATCCTCATTTGCAATCACCCCTTCAACTGCAGAAAGCTTTTCCATTATTTGCTGCTGCTCGGGCACTGAAGGATATTTACTTTTTAATAATCTGAAATCTTTCAACGTTACCTTTGGCCTAGTCACTCCAGCAGTAATCTCTTCAATCTGCGATCTAACAAAGTCAGAATTCATAGTATCAGAAATCCATTTAGGTAGTGCTTTCTTCAAGTTTGGTCTTAGGCGAATGATATCAGCTGTGATGATGCCATCTGGCAATGTACTGGGATAAACTGCAGCAACGCAGGGAGGCAAACCCATTTTTGTCGCAACAATGTCACCAGCTACAACTTTGTGTGCCGACAACTGCTGGGCTTTATGATTCGTTATGTATGTATTACTCACCCAATTAATGCCGGACTCTTTTACATCTCTCACAAATACAATGGGGACACCTTCTTTCCTGTAATCTGATGCTACAAGGTCGCTACCAAACGGCCCGATTACAGTGCTTCCTTTTTCCTCAGCAGCCACACCAAACATGCTTAAAACCTCCCACTCCTTCGGCACCCAGCCCAGTTCGGTTTCCTTGTAGAGTTCCGGGGCTTCCTCAAAGGTGGGGCGCAACTGACCGGTGGTAGTGTCAATACCACGGCTGAACAGGTCAGCCATCATACCTTGTTTGATGGCGGTGTATTTGTCGATCAGGGACTGGGTTTGAGCTGTTTGGCGGACAGATGAATTGACAATGCCTGCTATTCTTTTTTGACTAGTTTTTTCAGGTGCAGGAACGATTGCATCAGCAACATCTCTAACCGACAAATGCTTAACTGTAGTTGCAGCTGTCAAGTCGTTTACTTTCTTCAGGTATCCTTGCAACCAGAAGAAAAGATAATCCAAATCGAGATCTGAACCGGTTTTTTCAGAAATTTTTAATATCCGCTGATTTAAAAGGCCAGTACCTCCTTTCCATCTGACAATATTGAAATCTCCATCCATCCCTATCAATACATCATCATCCTTGATCAAATAGCTGGGATCGAAGCAACCTGAAAAAAACATATCCGGTTTTGTGTTATCTGTAATGTCACGGATTCTGATGAGTGGCACACCATCGTCATTGGAGAACTCATCAGATGCAAACGGATAACCTGATAGGATATTGATGTGATCCCCTAAGCGGAACTGGAAAGTATCATTCATAACCCAACTCCTGCATAAACCCATCCAGCAACGCCGCTTCCTTATCCCTTTGGCTCAGAATATCTTTCACAGTCACAGCATACTTCCGGTGCTGATTCTCAACAGCCTTGACCAGCGCCAGCAGAACGGCTCGCACATAGCCCTGATATTCACTGTCCAGCTCTGCCTTAAATCGGATCAGGATGAGTTCACGAGCCTGTTCAGAACTGATCTGTTCTCGGGCAACGGCTAACAGTTCATCCATGCGTTTTTCGGTTTCGCGAATTTCTACTTTCAGAGTTTTGAGTTCCTGCTCCACCGCTTTGTGGTTAGCGAGCTTGTTCTCAATGTTAATTAGCTGGCTAGCAGCCTCTTCACCCTGTTGAGCCAACTCTGAAATCTGGCTTGCATTGGAGAGGGAAACGCCCAACTTCTGTGCTGTAGCCAGAATCAGCTGGTGAACCGGGAAGTTAAGGTCTCTGGCTGTCAGCCCCTGTACGAAGCCACCTTTCTTTGTGCCTTTGAGTAATGGTGTCGCTGCCTTTAGCTCCGTAAAGGCATCGTTGATCTGGGCTTTGAGGTTTTTCAGGGTCTGGCTGACTTCAGCCTTCCCCTCTTTTAGGTCAGCTTTAAGCTGCTTTGCGTATCCTGTAGGCAGCGCTGGGTTTTCATCGGACGGTTCATAATCGTCTTCATCCGCTTGATCAATCCAGCCTTGCAGTTCACTGATGCGGGCGTTCTTCTGGTTCAGCTCATTCACAACATCAGCGCACTGGCTGGCAAACAGTACTTCATCAGGAATCAGCTCGGCATTCCAACCACTGGCGGCGATGGATTTAAAATCAGCTTCCAGCGTCTTAAACCAGTTGGCCAGTGCACCTCGCACCTTGTACTGATTGAGCAAGTTCAAAGGTACCAGTGCCTGCTCAATGGTATTCAGGGACTGACGACGCAGGGCGAATACACCTTCCTCGCCGTTTTTATCAACAAGCGCGTTATCACCCAGTTTTGTGAATGCAGGCAGTTCATCCTTCCACCAGATATCCAGAGCATTCTGGAACTCCTGATGTTTTTCCTGCACCGCAGGATGTTGCTCAATCAGAGGCTTAATTGCATCCAATGACTCCACAGCTGACTGGAAATCCTGATAGCACGCATCACCAGCCCTTGGCATAAACAAACTCTCCCGCAGGGTAGGGTAATCCTGCCAGGAGCGATCCAGGTTATTGATCTCATCAGTGGGAATACCGCCATTCAAATGGGCACGGACATCCTGAGGCTCGGGAGCCGGGCTGTTGTCCACATAGCGACGGATGTTGAGGTTGAAATCTTCACCTTCCAACTCACTGACCGGTACACAGCGTGCGTACTTGGTCACTTCACCGGCATCAGTATTGAGCAGACTGCGATAAACGCTGGTGATCTTCTCAATATCTTCAGGTCGAAGGCTGTTCTGGTTCTTACCTTCTTTGTATTCCCGGTCGGCATTGATAAACAGTACCGAATCACGCTCAGTCGCTCCCTGCTTGTTAATCACCAATACACAGGCGGGAATACCGGTGCCATAAAACAAACCAGAGGGCAGGCCTATAACGGCCTCAAGCTGGCCTTTCTCAATAATACGCTGGCGGCAGGTCTTCTCTTCACTACCACGGAACAAAACACCGTGGGGCATAACCACCGCCATCTTTCCGTTCTGCTTGAGGGAAGCGATCATGTGCTGCACGAACATCAGGTCAGCTTTTTTGCCAGATTCTGGCAGGAAGGTGTGGAAGCGATCCTTAAAGCCCTGAATGCCCGCTTTGGAGTAGTTCTGGGAGAACGGCGGATTAGCAATGACCCGGTCAAAAGTTCTTAACTCACCGGCTGAGGTGACGTGCTGTGGGCTAAGTAGCGTGTCATCGTTTTGTATATCCGCACCACCGGCTCCGTGGAGGATCATGTTCATCTTGCAGATAGACCAGGTGCCGCCGTTATCTTCCTGCCCAAGCAGGTGCATATTGCGGACGTTACCACCGGTTTCTGCCACGTAGTTTCTGCTCTGGATCAGCATACCTCCAGAGCCACATGTGGGGTCGTAAACCTCCATGCCTTCAGTCGGTTCCAGTATCTCAACCAACAACCGTACAACTTCTGCCGGGGTGTAAAACTCACCACCTTTTTTACCAGCACTATCGGCGAAGTATTTGATCAGGTACTCGTAAGCAGCACCAAGAAGATCGGGGAATTCAAAATCTTCGTTGGAGAGTGGAATCTCATCAAAGTGCTGGATAAAATCTACCAGAGTGCTGTCAGCGATAGGCTTTTTGCCGACTTTCTTGTTGAAGTCAATGTGTTTGAGTACACCTTCCAACCCTTTGGAAGTGTTCTCTTCCTCCAGAGCTTCCAGCGCTTTGTTCAGGCCGGTGCCGACGTTTTCCTTCAGGTGTTTGAGGTTGTCCCAGCGGGCTTTTTCCGGCACGTAGAAATCAAACTGGTCTTCGTCTTCCAGCAGTAGTTCTATATCTTCGTCATCATGGCCTTCCGCTTTCAGCTCAGCCTGTTTGATGGCGTAGTCCTTCTCGAACTGGTCAGACATCCGCTTGAGGAACAGGATGCCGAAGATGTATTCCTTGTACTCAGAAGCATCCATCTTGCCTCGGAGAATATCGCAAGCCTTAAACAGCTTGCTGGAAAGCCTGGTCAGCGTAAGTTTGTGGGTAGCCATAGATTCCTTAGCGCCTGACGGCAGATGAAGCGATATGGCTGCCAGGCGATACTTGAAAATGTAATTGCAGGAATATTACCTGTTGGGGCTAAAAGGCTCTAGAAAACAATAGAAATGTCTGGAAAGTTGCAGCGTTAGGCAACCATGGACGATTATAGGTAAGCGTGTCATGCAAGTGATCAACAACAAGAATATTACAAACTGCGAATGACTCTATGGAACTCATTACTGAGCTGAAGAATCTTGGCTTTCTTGGTGCCGCACTGACTGTGATGGCAGCCTCTATTTCTCTTTATGTTAAGTCCAGCAGAGAAAACCAGCGTGTATACCGTAAGGTGCTCTATTACTTGCTGGAGATCTGGCACGCCTCCCGCATCATTCGCTTTAGCGCCTCATTCAGTGCTGAGAACATGATGGCTCTCTTACGTGAAGAGACTGTAACCATTATGACGCAGGCAGAAGCCGGCGAGGAAAGCGTAACAATACCTGAAAAGCTTCTTAAAGCACTTGCTCAACAGATGCAGGCGCAAGTAGCTGAAGGTGCTTTACAACATGGTTACGCGAGCTTGGAAACCCTCAGTTCCGACTATACAAAAGCTATCCAAAACCTGACTGAAATTAACCCAAGGCTGGCCTTCAGGCTCAGCAGCCGAAGTAATTACGGTGCTTTTGTCGATCAACTCCGTGACAACCTGACTGAGGTTCGCGGTATTTCTTCCACTCATCACCCTGATGCTGACGCCATTATGAAACCCAGCTTTCAAGACAAGCTTGAGAGCGAGATGGATATTGCACTCAAAGACCTGGAGGCTGATATCTCTATCACCTCCTATGCGATTAGTATGAACTTTGGCTTACGCATGTATGTTTGGATGTGGCGTCAAAAGCAGAACAAAGCTTTTATGCAGCCTGACAGAATAAGCATTCGGGAAACTCTATCTGAGCTTATCCCTGAGATTGAGGAGCAAGTCCGGAAGGAAAAACACAAAAAAGCATATAGACCTGTGGATACTGAAGCCTCTGTTCTGTAGAAAGAGCAACGGGTATATAGAAATAAAAACGGCCTCTGCTCCCAAACATTCCTACTCTTCCAGTAGCGAGATAATCTTCTTCCTGCGAGCAGCAGTCAGCCTGGATAAACGCAGTAAAACATCAGCCAACCAGTCTTCTTCACAGTAAAAGAAGGCTGTTGGTACTTTCAAGACTGCCGCCAACTGCTTCATTGTTACGAAGTCTGGGGTATGTTTTCCCTTCTCATATTGGTTCATCCGCGAACTGGCCGAAAACTCATCTATCCCTGCTGCTATACCAAGCCCCTTCTGAGAAAACCCCGCTGCCACTCGTGCTTCTTTGAGCCTCACAGGGAATGGAGAAACCGCTTCCAAGTTTCGGTTACTCATAAATACCTCAGCCAGAAAAGCTAAGATATTCTGAGTTTTAACTGTGCTACGATACTAAGGATTCCTTAGCATCAATTTTGCAATTACATGATGAGCCATACACGAAAATCATACTCACTTGCGTTCAAGATTCAGGCTGTCGAGCGTTACCTTGAAAACAACTGTCGCCTCCGACCCACTGCCGAAGAGCTTCAGGTGCACCCTGCCACCATGAAGCATTGGGTGCATAAAGGTATTGATGAGCTTCGCCGACAAGCAGCTGCTAACGCTTCACCTAATAAGGATGTCAGAGTAAAAAAACTGGAAAAAGAAGTGGCTCGACTTGCTGAAGAAAACGACATTCTTAGAAAAGCTGCACGGATGTTTACAGCTCAAGGCTAAGAAAAGCACTTACATCACTTGCTTAAAGTTATAGATAAACCATTAAAGACTCGATTGTGCCGACCTTTGTCGGCATTTCTCTGAGAAATACACAACTTACCTTTCTGGATGATCTCGGTGATAGATACCAGTTAAAATGCCGTAACCTAGGGTCACCCTATTCTGTTGATATTCAATGCCAGCACTTCCTGACAATTTACCTGTTTCTCACGTTCTTCCCGACTTAAGAGAAGCTCTCAACAATAGCAACAAAGTATTACTGCAGGCTCCCCCAGGGGCAGGTAAAACAACACTCGTACCGCTTGATCTATTGAATGCAGAGCCCTTTGCGAATCAGAAAATTCTTCTTCTTGAACCCCGAAGGCTAGCAGCTCGTTCAGTCGCACGCCGTATGGCTGAACTGCTTGGGGAAAAAGTCGGAGAAACCGTAGGCTGGCGTATGCAGCTGGATACTAAAGTCAGCAAAAAGACTCGCATTGAAGTCGTCACCGAGGGCGTTCTCACGCGTATGCTGCAATCCGACCCGGCCCTCGAAGGTATAGGATTGGTGATCTTTGATGAGTTTCACGAAAGAAGCTTACATGCGGATCTTGGTCTCGCCCTGGCCCTGCAGAGTCAGGCTGGTTACCGGAATGATGATGAACCTTTAAAGGTTTTAGTAATGTCAGCGACACTGGCTACTGAGGAGATGTCGGAATTCCTGGATTGCCCGGTGGTCAAAAGTGAAGGACGAAGCTATCCGGTGTCCTGCTATTACCGCGACCGTCCGATACCCAGAAATGATCGAAAAGAACTTATTGCCCAGTGTGCCAGTACCATACGCAATGCATTGTCGCAGCATCACGGCAGCCTGTTGGCATTCCTTCCCGGCAGTGGTGAGATACGACAACTGGCAGACATTCTGACAGAAACACTGCCAAACAATACCGCTCTGCACACATTATATGGTGATCTCGATAAGCAGGCTCAGGATCAGGCAATACAACCTGCCGTTAATGGCCAGCGAAAAGTAGTTTTGGCAACAGCCATTGCCGAGTCAAGCCTGACTATTGAAGGTGTACATATCGTTGTTGATGCCGGGCTGATGCGAGTACCTCAGTTTGACCCGCGTTCAGGAATGTCTCGACTGGACACCTTACGAGTATCCAGGGCCAGCGCAGAACAACGAGCCGGGCGGGCCGGACGCTTAGCTGCCGGGCATTGTTATCGTCTCTGGACCGAATCCGAGCAACAACAGCTAGTTGCTTACTCTCAACCTGAAATAATGGCTGCTGACCTTGCACCACTGGCCCTCGAGCTCATGAGCTGGGGTGTCAGCGATTGTAGTGAACTTGATTGGCTAACACAGCCTCCTGCACCTGCTATGTCTCAGGCCTTTGATCTGCTGGAACGCCTTGGAGCAGTTCGCCACAACCATGACCGTTATCTGATAACCCGTCATGGAGAGGAAATGGCAGAACTGGGCCTTCATCCCCGCTTATCCCACATGGTGCTGACTGCCAAAGACTATCAGCTCGAATGGTTGGCCAGTCAGCTATGTGTATTAATGAGTGAACGAGACCCATTGGCCGGTGTACGAGATGCCGGTGCAGACATCAACCTCCGGCTAGCTCTGCTCGCAGGACAATCCATTCCCGGTCTTGCTATATCACGTCAGAGCTCTGGTCGTATTCGTCAATTGGCTACCCGCTGGAAACAGCGTTTGGGTAACCCAAAACCGACTGATTATTCAAACAATGACATCGCTCTCTTACTCGCCAGTGCTTACCCTGATCGGGTGGCCAGGCGACGTAGCCAGGATGGACGCTACCTGATGAGTAGCGGGCAAGGTGTATCGTTCCGATCTGCCGACCCCTTATCAGCCTCGGATTATCTAATCATCCCTGCCGTTGGCGGACACAGCAATCAACGCGAGGCCAGCGTGTTCCTTGCTTGCGATATCAGCTTGAACACTATTGAAGAACTTTTTGCCGACTTCATCGAAGAGGAGGAAGATATTCGCTGGGATAAAAAGCAGAAAGTCGTGATCGCCAATCAAATCGAACGTCTTGGCTCTCTGACTTTAAAGAGCCAGCCTATCCCCAACCTGAGCCCGGATATATTAGCCAAAGGGCTTATGCAAGGCATCAAGGAAGCTGGCATCTCTGTATTACCCTGGGATAAGTCCAGTGAAAACCTGCGTTTACGAGTTCAATGTTTGCGCACCGTCGATACCAGTTGGCCAGATTTTTCAGAAGATCATTTATTGAAGACTCTAGAGGAGTGGTTGGCCCCATTCATTGACGGCATGTCTCGACTCGAACACTTGAAACGGCTGGATCTGAACCAATGCCTGCAAAGCATGATGGATTGGTCCCGGATGCAGGAGCTAAATACAGAAGCGCCCGAATCTCTAAAGGTGCCCAGCGGTTCCAATATCCGCATTGATTACAGCAACCCAGAGGAACCAATTCTGGCTGTTAAGTTGCAGGAACTGTTTGGCCTACTTGAAACACCAAAATTAGCGTACAACAGCATCCCACTCACTATCGAACTGTTGTCTCCTGCTCGACGGCCTGTGCAGAAGACCAGAGATATGAACAGCTTCTGGAACAACACTTATCAGGAGGTGAGAAAAGACTTGAGGGGTAGATACCCCAAACATCCATGGCCAGAAAACCCCAAAAACGCTATACCAACGTCAAGATGTAAACCTAAATAATAGAGTGTTTAGGCTCCCATAAACGGCTCTAACAGAGGGCGGTATTGCTCCAAATATAAATCGCTCAGTACATTAGGCATGTGCCCATTTTTCCAAGGCACCTCATTCAGAGGTGTCAATCCTCGATCCGAAAAACCTGCTCAGTGGTCAATCTTTTCCTCTAATAGGCACTGTCAATCCATTTTTGTACAAATTCTCCTGAAACCCTTGCTATTAGCGAGCTTGCTTAACTGTCAATCTTCACAACATCCCACATTAACCATAATTACTGGCCCGAAAATCCTTTTACGGCTGCAGCCACCCGTTACGTCCGGCCAAGATCCTGACTCTGTAACAATTCTCAGCATTTCCAGAAGAACTACCGGCTTCACCAGTTTGTCTAAGCTGCGCTCACCTTGTTTTCTTTCTGGAAAACGGGGCGGGAGCAGATGTGTGCCAGCTGGAGAACCTATGAGTAACTGCCCTAAAAACTTACTGAGCCGTAGCTTTAAAACTGTCCCTCTTATTGTTGCAGTAACAACATTCCTGAATATCTCAACTCCAGTATTTGCTGAATCTTCGTCCCCTGTCAGGGCATCCACATGGTATGAAACCACCCGGGGGCGGCCACTTATCAATAGCTGGGATGCAAACTATTTACCTACTGATTTTGACGTATGGCCCCCGAGTGCAAGGAGCCAGTATCTGGAAAATCAGGAGCACATTTCAGCTCTTCTCACACGTCTGAATCAAATGAAGTGCTCCCAACTCCCCTGCCTTACCGCAAAAGACCTGGCCGACCAGCTTTATGACAAATCCAAGAGTTTAAAATACAAGTATGAAAGAGGCATAAACCGGGCAGACATGGAGAATCGCAACACTATGATTGCCTCCATCGCTCTGGGAGTTGCTTCTGTTATCGCTGGCGCCGCAACAGGAAATGTGGCGTTGGTTGTCACCGGCCTCAGTATTAACGCAACACACTATGCCCTGAACTATTCAATCACCAACGGAACAGCAGAAGAGCTGAATCAGGAGCTTGAGCGTACCAAAGTAATTATGGATGTGGAGAAGAGTGCCCTCGATAATATCGAGAAAAAGCTGGAAGAAGCTGATCGGCTGGCAGAGGATGCCCGCACAAGAATCCTGCAAAACCTTGCTCTTGAGTATGACGGTGAGTCTGACAACTTAAAATTTCCAGAGATAGTCTCTCTCTTCAGAAACAGTGAAAGCTGGCCGGCCAGAAGCCTCGACAAAACCAACCCAAAGATGCTCGCGGCACGCTTTACAGTCCTTCTGGAAGCCCAGTTAGATGATGAAGTGTTTGCTCTGCGTATATTCAATAAAACTGCCAAAAATCGCCTTGGCACTCCCATAGAAATACCATTGATATTCAAAGTGATACGCAACAGCGACCATTATGTCACTGTTATCCCCAGCAAATCGGGTAACGTTTACTTCTACTTCCGTGAAGCGGGCCAGTTGTTATCCTTTTTCACCGATCTTGCAGGCCGGTATCAATCTGACGATGCCTCCTTTATAAGGCTGACCTCCCCATGAGGCTGCCATAGCTTCTGAAATCAGACTTCCCATTCCTCTGCTAGTATTTTTCTAACGAAAACTGCACAACAGGGAGTTGTGAGATGAGAAAGTCATGGAAGGCATTGGGATTGATAGCGGGGCTTGGTTTAGCCACACAGGCTATTGCAGCATCATCAGGTATTTCCCTGGGAGACAGCAAATCAACCCGTTTTGGTAAAGGCGAATCTGTTACTACCAACTGGTCCACCCTTCACAGTAACCCTCTCGACAATACTTACCAGGAAACTGTGCGGGTCATGTCTGTATGCGTGGATGGCCGCAGTTTCGTTGTTTCCATGGCCATGGCAGGTGTCTGGGATACCACAAATAACGCTGGTGCTGGCGCGGGAGCCGGATCAGGTGTCGTGCAGGTTTTTGATCAGGACGAAGATGGGAATATGACACCCGTTCGCTGCAAGTAAGATTTCTCCAATTAAAAACGGCGGGCTTTTGATCATCAAAAGCCCGCCGTTTTTAATTCTGCCTTAAGCTTCCGCAAGCGCTTCTTCGAGATATTCAAACAGTTCCAGATATTGTTTGGTCAACTTGTGGTTAGGGGCCAGATAAACAAGCGGTGTTGAAGCATGATGAGATTCACGCATTTTCACCGACTGCCCGAGATAAACCGGAAGCACCGGATAACCTTCATCTTTCAACTCTTCAATCAACTGAGTAGGCAGATTTGCCTGAGGCTGAAACTGGTTAACAATCACGCCTTCAACAACAAGATCATTATTGTGGTCTTCCCTGAGTTCGTGAACTTCTCCCATGATTGCCATTAACGCCTGCTGGGAAAATGCATCGCAGTCGAAGGGAATCAAAACACTTTGAGAGGCAATCAAGGCTGAGCGGGTATAGAAATTCAGGGCTGGTGCCGTATCAATATAAATGCGATCAAACTCTTTGCTTAGAGCTTTCAGTGCATCCCGAAGTTTAAAGATTTTATGTTTGCTTTCCAGCTTGAAAATCAGTTCTTCCAGTTTTTGACTGGCAGGCATTACACTCAGATTTTCAAAACAAGTGTCGTGTACAAAATCCTTTGGCTCTTTATTAAAGAGATTGAATGACAGGCTTTGTTCAAAGAAATCAGCAACGGTATTACGCAGCTCTTTAATATCCTGCCCCATCAGGTACTGGCTGGCATTCCCCTGGGGGTCTAAATCAACGACCAGCGTTTTATACCCTTGAGAAGCGGATATAGCCGCAAGGTTGCAAACAATACTTGATTTACCAACCCCGCCCTTTTGATTAAATATAACCCTGCGCATGCTGATTCCCTCTTATGATGGAAAAAGTTAATCAGGGTGATTCCTTCAAATCAAGGGCGCGATATCACCAAAGCAGGTCATTAACTGCGCAAATAAAGTTTTACCTTGCGCATAACCATCCATACCAGCAAGGCTACAGTCAAAATGCTTCCTACCAGCACAACAATTGTTTCTGTCTGGCCGCCGCCATTTTGTAGCAGCTCGACTAAATCACGGGACTGAGAGCCAATCCAAAGAGAGAGCAAAGTTCTGGGCAGCATACCAGCGGCACCAGCCATCAAATAGCTGACAAAGTTAACTCTGAGCGCTGCAAGCATCAGATTCATCAAACAAAAAGGAAGAGCTGGAGAAAGGCGAACCAGTATCAGCATTGCAACAGGCTTTTCTCTCAGGTCATTGGCTATCTTTTCTGCTATCGGAAAGGTCAGCAGACTTTTCATAAAGTGCCCACCATCGAGCAGCCTTCCTAGAGCATAACCAAAACCCGACGCCAGAATGTACGCAAACACGAGAACAACAGAGCCCTGCCACCCGAGGAAAAAACCACTGACCAGAGCGACGAATGTTGTAGGAGTCAGACCGATAGCCATAGTCAGGCACGAGGCCATCACCAGCCAGACACCATACTCAGGCATCAGGCTGCTAACCTGATCAACATTCAACAGCAGCCAGCTCCCCAGCACAGAGCTGAATAACAATGGCATGATGGAGAAAAACACCAGCGCAAATGCCAGAGCGTGGTTCTCCTTCAAGAAGAAGCGAAAATTGGGGGAAATAACGTTCATTCGCTGATTATGCCATGCTGTAGAGATACGTCGATCGAGGATTCGCCCATGGCCAGACCGGTATATGAACTTGAGCTGGTAGAATCTACCCGTCTGGCCACCAGCACTCTGGGACTGGTATTTCGCGTTGAAAACCCGCCTGAGTTTGAAGCTGGACAATTTATCTCCCTGTTGTTTGAACATAAAGGTGAAAGCCTTAAGCGCAGCTACAGTATCTCCAGCTCACCAGACAAGCTAAGGAATGACGGCCTGTTGGAGATAGCGATTGGCCTGGTTCCCGGTGGCTCTGCCAGTGAATGTTTTGCTCAGGCACAAGCTGGAGACGCATTTCAGATGTCCGGCCCCTTTGGTGCTTTAACCCTACCCAACGAAATTCCAGAACGCTTTCTTATGGTTGGCACAGGCACTGGCGTAGCGCCTTACCGATCAATGCTTCCACAGCTGGAAAAATTCGTTCAGCAAGGCATCAAGGTTCATATTCTTATGGGAGCTCGTAATCGCGGTGATATTTTCTACCGGGAAGATTTTCAGTCTTTAGCCGCAAACTCCCCATCAGCTATCTTCGAAACCTGCCTGAGCAGAGAAGACACTGTTGATTCCAGCAATAGCGAACACAAAGGCTATGTTCAGGAACGGCTCTCAAAACTTGAATTAACACCGGGGAAAGATCTTGTATACCTGTGCGGCAACCCGCCCATGATAGACGACAACGTAAAATACCTGACTGACCTGGGCTTTGGCCCCAGGCAAATCAAACGAGAGAAGTACACTTTTTCACGGTAATACCACACCCGTTGATGCATTCCCTGAGCATTGTGGTACAAACATAGAGAAAGGTAAGACTAAGGGCTGCCAACAATGCCTCTCTTTCGTCATAAAACTGTTGCTATTACCGGAGCCTGTGGAGGTATCGGCAGGGCTCTCGCTCTGCGATTCGGAGAAGGTGGTGCCCGCATAGCCTTGCTGGATATCAACAACGAGCAATTAGCTGCCTTTACCGAACATCTGGCATCGAGAAGTATTCATGCCAAAGGGTATCACTGCGATGTCAGCAATCCAGAACAGGTTCAGCACTGCTTTCAGCAGATACTCGACGACATGGGCAGTATTGATGTCCTGATCAATAATGCCGGTATCACCCACCACTCAGGTTTTGCGGAAACAGATCCATCTGTGTTCCGTAAAACTATGGATGTGAATTACTTTGGTGCCTTGCACTGTACCCAGTCAGCTCTTGAAGGATTGATTGCTAGTCAGGGGCTGATAATCACCATGAGCAGCATGTCCGGCTTTGCCCCACTCTGGAATCGCAGTGCATACAGTGCCAGCAAGCACGCACTACATGGACTGTTTGATTGCCTCAGGGTCGAACTCAGGGATAAGAATGTCCATGTGATGCTGGTGTGTCCGGGTTTTACTGCAACAGATATTTATAAAAATGCGCTGCAGGCTGATGGCTCCGTAACCAATCATCCACTGGAAATGACAGGTAAAGCCACCACTCCCGCCGATGTTGCTGATGAAATTTATCTTGCAGCAAGAAAGCGAAAGCGGCTTCTGGTTATGTCCAACGTGGATTGGCGTGCTCGCCTGTTTGCCAAATGTCTGCCCGGGATTTTTGAACGTTACCTTGCTCACAAGGTAACGGGGGTATCAAAGTCAGTGCGCCAGTAAAAGAACCGACAACCAGAATACACTGACCAGCTGAGCCAAACGCACCCAGACATGTTCAGGCTTCACAGTGAACGGATTTCGGTGCTCCAGAAGATCCCACAGAGTAAAACCCAACGCTCCCAGCAGTGTTCCGGCGATAACGTCGGCCGTCCAGTGCTCTCCAAGGTAAACCCGGCTAAGGCCTGTAAACAACGCAGCAATTAAACCAAGACTCCACATCCACGGCTTGTATCGCTCAGGCAGATAGCGGGAAAAATACCAGGCCACCCAGATGATCAGGAAGGTGCCATAAGTGGCATGCCCACTGGGATAAGAAAAACTGGTGGAAATAGCCGTTTCAGGACGGACATTGGAGAACACGGTTTTAAGCAGCTGAACAGCAGCTTCTATACCAAACGACATTCCCACAAAAATCAGTGAAGCTTTAAATCCGCTATCCCGGAGCAACCAGTAAGCACCAAGCAGAGCCACCGGATACACCACATTAAAACATCCCACCAGAGTGAAAGCGGAAAAGGCTTTATCCAGCAATAGCGTATGACGCAACTGTATCCAGCTCTGAACAGTGTTGTTTAGCAGATCAGCCTGAGGCGAAAGGTTCCAGAGAGAAACCAGAGCAAACGCGCTGAACAGAACCAGTGTCAGTTTTACTATCCACGATGTCTGGCTGGCTGCACGCTCACGCAGGTAACGGAGCCCATAAGAAAAGACAACAGCTGCAAAACTTAACGCAGCCAGAATGAAGATAATCTCCAACGGCAGGTGATGCTGCCAATGCAGGGACGCTCCAACAAAATAACCTGGCAACAGATAAGCCGGTGCCCAAAAAGCAGCCGAAATAATATTCACCAGATAAAAATACCGGGCTGGCATTCCCATCATTCCGGCAACAACAGGAATGACCGGACGAATCGGCCCAACAAATCGTCCCAGAGCGATACTGACACCGCCATGACGATCAAAAAACTGCTCTCCCTTCTCCAGCCATTGAGGGTGATTGCGGAAGGGCCACCAGCCGCGAATACGTTCGTGGAAGACCTGACCAACCACAAAGCTGACCCCATCCCCCAGAACGGCTCCCGCAAATCCTGCTAACAACATTGTCCATACATCAAGCGCACCGCCACCAGCCAGAGATGCTGCGGTAAACAACATCACCACGCCGGGCAGGAGTAACCCAACAACTACAAGAGACTCTAAAAATGCGATAACCGCTATGATCAGTGCCATCCAGTCTTGGTGAGCCTGTAGCCACTGTGCCATAGTGTTTAGATCTGCCACGCCATTCCCCGATTCATTCTGTCCTGCTATTCTCCGTGGTCTGACAGCAAAATAATAAAAAAAATCCTGCTAAAAAAGGACAACTATGTCATCGGTTACCCAAGCCTCCGACGAATCCAACACCAGCACAGATACCTCTCGCATCAGCATCAGCGCCCTTTATACCGGGCACGTCTGGTATCGTAATGGACTTTCCCTGCCAGCTCTTTATTCTCGACTCGGACAAGCTGGTTACTGGCTTCTGAAACCGATTAACAGTTTTATCAAACTGCTGACTGGCGCTGATATTGAAACCTTCCTGCTGGAACGCCATAAGGTTATTGACCATAAAGTCGCTTCCTTGATTGAGCGCCACCCTGATCTGCAAATCGTTGAAATCGCCTGTGGCCTTTCTCCCCGTGGAGCAAGAATCATGTCTTCCGGCAATGCCGGATTGGGCTATGTCGAAGCAGACCTGCCTGATATGGCAGCCAAAAAGAAGAACCTGCTTCAACAACTTGGCCTTTTAAACAATAACCACGCCGTTCTAGCCTGCAATATTCTGAATGCAAAAGGCAGCGACAGTCTTGAACATCTTCTGGATAGCCTTGATAAAAACCGCCCGGTTCTGATTATTACCGAAGGTCTGGTGAATTACTTTGACCTACCCGTTATAAGCGGCGTATGGCAGCGCATGGCTGAACAGCTAAAACAATTCCCCGCCGGATACTATGTCACTGAAGTCTATCCCGATCTACACAATCACCCCCACTACAAATGGATGAAGCGCGCCAAAAAGGTTGTTGCTCTACTCACTCAGGGAGATTATCCGCTTCACTACGATAGTGATGAAAGTATGAAGAGTGGGTTTGAAGAGTGTGGTTTTCACAAGGCAGTGGTCAGCAACCCTTCCGATTACTACCAGCAATTGAATATGCCAAAGCTAAAAACAGCCAGCGCTGTTCGTATTGTCAAGTGTACAGCTTAATAGAGAAGGAACAAATTGGTGGAGGCAATCAAACAGCTTCCACCAACTCTTCTTCTGGCACCAGAAACTGAGGGATGGACTCCTGGCTGATAAAGTAGCTGTCATCAATCAGGTAATTGCGGAATGTCTCAGCCTTGTTCAAGTCCATGTGAATAAACTGACAACGAATCTCTTCGTTATTCTGCTCGAGCACATGAATAGGCAGTGAGAGATTAATGGATTCTACGTGCAGCTGGAGGTTTCGGGTTGGCAACGTTTCCAGACTACGTTTATCCAAAGATAAACGACCACCGAAATAATTAATATCTTCAATACGACAAGCCAACCCTTCACCAGATTCCGTCTTGATAACACAGGCACTGTTGCGGATTGGAACAAGACGTGGGCTGATACGGCGCTCAAGAGTCATAGCTCCAGCACGGTCATAAATTCGGTAATCATCACAGGTTTTCAGCACCTTACCCCGGGCAAAGGCGAGGAATAGTGCACAAGTTCCTTCCCGACGGGCAAATATGCTCATGTGATCAGCATCTTTAATCAGGGCAAATGTTGCCTGGGCACAGTTCAGTGCAAAGCTGGCATTTTCGTGCGGCATGGTGAAGTGATCGAGTTCACCAGTTGCTACTAATGTTGGACAGGACGGATATTCTTCAAAACCTTCGAAATCCAGCAGCCGTTGAGTATTTTGTAAGAACCGTTCACGCTCAGCCTCGCTGAGGCGCAAAACCTGACGCAATAACAGCTTGCGGTGAACACCGCCCATACCAGTACGATCGATGTGATAACCATTGATCATGGTTGATACTGCACCGTGGGCAAAGTCTTCCATGCGTCCGCTTTCACAAAGATGGAAAGACTCTTCCAGCATCAACCGCAGAGCTGGTCGTCCTTTAGCTGTGGTACCGCTTAATAGAAGACGATGAATACGCGACGGATGTTTGAGGGCAAACATGCTGGCAACCAGAGAGCCGTAAGAAACACCGATAAGGCTTATCTTGGGAACATCAACCTGATCCAGAAATATCTGTACAAGATCGGCTAAACCGGCAATATCAAGTTCCGGGGCAAGCTGAAGATTATTACCCTGTGATGGCAGGTCCACAAGAATAATAGGGAAATGCTCAAGCATGGCTGCAACTTCAAAACGGAAGCTGCGGAAATTCTGGAATGCTCCGGACAAAAACACGATAGGTGTTTTATTTCTGTTTTCCGGAAGTGAATAAGCCTGATATTCGATACGCCATTGTCCGGCTTGCACAACACTGGGAGTGTCGTCCAACTTCCGGGCGGAGAAGTCCAGATCGTATTCCATTATTATTATCCAGGTGCCAGACCACTTTTCTCTTTAATCGTTTTGAGTTCCTGCAGACAAAACGTTTATTTGTGTGGTTCTTTTTGTTTATTTGAAGGTCTAAAACTAACTTGAATTCGATGGTATACACTTTTCAAAAAAATGTATACCTGTCAATTTCAGCCTTCTTGGTCACATTATCAAAGATAATAATTGCCTGTTCAGGGCATACGATCATTGGCCAGAAAATACCAGCCGGCGGCAACTCGGTAAATCAACCAGAGCTGGTTCAGCAGCAAAACAAAGTAGCCCACCAATACCCAAAGCAGGATCACACCGATAATTCCCACGATGATGTTTACCCAAAAGGTTCGAATCTGCCAGTCGTAATGGGCAATCAAAAGCGGATCTATCGCCCGCCTGCGATTCATCCAGGCCACGATAATCGCAATCAGCATCGGGAAGGCGGTAAACACGCTCACAGCCATCAGGGCATAGCCTATATGAACAGGAGTGCGATCTGACTGAGGGCGATAGTCTGGATGCATAAAATGCCGGTAAATTTGCTGACGGGGTACGACAGTCTATATTTCTGCGGTTTGCAAACCAAGTCGGGATAGTCCAGATGTCCGAAAATCAGCCGGTTATTGTTATTCTGTGCGGAGGCCCTTCTACTGAAGCTGCGGTTTCCCGCCTGTCTGCCGGCCGAATCCAGGGGCTTATGGCCCGCCAATACGATCATCTTCACGTGCTGGAACTTGACTGCCATGTGGCAAAAGAGCTGGACAGACTCAAGCCTGACGTTGTTTTCCCTCTCCTTCACGGCCCTTTTGGCGAAGATGGAACCATTCAGGGCCTGCTGGATATTATGGGCATTCCCTATATAGGCTCAGGTGTAAAATCCAGCGCCGTGGCTATGGATAAATACTTCACCAAACAGCTATTAGCTCCTTTAGGAATCAATTTGGCCCGAAGCCGTCTTCTGCATAAAAGCTCTGGAATAGAGAAATCCGCCGACAAAACCATTCAATCCCTCGGTCTCCCGGTTGTGGTGAAACCCCGTTCGCAGGGTTCGACTATCGCTATTAACGCGGCCAGTAACCGGGACGAACTGGTTTCGGCATTGAAAGAGTCCTTCGAGGTTGAAGAGTACGCTCTGGTTGAAGAGTTTATTGATGGTCGGGAAATCACTGTTTCCGTCCTGGATCGGCCAACACCAGAAGCCCTGCCGGTTTTGGAGGTTCGCACAGCGGGAAATGGCTGGTTTGACTACGACCACAAGTATACCCCCGGGCTTAGCGAACACCTTCTTCCAGCCCCTATTCCCGAAGATCAGTACCGTTATTGCCAGGAGTGGGCTGTGAGGGTTCACAAAGAGTTGGGGTTACTTGATCTCAGCCGGGCTGATTTTATTGTTCCGGAACAGGGGGACCCGGTATTTCTGGAAACTAACTCTATGCCGGGTATGACTCCCACGAGCATGTTGCCTGACGCTGCTGAACACGCCGGACTGTCTATGCTGGATGTGGTTGATACCATGATCAACAACGCCCTAAGTCGCGGTCCACGAAGCTAAGTCTGGGTATTGTCAGCACATACCGCCAGCTCTAGAATCCGGTGTTTACCCGGAATATCTGCCCCATGACACCGGAACGTTTCCAGAAACTGTGTGAAACACTCGCCCACCGCCAGCCTGATCTCACAGTTCTGGCAGATGAGGTTCATAAACCCCACAACCTGGCTGCAATTATCCGGACCTGTGATGCCGTGGGAATTCCCAAAGTCCACTTGTGTAATCCGGATATTCGTAATCGCCAGCTGCGTGGGCGCTCCATGGGCAGCAGCCGTTGGGTTGATGTTGAGCAGCACGAGAACACTATCGCGGCCGGTGAAGCCCTGAAGGAAAAGGGTTTTAAAATTGTTGCGGCACACTTTTCCAATCACGCCCGCCCTTACCATGAACTGGATTACACCCAGCCCTGCGCACTGCTTTTGGGATCAGAAAAACGTGGCGTAAGCCAAGCCGCTGCCGAACTGGCAGACGAGCATGTTATTATCCCCATGCAGGGGATGGTTCAGTCATTCAACGTGTCTGTTGCCGCAGCCATTATTCTGATGGAAGCCCAGCGTCAGCGTCAGGAGGCGGGGCTTTATAACATCAGCCGTATACCTGCCAGCGAGTACACGACCACTCTGTTTCGGTGGGGATATCCGGAACTGGCACGTTACTGCGATGACAGGCAACTTGATTACCCCCAGCTGGATGATGAAGGCCAGCTGATAGAACCCGAAGTCTGGTATGCCCGGGTAAAATCATAAGCATGACACCGGGTAAAAAATAAATATCAAGGGGACACTTGAGCGAGGGGATGTATGAGTAAGGTATTGGATGAACTCTTAAGCCTTCTGCAGTTGGAGAAGATAGAAGAAACCATTTTCCGTGGTCAGAGTCAGGATCTCGGTTTTGGTAATGTATTTGGTGGGCAAGTTATTGGGCAGGCGTTGTCTGCTGCCAAACAAACTGTTGAGGAAGATCGTGGACTGCACTCTTTCCATTGTTATTTCCTTCGCCCTGGCAATGCTCATAAGCCGATAGTTTATGAAGTGGACAAGTCCCGGGATGGCAGAAGTTTTTCAACCCGACGAGTCGTTGCCATCCAAAACGGCAAACCTATTTTTAATGTGGCTCTCTCTTTCCAGGAGCAGGAAGAAGGTTTCGACCACCAGCACCCGGATATGCCGCAAGTCACTCCGCCGGAGGAGCTGGAATCCGAGCTGGACAGGGTCAAGAAGATTGCTCACCTGATCCCTGAACAGGTGCGGGACAAATTGACCTGCGAACGCCCTATCGAGCTTCGGGCGGTAAAAATCCCAGACTTCCTCAAGCCTGAACCTATGGAGCCTGTTCGTCATATCTGGTTACGGGCAAATGGCAAACTGCCGGATGACCTGCGTATCCATAAATACCTTCTGGCTTACGCTTCTGACTTTAGCTTTGTCACCACATCACTCAACCCTCATGGTGTAAATTTCTGGCAGCCCAATATGCAGGTTGCCAGCATTGATCACGCCATGTGGTTTCACCGTGATTTCCGAATGGATGAATGGCTGCTATACAGCATGGACAGCCCAACAGCCGGTGGTGCCAGAGGTCTGGCCCGTGGGCAGATATTTAACCAGAAAGGACAACTGGTCGCTTCTACCATGCAGGAAGGCTTGATCCGTAAGAAGTTTTAACAGACAGCTTTCATAGTGTTGATTAATGAGCCCGGCCTGACTCCGGGCTCTTTATTTTGCAAAGGAACAGATTTTGATAACACGGTTTGCAGCACTGGCCATGACTTTTGTTTTGGCAATTCTCACCTCCCGCGCTCAAGCCGTGGTAATGCTTCAGTACCACCATATTGACGACGCAACTCCGGCATCAACCAGCACATCGCCCGCGTTGTTCGCCGAACACTTGGATTGGCTTAAGCAGAACGAGTTTGCCGTTGCACCTTTAACAGAAATAACTGACAAACTGCGCAACCAAGAACCACTGCCAGACAAAACCGTTGTTATCACCTTTGATGATGCTTACAGCTCAATTTATAAAAACGCGCTCCCTCTTCTGAAGAAACACAACTTCCCATTCACAATCTTTGTGAATACCAAGGCTGTAGACGAGCGACAAAGTCGCACTATGACATGGGAACAGTTAAAAGAAATCGGTGATCAGGGTACAACTCTGGCCAACCACACCGTACACCACAATCATCTGGTAGAACGCCTGCCCAGTGAAACTCAAGATGACTGGGTCAAACGTATTGAGCAGGACCTTAGAACAGCAGAAAAGCGTATTAAGGAAGAAACAGGCCAACACCATAAATTGTTAGCCTGGCCATTTGGTGAAACAGCCCCAGCTCTGGAAAGGATGATTATCAAAAATGGTTATCTGGGTTTTGGGCAGCAATCTGGTGCTGTAAGCCTTTTGTCTAATCCAGCCAAACTTCCCCGTTACCCTATGGGTGCCGGTTATGGTGCTATGAAAAGTTTTCCTTTGAAAATACGCAGCCTGCCTCTGCCTGTTATAGATATCGAGCCTGATTCAGGAATGGCTCCTCAGGACGGCCAAACCGGTCCACTGACATTACACCTTCAATCTGGAGAATGGTCAGCCTCACAGGTTGCCTGTTACGCCCTGGGCAAAACACTGGATACTTCCTGGCAGAATAAAGAAAAAACAGAACTGGAAGTGCAAATGCCAGATCAGCTGCCTCTGGGGCGTTCCCGGGTTAACTGCACAGCACCAGGCCCGGATGGCCGCTGGTTCTGGTTTTCCAAAGACTGGGTACGCTTAACAAAAGATGGCCGGGCTCTGGATTAGGGTACCCGCCCCATCTGCGACCTTGGTCTGTCACCACAAGGTTGAATAGAGGTTCTGCCAAACCCTGCATAGAATCCTCCTGTCAGTGATAAACAGGCCCATGGATATGTGGCCAGTTACCCATTACATGGAGGATTAACTATGGCTACACCACTTCAAAAGCAGAGTTCAGTGTCTTCAGGTTACGGCAATATAAGCCCTGATAACTCAATCTCCTCAACTGAGGGAACGAAAGGCGTAAAAACAGCCCCTGTAAGCCGTCAGGTCTCAACGGATAGCTCTGTAAGCACAGCACCCAAGAAAACTATTGAGTCCAGAAAGTCTAATAAGCTCATGAATGCACTGTCCTACCTGAAGACAGGCTTTGTAGGTTTCTGCTGTGGTGCCGTTCCGGGCAGCGCAATAGGTGGCGCTATTGGAGCACTGGTAGGTGTTGGTTTTGGCCTGCTAAGCGGTGGCATAACTATGCCATTCTCAATCCTTATGTTCACAACTGCCTTCTCTATTGCTGGCGGTTCCTTAGGCGGTGGGACATCTGCTGCTACCAACGTTGCGTGGATGTACACCAACAACCTTCGCGAACAGCTTCGTGCAGGGCAAGGTTCATAATCACCTGTTCTCACACATTCCATAGATACAACCGGCCGTCAGGGCCGGTTGTTTTTTCTGGCAAAAACCCTTCGAAATAAACCTTTCCGACAAGATTTCCACTCATATATCCCCGCTTCTTGCCGCCCCTTTTATAGCGACTAGGTTTAGAACAAAGTCACAGCTCATCAGGTGTACCATGGACGAGAACACTGTCAAAAAACTTGCGCTGATTATTACTGCGAACTGCCTGCGCAATACGCCTGTCGAGAAAATGAATACAACCGGCGCTATGAGCCAGGAAGACCTGAAGAACCTGCAAAAAGCTATGTCTGACAGGATGTATACCTTCCTTCTTTACCTGTTGAGCAAACCCGCCCAGGAATACAGCGCACTGATGGAAGAGCTTTCCCGTCACTACCCAGCAGACTGGCCTCTTCCTGAGCTGGACAGTTCCTTCACCCAGATTGTTGGAAATTCATCCAGAGACGCGGCCCACGGTATTCGTCTTTAAGACTGCTATATTCTGTTTCGGCTTACGTGCAGGAGCAGATAATGAAACCAGCCAACCTCTTTACTGAGACTCCATTTAATCCGGATAAAGAATTTCTAGAACTTCTCGTTGAACGCCCTGAGTTTAAGCTTGAGCGTATTGTTTCCCACGGACACAGAACGCCTGAAGGCCAATGGTATGAGCAACCGGAAGATGAATGGGTTGTACTTCTCTCTGGGCATGCAACGCTGGCTTTGGAAGGAAACAGCGAAGATATAGATATGACTCCCGGCACCCACATTCTGATACCCGCCCATACCAAACACCGGGTGGAATGGACGGAAGAAGCCTGTGAAACTGTATGGCTGGCTCTCCATTTAAAGTCCACAACAGCATGAGGCTAACGCTCAAAGCCTTAATATTGACAGGGATGTTCATTATGTTTCAGGAAGAAACATTTGCCAGTGAGATACCCGAGCCGTTGCTGAAACTGGCTTCCCTACTAGCCATGCCTCCAACCCAGGACTGGGATGAGTATCGCCACAGCTTTATACAACACTGGGGCAGGAAGCCCGACGTAGAGCGTTGGCAGATGAAAGAGGTCGGCCTTTCCGAAACCAAGAAAAATCAGGTTCTCGCAGTTCTGGATGAACTCGACCTGATCTCCCCCTGGTTTCCTAAAAGAAAAACCTATGATTACGCCATCCTGCCAGGCTCAACAGCACCATCCATGAAGGCGCGTCTTGACTGGCTGGCAGAACAGTGGGATTCGGGTATACGTTTTTCTCAACTCGTGGTGTTGGCCGGGCAGAGGCCATTAACTCCGGAGATTGATCGTTTCCCTGAAGTAATGGCAGGGCTCCTGCCTCCAAAATCATCACTTCCCGAATCGTTCCATAAAGAGAATGCTCCCCTGCACGAAACCGAAGCCGTGCGACTTATTCTTTACTATTACCCCTATCCGGCAGGGATGGAAAAAGTACCAGTAAAGGTTATCGACTCCCCACGACAATGGCAGGGTGGGCACTGGGGGCGTTGCCATACCGCAACAACAGTTAAGGACTGGCTCGAATATTCTCCCCAACCGGGTCCCATGCTGGTTATCTCCAGCCAACCCTCTGCTCACTATCAGGACGCTGTGTTTCGAAGGGAAATGCCGAAGTCATTTACTATTGAAACCAGCACTGCAGGACTGTCTCCCGGATACTCAATGGCTGTGTTACTGGATGCAGTGGCAACCTGGTTGCGTTCCAGCAATGAGCCGCCAGCACCCAAGCATCTCTAATAGCCATATTTCCAACTCTCATCTACTTTAATTCGTATGCACAGACCAGAAGCCAACAATGGAAATAACCCGCTTACACACAAATGCTGAGGGCAATTCGGTTTTAGAACCCGTGCCGCTGCCCATGGCTCCGGAAGACGAGCAAGGGCACCTTTCTGCCATGTTTCCATCTACCGAAATCGTATTTTGTGAAACAGACAGCGATTTTACTCAGGACTGGCATAACGCTCCTCGCAGGCAACTGGTTATCGTTCTGTCTGGGTCTATGGAAATTGAACTGCATGACGGCAGTAAGACAGTCTTTGAAGCTGGCAAGGTTTTACTTGCGGAAGATTTGAATGGATCAGGGCATATTACCCGAGCAGCAGGGGGCACTCCCCTGCGAACTGCTATTATCCCTCTGACCTGATTGCCCCATGAACAATGCCCCTGCACATCATTGATCCAGATCAAGATTAACGATGTCCAGGTGTGCCAATCTGAGGGTGGTTCTTGTAAAACACTGTCACTGGGGAGGGGCAGACAATGATACCAGAAAAGCACGATCTCGCTGATGAGTTCCCTAATCTTAGCACCCGCCTGAATTCTCTCGATCAAACCAACCCTGAATTTCACTCCGCCTACGCTCGCTACGAAGCAATAGATCAGGAAATCATCCATTACGAAACTGAAGCTGGTTGCTCGGATGAGCATCTGGAAAATCTGAAGAAGCACCGCCTGAAGTTAAAAGATCAGCTTTATTACCAGCTCACTCATCCCTGATTTCATAACGATAACACTGCAGCAGCCAGCCGGACATTGATAGTCGTCCGGCTAGTTCAAGCGCCCTTCACGGGACAACAGCCAGATCATCATCGTCTCGCCAATCTCGGCTAATTCCTTGCGAGTTAACTGGAGGTTTTCCATTAATTCCGCTGGATGATCAAGACTGACAAAGTTTTTCTGAAAAACCCATTCGTCTGGATCGCTGCCTTCACGTTTCTCGACAGTATCCATAACCATTCCCAGCATTCCTCCGGGGCGCTCTTCCAGAGAAACAAGAATGCCGTGTTTGGCTTTTCGGGCTTGATCCTTTTTCTTACCGGCCATAGGGAGCGTTCCTTACGCAGGTACCGCTCCAGGTAAAGTTACTCTCCCCAACGCGGCATTAGCGTCTGTTCTATGCCCAGCTGATTCAGGATACGGGCAACAACAAAGTCCACCATATCACTGACACTTTCCGGCTGCTGGTAGAAGCCGGGGCTGGCTGGCAGGATGACTGCTCCCATGCGAGTCAGCTTGAGCATATTTTCCAGATGTATCTCTGAGAATGGCGACTCTCTGGGAACCAGAATCAATTGTCGCCGTTCCTTTAAAGCTACATCGGCAGCACGCTCGATGAGATTATTACTGGCTCCCGTAGCAATGGAAGAAACAACCCCCATACTCGCCGGGCAGACCACCATTCGGCTGGGTGCACCACTGCCAGAAGCTACGGGAGACATCCACTGCTCTGAGCCAAAAACCCGAATCTGCCCTTCCTGAGCCCGGTAACGATCGGTCAGAAAGCTTTCCATCAATTGCGGTCGGGCAGGCAGGGAGATATCGGTTTCCGTTGCGGAAACCAGCTGAGCGGCCTTGCTGATCATAAAAAACACATTTCTATCAGCGGCAATCAGGCATTCCAGCAGCCTCCAGGCGTACTGAGCCCCGGAAGCCCCGGTCATGGCAAGTGTTACTGTTTCTCTGTTCTCAGCTTTCATCTTGATCCTTCAAGGCAGCAATCAATTTCTTATGGATGCCGCCAAATCCGCCATTACTCATAATCACAATATGCTCATTATCCCTGCGAGTTTCTACAAGATGGGCAACAAGAGCATCAATATCAGATTGGGACTGTGCAGGAACCGAGCTGGTTTCTATTTCTTCATCTAGAGACCAATCCATATTGGGTGGTTCAAACCACACAACATCTGTAGCGGAAGCTGTAGCCGCTGCCAACTGGCCTTTATGAATCCCCATTTTCATTGTGTTGGATCGGGGTTCAATAATAGCCCTGATAATACCTTTCTCACCAACCTGAGCCCGAAGCCCTTCAAGAGTCGTCGTAATCGCCGTTGGGTGATGGGCAAAGTCATCATAAACCCGAACACCATCCTGGCACTCGGCTAACAGCTCCATACGTCGCTTAACGCCCTGAAACTGACCGAGGGCTTCACAGGCAACTTGCGGAGTCACTCCAACATGCCGGGCGGCAAGAATAGCTGCCAAGGCATTATTACAATTATGCTCACCAGTCAGGCTCCAGTTTACGACTCCAGCTTCATCCCCCTCGGAGAAAATGCGAAAAGCGCTGTAATCTGCATTTATGGCTTCAGCTCGAAATTCTTCTGAACCACCAAATCGGCAAATATCACTCCAGCAGCCCATCTCCAGCACTTCATCAAGGTTCTTATCATTAGCCGGAGCAATTACCTGCCCGGAGGATGGAACGATACGTACCATGTGATGAAACTGCTTCTTGATATCAGCCAGTGAGCCAAAGATATCGGCGTGATCAAATTCCAGATTATTCAGAATGGTTGTACGCGGGTGGTAATGAACAAACTTGGAGCGTTTATCAAAGAATGCGGTGTCGTACTCATCTGCCTCGATAACAAAGAAAGGGGTTTCTCCCAGACGGGCAGAGATACCAAAGTTGCCGGGAATCCCGCCAATCAAAAACCCCGGCACCATTCCTGCGTATTCCAGGATCCAGGCCAACATGCTGGAGGTTGTGGTTTTACCGTGAGTTCCTGCAGCAGCCAGAACCCAGCGTTCAGGCAAGATATAATCCGATAAAAACTGTGGGCCTGATGTGTAAGAAAGCCCTTTATCCAGCAAATATTCTACCGCAGGGTTTCCACGACTCATGGCATTACCAACCACCACAAGATCCGGAGCAGGATCAAGTTGCTCAGGGTCATAACCCACATGCAGTTCAATTCCCTGTTCTTCCAACTGGGTGCTCATGGGTGGATAAACATTCTGGTCAGAACCTGTCACCTTGTAACCTGCCTCACGGGCCAGCAAAGCCAGGCTGCCCATAAACGTGCCGCAGATTCCTAAAATATGGATATGTTTGCTGATACCTTTCACCCTGATTCCGTTGCGCTGCTCCGGCAATATATAAATGACCAGAACTCTAAAAATCCCATCATAGTGCCATCTGCAGGAAACATTGAGAACAGCGGGCCCTCATTAAATAGTCAAAAACTATCAACCAAAGAAATTTAACTCATTTAAACTACAAAACATATATCCATATACTTCTCTCATCGGGCAAACATCAGCCCACCACATTAGCCAGTTGAGGGAATATTATGAGCAAGCAACACACTATCAATATCGGAATTTCTGATCAGGCCCGTGAAGAAATCGCCCATGGACTAAGCCGCCTGCTTGCTGACAGTTACACACTCTACCTGCAAACCCATAACTTTCACTGGAATGTAACCGGCCCACAATTCCGTGAATTACACCTGATGTTTGAAGAGCATTACACCGAACTGGCAACAGCTGTTGATGAAATTGCAGAACGCATTCGGACACTAGGCTTCACAGCTCCTGGAACATACAAAGCTTTTGCCAAACTCAGCTCTATTGAAGAAGTGGAAAATATTCCCGAAGCCCGAAACATGGTAGAGATATTAACCAAAGCTCATGAACGGGTAGTCATTACCTGCCGGGAAGTTTTGAAAACCGCTCAGGATGCCGACGATGAATCCAGTGCTTCATTGATTTCAGATCGAATGGTTATTCACGAAAAGACTGCCTGGATGCTGCGCAGCATGTTGTAAAACAGAAGTTCTTGGAAGATTCATAACCCGGCTACACAGCCGGGTTTCTATTTTCTGTAATCTTTACTTTTCAGGCATGCCAAACCTCTCGGTTTCACGTATGATTGCGCCACCCGGCGACCTGTTAATAACAAAGTTTGGAAAGATAACTACAGGAAGTATTACGCCGGAAATAGCTGAACCTTCAGGAGTTTGCTCGGGATGACCGTCAAAAACGCTTTTTACGCCCAGTCTGGTGGTGTAACAGCCGTTATTAATGCCTCTGCTTGCGGTGTTCTTGAAACCGCCCGTCGCCACCCGGACAAAATTGGCAAAGTTTATGCCGGCCATAACGGTATTCTTGGTGCATTGCGTGAAGAGTTGATTGATACCAGTAAGGAATCTGGTGAAACCATTGCTGCCCTGCGTCATACGCCTGGTGGAGCTTTTGGTTCATGTCGTTTCAAAATGTCTAGCATTGAAGCGAATGAAGCCCAATATCGTCGCCTGATAGAAGTTTTCAAAGCCCATAACATTGGCTACTTCTTCTATAACGGCGGTGGTGATTCCATGGATACCGCCCACAAAGTTTCTCTTTACAGTAAAAAGATGGGTTATCCCATTACCTGTATTGGTGTTCCTAAAACAGTTGATAATGACCTGCCTGCCACCGATA
Organism: Parendozoicomonas sp. 2304DJ65-17; assembly: GCF_058148445.1. NCBI lineage: Bacteria > Pseudomonadati > Pseudomonadota > Gammaproteobacteria > Oceanospirillales > Endozoicomonadaceae > Parendozoicomonas > Parendozoicomonas sp. 2304DJ65-17. The sequence continues at coordinate 707,212 of NZ_JBYVJV010000001.1, forward strand.
CCTGCCCAGGTTTTGGTTCCGTAGCCAAATACGTTGCCACTTCTGTTAAGGAAGCTTCCCGGGATATTGAATCCATGCATGAAACTTCCACCAAGGTTTTCATTATGGAAGTTATGGGTCGTCACGCAGGCTGGATTACCGCAGCTGCCGCACTGGCGATGGAAGAAGAGAATGATCCACCCCACATGCTGCTATTCCCAGAAGTAGATTTCTGCCGTGAAACCTTCCTGGCCAAAGTTGAACGCATTGTTGAACAGCATGGTTACTGTGTAATTGTTGCCTCTGAAGGTACTCATTACGCTGATGGCACATTCCTCTCCGCATCACGTACAACTGACGCCTTCGGCCACGTACAGCTGGGTGGCACCGCACCAATTCTGGCTCGTATGGTGAAAGACTCCCTAGGATACAAGTATCACTGGGCCGTTGTTGACTATCTGCAGCGTGCCGCCCGTCACCTGGCTTCTGCTGTTGATGTTGAACAGGCTTACGCTGTTGGCCGTGCTGCTGTTGAGTTTGCACTGGAAGGCAAGAATGGCGTGATGGCAACCATCGTGAGAGAAGATTCTGACAGTGATGCTTATGTGTGGAGCATTGGTGAGGCGCCACTGGAAATGGTTGCCAACGTTGAAATGAAGATTCCTGATCACTTTATCGCGACTGATGGCCTGCACATTACCGAAGAATGCCGTGAGTACCTGAAGCCTCTGATTCAGGGTGAGGACTTCCCTCCCTTTAAAAATGGAGTGCCTGTCTTCGCCAAGCTCAAGAAAGAGTTTGTTGAAACAAGACTTGAAAAGTTTGATATCTGATTATTCAGAATTAAATAAACTTTCAAATCAGGCTCGCATATGCGGGCCTGTTTTATTAGAGACATGGATATTTAGCACTTCTTGTCGACAAAACTTTGCCAGCGTTGTGTGTAGAGCTTACGCTGCTCATTGTCGAAATAAACTCTCTTGCCGTCATCATTTACGAAAAAAACTGATCTGGCATGTTTAGCCCGATCCAGCCGATACCGGGCAATTTCACACTGTTTTGCCAGACTCTTTTTCTCTTTGCGTTCATTTGCGGCAGCTTCTTTTTGTGCCGCCCGGTCACCATCATAAATTTTAAAGAGCTTCTGCTGTTCCTGATAAATATCTGCACCGTTGTAACTATTTTGTACATCAACCTCCACAGACTCAGTTTGTACTTTCTGTTCAGGCTTTCGATCGGAAAAGTGAACATTTCCCTCAGCATCGACCCAGCGATATACCTGAGCATAGGATAAAGCAGTTAACAGCAAAGGAATCAGAAACAGATATCTGGTAGACATAAAGAAATCCTTTTTATTTTATTACTTCTTTATACAAAAACGGCAACCATCCCAGTTGCCGTTTGATTCTACCTGATTAACCTGAGAGAAATCACTTATTCAGTTTGACCCAGTTTTTATTGCCTTTCTCAATAAAGCCAGGAATATCTTTTTCCCACTTATTTTGAACAGACTTGTCATAATTCAAATAAAGTCGGCCATCAACAATGCGCCAGTATTTAGGATCACCCTTTACCAGATCATTTTTAGCAGCAACAGCCCAGGCACAGTGTCCACCGTACTGAGGGGCGTAGACTTCCGGTGCCTTTTTAAAGGTCTCTAAGTTTTCTTTCGAAGAGAAAAGCCATTCAGCACCGTTCCATTCATAAGAGAACCGGCTCTTACCCTCCACGGGTTTACCTTCCTTAAAGTAAGCCACAGTGTCGTATCCACCAACGGCTTCATTGCTGAAAAAACTGGTATAAACCTTATCTGCACTCACGGCCTGTTGAGCCATAAATAAGCTGGCGAAAAGCAGAAAAGGTGTAAAAAAGCGCTTTAACATACTGAGTCTCCGTTAGTGTTCTCCAAGCTTTCACGGAAAGATACGACCAATCACGTGATCAGGATTCACAAACTACAGAATAGCTATTCATTTCGCTCAGAAGACGAAGAGTTTTTACACACCTCAAGATTTATCCAGATATCAGCCTGCCCGGCTATCTTCTCCCAACCCGGCTCAGAGTGGAGTTCATGGGCATGGCCGGTAAACAGTTGAAAGCTTGCATCAAACCGGCAGGCAATTTTGTGGCAGATTTCAGCGGGAGTGATGCGGTCATCCTGACCAACCATAACCAGCATGGGGCAGTCCGGCTGATTCTCTACCTTTGTACTTTTGTGGCCATCCAGAAACCAGAAAGCGATCTCCGCTGCTGCCCGCCCCGATTCAAACACCATTCCCTGATAATGAGCAGCACGAACCTCATCCGGCTGTTTATTAAAAAGCCCAAAGTTTGCTGCGCTGGGAGAAAGCTTCATGGGCTTACGCCAGAATCCCCACCGACTCAAAATACTGGCAAAGATTTTGACCACACTGTATCGCAGAGCGAGCATGCCTGCTGGTGCTGCCGGAGCCAGCAAAACCGCGCCTCTTGCCAGCCCTTTACCAGCCAGAAGCAAAGTTAGAAGGCCACCCATAGAATGACCTATCAGAATTGGTTTTTCTGGGAGTTGCTTTATAAAAGCAGCCAGATCATCAACATAATTACGGGTACTGGTGGAGCCTAAAGCCTCCAAATCCTGATTATCCGGCTGATGATGTCTTAGAGAAGGAGTGTGTACTTCATAACCCTTCTCGAGAAAAAACTGTCGATAATAAGTCCAGACTGAGGGGGTTCCCCACATACCGTGTATAAAAACAATCGGTGGACGTTTATTCATATCCGGGCGTTCTGGTTTGTTATTCTAGCTATTTGATAGCACAGGTTAGTGAACACACACAACGTCCATAACAGCCAGCTTAAATAATTACTCCGTCATTCCTTCCCAGAATGCCTTGGCCTTATCCGTCAAATCACTGCTCGAGTCAGCAGCACTTTCTGCAGCCCCTTTCACTGTTTCCGCTCCACTGGCAACGGAACAGGAAACACGCTTACCCAGACATTTGGCTTTACAGGTATTCAGCCCCTTGTCATCACCAATATTGGTGACCTGACACTGGGTTTCACACAGGTTCTGTTGCTGATCACAACTCAGAATTTCCCCCTGTGCCAGAAGCGGGCTCAGGGAAAGACAAAAGATAAACCCACGAAGCAGATTACTCATAACAATACTCGCCTCAATCACATTATGGGAATGATAGATAACAGAACTCAGATATCTTCGGCAAGGGCTACACTCTCCCACCATGTATTCAGAACCAGTCACCTCCCATGTCTACTGAACCTGATAGCTTTCTCACTCCGGCTTATGGTGGCCGCTGGGTATCCGATGAAATTCCCAAACATCAACTGCCAGAAGAGGGGCTGCCTGCAGAAGCTGCCTCACAACTGGTATACGACGAACTTAATCTTGATGGAAATCCAGCGCTGAATCTCGCAACGTTTGTGACAACCTGGATGGAACCTCATGCAGATAAGTTGATGCTGGCAGGCTGCAGTCGAAACCTTGTGGATGAAGATGAATATCCACAACTCAAAGTTATCGAAAATCGCTTGATAAGAATGCAGGCCAGTCTTTTCAATTGTCCGAAAGACTGTACCACCACAGGAGTCTGCACAATTGGCTCATCGGAAGCGATCATGCTGGCCCTGTTAGCCCATAAATGGAAGTGGAAGGAAACTCGTACCGCAACTAATCAACCGACAGATAAACCCAACGTTATTTTCGGGGCCGATGTTCACACCTGCTGGAAGAAGTTTGCCCGTTACTTTGATGTAGAAATGCGCGAAATCCCCATGGCTGAGAATCGCTTCACCATTGGGCCGGACGATGTAGAACCGTTGATTGATGAAAACACTATCGCTGTCGGGGTTGTCGTCGGCACAACGTTTACCGGACAAATAGACGACATAGCAGGAATAAATCATCTTTTAGCAAAGCATAAAAACAGAACCGGACAGGAGATCCCCATTCATGTAGACGCTGCCAGTGGTGGCTTTGTAGTACCTTTTATCCAACCGGATTTACAGTGGGATTTCCGCCTCCAGCAAGTCCGCTCCATCAATGTGTCTAACCACAAGTACGGGTTGGTTTATGCCGGGCTTGGCTCTGTTGTGTTCCGTGATATCAGCGCAATCCCGAACCAGCTGAAGTTTGATATCAACTATCTGGGAGGAACCATGCAGAACTACGGGTTAAATTTCTCCCGAAGCAGTTCAGTAGTTCTTGCCCAATATTACATGTTCCTCAGGCTGGGCATGCAGGGCTACCGGCGCATCATGCAGCAAGTTATGAACAACGCACATTTTCTGGAACAAGCCCTTTTAGAGACCGGCCATGTACGACTGCTGACCGACAGCAACTGCCTGCCCGTGGTTGTAGTTACCATGACCGATAGCCGCTACAGCCCCTATGACATATCGGACAACCTGAGAAAGTATGGATGGATTGTGCCAGCCTACTCTCTACCCGCAAAAGCTCAGAACACCCATGTTTTACGCATGGTCATCAAAGAAAACTTCAACAGAGATCTTGCGGAAAAACTATTACGGGATTTTCAATCAGCAATGAAATCCTGTGAGAAACAAAGCGACTCAGCTCAACCCCAATCATCAGGAACACACGGAGTTTGCTGACTACCAAGCAACACCAACTACACTCCCTTTCATCATTTCTTGATGGTGGGAGCGGGCAGTGCCCTTCACTCTTGATAACTCTCATGGTTCAGCAGTACAGGAACAGGAGCTGCCGGAAGATGAATCGACATATCAGCTTCCGGCAAACGGAATGGATTCCGACGCCATTCTTGAACTCTTTCACCAAGAGGTTGGTGAACTAAAAACAGTCCCACCAGAAAGAAATCTCGGTTCCCTGCTCACTCACGAAATGGATGAGTATGCAGACCAGCTAATACTGGAAGGCTGCAAACAAAACGTGGTTGATGGCAACAGCAACCCTTACCCCAGAATTATTGAGAGCCGCCTGATACAAATGCAGGCACACCTGTTTCACTGCCCGGAAACAGCAACACCTACAGGGGTATGCACCGCGGGTTCGTCGGAAGCTATTTTCCTTGCCTTGCAGATGCACCGGTGGCGGTGGCATGAAGCGCACACAATGGTTCCCAGTTTTGGCGCTAACCTGAATATTATCTGCGGAGCAGATGTGCACACCTGCTGGAAGAAATTTTCTGATTTCTTCAATGTAGAATTACGGGTTATTCCGATCACTGATACCTGTTTCACTATTGGCCCAGAGTCGGTAAAGCCACTGATTGATGCCAACACTTTAGCTGTTGGTGTGATCGCCGGAAAAACCTACACAGGCCATATAGACGACATTGAAGGCATTAATAACCTTCTAGTCGAACATAAAAACAAAACCGGGAAAGATATTCCCATCCATGTGGATGCCGCAGGCGGAGGTTTTGTACTGCCATTTACAGAGCCAGAGCTGAGATGGGATTTTCGCCTTGAACAGGTACACTCCATCAGTGTCTCCAATCACAAATACGGCTTTGTTTACCCCGGCCTCGGCGCTGTTATTTTCAGGGACATCAAAACAACAGCTGAAAAGCTTCAATTCAATATCAATTTCCTGAACAACACCATGCAGAACTACAGCTTTGCTTACTCACGTAACAGCGCAATGCTCTATGCCCAGTATTATATGTTTTTGCATCTTGGCTTTAGCGGTTACAAAAAAAACATACTGGAGATTATGGAAAGCAAGAATCATCTGGAAAGAAAACTGCTTGATACCGGCACTGTGAGGCTGATTTCAGACGATAGCCCAATGCCTTATATCGTTATCACATTCCTGGATTCGCGCTACAGCCCCTACTCCATATCTGATAGTCTGAGGGAGTGTGGGTGGATTGTTCCGGCTTACTCCCTGCCCCCGGATGCTGACCAGATTCATGTTCTGCGCATGGTCATCCGAAAAGGTTTTACCAAAACTCTTGCAGAGCAATTTTTCAAGGATTTTACCCTTGCTATGGAAGCCTGCATTGAGGGCCATCAGGCCAGCATCGACTCTTTCGTTCTACCGTCACAGTACAGCGATTGCTGAGCTAAGACATCGATTACGAGACGCCAAGTGGAATACAAAACAGTCACAATGCCCGCTACCCGTAATATTGCATTGGTAGCACACGACAACATGAAGCAACCTCTTCTCGACTGGGTTGCCAAACATCGTTCTCAAATAGAAAAGCACTCACTCTTTGCCACCGGCACTACCGGCAGCATGATCAGCAACCGTCTTCGGCTGGAAATCAATAAACTGATCAGCGGTCCATTAGGTGGGGATCAACAGATCGGTTCCATGATCGCGGAAGGTAAAATCGATACTTTGATTTTCTTTTGGGACCCATTAGAAGCACAGCCCCATGATCCGGACATCAAAGCCCTACTTCGTCTGGCAGCCGTCTGGAATATTCCCGTAGCCTGTAACCAGGCATCTGCCGACCTGCTGGTTACCTCTGCACTGTTCAACACATCCTTTGAACGTGTAGCACCTGATTATGCGTCTTACGCTGCAGGTCGCCCTAATTAAGCATTGATGGAGAGCCAGTTCTTCTGGCTCCGCTCTTTCACCCGCTTTTTATTCTTTTCTTGGGGAAGGTGCGTCAGCCTCTCTTGCAGAACGGTTACGAACCCGAAAAAGCAAACTTTGTCTTACCTCAGCTGATTTCATCAAGCTTGAGGATATTAAAATGCAAAGTAAGCGTTTAGTACTAGTACTAGTACTTTTTTTATTGGCTGTAGCCAGCCTTGCCTGGCCACATGAGCCGAATGTTTTAAAACCGCTGACGCTATCCGGACCTCCTTGTTTAGCCATTTTGGATGATAACTCTTATGAATGGGGCACTTTGCAGGAGAGTCAGTGTTATGGCGTGAACCATCAGTCGTCGTTTTTCCCCCTTGAACGACAGGATCTGTATAACCAGATTATCTGGATACACCGTGATGACGAAACAGGAAACAATATTCAGTGCCTGAAAGCACAAGGCTCTTTGGAGCATCTTCCGGAAACAGGAGTGTCAAACTGCCTTTGTTCCACTAAACAACCTGATGGCTTACATGGCCTTGGGGTTGAGCGGCTCCACAGAGATGGCAAGGGTGGGTGTGTTATGGGTGATAAATCCTTCCCTGAATACATGGTTGCCCAGTACCATGATTCATTTGCAGCCCCTCAGCCATTGTCCAATCGTAAAATGTTGGGATACCTCCTTGCAGGTTCTCTTTTGGCCGGTGTCTCACTGGAGTTCTATGTGGGGTGTGGCCCCATTCATTTGGTTTCCTCGATTGTCTTGATTTGTTATACCGTTAACACTATGGATGAAGATGACTTAATGGAGCTGTTTTAGTAGCGCTCCTCAGAATTTATAGCCCATTACTTCCTTGAGGTTTTCCTCTGACAGGAGGGAGCGCATGTCATCGGGGTAGGTTGCAATCTCGGCCAGGGCACTCTTGGAAATAATTTTGTGAATCTGCACTTCGGTACCGTGTACAAGGAAGTGGGTGATAATCTTATTTTCTCTGTTTGGCAATACCTCGGTAATTATACGAGGCAAAACGTGGCGACTTGGGCATATAGCCTTCGTTGATTTCCTGAATGTCGAAACCAGAGTCACGGAGAAACCGAGGAATATCCCTGTTTAGATGACAACCACCAGCAATGATATTCCAGGCGGGGTTCAAACGATCCTGCCACTTTCTTACAGCCTGATCAGGGGCAAGACCGTGTTCAGAGAACAGCAAAATACCATCAGGTTTTAATACCCTGCGCATCTGTTGAAGAGCGTTCTGCCAGCCTGGAATGGTGCAGAGGGTATAAGTCAGAACCACGGTATCAATGCTGTTGTCTTCCAGCGGTATCTGTTCCGCTTCCAGATCAAGCCACTGAAACTCCATCGGCGACTTTTCCAGAAGAGGACTGCTCTTTTTACGCATGCCTTCAGAAGGTTCCAGCGCAAACAGTCGCTCAACATTTTCAGTTTTATAAAAAGGAAGATTCAGCCCGGAGCCAAAGCCAATTTCCAGCACTCGTCCGGTAGCGAGGGGCACTACCTGATTACGCTGTTTACAAACCTGGGGTAACCCACAGGCGAAATTAATTAATTCGGGCAGAATATAACGGTCATAGAACCCCATAAGAGCTTACAGCGCCTCCCACACACCCAAGAGCAAGAACAGCCCTCAGAGTTTAACTTTCTTTTTGCTTTTTATAATTCTTATCTTTTTTGTACAAAACGCATACATCCCGCACACTGCGCCCACGCAAGAGGATATTTGGCAGGGCGACACCAATAGCTAAACACAAAAACAGGAAGGCCGTCATCAACCCATTACTGATAATGCTGATCAGAAGTGGCTGGTCGATTCCCCCAACACGGGTGAACTCCAGCACGCCCATCATCGTTCTGTAGGCATAAACTCCGGGAACCATAGGAATAACAGCGGGCAGTGAAAAAACAACAGTAGGTGCATGATAACGCCAAGCCAGCCACATGCCGCACAATCCCACTCCCATGGAGGCAACGAAGGTTCCTTCAATCACACTCCAGCCCAAAGCCATTAAAGAAAACTTCACCGTTACGCCAAAGGCACCTAAGAGAGCTGTAGGAAAAAGAGTTCTTACCGGAACACTGAAAAGCACCGCAAACGCAGAAGCTGTTACCGCCGCCAAGGCCGCTGGTTCCACAAATGAAGACATCCAGATCAACCAGTCGTTCATAGGGAAACCCCTGCGACCTGCATACCTACAAGCATGCCACTAGCAAGAGAGAATGCGATAGCTGCCCCCATCGCCGATCGCGCAATCCCCATACTCATGTAGCCATTAATCAGGTCCACAACCCCATTAATAAGCGGCACTCCGGGAATCAGGAACAGCACAGAAGCAGCGACTGCAAGGCCACTTGTTTCTCCCATATGAAAACGGGTCGCCATTCCCCCAATAAGGCTGGCTATTGCAGCGGAGGAGACAATAACGAGGAATGTATTGAATCGCCATTCCGTCATTTTCATACGCACAAGCAAGGCCACACTGGACGCAAGCACTGTGACAGAAACCACTGGCCAATCCGCGCCCATAATGCGGGAAAGCGCACCACAGCCGAAGCCAATCATTAACAGCGTTATCCAGCGAGGAAAGTGAGGCAGTTCGTTAATGTCTTTTAACTCTTTACGAATTTCCGCGACAGTCAGCCCTTCCTCTGCCACACGCCAGCTCAATTGACTGACCGCCGCAACTACAGAAAGCCGTACACCATGCACAGCAACGCGACCAAATAACGTAGTGGATTGCTCCGGCCCGTGGACAGTGAGGGTCAGGCCAGAAAAGGCAATAAATATATCGGGCTCATAGCCAAACGCAGCGGCAAACCTTTTCAGGTTGCGGATTGTTCGTTCGGTATGGGCACCAGATCGCAGCAACAGAACACCGATATCCACCAGCAATCTGGCAATATCTCTGGCCGACGCCGTAGGCATGACTCGTCTCCGGGTCTTATTTATCTATAAAACTTATTAGGGAAGTTCTGAGGAGAGGCTCAGAGCACACACAATATAGTCAATGTGCTCCAGACCTTTTGATATCTATCAAATTACTGTGGATCAGGAATGGTCACAGTGTTGTTCATATCTGCGATGTCGGCCTGCCAGCCATAACGTTCACGAATATGTTCAGCCAAACCTTCTGAAGATTCCGGGCTGCCATGATTGATCAAAACCTGTTTAGGCGGTTGGCGAATGCCGCCCAGCCACGAAAGGATATCTTCATAATCCCCGTGTGCAGAGAGATTTTCGATTCGATAAACTTTGGCTTTTACTGGCACGTCCCGGCCAAAGATGCGTATCGTTTCGGCTCCACTTACCAGCTTTTCGCCTCTCGTTCCTGGTGCCTGAAAGCCCATAAACACGATGCTATTTCGATGGTTTGAAGCCATTGCATTCAGGTGATGAACCACTCGCCCACCGCTGGCCATACCACTGGCGGAAATAATAATGGATGGGTAGTTACTGCGATTCAGTGCGATAGAATCTTCCACTGCACGAATATAACGGGTGTTGGCATCAATGCGCTCACAATCTTCCCGGGTCAGTTTGTGCTTCTCTGGATACTTGAAGAACAACTCCGTGGCACTAATAGCCATCGGGCTGTTGAGGTAAACCGGAATATTACCTGAAATACGACCACTGTCTTTCAACTGCTGAATCAAGTGCAGAACCAGCTGCACTCGCCCCACAGCAAAGGCGGGAATCAGAACCGTGCCCCCTTGTTGTGTGGTTTTATTGATGATCTGTTCAAGCTCAGGCAGTGGATCAACATCTGTATGCAGGCGATTACCATAGGTTGATTCCAGAACCAGCCAATCCGCTCTCGGCAAAGGTTCCGGTGGATACATGATCGGGTCATTCATACGCCCCAGATCACCACTGAATGCCAGAATATGCTTACCGTTAAACAGCTCCACAGTACTGGCTCCAAGAATATGACCAGCCCTGCGAAAACGCATAGTTAAACCACCAGGCAGCTCATGCTGCTTATCAAAGCTCTTTGGTTTAAACAGCTTTAAAGATTTACGGGCATCCGCTTCGGTATAAAGAGGTAGTGCGGGTTTGTGTTTTGAATAGCCTTTCTTGTTCGCGTAACGGGCATCTTCTTCCTGCAAGAATCCTGCATCAGGAAGCAAAACCTTACACAGATCATAGGTTCCTTCGCTGCAATAGACCGGACCTTCAAAACCCTGCCGAACCAATGCTGGCAGGTAACCACTGTGGTCTATATGAGCATGGGTAAGAACAATGGCATCAATCTTATTCGCGGGAACAGGGAACGGTTGCCAGTTACGCTCTCTCTCGTTCTTGATGCCCTGATACAACCCACAATCTATTAAAATTCGACGCCCATGGGACACAACTAACGACTTGGAGCCGGTCACAGTGCCAGCCGCCCCCAAAAACTGAAGTTGCATAAAATACCCCCAGCCAGTTCGAGTTACGCTTTCAGGATAACGCTGATTGATTCAATAGAAATTGACCTGAGGCCACATGCTACAGGAAAGTTGTTCCCGTTAGGATATTCTCAATGTGGCCGGCTTTCTGAGGTATTCACTTTACTGGCAGAGGTAACAGGTAGCTCAAAAGCCTCATGATCAATTCTGGTAATGCTTTCCGGCCTGCCCATTAACATACCCTGTGCCCGGTCATAACCAAGGCCTTTCAGAAACTCTAATTGCTCGGTTGATTCAACACCCTCTGCCACAACACGAATGCCCATATCATGAGCAAGATCGGTTATAGCTTTGAGAATACCTTCAACGCGAGCATCTTTGCCTATTTCACGGATATAAAGCTGATCCACTTTCACAACATCTACTGGTAACTTACGAAGGTAATTCAGGGCCGATAAACCGCTGCCAAAATTATCCAGCGCAACATGAACGCCCTGTTCTCTCAAAGCGTTTAAAGATGTGATCAACTTGCCCGGCACATCACCGACAATGCGTTCTGAAATTTCCAACTCCAGCTGTGCAGGAACCACACCTTGCTGGGTCATAACCTGCTCAACGATTTGCTGAACATCAGTATCCCTGCACTGGCTTAACGCAAGATTGACTGCGAAAAACACATCGTCTCTTGAGCCATCACTCCCTCTCCAGCTTTTAGCTTCCCGGCAAACATTATCCAGGGTCCAAAGCCCCAGCGGATTCATAAGCCGAAGAGATTCTACCGCTGGCAAGAACTCTTCCGGTACCAATAACTTGCCTTCATACTCCCAGCGCAACTGAGAGGCATACCCAGCAACGGCTCCAGTTTCGAGAGATATCATTGGCTGATACACAAGTCCGAAACTGCCATTCCGTACGGCATCTTTAAGAGCATGCTCCTGCTTCACCCGGCGCTGGCCTTCAGCCTGCATATCTGCGGTGAAGAAGCGATAACCTCTTCTGCCCGCTTTTTTGGCTACGTACATAGCGGTATCCGCGGCCTTAATCAGCTCATTGGCTTCCTTGCCGCAATCCGGCCATGTGGCTACCCCTACACTGGTGCTCGCATGAATTTCCCGGCCAGCAATTTGATGAGGTTTACAGATAGATTCCACAATCTTTTCTGCCACCATTTTCACATCATCAGCACGGGCGACATCGTCCAGCACAATGGCAAACTCATCACCACCAAGACGAGCAATCATATCGCCGTCTCTTACACACTCCCGCAAGCGCGCCGCCACACTGGTCAGCAGGTCATCACCCACATCATGCCCCAGTGTGTCGTTTATCTGTTTGAAATGATCCAGATCGAGGAACATAACAGCCGTCCCTCGTTCCCTGCGCTCACTACGAGCTAATGATGCTGTAAGAAATTCCATGAATAGCGTACGGTTGGCCAGCCCGGTAAGGTTGTCATACTTGGCCATTTTGGTCAGATGCTCTTCCAGCTGCACCCGCTCGGTTATATCCCGAAACACAAGAACTCCACCGGTTATATCTCCTTTCTTATCGTGCATCGGGGAAAGGTTGAACTCTACCGGCTTACTGTCTCCGGCCAGCCGCTTCATCCGGCTGGTCTGCCGGTAAACCGGCTCTGAAGCTGAATCTTTTTTCCAGTTTTGTATGAACTCTTCAACACCAGGATCGTAGAACCAGGGAAAAACCGCTTTATTTTTCAGGTCATCGTCATTCACATCCAGAAGCTCTCTGGCTGCTGGATTAGCAAACTCCACAGTCCCTTCCGGGCTTACTCCAATTATTCCCTCAGCGGCACTGTCTAATAAAAGCTGGTTTTTCTCACTCATCTCGCGCAGGTTGTCAGTCAAGGCTTCCATTTCCAGCCTTTGCTCTTCCAGCTGCAGGAAGACTTTGACCTTGCCCAGCAAGATATCCGGATTCACTGGCTTATAAAGATAATCCACCGCTCCGGATTCATAACCCATGGTGACATGGCGTTCTTCTTTACTGATGGCAGTTACAAAAATAATAGGAATCGCTGCCGTGGCTTTATTCGCTCTCATTAACTGTGCGGTTTCAAAGCCATCCATCACTGGCATCTGCACATCAAGCAGAATCACGGCAAACCGGTTTCGTAAAACCTGAGCCAAAGCCTCTTCGCCAGAGCTGGCTTTCACCACCTCAATGTTCAGAGGTTTTAACAGTTTTCCCATAGCCAGAAGGTTTTCCGGCATATCGTCCACAACCAGAACTTTTGGTAATACGTCCTTGTCACTCATTGGCTAATCCCAGTAATTTTGTTGCAAGGCAATCCAGTTCCATCGCATTGCCAAGATCACTTTTTCCTAATGCCGCCTTCGGCATAACAGAAACTTCTGCTGTTTCCGGATTCTGTACAAAAATCTGTCCACCAGCTTTCCTTATTGCTTCAGCCCCATTGGCCCCATCACGACTGGCCCCGGTAAGCACGACACCTATCGCTTGATCACCAAACGCATCTGCTGCTGTTTCAAAGAGCACATCAAGAGAAGGGCGTGAATAAATCACCGGTTCATCAAGGGACAGCTCAACCGTGCCATCCCGACTCAACAAAAGGTGATAATCCGGTGGAGCAACAATTACGGTACCAGGCTTTATCTGTTCTTTGTCGTCAGCGAAATGTGCGTCCAATGCGATCCGGCTGTCCAGCCAGTCTGCCATCTCGTTAGCAGCCCCCGGCTTGTGATGCTTCACCACAATAACGGGCAGTGAGAAAGAAGCTGGTAAATAGCCAAGCAATTCTGCAAGTGCTTTACTGCCTCCGGCTGAAGCGCCAATAACAACCACCTTCATTCTGCTGAGTCCTTTTTCAGGCGATAAACTTTCCACTCAGCTTCCAGTGGTTCGAAACAATCATAAACAGAAGCAAAACGCAGGGTTTCCCTTGGCCCAAGGCACATAGTCCCCCCAGGAACAAGACTGTCCCGAAACAGCGTTAATACTCTGTCTTGCAGTTCCCGGCTGAAATAGATCAGAACATTGCGACAAAGAATTAAATGCATTTCGCCGAACGACTGATCTGTCACCAGGTTATGGTTAGCAAAGGTAATATGTTTTTGCAGACGCCTATCCATGCGCAATGAATCGTATCTCTGCAGACAGTAGTCAGATAAAGAACCCGGCCCATCACTGTCTTCATAATTGCGCTGCCAGACTTTCATCAACGAAGATTTATAAATCCCCCTACGGGCAACATTTAAAGCCTCTTCGTTGTAATCCGTTGCATATATCTGGCACCTGTCTAACAGTTTTGCCTCTTCCAGCAAAACCGCCATAGACCAGGCTTCCTCCCCTGTCGCACAACCTGCATGCCATATACGAATAAAGGGAAATGTGGCCAGCCAAGGAATGATTGTGTCCCGAAGATATTTAAAAAACAGCGGGTCACGGAACATCTCAGTGACAGGGACAGACAAGCTGCGCAATAAGTCTGCAAAGGCCTGTTCATCATTGACTATTGTCTGTTGCAGACTCTGAACATCACTGATCCCAGACTCCAGGATATGACGCTGAATACGACGATTCAGTGAAGCGGGTGCATAACCACTGAAGTCGTAACCGTATTGATCAGCCATAGCCTGTAGAAGACTGTTGACGTCCTGCCCCGAAGTCGTCATGCCTATTCTCCGGCACCGCTCTGAAGCCAGACTTTGAGCATGCTCACCAGTTTGTCGATATCAACTGGCTTGGTGAGATAATCGGAAGCACCCGCCTGAATACATTTGTCTTTATCATCAGCCATGGCCTTGGCAGTCAGTGCAATAACCGGAAGGTTTTTAAACCGTTCCTGTTCACGAATCTTTCTAGTGGCTTCATAGCCGTCCATCACCGGCATCATGATATCCATCAGAACAATCTCAACATCCGGATTATTTTCCAGTTGCTCCAGTGCTAATTCGCCGTTATCCGCGATAGTGATATCCATTTCAAAACGCTGTAGCGCCTTGGAAAGAGCGAAGGTATTACGCAGGTCATCATCAACCAGCAGCAGCTTGCGACCTTTCAGCTGATCATCACCAGTCATAGGTTTGGCTGCTGGTTTTTTACGTTTTGCGACTGGCTTGGAAACACTGTTCAGGAACAGCGAAACTTCATCCTTTAACCGTTCCTGAGAAGAGGCTTCTCCCTTCACCACCATAGTATCGGATTCACCACCCAGCGCCGTGTAACGCTCACGATCAAGAGTTTCTGAAGTATTGATAATGACCGGCGGTAGGCTTTCTCCATACTCTTTATGTAATGATTCCAATAAAACATCACCGGTTTCATCTGGCAGGTCAAGTTCAAGAATAATACTGGTGAAACTGTTGTTCTTAATTTGTTCTCTGGCCTCTGCAGCTGTAACAACGGTGACGACCTCACACTTACCCGCCATAAACTTATTCACTTGTTTGGCAACATCTGGGTCTGGATCAACAACCAATACCTTTTCAAACTTGGCTGTTTTTTTCAGTTCTCCAAACATCTTTGTGAGTTGCTGAGTACTGACCGGTTTGACCAGATAGTCCACTGCTCCCATTGCTCTCAGCGCATCATCTTCATCACGCCCGGAGATAACGTGAACAGGAATATCTTCCGTCGCTTTCTGCTCTTTAAGGGCTTTGAGGACTTCTTTACCGTCCATATCTGGTAACCCCAAATCCAGTATCACCGCTCTGGGGTGATACTTTAGACTCAGTTCAATCGCTTCCTTGCCCGTTCCTGTCACCAGACAGGAAGCCCCATTCATTTTGGCCAGTCGATAAATCACCCATGCGAACTCAGAATCATCTTCAACCACCAGAACCGGGCGCTCACCATTGAGTTCATAGCGGTCATCATCTGCTTCCTGAGGTTCATCCTGAGCGTCTTCCTGTGTTGTATCCGAAACTGTGGGTTCTGGCGAAGCAGTCGCTTTTGGAGGTTCCGGTGCTTTGTAAGCCGCTTCAGAAGTGAATTCATGCACCTGAGACTCAGTCGCTGAAGATGCTTCGAGCTGAGCAGGCAATAAGAGACTGAAGGTTGCGCCTTTTCCTTCTTCACTGCTTATTCTCATCTCTCCGCCAAGCAGGCGGGACATTTCCCGGGCAATGGATAACCCCAACCCGGTACCACCATATTTTCTACTTGTAGAACCGTCGGCCTGCTGGAAGGCTTCAAAGATGGCGTTCTGTTTCTCTTTAGGAATACCAATACCTGAATCTTCAACCGCCAGACTGATCGCGCCATGTTCACACAGAGCTTCGGTGTTGAAATCTTTACCCGGTGGCAACTGCTCTATATGGAGTTTTATTCCACCCTCTTCCGTAAATTTGAAACCGTTGGAAAGAAGGTTTTTGAGAATCTGCATAACCCGCTGACTGTCTGTTTGCAGATTCACTTCGGTATTCATTTTTCTATGAATTTCAAAGAACAGATTTCTTTCTTTGGCCAGCGGTTTGAACTGGTTATCCATGGATTCAAGGATGGAGTTCAGAGATACAGACTCAATATGAACAGAGAGTTTACCGGCTTCAACTTTTGAGAGATCAAGGATATCGTTAATCAGGTTCAACAGATCGTGTCCAACCTTGTGGATAACCTGCGCTGATTCCTGCTCATCAGTATCCAGATTACCATCCACGTTATCAGCCAGCATTTTGGCCAGAATCAGCATACTGTTTAAAGGTGTGCGTAATTCATGGGACATGTTGGCCAAGAACTCTGATTTGTATTTACTGACCATCTCCATTTCTTGCGCACGCTGCTCAAGCGCTTTTCGGGACTCTTCTATCTCTTTATTCTTTGCTTCAATTTCTTCTTTTTGATGGAACAAAGATTCACTGGTCTCTTCCAGCTCCGCATTGGCACGTTGCAGCTCATCAGACTGCGATTTCAACTCTTCCTCTGATTCTTGAAGAATTTTGGTCTGGTGCTCTAGCTCTTCATTTGCAGTACGCAAATCTTCCTGCTGTTGCTGGAGGGATTCTGTTTGCTGAGTTGTTTTATGCAGCAGTTCCTCAACCCTTTCACGGGTTTGAGAAGAATTAATGGCAATTGCGATACTCTCCATCGCCGCATCTATAAACTCCTGGCTGCGTTCAGACAACTGCCCCTGCAAAGCAAACTCCAATACCGCCATTACCTTGCTTTCATAGATAACCGGGACTGCGTAAACCCGATCTGGCAGTTGACTGCCAAGTCCAGACTCAATAGAGAAATAGTCATCGGGAACGGTAATTGTCAGTGCCTGCCTCTCCAATGCAGCCTGACCGGGAATCCCCTCACCAAGGGCAAAATCATTTCCAGTACGCTTACGGGTTGTGAGTGCAAAACTTCCCATCATCTGCAGACGTCGCTCATCCGCAAGCAGATACATTGCTCCCATAGGGATATTGAGATAGCGACACAGGCAGGTAATAGTATTACGACAAAGATCTGATATTGCCTGCTCCCCACGAAGGGTCTCATTCAGTTTCGCTACACCTTCCTGATGCCAGCTTCGTTCTTCATTATCTGTACTGACCTTACGCAAACGCTCGGTCATCACCTGAAAACTTTTGGAAAGTTCACCTATTTCATTTTTTTGCTGAAGCACTTCTCCATCAACAAAGTTCCCCGAAGCAACCTCATTAACCCATTGGGTGATTTTACGAATAGGATTAACAATGCGCCGGGTGATAATTCCGGCAATAAGAAGAACTAAAAAACTGGTCACGCCAAGAACAAACAAGAGCTGATTACGGAAGGTTGTGGCGGGAGCCATAGCCATTTCATAATCCATCTCTGTAATCAAAAGCATATTTACTCCCGCAACAACCACGTTACGGGAAACGCCCATGACTTTAATATTTTCATTATTTCTGTACACAGAAATATGTGTATCTGTGTGACTGGCTGGATCCAGCTCTGCCTCTTCCAGCTCATGATCAATTGCACCGTACTCGTCATGCATTTCTTCATCGTGAACATGCACGTCTGCATCAAACCTGTCATCTCCATGACCTGGTATATATTCTCCATCTTCAGTGAAATGAGTTTTCCATTCATTTACTGGTTCCAGGTAGAGAGGCGCTTCCGGGAAATTTTTTCCTTCCGGGAAAAAGCGTATCCGCTTGTCTTCACCAACCACATAAGCTTTAACGTGGTTACTCATACCAATGCTTTGATTCAAGATGAAAGACACATCATCTCTGGCCCAAATCTGTGCGGCGATAAAACCGATGGTGTTTTCCCTGTCATCAACCAGAGGGAGTACAAAAAAGCTAACCTTTTCGTCGCCAGCCGGGGGGTAAATTTCCTGATCAGAGTAAAGACGATCATCCTGAGCAATGGCTTCACGCACTGCCTTAGAAAAAACAGTTTCACTCAGGGAGCCCGAAAAAATATTTTCACCGAAGTCACTGTATCGCCCTACTGAATAAACAATATTACCTTCAGCATCTCCGACAAGTACGTCGGAGTAATCGTAGAAACGCATCAAATCAATGAATTCAACGCTGTAGGTATCAACAAGCTGGTAATACCCTTCACTATCCAAAAATTCTTTGGCAGACAGGTTTTGTTCTGTTGTCTTCTCTTTAAAGTCAGTAAGGAAATCAACCGCCTTACCACTGCGGAAATGGATATTCACCACAATATCATCGAAATAATCGCTGATCTGGCGATTCAGCATGAGATTTACTGTGGACAATTCTTCATGACGACTATCCAGAATATTGGTTCGGGCATTGTTGTACTCAATCATTCCAACAATGGAGAGAGGAAGCAGTGAAAGCAGTAAGAACCAGCTGAACAAGGTTCTCGCAAGCCCGATACGAACGCTACCTGTGCTCTTTTTCTCTGAAGATGTATTTACAGACATAACCCGCACTACCCATCTATGAGTTTCAGGTCTTTCCTCTCATTCGCCAGAAAATTGACGGCAATAGTACAACTCATCTCTTGAGAGGAGAGATATCTGAAATTTCATCGGCCGTAATGGGGAGAACTGCACGGGAGGAGGGAAAAACAATAAAAGAATTCAGCTTTGTTCTAACTGACCCACAAGATAACACCCCCTTCTTTAATATCAGGGTAAGCTGCATCCTTATCCCGATACAGCTCCAGAACCGCCCGGGCACGCAAGTCAACAGATAAGCACCATGGCTTTAGCTTGATCTCTGGTTTTAAAACTCTGTCCCCCTTTCCAAACGTAAATTACGCTGACTGGTGTTTTCTTGAAAAAGTTATGTATTCCCATATATGAAAGATTCACGACACCATCAGTATCGACCGAGCCTCGTCCACTTCCCAGAATTCGGGACATCCAGCTTTTATTTCTAACGACGCTATATCTGGACACAACTTCACCATTGCGCATTATGACAATATGGAAAATGCAACACTCAAAGCTCTGATTATCGATCACGAACCCACTGCCAAAAAACTTCTGGCAGATTACATGCGCACTCATGGGTGGGAAGTCACAGAATTATCCAATGATTCCAATATTATCGATTATTTCAAAAACAAACCTGTTGATACTATCTTTCTCGATTTACATCTTCCAGGAATAGATGGGCAAACACTTTGCCAACAACTACGCACCATGAGCAGTTGTGGTGTTATTTTTACAACCTCCTGCGATGACCCTGTTGAACGCATTATCGATCTGGCGAATGGGGCTGACTCTTACTCCCCCCTTCCTTTGAGGGAAATTCTGGTATACGCAAAATCTGTCCGCCAGAATATGGGCAGCCCATCATACAAGTCAGTTCAACTACCAACCGTGCTTTGACAGCTGGCACTTCAGCCGAGATGACTTACTTATAAAAAATGAAAGTGGTGAAAATGTTAATCTCACTCGTAATGAAGCCCGCATTCTGGATTTTATGATTCAACACGCCCTTAAGCCGTGAAAGGCTTGGCAAAACACTGGGGCGAACTGACTGGCATCCTGAGGACAGAGGGATAGATGTTCTGGTCAGTAAACTACGCAACAAACTCAAAAGAATATCCGACAGTAATCAACTAATAAAAACTCAGCATGGTGTTAGTTATGTTTTTTCTCGAATAGTAAGTAGCTGATGTGCTCGACATTTCAGTATCAAGACATATGATAGAAACGGCAAAAAAGACCATCAAAATAAAACCACACAATTTTTATCCCACATAAAATACAAAGAGCAGAACAATAGAAAAACAATGATTAATATTATTGCAGACTCAATTGTGAATCTTGCAGCATGGACTGCTTGGAAGACTTACCCAGCCCCACAAAGTTACCATGAAGACTCTTTGCCGTATGTAGAGGATATTTTGAGTGATATAACAACCGGTTCAATTTTATTATGTAGTGGAACTGCCAAAACAAGCCGATTAATAGCAAGAGCTCATGGTACAGACTTCAGTCATACAGCGATGATAATAAACAAAGATGGAGTACTTTATATCTGGACGGCTGACTCTATCAATATTCTAAAAAATCATTCCAAAAAGCTATATAAGCAACGCTTCGCTGGCGCCCATCTGCTAAAGCTTGAGGATTATCTAGTAAATGTGGATAATTTCTACATATCACCAGACAAAAGTAAATATCGTTTTGCATTAGCAAAACTGGAAACAGAATCTGTTAACGAAGAAAAGCTTCACGCATTAGTAGATAAATACACAGCCACTCCATTCCCAGAAAAAATACCGCAACTTTACAACTGGCTATTAGGACAAATTGGCATAAATTCGGGAATGAAAACAGCCTTTTGCTCTCAACTATTAGCTCATACGTATTGCAGAATGGGATGGATAAAATCAGAGTTCCCTGCAAATCAATTTGGACCAGGTATTTTTGCAAAGACCAATAAGATCAAATTCTACTTGGACAACTCTGTCAAACTTCATAAACCACAATATTTTAGAGTAAAAGCACACACACCCATACGACACAAGACGCATGAAATCACACACAATGCTGACAATCAATCACTTGTTGCGTGAGAGCTACTGTATTATTCGACTTCAAGATCAAGCTACCCTTATAATCTCATGTAAACTGAAGTGGGCTATCCTCTGTAGTTTTTCCCACCATCAAAAAACAATACAAACTGATAGCTAACGATGACAAAAATCAAGAATGTCGCATGTTCCAAGTGCTCAGCCCTATCCCCGAAAATAACATCAAAGACACTGAATATAATAAATGTTATAGCGCCAAGGCTCATTCCAAGATTAAAGAAGTCTTTACTCAGGCTGAGCTTAAAAAGTTGAGTTTTCAACGAAACAATCAAACATAGAGATATCAGGATTTCCCAAATCCCAATTGTGCATAACAGAAAAACCACCCCACTTTCAGGGAGGTTGGCAAAAGAAAAGTACGTCCCGAATTGCTCTGTACGATCTTTGCCATACCATGTGAATACACCCAGATTCGTTCTGTTGAAGAATTTATCCAATCCATTCATCAGCCAGAACAGAGCCCAGTAGATGATAATCAGGTTTTTCATCGAAAGGATGCTGTTTACCGTTTTTATCATTTATTCAATGCCGGCCATTATTATCGGATAGTTTTTCTTTGACTTCTGAAATGATAGTTTCATTTTATAATATAAAGGAGGCAAAAGAGCATGCATACGTATCAGGGTAGCTGTCATTGCGGCAGCGTACGCTTTTCATTTCAGGCACCTGAAGCACTCACCAGCACCATTGAATGCAACTGTTCGATATGCCGCAGGAAGGGCGCAGTAATGACGCCTTTCACGATCGCAAAAAGTGATCTGAAAATTGATGCCGATGAAGGGTCATTAGGTGTTTACCGGTTCAGAACCAAAGTCGCCAAGCATTATTTCTGCAAGAATTGCGGTATCCATACCTACCATGAAACCTTCAGAATACCTGGCTTCTGCAGAGTGAACCTTAATTGTGTAGACGACCTTGATCTGTCAGCCCTGGAAAAGCAGCATTTTGATGGCGCAGCCCTATAGATTCATTATCCGAAAGTCGTAGTTGCTCTTCCGGCAGCTACAGCACCTTTTTTCGCAAGCTGAAGGCCTGTTTCTTCCGTACAACTAAAGTCGTATCGACTAATAGCTTACAGATGAAAAGGAACTTCCTCACTAGGGTTAAAGCATACAGACACAACCACTACGGAGAGTATGACTATGTATGCATTAGCCCAAAGAGCAGGAGCCACTTTCGTCCAAGGCGTTGTTAAAGGTGTAGTAAAGAAAGGGGTTCAAAAAACCACTGAAAACTTAATGCGTGGCAAAGCACAGTATCAAACTGATCTTATTCTCAATGGCAAACAGCCACGCAACCTACCTACAGCGGTGAAGAATGTAGAAATCACATTTGTAGCTCCACAGTCCAAATTTCCTGAGTTTTACTCTCCGATATTGGGCCCGAATAACTCTATAGCTAGCCGCCCTATAGCTAGCCGCCTGATAGCTGTCGCCTGATAGGTTCCAGAAATTAGCTAGCAAACAAACCAATAGCTCCTTTAGGGGCTATTGGTCATCTTATGTTAGGGCGCCGTGTACTTGTGGCAGTTTCCCGTATGATCATTAACCATCCCGGTGGCTTGCATGAAGTGCTTATTGGGCGTTGACCAATAAGCATCCTTGGCACTCTCTAAGGTGACTTTGGGTTCAGAAGAGGTAGTACCTTTCGCACTGCATAAGGCACTACTGGACGATGAGTGGCTAAAGTCCCTTTCTATGCGGCTTTTATGCTACACCGTCTTTCTCAGTAAAGGTTTGGTTGGTGTAATGACGGTGGCAATTTACCGTATGATCTTGCGTCAAGCCGCAGGCTTGCATAAATGCATAACAAATCGTGCTACCAACAAAATTGAACCCTTCTTTTTTCAGAGCTTTACTCATGCGATCCGATATGTCTGTAGACGCAGGCACTTCTGATGGAGAAGCAAAACTGTTATGAATTGTTTTGCCATCCACAAACGACCAGATAAACTCCGAAAAAGATCCATACTTTTCCTGAACCTTCAGAAACGCTTTTGCATTGCGAATCGCACTGTTCACCTTCAGCTTGTTACGAATAATGCCTGCATCCTGCAAAAGTTCTTCTACTTTCTCCGGCCCATATTCAGCCACTTTACGGGGGTCAAAATTGTCGAACACCGTTCTGTAGTGTTCACGCTTTCTTAACACTGTAATCCACGATAGTCCCGCCTGAGCGCCCTCCAAAACCAGGAATTCAAACAACATGTCATCATCCCTACAGGGAACTCCCCACTCGTGGTCATGGTAATCGCGGTAGAGGTCATCACCGTGACACCACCAACATCTTTTCTCATCTGTAATTTTTGTAAATTTACTCACAATACCTTTACCCGAAAACCACTTATCAACAGTAAGTTTTACTTATAATGCCACTACAAAAAGTGAAATCATAAAGCCAAAGACACCCCTGCAAAAAAATACTCTAAAAACAGCTATCTCCTTGATTTCCATCAATATATCACCCTTGAAGAATCCCCTTTACTCCGGATATAGTGACTAATACGTACGCAGAAGTCTGTTTGTTTTTTAACCGCCCCTGTCGGTTATATCTCGAGTAATCAAGCAGTATTCTGTATGCAAATGAGTAAGGATCGCTCACTTCAATAAAACAGAGTGGCAGTAGCGTGAAAGCAGAACTGCTACAGCTGTAGCCAAAAACATCTCACACCTGATTTTTCGGCAGTCACAGACTGTCCATGTGTGGTTATCAGAAATTAACTTATAAGGCGCAGGATGAGAACGAAGAAATTATTAGCCAGCCTTTCGCTGGTTGCAGCGGCAGTAAGTGCAGCAATTCCAACTCAGGCTGCAGAGGTGCCAGCAGGTGTAGAGTTGGCCGAAGTCCAACATCTTGTGCGCAATAACGGCTCAGAACCTGCGTCCCTGGATCCCCAGCGCATTGAAGGCAGCCCAGGTTCTCGTATATCCAAAGACCTGTTTGAAGGGCTGGTATCTCAAGACAGCGTAGGTAATACAATTCCTGCTGGAGCCGTCAGCTGGGAAATTGAAAACAACAACACACTCTTTACTTTTTCACTGCGCAAAGATGCACAATGGTCCGACGGCAAGCCTGTAACAGCTCATGATTATGTATTTGCCTTCCAGCGCGCTGTTGACCCAGCTACTGCGTCTCCCTACTCCTGGTATATGCAAATTCCGGGCATTCAAAATGCTGATGAAGTCATCGCTGGTGAAATGCCACCTACAGAGTTAGGAGTAAAAGCTCTCGATGACCACACATTTCAAGTTACTCTTGAAAAGCCAATTCCTTACTTTGTAAAGATGCTAGCTCATCAAACGACTTTTGCAGCTCCAAGGCATGCTATTGAGAAGTTCGGTGAAAGCTGGACACGACCAGGCAATATGGTCTCTAACGGTGCATATGAATTAAAAGAGTGGGTTGTAAACGAAAAAATCGTTCTTGAACGGAATGAGAACTACTGGAATAACGATAAGACCGTTATCGAACAGGTTACTTGGTTACCCATTCAGTCAGAGAATGCAGAATTAAATCGCTACAAAGCTGGCGAGTTGCATATCACAAACGGAAGCACAGCGATTCCTCTGGCCCACCTGCGTAAACTTCGGAAGGAAATCCCTGACGAAATTAAAGTCAGCCCACAAATTGGCACCTATTACTACGAATTTAACAATGAGAAAGCTCCTTTTGATGATGCCCGTGTAAGAAAAGCACTCTCGTACACGATCAATCGTCACATCATTGCAAATCAGGTTGTAGGTCAGGGAGAAAGGCCAACCTTTACTTTCTCTACTGACAATGTGGTTGCATTTGGAGACCCTAAAGAAGAGTGGTCAACACTTTCCCAAAAAGAACGCATAGCTCAAGCACAAGTGCTTCTCAAAGAGGCCGGTTACGATAAGAGCAACCCGTTAAACGTTACCCTGCTGTATAACACCAGCGACTTCCACAAAAACGTTGCTGTTGCAGTTTCCCAAATGTGGAAAACAGCTCTAGGGGTGAACGTTACTCTAGAGAATCAGGAATGGAAAAGTTTCTTAGAGAGCCGGCGCCATGGCAACTACCAGATTGCTCGAGCAGGCTGGATTGGTGACTACAATGAAGCTTCAACCATGCTCAGCCTTCTAACAACTGAGAACGGTAACAACCATTCAAAATTCAGCAATGCTGAGTATGACCAGTTGATTAACGATGCAATGTCTATTGCAACAGACGAAGAACGTAGTGAGTATTATAAAGATGCAGAGAAGATTCTAGCGTCTGAAATGCCCATTGCTCCTATCTTCCAGTATGTAACTGGTCGTCTGGTTAAATCATTTGTTGGAGGGTATCCCGTGGAAAACCCTGAAGACAATGTCTACGCTCGCGACCTATACATCATCAAGCACTAAAGGCTGGTGAACCTGGCAGCTGCAGCTTAAGGCTGCAGCTGCTTTAAGGACAGACAAAGTTCATGCTGAAATTCATAATCAAACGCTTTGCTATTGCAATACCAACCCTTCTGGTATTGATTACGATCTCCTTCTTTCTCATGCAGGCCGCCCCGGGTAGCCCGTTTACCGGCGAGCGAAATCTCCCTCCGGAAATTCTCAAAAACATCGAAGCCAAGTACAACCTCGACAAACCCGTCTGGCAGCAATACTTCCTCTATCTTGGCAATCTGGCCAAAGGCGACCTCGGCCCCTCTTTCAAATATCGTGATTATACGGTTAACGACCTTCTGGAGCAGAGCTTCCCTGTTTCCCTGAAAATAGGTTCTGTGGCGTTTCTGTTTACTGTGGTGATAGGAATATCCATAGGCACAATAGCGGCGCTTAAACAGAATACGATTCTTGATTACATCATCATGGCGCTGGCGATGACCGGGGTGGTGCTACCGTCATTTGTTATCGCCCCGCTCCTTGTTTTGATATTCGCCATTACCCTGCATTGGCTTCCGGCCGGCGGCTGGAATGGCGGCAGCTGGGAATATATGGTTCTGCCGGTAACAGCGATGGCCATTATGTATATGGCCTCCATTGCCCGTATCCAGCGCAGCAGCATGATCGAAGTGCTGAACAGTAACTACATCCGTACCGCCCGCGCCAAAGGCCTGCCCTGGAAGGTGATCATCACCCGTCACGCTCTGCGCCCTTCCATGCTGCCGGTTGTTTCTTACCTCGGCCCCGCGTTTGTCGGCATCATCACAGGTTCCGTAGTTGTTGAAACCGTGTTCGGCCTGCCAGGTATCGGACAACACTTTGTGAACGGCGCCCTGAACCGTGACTACTCACTGGTACTGGGTCTGACCATTATCATCGGTGCCCTGACCATTCTGTTTACTGCGATTGTCGACATCCTTTATGCGGTAATCGATCCCAAGATCCGTTATCAGTAAGGGAGCAACTTGATGACAACTTTAACCCCCGATGCGGATAAGAAAGCCGCAGTCAGCAAGTTTGCCGATTCTCTTGGCAAAGACGGCCTTGATCATTCCTTGGATGTTGAAGGGCGAAGCCTATGGGCCGATGCCCGGGCTCGTTTCCTGCGAAATAAAGCTGCCGTAACCAGCCTTGTCATCCTCGCCTGTGTGGGTGTTCTGGTTATCGTTGGCCCAATGCTTTCCCCCCACGAGTTTGATGCTATCGACTGGGGCTACATGGCCGCACCGCCCGATATGGAAAGCAGCCACTGGTTTGGTACCGATTCCCTCGGTCGTGACCTGTTTGTCCGCACCCTGATGGGGGGGCGCATCTCCTTTATGGTCGGCATTATGGGCGCGTTGGTTGCGGTACTGATAGGTACTTTGTATGGCGCAACTGCTGGTTATGCCGGTGGTCGTGTCGACAGCACCATGATGCGTATTCTGGAAATTCTCCAATCTTTCCCATTTATGTTTCTGGTTATTCTGCTGGTCACCATGTTTGGTCGCTCGATTATGCTGATCTTCCTCGCCATAGGTGCAGTGTCGTGGCTGGATATGGCTCGTATCGTGCGCGGGCAGACTATCAGCCTGAAGAGCCGTGAGTTTATCGAAGCAGCCCGGGTCTGCGGCACCAAACCACGATCTATTATCCTGCGTCATATCGTGCCCAATGTTCTGGGTATCGTAGTGGTTTACGCATCCCTGCTGGTTCCCAGCATGATTTTGTTTGAGTCCTTCCTGAGTTTCCTTGGTCTGGGTGTACAGGAGCCTATGACCAGTTGGGGCGCTCTGGTAAACGAAGGGGCTCAATCTATGGAAGTTGCCATTTGGCAACTGGCGTTCCCGGTCGCCTTCCTGGTTATCACCCTGTTCTGTTTCAACTACGTGGGTGATGGTTTGCGCGACGCACTTGACCCCAAAGACCGGTAACCCCTAAAGGAACGTGGAAGCCTGATTTATGAGTTTATTAGAAGTCAAAGATCTGCAGGTACACTTCTCCACCCCTGATGGTGACGTGACCGCAGTAAACAATCTGAACTTTTCACTGGAAGCCGGACAAACCCTGGGGATTGTTGGCGAATCCGGTTCCGGTAAGAGCCAGACAGCCTTCTCCATCATGGGTCTGCTGGCAAAAAACGGTCGCACTGGCGGTGAAGCCCTGTTCGAAGGTCAGCAGGTACTGAACCTGCCAGAGCGGGAACTGAACAAAATCCGCGCCGAAAAGATCTCCATGATCTTTCAGGACCCAATGACCTCCCTCAACCCTTACATGAAAGTCGGCACCCAGCTGATGGAAGTGCTGATGCTGCACAAGGGTATGAGTAAGGCTGAAGCCTTTGAAGAATCCGTGCGGATGCTGGACGCGGTAAAAATGCCAGAATCCCGCAAGCGTATGGATATGTACCCCCACGAGTTCTCCGGTGGTATGCGTCAGCGGGTTATGATTGCCATGGCTCTGCTATGCCGTCCCAAGCTGCTGATTGCCGACGAACCAACAACTGCGCTGGACGTAACTGTTCAGGCGCAGATTATGGACCTGTTGAACGACCTAAAACGGGACTTCAACACTGCCATCATCATGATCACCCATGACCTTGGGGTGGTGGCAGGCATCTGTGACAAAGTGCTGGTGATGTACGCCGGCCAGACTATGGAATACGGCACCACTGATGAGATCTTCTACAAGCCAACTCATCCGTACACCATTGGTCTGCTGGAATCTATTCCAACCCTGAAGACCGAAGGTGCGATTCTGCCAACCATTCCTGGCAACCCGCCCAACCTGCTGAGCCTGCCGAAAGGCTGCCCATTCCAGGATCGCTGTTCTCATGTTATGGAGAGCTGTCGTCAACAGATGCCAGAACTGACTCACTTTGGCAACGGCCGCCAGCGCTCCTGCCTGTGGCAGCCTGAAAACCTGACAGGAGAAGCTTAATGAGTAATCAAACACCTCTCCTGCAGGTTCGTGACGTTTGCGTTCACTTCCCGATTCCTGCGGCTCGAGACTGGCCGTGGCAGCCAATCCCAAAAGTAAAAGCCGTTGATGGTGTCAGTTTTGACCTGATGCCTGGCGAGACCCTCGGTGTTGTAGGTGAATCTGGCTGTGGTAAATCCACTCTGGCCCGAGCCCTGATCGGTCTGGTAAAAGCCACCTCCGGTGACATCATGTGGGACGGCAAGAATCTGGCCGGGCTGGATGACGCAGGCTTTCACGACGTACGTCGTGATATGCAGATGATCTTCCAGGATCCACTGGCCTCTCTGAACCCTCGGATGACTATCGGCGATATTATCGCTGAACCTCTGCGCAACTATGAGCCGAACCTCAGCCCCGATGAGGTTAAGAGCCGAGTTCGCCAGATCATGGACCGTGTAGGCCTGCTACCTAACGTAATCAACCGTTATCCTCACGAGTTCTCTGGCGGCCAGTGCCAGCGTGTGGGGATCGCCCGTGCTTTGATTCTCAAGCCCAAGCTGGTTATCTGTGATGAACCGGTGAGTGCTCTGGATGTATCCATTCAGGCTCAGGTAGTGAACCTGCTGAAAGAACTTCAGGATGAGATGGGTTTGGCATTGGTGTTTATCGCCCACGACTTGTCGGTGGTGAAACACATCAGTGATCGTGTATTGGTGATGTACCTTGGTAACGAGGCTGAACTGGCGACAGCAGAGTCCCTCTACGCGAACCCAACTCATCCTTATACTCAGGCTCTGCTTTCCGCTGTTCCTGTGCCCGATCCTGAGCTGGAGCGAACCAAAACCATTCAGCTGCTTGAAGGTGATTTACCATCGCCTATTAACCCGCCTTCTGGCTGTGTGTTCCGTACCCGCTGCCCGAAGGTTCAGGACAGCTGCGCTGAAATCAAGCCAGCCCTGAAAGGCGAAGAGAATCACAAGGTATCCTGCCCTGTTGTGATGCCCTGATCTCTGAATAACTCCTGCGACTCTCAATCTGATGTCGCAGGAACTTCTCTTTTCTTGTCAACCTTCCCAATGCATACGAATAGTCAGCAGCAAGTAAATTTCCGAGACTGCAGTTTCTACGGATTGTCCGGATCAACTTGTGTTGATAATTTGCACATGATTTTTACCGTACTCTGTTCTATTGATCTATGAATCTGGTAAAACACTGGATTCACAACTAGACCTGTCAGTACAAAGTTCACCCAAGCCCCCGGGCAGTTATCAGCGTTGATACGGACCATGAGCAAAGAAAACATTCTCGTTATTAACTGCGGCAGCTCCTCCCTGAAGTTTGCCGTGATTAACCCTAACTCCGGCGAAGAGTTCATCAACGGTATTGCTGAGCGCCTGGGTTCCCCAGAAGCTTTCATCCGCTGGAAGTTCGAAGGAAACAAAGAGCGTGAAGAACTGAATGGCGGCGCACATGACGCAGCTATCGCCGCTCTGTTGTCCATGCTGGCAGACAAAGGCCTGAAGGACGACATCGCAGCAGTTGGTCACCGTGTTGTTCACGGCGGCGAGACTTTCAAAGAGTCCTGCCTGGTAAACGAAGAAGTGATGCAGGCTATCGAGAACTGCTCTCACCTGGCGCCTCTGCACAACCCAGCCAACCTGATTGGTATTAAGGCTGCTGAGAAGCACTTCCCAGGCCTGCCAATGTCTGTGGTATTTGATACTTCGTTCCACCAGACCATGCCTGCTGAAGCGTACACCTACGCTGTACCTTACGAGTTCTACCGTGACCACGGCCTGCGTAAGTACGGCTTCCACGGCACCAGCTACCGTTTCGTAGCCAAGGCTGCCTGTGAAGCTCTGGGTCTGGCTATCGACAACAGCAAGCTGATCATCGCTCACCTGGGTAACGGTGCTTCCGCTGCAGCCGTTCTGAACGGTGAAGGCGTTGACACCACTATGGGCCTGACTCCTCTGGAAGGTCTGGTTATGGGTACCCGTTCCGGTAACGTTGACCCTAACGTCTTCTCCTTCCTGAACAAGACTTACGGCTACTCTCTGGACGAGATCACCGACATCCTGAACAAGAAGTCTGGTCTGCTGGGTATTTCCGAGCTGTCCAACGACTGCCGCGCTATCGAAGAAGCCTGCGCTGAAGGCAACAAGCAAGCTCAACTGGCAATGGACGTATTCTGCTACGTTCTGGCCAAGCAGCTGGCTGGCCTGGCTGTTGCCACTGGCGGTGTTGATGCTCTGGCCTTTACTGGCGGTATCGGCGAAAACTCCGACCTGATCCGTGGCAAGGTTCTGAAAGCTCTGTCCTTCCTGGGCTTCGATCTGGACGACCAGAAGAACCTGGACTGCCGCTTCGGTAACGAAGGCGTGATCACCACAGACTCTTCCAAGGCAACTGCTATCGTTGTTGCTACCAACGAAGAGCTGATGATCGCTAAGGACACTGCTGCCCTGATCTAAACAATTGTTGTTTAGTCACAGCATCCGAAAGCCACGACTAAATTCTTAGTCGTGGCTTTTTTGTGCCTTTTTCTATTGCTTTTCAACTCTTTTTTATAAAAAAACAATTACAAACAAAATCCTTTTAAAACAAAGACTTCTTAACAAAACAGAAATAAAACCGCTTTATTCTTTAAAAAAATTCAATCCTGTAATTTGCTCTTTTTACAGAAAAGCAGAATACTCTAAGTTCATTTTGATCAGGAAAAGCAGAAAGTGAATACAGGTACCGTTAAGTGGTTCAATGCAGATAAGGGCTACGGTTTTATTACTCCAGATGATGGCGGCAAGGATCTTTTCGTACATCACTCTGAAATTAAAGTTGATGGTTACGCGACTCTGAATGAAGGTCAGAAGGTTGAGTACACTATTGGCCAGGGTCAAAAAGGCCCATGTGCAACCAACGTAGTTCCACTCTAATAACTGTCCCTCTCTGATTTACTGCTGTCACGGAACCTGGTGGAAGATGTATTTACGCTTCTACCAGATTTCTTTTTCTTGATTAATATTTACAGCCAAAATTTCATTTTTTCTTCTCTCCTTCTTGCCTAATATTCAAAGCTTTTCCTTAATACCTTCAGGGTGTGTTCACGATTAAATATCAATAGACATAGTTGAAAAATGAGAAAGGTCTGATGGCATCTCCTGCACAAAACAAAGCAGGCGATGCCTTTAAATTATGAGATCGCTTAAGCTGCTTTTCTAACAGGCAGAATATTTTCAGAAGCTTCTTCGTCAGACATCACTACATCACTCTTACGGCCAATCAGAGTGAGACAAAGAACAGAAAGTATTCCACAACCAGCCATCAGAGCTGCCATAGGAACAGCTGTTCCGTTGTGAAGAATACCGGCCAGTCCTGCCGTGATTCCGCCGATACCAAATCGCAGAACACCAGCGGCAGCATTCGCGGTTCCGGCAATTCTTGGGAAGTGTTCCAGTGCCAAAGCATTGGAGTTTGGTCCGGTAAAGCCCATGCAGGAAATGAAAACCACCACCGGAGCAACAATACCCACTAAACCACCGAAACCTGTCCAGGCATTAAACAGCAGAACCATTCCGGCCACACAGGAGGTATAGCAACCAAAGCGCAGTAGGTTTCTTAATCGGAAAACGCCCATCAAGCGCATATTAATAATATTGCAGAGCCCCATGCCCAGAATATTCATTCCGAATAAAAAGCCATACTGATCCGCCGGAACACCAAACATTTCTATATAAACAAAAGGCGAACCACTGACGAATGCGAACATGCCGCCAAAGAAGAATCCATGAGCAAGTATGTAACTCATTGCCTGCCGATGGGTTAAAACCTCTTTGTAAGCAGCAATTAACTGCTGGGGGCTCATCTGAATACGGCGAGATTCAGGGAGAGATTCCTTGAGCTTGAATAAAGCCAGAATAAAAGCGAAAACACCCGCTCCCGCCAGAAACAGGAACAGACTTGGCCAGCCAGCAAAACGCAGAATCTGCCCACCAAGAATTGGAGCGGCAAGAGGAGCAACTGTCATCACCAACAATACAGAGGATAAAACCTTTGCACATTCTTCCCGAGGGAAGAGATCCCGAACCATCGCAGGAATACACACCATAACCGCCGCACCGGCCAGAGCCTGAATAGAACGGATGATAATCAACTCGGTGGCACTGCCTGCCATAGAAGAGAAGATGTTAGTGATCACATAAGCCACTGTTCCTGCAAGAATAACCTTCAGTCTTCCATAGCGGTCTGAGAGTGGTCCCAAAATTACCTGACCAAGAGCAAACCCAATGGTATATGCGCTCAGTGTTAGCTGAATACGTCCCAGGGGCTCTCCCATAGAACGAGCTATTTCCGGCATCGCTGGAAGATACAAATCAATGGCCAGAGGACCAAGACACGTTAGAGTGCCCAAAATCAGCACCAGCAAGCGCCGGCTCTGAACGGTTTCAGTATTTTGCATAGGGTGATGTACAGTATCTGACCACTACCGTCCGTAGTAATGTGAAAAAATTAATGTCACTCGATCATGACAGCTATCGCTTCCGACAGGTATAAGATGATTCACCAACAAAGCCGCCCTTAACAGGGCAAAGACCGTAAAATCATCCAACGGAAACCAAATGACTCTAACGGCAATAAATGGAGTTTCTTTAAATTGAGCCTAAAGCCTGAACAAGCACATGCCGACATACCCTCTCAGCCCAATAACGGATATGAGAGCAACGATATGTCACTTGATGAAGCTCCTGAGCATGTAAAGCTGGCTGTGGATATGATTCGTCAGATGGAAAATCTGAACTTTCCGAATGAAACAGTTCTGGAAGCCTGCCTGCTGGTGATACAGGACACCCTGAATAAATTGGAGTCCAATGATCGTCTGTTCTG
The DNA here is from genome assembly GCF_058148445.1 of Parendozoicomonas sp. 2304DJ65-17. NCBI lineage: Bacteria > Pseudomonadati > Pseudomonadota > Gammaproteobacteria > Oceanospirillales > Endozoicomonadaceae > Parendozoicomonas > Parendozoicomonas sp. 2304DJ65-17. The sequence continues at coordinate 740,303 of NZ_JBYVJV010000001.1, forward strand.
GAAAAACCGTCTGAGCAATATTCTCAGTGCTCCCGGTTCCAAAAAAAGTTTTCGTCAGGAAGCCTGATTTCTCAGGCTTCCATATTTTGGACGTATGAAATTAGATACGATCCAGCCTTATGGTTAAATGAGCAAATTCAACGCCCATATCCATGAGCCTTGCGGAGTCAGTAGATTTCCAGTTGCAATCAAGCATTTCCGTACGAAATTCTTTTCCCCAAAGCTCTTGCACCTTATCAGCAGATAAACTCCAGGGTGGGCCAAGCACCACACTTTGGTCGTACTGCAACCCAAGAATCAGGCCATGCTTCAGCTCTGGGGCAAGAGTTTTGAGCTTGCTGACATATTTTTCCTGCAACTCTGGAGGAAGTGCGACTAAAGACCCTCGGTCGTAAAGTACAGTGGCCTCCGTAAGTTCATCAGGAAGAGAAAACATATCACCCTCCCAGATATCGATACCCGGCCCTCGCCAGAGATTATGGCCATACTGAGTTGTTTTCTTGTATTCCAGCCCCCGTTCACGGAAAAAGTCTTCAATAGCTAACTCTGAGAGTTCCAGCCCGACCACCCGATAACCTCGGCGAATCAACCACTCCATATCCCGTGTTTTTCCACACAGAGGAACCAGTACAGTCGTCCCGGCTGGAACACCAAACATTGGGAAATGACGAATCAGATAAGGATTCCAGGAAGGCCGGTGCCAGCCGGAAAAGCCATTTTGCCAGCAGTCTTCCCAATCATTGTTCTCAACTACTGGTTTTTTGGGGCTAAACGGTCTTACCATCTGCGGCCTCCCATCTGTTTTTTCTTTTTATCTTACAGATCTTTTACCGGAAAATTCATTACAGCTAAAGGCTCTGGCATTACCCAGGTAGCATCATCAGGCTGGGCAGATTCTAGACGTTCAATGTATGCATCAATATCTGCGAACATAACGGGCTTGTGAGGGCCTTCCGGATTATTGCCGAAGAAGTCTTCCCAGTGCCCCAGCACGCTGACTCTTGGTTGCATAATTTCAACCAAGGCTTCTGGATAATCATCCACTTCCTGAGAAGCACCAACAGTCTGAAGAGACAAATCCACCCTTTTTCCGTCGTTCAAAACGGGAGGTATTCCCATACTGGCATTACAGGCGGCATCCTGAAAGTGAACCCGGTAGACCGGACGACCATCATCATTCAGGAAATCCACCAGCCAGGCATAAGTCTGACCTTCCAGCCAGGCGTGAGCATCCCAGGGCAAAGCGGAAAGATCTTCGTTGTACGTTCCCTGCAGGAATTTTATCCCCATAAAGTGCGGGGAGTGTTCCGACTTAATAGCCATCACCCTTACTTTATTTTCTTCATCATAAAACCATTCGCCAGGGTGAGCTCCCGCCGTTGCAGCCTTACCATTCACTATTTCAATACGGTCTGCAGAAACTTCCGAAATGATTGTGTGCTTCATGGTTTTGGAACCATAAATACGGGCATTTTTCGCCTGATTATTCATCACATAGGGAACATCCAGCAGATGATCATAGTGGGCATGACCTATCAGCATCATGGAGGCATCTGAAGCATCAGGCATCAGCTTGTCTATGCGTTCTTCGTCAGGAGCAATGGGTTGATAAGGTGCCGGTGGAAAACCAAGAAACCCAGGATTAGAAAACGATGGACCGGTTAAAACGGAGACATCCTGATAACGCATCAAAAAACCGCCCACACCAAGAAACTGCACACTGACTTCTTCAGGGCCAGAAGAAACAGCTTCTTCACCAACAATTCTTTTCGTGAGTGGCAGATGATCGCTATTTGTCGCACACCCGGTTAAAAGTGCCACCATCACCACTGTCATTATTGTTGTTATTTTCACCACTACCTCTTGTTTTTAACAGCCAACCTTCGGAAAGGCGAAATAATATGAAGATCGGAAGAGCAATATAATGACCGTTGTTTTCAACGTTAGAGATGTAGAGCAACTGTTGTATGGAATGGAGTCCCGAAATTTTCAACGTTGGAACGGTCAGCCTTATTCTCGCACTGTCTTTTACTGGTGCCATTATTCAGGGAACCATGGGATTTGGTTTTGCCATTGTTACGGCGCCTTTCCTCTATTCCATCAGCCCTGATTTTATCCCTGCCCCTCTGATCATAACGTATATCCCCCTTGGGATATTCCTGGCATGTAAAGAGCGCTCTGCCATAAGCAGAACAATTACCCCTGCGCTGATTATCGGGCGTATCCCTGGCACACTCCTGGGAGCAGCTTTACTTGGAGTTGCGACCAAGCAACATCTCAGCATGATGCTTGGCGTTCTAGTGATCAGCAGCGTTTTTATCAGTGTGACTAAAATATCGGTGAAAGCGAATCGCACAAACCTGTTACTGGCCGGATTTGCATCTGGTGTGACAGCAACAGCAGCCTCCATTGGTGGCCCACCGATGGCACTGGTACTTCAAAATGAGAAAGGTTCATCTGTTCGAGCCAACCTTTCCTGTGTAGGTGTCGTCTGTAGCTTAATATCCCTAGGTGCTCTCTTTTTCTATGGACGCTTCACACTGCACCATCTCTGGCTTGCTGCACTTCTTATGCCCGGCTTACTCTGTGGGCTTGGCGTATCACACTACATAGTCAAAATCATACACCCTGGTGCGTTGCGCCCCTTGGTTCTTCTCCTGTGTTTTGTCAGTGGCTCAATGGCTATTTTCAACGGCCTGTAGGGCTTCCGGGATGGGAAGAATATAACGCTTCAGGATCAGCGCGATTTCTTCCCGAGTAAATGGCTTACCAAGATAATCATCCATTCCCGACATCAGACACTGCGTTCTAACAGTTTCTGAAACATGGGCTGTCAGAGCGATAATAGGGATCAGTTCTCGTCCTTCTCCAGACTCAATTGCCTTCATCTCAGCGGCAACCTCGAAGCCACTGAGGCCTGGCATAGCGCAATCAAGAAAAACAAGGTCAAAGTGTTCATGCCGATAAAGCTCTACAGCTTTAATGCCATCTTCTGCACGAACAGGTTCAACACCTAGGTCAGAAAGATAAGCGGAAACAACAAGCCAGTTCGTATCGTTATCTTCTGCGACCAAAACCTTATTGCCGTAAAAACGGTAGTCGGCAATGTTAAAGTTGAAATCATCCTCATCTGGTACGGCATTCACTGGCATCAGTGAAACCTGGAACCAAAATCGACTGCCCTCGCCCGGCGTACTTTCGAAATCAATACTTCCTCCCATCAGTTCAACTAACTGACGGGAAATGGTTAGCCCCAGGCCAGAGCCGCCAAACTTACGACTGATGTCATCTGCTCCCTGAGTAAACGAGTTAAACAGCACACCACGAAGTTCAGGACTGATTCCTATGCCGGTGTCTTCTACTTCAACCCGCAGCCTGATGAAGTCATCGTCAACCCAGTCTTTACGAATACGAAAATGAATATGACCTTGCTCAGTAAATTTGCAGGCATTTCCCAAAAGGTTCACGATAATCTGCCGAAACCGTGTTGGGTCGCCAATCACCTGATCCGGAAGGTCTGAATCCAGTTCAAAATGAAGGCGTAACCCCTTCCTCTCGGCTTCTACCTGGAACATATCAACAACACGATCCAGTAAATCCGGTAATGAAAAAGGAATATGTTCCAGACTGATATGTCCAGAATCTATACGAGCATGATCAAGTACATCATTAATCATGGTCAGCAGTGACCCACCAGCCTCTGAAACAGTTCCCACATAACGGGCCTGCTGCTGATCCAGAGAAGTGCGTTTTAAAAGATCCGTAATTCCAAGAATGCCATTGAGCGGCGTGCGAATTTCATGACTGATACGGGCCAGTATTTCCCCTTTAGCCTGGTTCTCTGCCCGCTCAGTGAGAGCCTTCATCTCTCCCTCTTCCTGCCCTCTTCGCAACAGATAAACCCTGAATCCCAAACCGGCCAGAAGCACGAAGTATTCCGTAACAAATGCCATTTTCAGGCTGTAAACAGAATTTACATAGTTATGCGTCAGGCCAAGATTGGAGACCGCAACAAATATGCAGATGGTAAAGCAGAGAGACCAGCCAATTGAGAACACAATTGCAGGCCTATCCCCCTGTAAGGCCCGAAACAGGCTCTGCATAAAGATTCCCAGAATCATGAAAGAGATAGGAATCACTGCCATAAAAGAGCTGACGTAGTAGGGGAAAAAGGAGGCTACAGGGATAAGCGCCAGCATATAACCGATAAAGACCCGGTTAATAATATCGATTCTGGGAAGAAATTCTCTTAAACGCAGATAACGCCGGGCAAAAAGGGTTAAAAATGCAGCGTCTATACATTCAAAATAGACGACCGAAAACTCCTGAAAATCAAGCCATGGTGACCACAACGGGAAACCGGAACCGTCGAGTGACATGACGGTCAGGGTGCCAGCCACAACGTGTATTAAAAAGAAGATATACAGATCTTCACGAAAGACCAGCGACATCATCAGCGAGACAAAAATTACCGCCAGGCACAAACCATAGAAAACACCATCTGAGAAAAAGCCCTGTTCGGTATTTTCTGCCAGGGCTGTATCCCCGATAACCCCAAGAAGAATCTGCATGGTGCTTGTGCTGTTCACCTTCAGATACCAGGCTTTCTCTTCCAGAGGCTCCATATTCAAAGGGAAAGTCAGTAATCGGCTTTGAACGGGCCATTCATTCCAAGGAACACGATCTCCTCCCTTTAAAACCTCCCAACCTCCGGAACCATCAGGAGAATACAAGGTCATAGAATCGATGCGCGAAAACCCGGATTTAAGGAACAGGCGGATTTTTTCACTGTCCCGGTTACGCAGTTTTATGCGCAACCAGACAGTTTCATCGGTATAGGCGAGATTTATCTGTTCAACCTGAACTTTCGAGAACGCGGTTGTGTAATCTCCAGAAACCTCATCTATACCAAGAGTGCTGTCATTGGTTCGAAAAATATCGAGACTCGTGCCAAGGGTTTCATAGGGCTGGTTATCTCCAACCTCAAAAACAGAAGAAAAGCTCAGGGGGGATAGTATGAAACCCAGTACCAGTAATAAGACGGAGAGACTTCCGGGCACTCGATCCAAAACAGTTTTCATTTTATTTTTATCAGGCTTTTTCTATTGGCCCTATTGTGGGCAATCCTTAAACCTTGGGCAATACCTTATAGGCAGCCTGGCAGTCAACTTTCAGCCGCGCCTGAAAGCTGTCTTTTCATTCGTCTCGCATGTAATCTGTGCCACGAAACGAATCTGGACAACGACCTCCAGTTTATTATGAATTCAGAACCAACATCTCTTGCACTGCTGAGTAGTTTTGCTGGCTTTGGCTACATGGCCTTGATCGCCATGTTTGTGCTGGTAATTATAATGAAGCGTCGCCCGGTTGGTGTGTCTCTATCTTGGTTGCTGCTTCTTTTTGTTCTTCCGGTTGCCGGTATTGTTCTTTTCCTCATGTTCGGCACCCGTCGTCTTGGTAGCAAACGCCTGCGTCGGGCTGAAAGTTATGCGCCAACCTACAACGAATGGTTCAATCACCTGAAACAGGTACTTTTTCCTGAGCCTCGGGACACCCGGGAAAAACCAAGACATAACCGGGTCTATAACCTCACAGAACACACAACCCGAATTCCGGCCCTGCCTGGTAACAGCCTGTCCCTGTACCATGAAACCGATACCCTTTTTCAGGCCCTGATTCATGATATTCAGCAGGCCAAGGAAACCATTCATCTGGAGTTTTACATCTGTGAGGCCGGTGGACAAATTGATGATGTTCTTAGTGCTTTGGAAGACGCTGCCCACCGTGGAGTCTCCTGCAAAATCCTTCTGGATGCCGTAGGCAGCAGTCAGTTCCTCCGTAGCGAAGAAGTCCTTCGTCTGAAAGCTGCAGGCATCAGAATCCGTTCATCTCTTCATGTTGGTCCACTGCGTATGCTGCTGGAACGGATCGATCTTCGTAACCATCGTAAGATGATGATTATTGATGACGACATTGCCTGGACAGGAAGCTTTAATCTGGCAGATCCAGCATTGTTTAAACAGGATGCCGGTGTCGGGCAGTGGATTGATGCAATGGTGCGCATCCAGGGCCCTGCCGCTCATGCGACAGGAGCCATATTTCTTTATGACTGGGCTATGGAAACGGGAGAAGATCTGCAGATCTGTCGGCAGCCTTTTCAGTACCAGCCTTCTGCGATATCAACGCCACAGGCGCCAGACAATAAGGCGCCAGTGCATGTTGTTCCCTCCGGCCCGGGTATAGACAGAAAGCTGATTCATCAGGTGCTTCTGGCTGCAGCCTACGAAAGTCAGAAAGAACTGATTATTACCACTCCTTACTTTGTTCCTGACGAAGCTTTGGTAACAGCCCTGTGTTCAGCTGCGATCAGAGGAGTGAAAGTGATTCTGGTTGTACCTGAAAAGAACGATTCAAGAATGGTTCATTTCGCCAGCCGTTCTTACTATGACGACTTGCTAAATGCCGGCATTCATATCATGCATTTCACTGCAGGACTACTGCATACCAAGTGTGTTCTTGTTGACCGGGAAACCGTTCTCTTTGGTACCGTGAACCTTGATATGCGCAGTGTTTGGCTAAATTTTGAACTGACATTAATTATCTACGATCAGAGCTTTGGCCAGCATATTGCCACACTGATGGAGGACTATATCAGTCGTTCTCACTCTGTAGATGAAAAAGACTGGAAAAAGCGACCTTTCACCACCAGGATGGCTGAAAACATTGCCCAGCTGTTTAGTCCGCTGCTTTGATCATAAAATCTGGCATTAAACAATGATTTTTACACTGACTCATGCCTAGTTTTAGACTGAATCAATCTCTCATTCTGATCCCGTGATATATTCCAGACACACTTATAAGTGACACTGAAATTTGTTCACCTCTGCTTATATACCGATGCCAGTTGCACCTTCTAAGAGGTGCAATGCGATGCTGCGGGGGTGAGTTTATTGTGCAAAGCACAATCAGATCTGGAAACCCATGAGCGAAACATTCAGCGCTGAAAAACTCACCAGTTCTCGAGAGTGGAAAAAATCCCATATCCAGGATAACCGGGTCTTTGCAGCAGGTATCATGTGCTATTTGATAATCACCCTGCTGTGTTTCACTATTTCAGCCTTTTACTACTTTCTTGGTGATATGACACTGGTTATTCCACTGGCTATTTCTGGTGGAATATCCCTGCTCGGCAGTGCGCATTTTGTGTTCACCCGCAGGCACCAACCATCATCAATGATTATCGCCCTGACACTTACCGGGCTTTCTATCTATTTCATGATTATCAGCCAGCACCAGCTGGGAACACTTCTGTGGATGCTACTCCTCTCACCCATAGTGATGTACACGATGGGAGCCAGTGCTGGTTTAGGGGTTATGTTTGTTGTTTTTTCCATTGCCTGCATTATTTTTCTAAATCCGAACTATCCCTACGCACAAACCTATAAGTTCGTTTCCCGGTTGCGGTATCTCATCGTATTCGGCAGTTCTATAGCCTTTTCTGCCTGCATGGAATACATGTGGAACCGCACCAATAAAGAACTGTGCAAATTGGCTAAAGACTTGGAAATTCAGGCTGGCAGCGACCATTTGACAGGATTGTCCAATCGGCGCCGAATGATACAGAGCATGACTCGGGAACGTTCACGGGGAATCCGCGCAGAACAACCCTACTCAATCATCATTGCAGATATTGATAATTTCAAAAAACTCAATGACAACCATGGCCATGCAGCTGGTGATGCAGCCATTATTGAAGCAGCACGAATCTTTGAGTCCCACATTCGCAGAGAAGACCATCTTGCCCGCTGGGGAGGAGAAGAATTCCTGATCATGCTGGGCAATACCCACTGTGAAGAAGCCTACGCCGTAGCTGAACGGATAAGAACGACTTTACAGGATGCAAAGTTCAAGGTGGGCAAACATAAGCTCAGCATTACTGCCAGCTTTGGCGTTCATACCACAGACTTCACTACCAGTCTGGAGCAGGACATTAATACCGCGGATGAGTTTTTATATATGGCGAAGAGCGCCGGTAAAAACAAGACTGTTGTTTCTGATGTCGACATGCACAAGAAAACAACAGTACCCCAACTGACTGTTGTACCTAATTGCAAAGAAGCCTGAACTATTGTCTTGAGTACCAGAATACCAGGGGAAGAATCGGGCAAAGAACCATTAGGCCGATTCTGATAAGTTCAGGCCACTGATCCATCGCATTGATTTTCCAACTCCAGGACAACATCAAGAGTGCTGGAACTCCGATCAGGAACAAGCAAGACACGATAAACGCAACAGCCCACCGTCCTTTACGCCCCATGTTTCCCACCCCTGTTGATCCCTTATCAATTACAGCTTAGGCGCTCCAGCAGACAAAACATTATTGACGCTAAAACAGTTACCAAAATAGTTGCCAGCCAGTGCGCTGGTATCCAAAGAGCAAGCAGAGTCAGCGGTAGAATTGGAATACAGGCGCTCAGATTCCAACCTCGCCAGTACCAGTACTGCCCATCGGACTTATACAGATTGTGAACATTTAATTGTTTCCTGTGCAGGAAACACCACCCAAGCAGCACACCAGAAACCGGCCCAAAGACAGCTCCTGCCACAGATAAAATATCCACATAACGGTGAACGACATCCGGGAAAAGCGCCAGCAATGTGGCCATGATAATAATCAAGCCGGTTGCCCTGAAGCGCCCCAACACTTCAAAACTATTAGCCAGAGAGAAGCCACCGGTATAAAGATTAATCACGTTAATCGTCCAAGCATCCAGAACTGTAACCAGAACTATAAGAGCGGTCAGAATAACTCCGGGTTGCAACTGCACCAGCATATCAAAAGGGTTGATGGTGGAGGCTCCGCCTGCTGCCACACACCAGGCACCAAACAAAGACCCGACGGCAGTCCCTGCAATCACACCGGAAAACACTCCCGCTTCAAGGTGCAAAGTATTGCGGGTGTAACGGCTAAAGTCCGCAGCATCTGTCATCAGGGACAACATGCTGGAAGCGATACCATTAAACCAGACCAATAAAATGGCCCAGGTCCAGCTATCCACTTGAAAGTTCAGAACATGGGAGGCCGATGCTTTATCTCCGCCAACCATCAACAACCAGATACCAAGAACCACAAAAGAGCCAAGCTTCAGTGGCAGTGTAAATTCAGAGAGTCGCGACAAACCTCCGTAACCAGATAACGCAACACCGCCCTGCAAAGCCGCGAATCCTGCAGCTAACGATCCCAAAGGAACCGAGATTCCATAGCTTTTTAAAATGGCATCTATCGCCATCATCGCAGCGATTGTCTGGAAGGCATACCAGTAGACGGAGCAGATTGCCCGAAGCACCGAGGTAATCCATTTGCTTCCCCTAATGCCAAATACAGCCCGACAGAAAACCTGCCCGGGAATCCCCTCTTCTACGCCAACACGAGCCAGCACCAGAAATGGCAGCATACCTAAACTGACTGCCAGAACCTGAACAACCACAGTTGTTGTTACGGAAAGTCCGGCAGTGAGCATAAGGCCAGATGTCACCAGTGTGGCGGGGTTGATCATGCTGTTACAGAACACAGCAAAGAGTGGCCAGAACTGGCCTTTGCGAAGAGAGGAGGGAACAGGTGTTAAGCCCTGACGTTCCGCCGCGTAGATATCATGCCATCGCGTTCTTGTTGCTTGTCTCACTCGAAAGCTCTCCCCCAAAATGAGGGAGAACTGTAGTCATCACACGCTAATCTGCCTAATTACAGAATATGAGCACAGACTTCCGGGTCTTTACGTTCCAGATAATGAGTGGATTGAATCCGGCGAATAGTGCGGGACTTACCACGAATCAACAGGGTTTCAGTCGTTGCGATATTACCCTGGCGAGCAACGCCCTGAAGAAGATCACCTTTAGTGATGCCTGTAGCAGAGAAAATCACTTCGTCAGTGGACACCAAACGTTCCATGGAGAGCTTAATGCCAGGTTCAATACCCATTTCACGACAACGCTCCAGCTCTATCTTACCGGCTTCAATATTTTCAGGGGTATCGCCCTTAGCATCATTTCTCAACACCAGACGCCCCTGAAGCTCACCATTTAAGGCCCGAATAACCGCTGCAGAAACAACGCCTTCCGGAGCGCCACCTACACAATACATGGCGTCTACTTCGCTGTCCGGCATGCAAGTGAGAATGGAAGCGGCTACATCACCATCAGGAATAGCAAACACACGTACTCCTAAATCCTGCATCTGCTTAATAACACCATCGTGACGAGGCTTGGAGAGGGTAATCACTGTCAGCTTATCCAGACCTTTCCCAAGCGCTCCGGCGATTGCTCGCAGGTTATCTTCCAGTGGGCGATCAATGTCGATAACTCCACGGGCATTAGGGCCAACAGCCAGCTTTTCCATATACATATCAGGAGCTTTCAGGAAGCCACCTTTGCGGGCAACAGCCATAACAGCAATGGCATTGGGTTGCCCCATGGCAGTCATCCGGGTGCCTTCAATAGGGTCTACAGCAATATCAACGGCATCACCGCTACCTTTACCAACCTTCTCACCGATGTAAAGCATAGGGGCTTCATCAATCTCCCCTTCACCTATAACGATTTCACCATCAATTTCTACCTGATTCAGCAGAGTACGCATGGTATGCACAGCTGCTGCATCAGCTTTGTTTTTATCACCGCGTCCCAGCCATTTGTACGCAGCCAGTGCAGCCGCTTCAGTTACCCGGGAAAACTCGATCGCCAGTTCACGCTTCATGGTTTGGTCCATCAGCAGAGTAAAAAATCCGGCCTGACTGTATAGCAAAGAATCTGATTCAGAAAGCCATTGAGTGATAAAGCGTTCATTATCTGACTTTATGAACGATGAATAATCAAACAACCCTTACAAATCAAAGACCACACAACTCTCAACAATACAAAACCTTTACACTTTGATTGCCGCATACGTATTGATACGTATATAGAAAAAAGGGAGCATATAAACCACCAATATAACGAAAACATCTTAAGGAGAGGTCAAATCAATGAACCCGCTTAACCGGTATAGCTCGAAGTTGATGAAAACCCTGTTGGCTGGAATAACATTGCTCTGGACAATTTCAGCATTCGCTATGCCCCCTGCCTTCGGTGATGTACAACAAGCAAACAAAACCATTGATAACCAGAACTTCAATCCTATGGTCGATACCAAGGACTATATGATTGCCTGTGGAGATTATCAGCGTATTAATCAAAGTGACATGCTGCAGCGATTGTCCAAGAACTGGCAGCGTTGCTACGCCTACACCTCTGCCACCATCTCAGCCATGCGCGATATGGAACGCACAACGCCTTTAAAACAGTTCTGTGTACCTAAAAATGTCAGCACAGAATATGCGATTGAACTGACTGTAAAATACGCCAACAAAGTTCCGGAAACCCTGGAAGAAACACCTGCAAAGATAGTTCTGGAAGCTCTGGCCGTCAGATATCCCTGTTAAGTTACAAACTTACAGCTTAGATTGGCAGAAATGCCATGGTTGCAACCCCATGCACAACACGGTTGATGGTCCTGTTATTTTTCTGGGCCACCAGTGTTGCCATCATATCCTGATGGGCGGTGAGCTTGGCGAAGATACGGGAAAAAGCAAAGTTAACCTCACTCCCTGAGCCATGAGCAACAAGGTAAGGTTTGCCATTGTCCTGAAGCCGGCTGCGTAACCGCCAGGAAACAATTTCAATATTTCTGGCGCTGTTATAAAGCTTCTGTTCATCCAGAGAGTCGGGAAGGAAAAACTCCCTCTGGCCATTCCAGGATTGTCTGATCATCCCGGCTAAACCACCAACAAGGGCAAAAACCCTGTCGCCTTTATAAGCATCATCAAAAGCCAGCAGCATGGCATCTGCACCACTGTGGCCTTGCAGTTCCTGAAAGGTTATTCCGGCAGCAGGTCCAAAGATTTGCTCCAAGCGGCTTTTGATACTTTGCCCACGAACCTTTCTCAACTCTTTTGGATTACGTTTGTAGAGCTTGATCATTAGAGACCTCAACAGGGATTCTTCAGTGGTAATAAAGGCATCTGCCACAAGATCAATATCACTTTTGGCAAGATCAGAAACTTCAAAATCCTGAGTTGTACAGCCTGTCAGAAGCCCTGTAAGAAAAAGACTCGAAAAGAGAAAAAGTAATGTTCTTATTTTTTTCATGGCAGCTCTTATCTTTCCTACCCTGGAAAGTAATTTTATAAGGATACTGCCATGAGCAATTCTCAGTCTATGCCAATTCTGGAACCATTTTTTCCTCAGGCATATGCTCAGACTCGCTGAATGTCGCCTGAGAATAATCAACTCTTTCAGCAGCAGACATATGGGGATGCGGTAATCCTTCAATTGTCTTTAATCGGGGCAGAAGTCCTTGCCCGTTAGCAATCTGAATAGCCAGCCCTGGTCGTGCATTGAGCTCAAGAATCAAAGGCCCGTGAAGGCGGTCAAGAACAATGTCTACTCCCAGATAGCCCAGTCCGGTCATATCAAAGCAGGCCGACGAAAGCTCCAGCAGGCGTCGCCAGTGGGGAACTTTCAGATCATTAAATGAATGTCCGGTATCAGGGTGGTTGGCTACTGGTTTATCAAACTGAACAGCTTTCAGGCTTTTCCCGGTAGCGAGATCAAGTCCGACGCCTACAGCTCCCTGGTGAAGGTTAGCTTTCCCGTCTGAAGCGCGGGTCGCCATGCGCATCATCGCCATCACCGGATAACCCTGAAAAACAATGGTGCGAATATCCGGGACACCTTCAAAGCTGAACCGATCAAACACCGGGTCAGCCTTGATCAGGCCTTCAATCATTGCAATATCGCTATTGCCACCAAGGCTGTACAAACCACCGAGAATGTTGGAGATATGCCGCTCAACATCTTCAAAGGTTACCCGGCTGCCACTGGCTTTAATCCAGTCGCGGCCTTCCCTCCCGGTAATCACCAGAATACCTTTACCACCACTTCCTTTGGCAGGCTTGATAACAAACTCATCCAACCGCTCAAGTTCAGCACGTAGGCGCAGAATATCGTGCTGGGTGTGAATAATATGCAAAAGCCGGGGGACGGCGACACCAGCGGCAATAGCCATTTTTTTGCTGGTGACCTTGTTATCTACAACAGGAAACTTTGAGCGGTCGTTATAGCGACCGATATAAGCATGGTTGCGCTGGTTCATACCCAGCACACCACGCTCCCGCAAATGCCTGCGGCGCTGGAACAGAGAACTGAAAAGCATGATTATCAGTCCTCAACCATTGGTCTGAAACGACGAAGTTCAAGCAACCGATAACCAGTGTATTGTCCCAGCAGCAAAGTAAAGCCAAGCACACACAGGAGAAGTTCCGGGAAGTTAAATGTCAGATGCTCAATATATCGGTTAGTCATGGCGAAGTAGCTGATCACCGCCACCAGCAAACTACCACTGCCGCTTACCAGAACATCCATCGGGCCTTCTTCTTCCCAGAGAATCGACATTCTCTCAATAGTCCAGGCAAGGATAATCATCGGGAAGAAAGTCACCGACATAGACTGCTGTATTCCCATCTTGTAACTAAGAATACTCATACCCGCCATAATCCCGATAACCACTATCACCACCGATGATATTCGTGCCACAAGGAGCAGGTTCAGCCGGCTCAAAACAAATCGAATCCACAGGCCAATGGAAACGATAGAAACAAAAATCACCAACCCCGGCAGTAGTCGGGTCTGGAGAAATGCCAGGGCGATCAGAACAGGCATAAATGTGCCGCTGGTTTTTAATCCCACCAGAATGCGCATCAATACAACAATCAGGGTACCAATAGGTACCAACAGAATGTAACGGTAAGCGTTCTGTTCTTCTATTGGCAGGCTGTACAGTGAGAAATCAACCAGAGCGGCACGGCTTTGTTTTGCAGAAGCCACCGCCAGCTCATCAACAGGAACTGCACGGGAAAGAGCCGAGAAAGTAATATTGGAATCCCGACCACCAGTTATATCCAGCAGTGATACACCACCACGTTGCCAGGGCAGGAAGTTTTCCGGCATACCCTCAACACCAGTTTCGGGGTTGAACATATACCATTTGCCGCCAGTTCTGACTTCAACCATATCCACCAGTGGTTGATTTCTGCGGCTGTCCTCAAGCATAACGCCGCGTACCTTGCGTACAGGCAGTCCAGTATCCTGCAGTAGTTTCATCACCAGATCGACGCGGGTGTAGCTTTGCGCTGGAGAATTTTCAGAAAGAAGATCACTCAAAAAGGCAGCATTAGAATCTGCATCGTAGTTCTGCAAGTTGCTGATCAACAGAGAAGCAAAACTCAAATCATCAGACGACTGTTTACGCACATTTTTAAGAAGATCATCAGCAGCGACACGATAAGCGCCTTCCAGCTCAGCAAAGTAAGGAGCCGGGCCGATATTCAGCTCCTCATTATCCTCTTCATCGGTTGCACTTGCCGCTTCTGGCAGGCTGTCCTGCACTTTTATCTTGTAATAAAGAGACTGATCTCCTGAAGCATCACGACGTGTCCAGGCAACTCGCTCAACACCATTACGCTCTACACTGCGGAATCCATAACCCGGTGAAGCGTAGGTGGCATCAAGAATACTGAATTTACCGCCTGGTTCAGGCATCGCCAGAGAAACACTGGCTGGGCCATTTTCAGCCTTGAAAGTAATCTTGGCCTCAACATCCCAGATCAGAGCAGACTTACCGGGCAGAAAAGGAAAACCAAGATTAATTCTTTTATACAGGGCAACAGAGGTACCGAGCAGCACTAATGCAAGCACGACAAAAATGATCTGTTTTTTATTGCTGTTCATGTCACCAACTCGACTCTCGATACGACGAGTATCTATGCAAAGAAACGGTTCCCTGAGCTGAACTCAAAGAACCATTAGAATAGGAAGAGAAATGCCTGATGAATTATGGATCTGTAGCGAGATGTTCATAACCAACATCGACAAGCGCCATATCAGTCAGAAAGTTGCGACCGATAAGGGCCGGATATTCGAAGTTCTCACGGTCTGCCAGAGTGAACTCACTGGTTCTTTCGAGCTTTCCTATTTGAACGGTCAGCATCACCACCAGACGACGCTGTGATTCTTCACCTTTACGCTTGATCAACACCCGACGTGTAAGAGGGCGCTCGACTTGCAGAGGGACTTCCTGCCCTTTCACAGGAATACTGAATGCCACCCATGGTGCACCATCCCGTTCAAACTCACGGACAGATGACACATGCAGAGAGTTGGTTTCCGCACCTGAATCAATTCTGGCATCAAACATCAATCCGCCCAAATTGGGAAAGGTAACCTTTTCTACAGCTCCAAGGATTAACTTATTGTCGATCTCAACAGGTTGGTAAATCACCTGGGTACGGGTTATCACCCTTGTTTTCAGTGGCTTTGGCTCAACTGGCTGGCAGGGCTGAACACTGTTCCCTGCTGATTGAGATGTCCCTTCAATCTTTATCCCAGGCTTTTCTTGTACTGGTGTGCGATCAATAGTCTGGCAGGCCGTCAGAAAAGAACAGGCAACTATAAGCCACCATAGATTTCGCCGGCGATTACTGCATGCAGGCATGACAAGGTCCTGATTGTATAATGTTGCTCATGCGCAAAAGGATCTTTACCTAAAACGACTTGAAGAATAGCCGTAACTATCAACAACATGTTGTTAAGGTGTAAAGATCCCTCAAGGAAATCGCACTATTTTATCAGATAGATTCCGTGCTTCTGTGCGTATTTGCCCTTGATACGAGCCGCGCTGAAGCTATATCCGACTAGCAGACCTTGGCTGGCGGAGCCCAAGTGAGAACGCCATTGATCATGACTCGAACCGATATCTCCTGCAGAGTCACTTCCTCTTGCTCTTCTTCTGGCGAGGGTGAGGATTCTTTGGGTTGCACTGAATACTGATGCGCAGTTGTTTCCATTACAGGAGCAGCCACGACTTCCATTGTGTCATCCTGTTCCCTAACTCTCTGGCTCGATACTTCCCCAACCGTTTCCTCAACTGTCTCTTCATCGATCTCAACAGTAGAAGGCTCTTCAACATGAACAGGAGAAGGCATTGGCGTTAAGAAGAGGTCACCCTCATCCTCACTAGGAGGACAGGAAACATTCAGCTGTTGCTCTTCAATAATCTCCATTTCATCTGAGTTTTTTATCTCTTCTTCAGGCTGACTGACAGGAAGCTCTACATTTGAGGCTGGTACTTCCATTTCCTGTACAGAGGCTGGTTTCTCTTCGATGAAAGATTCTGTTGAGTTCGCAGACGTTGACTCCTCTTCTTTACTATTAAGCGGGAACGTCATCTGATCAGAACACTCGTAAAATTCTTCATCAGCATTTTCTTCATCAACGATGCGATCTTTGCTGGCTAATACAGCTTCTTCAAAGCTCTGCTCCCACTCTCTGCGTTTCGGCTCACCATCCAACTCCCACAGAGAGTATTGGGGTGTTGTTTTCAGAAAGCCGCATTTCAACGCACTTTTTAAAGTACCCATACCATTGGGAGAGTCTTTATTGATCAGGCACGCCACATCTTTACGCTTCAGGTATTCCTCCAAGGTCAGGCAACCCTCCTCAGGGTGGAACAGGTTATCAACAACAAACCAGACATCACCAATACGGTGAAGTGTTATATAGCGGCCTTCATGTTCAGCATCCCCCTGATGACAAACCAGGGTTCTCAAATAACCTTTAGCAACAGAAGGCGCACCTTTCCGGAAAACACCAGGAAAATCGATAAGGCCATCACTATCTCCAACCAGCTTCGCAACCCTTGCGTGTTGTTTGTGATGGAATACGGGAGCAAGTGGAGAAGTTATGTTTTCAGGAGCTGGCTTATATTCTGGTATAGCCAGAAGAGCCCCTTTCCGGGCGACAATCTGTGCTACAACAGTCTGAATATCTTGCGCATCTCCAGGCCAATAACGGGAAACGACCTCTTCAATTGTTTCCGTTCTGATTTTTCCAAGTCGCTCCATCCCAAAGCAAAGATCGCGCTTATTAATTTTTTTGAAACACGGTTTTTTTCGCAGGCGATCCAGCTCATCAACGGCATCATTCCCCATGGGAACGCCCATTTCGCAATCCTGCTGCCCTTCAACTGCTTGGTCATAACCCAAACAGTGAAATCCGCCACGATGAACAAATGCCACTGCGGGCTGCTTAGGATTAAATTTCACTTGGGCACTGGCCAGCAAACTGTTCTCAATACCACTGTTTTTCAATAAAGCATCAAAAACGATTGCCCCCCCAACCCATGCTCCTTTCTCCATTTCGGTAGTGACATCATCATGGACATAACAAAATTGTGAGCCTTTCGGGTGCTGCAAAGGTGTCTCAATCAAAAGATGATGCTGTGACGGATCCCCAGAATCGACAGACTGAACATCCATAACCGGGAATCTGGCAATACGATACAGCTCCTGAGCTATGCGAAATGCTGCTGCATGCTTCTCACCCAAAACAATATGGCTATAGTATTTCCCTGTCGTATGATCAAAGACGAGTTCAGGTGCACCTTTTCCCTCAGTCTTTTTACTTTGCAGAGGCTTCAGGGCTTCAGGAACATGATGTGTAGTTCCGCCTTGTTTATCTGTAGCGACTAGTGGAACCAGGTTTTCCCATTTCACAGTTTCTTGTTTCTCTTCACTAGAGAAAGCAGACGTGCTCATCAACATAGCATCACAACCCTCGCCGGGGAGATGCCACTGTTTCCCTACAAAGTGTGGCCTCAGCTCTTTATCATCCCAGTTTTCTATATCTGTGAGTTTCTCATTAATCCCTGCCCGGGCCCTCTGCTTTTCTTCATCCTGCATTTGAGCATACCGACCTACTGAACGCTCAATTTTACCCAACTCTTTATTAAAACATGCAGAAGCAGTCTCTCTGGATACAGGTTGACCTGCTACTTCCTGATAGATCATCTTCTGCAATACACCTTCAAGGCTTACAGCGCCTTCAGAGGTCATTGCAGTCAAAGGAATAGAGGCTCCAAAAGAGGGCTCATTTTTGGACGAACGGGAACGAATGGGATGCCCACGAACGTTATCAACCTTAGAAATCTGAATAGCCTTCTGTTGTATAAAGCCCTGCCATTCCGTTGTTGGATCATCAACAAGGACTTCAAAAATGCATCCCATAAACAGTGCAGGATCTATCAGTTTTAGTTTATCCAGATTGTCAGTAAGAAACTGTTCCGGGTCAGTGTCAGCATCCACCTCGATATCGAATGGAAACAGTCGTTTGATATCTTCATGCTTCTGATCATTGGCGTACCGGCATAACGCCAGAATTAAGCGACCATAAATAGCCAGTGGAAGCACCCCGTCTATTTGGCGACTGCGCAAAGCCATCTGACATTCACAAAATGCTGTTCTTACCTCTTCCCACAATTCTCCCTTTTCCGTTGGGGCTTGCTTCTGGCTAATAGCACTTAAATCCTCATCTCTGATCGCAGATATAAGGAACTGCATAGCGGCAGAGACTGACGTCAACTCTCTGGAGGGAAGAGCTACAGACGTAAAAGGATAAGGTCCAATATCGGACTTACGCACAAAAGGAGTGAAAACCGGGGGACTGACTATAGGCTCAGGTTTTAGACTGACTAAGACTTGGTCATCAGAAGAGCAGGAAGTCTTTCTTTTTTTGGTTGATGGAGATGACTGAAAATCCCGTTCACTCGGCATCTCACCCTTGCCAGCATTTGCCAACTTAGCTCTGCGTCCGGCACGAGTGTTAGCCGCTGGCGAATCCTCCATAAGATTATTGTTTTGTTCTGGAGAATGCTGCCTCTTTCGGGAAGCATCCAAACGAGTGGCTCCTGATTCCATATCTCAACTCCGGTAAGTAACTCCACCGGACAAGACTATTCAGGAAGGAGCAGCGATAAAATCACAAGCCGGTCAGAGAAGCTGACCGGCGCAAGAAGAGTTAGAACAACTAACAACCGTTACTCATAATTCCACTCAGGCTTTCTCTTCTCCAAGAAAGCATTTACACCTTCTGTTTGATTCCCACCATCGAAGAGTGCCAGGAACAACTCACGCTCGGCTGGCAATACCTGACGTACAGGCAGGCTTCGGCCCATCTGTACCAGCTGTTTGCAGGCAGCAACACTGTCAGGGCTTTGCTTACCGGCCATTTCCGCAAGCTCCATTGCCCGGGCGCGCAGATCATCACCTGCAACAACTTCTTCAACCAGGCCAATCTTCAGTGCCTGCTCAGCATTAACCCGTTCGCCACAGAGAATCATGCGTTTGGCCCAGCCTTCACCTACCAACAGAGTGAGATTCTGAGTTCCACCCGCACAAGGTAAAAGGCCAACAGATGCCTCTGGCAAAGCCATAACAGCCTGCTCACTGGCAATACGAAGATCACAAGCCAGAGCAACTTCCAGTCCGCCACCCATGGAGTAACCGTTGATCGCTGCGATGGACACACCACGGAAATCAGTAAGGGTTTCAAAAGCCCGGCCAAAAGCCTGAGCCACTTCAGCGGCCTGATCTTTATCGCCAGCAGCAAACTGTTTCAGGTCCGCACCGGCAGAGAAGAACTTTGGAGAGTCACTGACAATAACAAGACTGACAATTTCTCTGTCTGCATTCAACTCATTAACAATCTTTTCCAGCTGATTGAGGCTGTCTACCGTCCAGGTATTTGCAGGAGGGTTATTCAGTGTAATCGTGGCCACAGAACCACGTTTTTCCAGAATCAGTGCATCGCTCATTTTATTATTATCCTCACTGCATTAATTAGAACTGAAAGACATCATCTGCCAGAAGACGACGGCCGATGATAACCCGCATAATTTCATTAGTGCCTTCAAGAATCTGGTGAACCCGGCTGTCACGCACATGACGTTCCAGCGGATATTCCTTGATATAGCCATAACCACCATGAAGTTGCAGGGCATCGTTGCAGACATCAAAACAGGCATCCGTAGCAAAACGTTTTGCCATGGCACAGTAAGTTGTTGCCTGACTGTCTTTGGCATCCAGTTTAGCTGCCGCCAGATGAACCATTTGTCGTGCAGCGACAAGACTGGTTGCCATATCTGCCAGTTTGAACTGCAGAGCCTGAAACTCACCAATTGCTTTACCAAACTGTTTGCGCTCACCAAGATAAGTTCTGGACTGCTCCAGCGCTGCACGGGCAGTGCCCAAAGAACAGGTGGCAATATTAATGCGGCCGCCGTCCAGACCTTTCATGGCAAAACGGAAACCTTCGCCTTCTTCACCCAAACGGTTGGCTACCGGTACCCGAACATTCTCAAAAGTAATGGTACGGGTTGGTTGAGCGTTCCAGCCCATCTTGTCTTCTTTGCGACCGTAGCTGATGCCTTCAAGATCAGCAGGAATCACCAGTGCAGAAATGCCTTTTGGCCCAGAACCACCGGTACGCACCATAGCAACAAGCACATCAGTGCTGCCTGCACCGGAAATAAAGCACTTACTGCCATTCAGAACATAATCATCGCCATCCCGAACGGCTGTGGTTTTCAGAGACGCAGCATCGCTGCCAGCACCGGGTTCTGTTAAACAATAGGAGGCAAGTTTCTCGCCTGTAACAAGCTGTGGGCACCAGTCATCACGCACTGCCTCACTGCCAAAAGATGCCACCATCCAGGTTGCCATATTATGGATGGTCATAAAGGCTGCGGTGGTTGTACAACCGGCGGAAAGCTCTTCAAAAATCAGGCTGGCATCAAGGCGCCCTAAGCCCATGCCACCAGCACTTTCCGGGGTGTAGATAGAAAGAAAACCCAACTCACCAGCACGTTTAAGCACATCAACAGGAAAATGGCTTTCCAAATCCCAGCGCGCGGCATTCGGTGCCAGCTCCTGACGGGCGAAATCTCTTGCGGCATCTTGAAAGGCAATTTGTTCGGGAGTTAATTCAAAGTTCATGGCAACCCTGACCTTCTTAGTGTTATTGGGGCTGTTGAGATTTTCCCATCATAGGTCAAGAATGTTGATGATCCAATGTTGGCAGGGATCATTTCTATTGGCAGGAAAAAGAGCTTGATTGCATTTAAAAACGGCCCATGATTGACATCAGCTCTGCTTATCCTGAACAGCATAAGAGTGATAACTATGATCAAAGCCTACGCAGCCAACCAACCTGGCGGCAAACTCGAAGCTTTTGAATATGACCCAGGCCCTTTAGGTGACAACGAAGTTGAAATCGCCGTTGAATCCTGCGGTATCTGCCACAGTGACCTGAGCATGCTGAACAATGAGTGGGGAATGACTCAATATCCCTTCGTTGCTGGCCACGAAGTTATCGGAAAGATTACCGCCGCCGGTGCCAACGTCAGTGATCTCAAAATTGGGCAAAGCGTTGGTCTGGGCTGGCACTCTGACTATTGCCACACCTGCCCCTCCTGCATGTCCGGTGATCACAATTTGTGCAACAAAGCACAACCAACCATTGGTGGCAGGCATGGAGGATTTGCAGATAAAGTTCGTGCCGATGCTTCTGCTGTTGTTGCTCTACCAGAAGGTTTGGATGCAAAAACGTCTGGCCCACTGTTTTGTGGCGGAATTACTGTTTTTAATCCGCTGGTGCAGTTTGATATTCCGTCCACAGCTAAAGTCGCGGTTATCGGTATTGGAGGATTGGGACATCTGGCTCTGCAGTTTCTGAATGCCTGGGGCTGTGAAGTTACAGCGTTTACATCCAGTGAAGCCAAACAAACTGAAGCTCTGGAGATGGGCGCTCACAAAACACTGAATTCAAGAAGCAAAGAAGCTCTGTCTGAAGCGGCGGGATACTTTGATCTGATTATTTCCACAGTCAATGTGAAGCTGGACTGGAATGCCTATATCAACACTCTGGCGCCCAAAGGCCGTTTGCACTTTGTTGGCGCAACTCTGGAAGCACTGGATATTGCAGCATTCCCACTGATAGGCGGCCAGCGTTCTATTTCTGGTTCTCCTGTTGGCAGCCCGGCAACAATCAAAACTATGCTGGAATTTGCTGCACGCCATAACATTGCGCCTGTTGTGGAACACTTTAAGTTTGATCAAATTAATGAAGCGCTAGCTCATCTTGAAGAAGGCAAAGCTCGTTACAGGATTGTGCTCAGTCACTAATGCAAATCGAATTGAAAGGCATCACTTCGATGCCTTTTAATTTTTTCGTGGTTATCAACCAAAGCGACGGCTGAACTTTTGCCGATATTCCGTTGGCGTTAAACCCGTTTTCTTGCGAAATAAACGCCGGAATGAACTGACATCACTGTACCCAACGGTGCCCATGACCTTATCCACTGTTTGCGTGCTCTCTTCCAGTATCTTTTGAGCCGCTTCTATTCTCACATCCTGAATATAAACATTGGGTGGGCAATCCAAAGCCGCATGAAAACGACGTATTAACGTACGCTTGGACATATTGAAACGCTCAGACAACTGATCGAGAGTAAAGTCCTGTGAATAATTATCCTCCAGCCAGGATTGCACATGGCGAATCTGGGTATCCTGATGGGGTTTGGACAATCTGACCAGCGAATAGGAAAGCTGGCTGTCTCTTCGATAATCCATCACAAACGATTTCGCAGTCTGTATAGCCGTATCAAAGCCGTATTGCTTTTCCACCAAATGCAAAGCCAGATCAAAGATAGACAGGCCACCACCTGAACAGAAAATATGCTCATCTCGTGTCAGCAGTTTATCGGCCTTGAGAATAACCTGCGGATATCGCCTCTGAAACTGCTCCTGAAAACCCCAATGAGTTGTTGCTACCCGGCCATCAAGAATTCCCGCCTCCGCCAATAGAAAATTGCCGGTGCAGTTGCCAGCGATTATCCAGTTCTCTCGGTTTGCATATTGAAGTAGTTGAATCAGCTCAGCGTTCGAGGCCAAAGCATCTACGATAAGCCCGCCAATAGTAGGAACAACAAGAACATCGGCGTCGTTTACTTGATCAAAGCTCAAGTGAGCGCCTATGGTCAGACCATTCACACATTGCACAGCGTTTCCATCCGGGCTGGCGATTCGCACGTTAAATAATCTGGAAACGCTCTCGCCCTGAATGCGCTCCCAGCTGACTCCAGCCATTCCCAGAATATCGGCCATTCCTGTCACAGCCGTTGCCAGAGTCTGAGGAAACCCTGCGATAACCACGTTCATAAGAGTTTTGTCATTTTTGGCCCTATGAGTGGCTATATTGACAATCACACTCTGGAAAGAAAAGCCGGATACTCAGTAAAAAACAATAAGGTGTCTGACAATGTCCAAGCTGATGAATCCCAAAGACTTGGAGTTTCTTCTGTATCAGGTGTTTTCTGCTGAACAGTTAACGACGCTGCCACGCTATCAGGATCACGATCGCACAACTTTTGACGAAATCCTCAAAACCTCTGAGCGAATCGCCCAAGACTATTTCCTGCCACACAATGCCAAAGCTGACGCCAATGAGCCTCAGTTTGATGGACAGAAAGTCACCACAATTCCTGAAGTAAAAGAAGCCTGGCAACACTATGTGGAATCAGGTCTGCTTTCCGCCACTCAGGATTATGATCAGGGCGGTATGCAGCTGCCTTCACTGATCAATGCAGCCTGCAATGCTTACTTCACCGCAGCTAACCCCTCAACAACAGGCTATCCATTTCTTACCGCAGCTGCCGCCAATGTTATTCGAACGGTGGGAACCGATGAGCAAAGAGCAACATTTCTGCCGCCCATGCAAGATGGCCGCTTTGCCGGAACTATGGCTTTAACAGAACCAGATGTTGGCTCCTCCCTTGGAGATCTGACCACCAAGGCCACTCTTCAGCCTGATGGTTCTTACCGCATTAAAGGTCAGAAGATGTATATCTCGGGTGGGGATCAGGATATTACCGAAAATATTGTTCACCTTGTTCTCGCCCGCATCGAAGGTGCACCCAAAGGGGTAAAGGGAATATCCCTGTTTATTGTTCCCAAGTTTCTTGCTCATCCAGATGGCTCTCTTGGGGAACGCAATGACGTTGTTCTTGCCGGCTTACTGCACAAAATGGGTTACCGGGGAACAACATCTACCGTTTTGAATTTTGGTGAGAACAACAATTGCCACGGTTATCTTCTTGGAGAAGAGAACAAAGGGCTGGCGGCTATGTTCCTGATGATGAACGAAGCCCGTATCGGTGTCGGCATGGGTGCCACCATGATTGGTTATCGTGGTTATCTTGAATCTCTGGACTATGCCCGCAACCGGCCGCAGGGTCGTTCTGTCACCAACCGTGATCCAGACAGCAAGCAAAGCAATATTATTGAGCATACCGATGTAAAACGTATGCTCCTTACCCAGAAGTCTTATGTGGAAGGCTCGCTGGCACTTTGCCTGCTGGCAGCACGTCTTGTGGACGAACAGCATGCGGGTGAGAACCCAGACAGCGGACTATTGCTGGACCTGCTGACACCTGTCGTTAAATCATTCCCTTCCTTCTACGGCCCGAGAGCTAACGATCTTGCCATTCAGGTGTTGGGAGGCGCTGGCTATATTCGGGAATATCCGGTTGAACAGTGTTACCGGGATAACCGCTTGAACCCAATACATGAAGGCACCCACGGCATTCAGTCTCTCGACCTTCTTGGCCGGAAACTCTGGCAAAAGAATGGTAAAGGGATGCAGCTTCTTATGGAGCGAGTTCAAGCTACGCTTGCATCTGCTATTGATAAAGAGCCTCTTTCAGAGCTGGCGAAAACGTATCAAACCCATCTCAACACGCTGGTAAAAACCACAACCACTCTGGGAATGGCGCTGCAATCCGGGCAGGTTGATAAAGGTTTAGCCAACTCAGCTATTTATCTGGATATGATGGGCAAGTGTGTTATCGGCTGGCTCTGGTTGGAAATGGCTGACAAGGCAGTGGAAACTTATCAACACTCCATAGCCGTAGAAGACCATAACTTTATGGAAGGGAAACTACAGGCAGCGAAATACTTTATTACCTGGGAACTTCCGGAGATAGAGCACCAAGCTCATCTGCTGCAGCAGTTTGATACCACATGCTCCGATATGCAGGATACATGGTTCTAAAGATCTGGCCTGTCGTGTTGAAAACATGACAGGCCATTTTCATTGCTGGAGTTTATCCGCAGGCACCATCAGTAATTAGCTTGTCGATATCGCTTTCGCCATAACCTAGCTTTTGCAGCACGGAACGATTATCTGCACCAACCTTGCCACCGGCATGACGATACTCTGCCTCACTACCTGAAAACTTAATTGGATTCCCAATCTGTCGTACAGTCAGGTCATTATCAACGGCAACCTCAGCCACCAACCCGCGCTCTCTAACATGAGCATGATTAACGGCTTCCTGCAGCTCCAGAACAGGTTCCACACACACATCAATTGCATCGAAAACAGCCTGCCATTCAGCAAGAGTTCGTGTAGATAACACATTCTGGATATCAAGCTTTAACTCTGCCTGTGCAACAGAAGACATATCAGCAGCACGGGATACCCATTCCGGATGCCCGAGAGCATTGAACAGCCCCATGGCAAACTGAGGTTCCAGGCTACCAACAGAAAGCCAGCGATTATCACTGGTTTGGTAATAGTCGTAGAAAATTCCGCCATTGAGCATTTCTTCACCAGCTTTTGGAGAAGACGACGAAGCCAGACCTGCAGCACCAGACATGGCATTCAGAGCAAAGGCACAGTCAGTCATACTGACATCAATATACTGCCCTTCCCCTGTCGTCTGACGCTGAATAACGGCAGCCATGATTCCCATAACCGCATGATGGGAGCCACCAGCTATATCGGCTAACTGTGTTCCAGCCAGCACCGGGCCGGTTTCTTTTCTGCCGCTGTAAGAAGCCAGCCCGGAAAGAGCGAGATAATTAATATCGTGACCGGCTCTGTCTTTCAGAGGGCCCGTTTGCCCATAGCCAGTAATAGAGCAGTAAATCAGTTTTGGGTTAATCTGCTTTAACTCTTCATAACCCAGGCCAAAACGCTGCATAACACCTGGGCGGAACTGTTCAATAACAACGTCATACTCTTCCACCAGCTGGCGAACAATCGCTACCGCTTCCGGCTTTTTAAGGTTCAGCCCAAGGCTTTGCTTATTACGGTTAAGGGTGGCGTGAATTGCAGAAACGCCCTTCTTCACAAACGGAGGCATATTGCGTGCAAGGTCTGCCCGGCCAAAAGCTTCAATACGCAGAACTTCGGCGCCCATATCTGCCAGCAATTGGGTGGCATAAGGCCCGGGCAGCAGTGTGGAAAAATCGAGAACCTTTAAACCGTCCAACGGGCGCGCCATATTCAGACTCCTTATTATTGTGTTTGTTCTTCTGGAGGAGGAAAAACAGTGTGTCAGAAGTGTAAGCTGGCAGGAGTATGGGAGTAATAACGCATTCTGTCAGCACAATTGGCCGTAGGTTTTAGCTCCCAGGCTTTTTCCCAACTACTATGTAGGATGTCATCCCCAGAAAGAAACAACCTTGCTGGTGTCTTTCCTGCATTTCATCCAGCCATAAATCACCCTGTCCATCAGAAATCTCACCACTTTTCACAACCAGGCTTACAACTTCACGCAGGTTGAATAGCTGATCTGCCAGTTCAAAATCATTATTCACAGATGGCTTGGGAATCACTTCAATATCACTCAAACCATTGTTCAGAAAAAACTTTAAAAGATCCCGGCCAATCCAGCTGTTTACAAACGAGTCACACCAGGCCTTTTCAATTTTCCGGGTAACGTCTTTGTACTGGGATGCAATTGAAAACGAGCCCCAGTCATTGTCATAAGCCAGCAGCAAACCTCCGGGCGAAAGAACCCGCACCAGTTCACCAATAGCGGCCTCAGGATCAGAGATGTACTGCAATACCCGGTCTATTCGTACCCGCGAAAAACTACCGGATTCAAACGGCATATTCTTTAAATCACCAACATGAAAGGTGGCCGAAAGTTGCCGGTTATTGTTCTGAGCCTGCGCTTTTTCAATCAGTGCTTTGCTGGCATCAATACCCACAGCGCAACCACCCACTCCCACCAGCTCGGCCATGCGGTACACATCAAAGCCCATGCCACAGCCGGCATCGAGCACCTTCTCCCCCGGCCCAAGCTTCAGAAGTTCATAGCTCTCCTGCTTGTATTTCATAAAAAATGGCAGGGCATCCAGTGTCGACAGGCAGGATGTATAAGTCTCGACATCCCCCGTCTGATCAACGTTTTTAAATCCCGAGGGCAGATATTTATCAGCCATTCACTCTCCGTTGGATAGGCCACTGGTTCTCTTTAAAGCTAATTCAAATCCTCAGATTTGATAGCTTTTCTCTCGTTCATTTCGAATAGATAAAACCTATGTTAGGTTTATCGGGTCGCAAACATCACGACGTAAAACCTGACGTCCGTTGCCGGTACAGGATCCGGCAGCGAGAGCACCCGAATAAGAATTCCAAGGTGCATTCCTGAATCTTTTGTAGTTAAGGTTTATAGGAACGTTATGTCTGACCTTTTTGGGGCCGATAGCACGGCTTTTGCCAACATCTTTACTTACCTTGGCCTCCCTCTTTCCCGAGATTTAACCGACGACGTTGATGCTGTGGTTATGGGAATTCCTTATGATCTGGCAACCACCGGCCGTTCTGGCGCACGCTTTGGGCCGAATGGCATACGTCAGGCTTCCAGCCAGTTGCGCTGGGAGGAATATCGCTGGCCTTGGAACTTCGCAATCCGCGAGCATCTGAATGTTATTGATTATGGCGATATCGTTTATGAAGAAGGTGACAGCGAAAAAATGCTGGAGCAGGTTTCTCAGGAAGCCAACCGGATATTTTCTGCAGGTAAAAAGCTGCTGACCCTTGGTGGTGATCATTTCCTGACTTTGCCATTACTCCGGGCTGCTTATCAGGTTCATGGTGAAGTTGCCCTGATTCACTTTGACGCCCATACCGATACCGAAGAAAGTGATGCCAAGTACAATCACGGCAGCATGTTTTATACCGCTGCCAAAGAAGGCATTTACAACCCTTATCACAGTGTTCAGGTGGGAATCCGAACCGAATACGATGTTGATAATCATGATCTGCAAGTTCTGGATGCCAGATGGTGCAACAACAATTCACCAGACGTGATTATCAAGCAGATTAAGGAACGGGTTGGCGACAGGCCGGTTTACCTGAGTTTTGATATTGATTGTCTTGATCCGGCTTTTGCTCCAGGGACAGGCACGCCGGTTATCGGTGGATTAAGCACATCAACAGCTCTGCAGATTCTGCATGGGCTTGCGGGATTAAATATTATTGCAGCGGATGTAATGGAAGTTGCCCCGGCTTATGACCATTCCGACATTACATCTCTGGCTGGCGCAACTTTGGGGTTGGAGATTTTGCATTTACTGGCAAGCGCTGATGCGCACAGTGAAGCCTAAAACGGGAGTAAGAATAACAATGAAACGTAAGCTCTCTTTTTTCTTTTTCGTAATTTCCGCTGTCATGTTTTCTCATGTTACACAAGCGAAACCGGAGCAAAGGTTTACATATTACGAGAGTGATGGCGTATATGTTTATTATGAAACTCAGGAAAAAGAAGCTTACAGGCAACTGCTCCCAAAAGAGTTTGATATGCCAGACAGGCTTTATGTCAATGCTTTCATCGCTGACTTCTACAAGATGGATGCCAGAACAGAGCCCTATAAAGAAGCCTCGATATTTTTATTGGCAAAACACAATGGGCGCGAAGTATGGCACTGTATATTTATGCCCGTTACAAGTGAGGTATCTCGCATAGTCGGAATCCGACGATTAGGCCTTCCTAAAACAATTGGCGATATACAGTTCACCAGAAACAACCCTGTTTATACCGGCACAGCAACGGCTGAGAAAGGTAGGACAATGACTCTTTCCTTGAATACTCAAAATTATGAAATGAGTAAACAGGAAGAAGGGCTAATAAGAGAATTATCCACATTGCCAAAACTGAATTTACTCAACGGGAAGGTAATTGAGATGTCAGGAGGTCGTAGAAACAACTTAATTGATATCTCAAAAAGATTCCCTAAAAAGCTTCAATTAATATCTGGAAAACCGGAAGTCCAGTTCAGCGCTTCTTCCAGCAACAGCAGTGCGGTGCATGCTTTAGACCTAGCACCTTCCAGGATTCTGGGAGGCTATTACCTTCTAAACAAATTCACTTTTAGATTAGGTAAAAAGTAGAGACATCATAATTGTGCGTACAAGGCGTTGGAGTTCGCCAGGCAAGCAGCTTAGGAGCCTACGCTCTAATCTAGGCTTTACCTTTCAGGACCAATCAAACGCTCTGTCAGTTGAGGCGTTTTAGTAATTCGTGCCCCAGAGGACCGGATCATCCAGGTAAAGGCCGACAAGGGGAAGGTCTCATCTTCCCCAGCTTCAGTCACAACATTGACATAGATATGATCAACCAGCCTGTAAGATGCCATGTTGCAAGAGGTAAAGGATTCTGCCATGCGTTTAATCTGGTAATTCTTTACTAGAGGCGTTGTTTCAAACGAGTCTTCGGCAAAACGAACCTGCACAGATTCATCCTTCTCCCCATTCCGATAATGAACACTGTCCACAATATAATTTGAGTAAATGTGGGGAAAATCTCCAGGCATAGCAGTCAGCAAAGCCGTTGCCATTAATGACAAGTCGCCACCGGGATAAACAGGATCAACCCCACTTTCCAAATCCTTTTTCAAGGTTCGAAACTCTTCAGTTTCAGAAAACTTGTGATTCATCACCGGCTGTTTTAGTTGGTCAAGGTAATGCCCTCGCAGATGTGCGACCCACGCTTCGCTGCCTCGTGAAACCACATGGGGTTCTATGGTGCCGACACTATCCAGAAGTTGGAGATAAAGTTCTGACTGCTGATGGACAAAGAGGCGATTACGGGAAAAATCCAGATTGTCAGCAAATCTTAACAGTACCAGAAACGGCTCTTGGGTCACCGAAGCCTGATAGTAGGTTTTTGATATACCGTAAAAGTCGCGCCGACGCCTAATCAGGGAGCTGATATCTTTTTTCAGGCCGGTGTTAACAAACCTCAGGTCATCCGCGTTATGGTAGAAAACGGCATCAAAGGCAGCATCAATTAAACGCCCTTCTACTTTGGCAGCAGCACGTAAAAGTTGCCTTAATATTTGCCGGAAAGAACCTTCTATAACCTCAGCACCCAACTGAGCATGCACATGTTTAGGGGTGTTTTTTATATTTCCAAATTCGCTGTAACCAACATCATGTACCAGAGCAATAAAACCGCCCATAAACATGACGATTTCATGTTTTTGGGGATGCTCTTGCAGGTCATAGCGATTGTATATTCTTGGCAGATAATCTGGATTTTCCTGCATGATTTGCTGCATTTTCTGCAACACTCGCAGGCTGTGCCCGGCGTTATGGGAAGTGAACCAGGGTAAGTCGGTTTCTGATTGGCGCTTAAGGCGATCAAGCAGCATTGCTAGAAATTCCTGTTCCAGCTGATCTTTCCCCCCCATACGTTCGAGGTAACTGATAAAGCGCACGAACGCTTCTTCAGTTTCTGGCGTCATCAGTTCAAACAAGCCAGGGTATACATCTGTTATGGTTTTCTGACTGGCAGAATAATCCCTCAGAGACGCAGCCTTAAGAGGCAAACAACTCGTTAGCAAAAGAAAGAATAAAAGCAGCCTTGTTGGTAAAGTCGCCAAATTCATAGTTCTTCCATGAACTATTCAGAAACAGAGAATCTTCTAAGTCTACTCTATCTCAGGAATGGGCAAGTGTTTGCTGACACCTTCAGCAATATTGGCTCCTGAATCCCGTTCTTCTACCGCCTGCTTGAAACCCACTTCCTGTGTACGTTCGCGGAACCAGATGCCTTCAGGGGAGTGGCGGGCCACGCCATCAAACAGGTTGGCAAACATCTGGGTCTGGTGCAGGCCCATACTTTCGTAAGCCTGGTTCACCGTCATCTTGCACATCATCAGCTGGTTACGGGGAACGCCTTTCATACGGTCAGCCAACTTTTGCACCTCCGCATCAAGCTTATCTGCCGGAACAGCTTTCAAAACCAGCCCCATATCTTCCGCTTCTTTCCCGGAGACCAGGTCACCGGTAAACAGCATGCGCTTGGCTTTCTCCATACCTAACCGATAAACCCACATCATGGTTGTGGGAACACCCCACACCCGGGCTGGCGGATACCCAATACGGGCATTTTCTTCCATAACAATCAGATCACAACATAGGGCAATATCACTGCCACCGGCTACCGCCGCACCATGAACTTTGCAAATGGTTGGTTTGCGGGCACGCCAGAGAGACATAAAATCCTGAGTATTGCGGGACATCAGGGCGTAATCTTCGGTAGGATCCCAGGGCATCTCCTGGCTGCCGAAAATCTCCCCCTTCCGCTCGGCATAATGAGCAAGATCGTAGCCACCGCAGAAACCTTTGCCTGCCCCCTGTAGAACAAGTACATGCACTTCAGGATCAGCTTCAGCCTTTTCTACCGCAAGGCGAATCTCGGTTGGCATACGATCATTGATGGCATTGAAGCATTCGGGGCGATTCAGAGTAATCGTAGCGATACGATCGCTGGCTTCGTAAATCAGGGTTTCAAAGTTCATTACAGGCTCACTTGATTGTTATTGGAGTGTGAGAAATATAGAACTTAACACTGAGTGATTGTTTCATGCAGCTCTATCTGGTGTTAGTGCAGACCTGATACACAACGTCAGGAATTTTTCCAACGGCTGAATCCAGCAGAGTTCCATCTCGGCTGATAACAAGGACTGTAGGCACATACTTCAATTCAACACCAAAAGCCTCAGCTGTCTGCCTGATACTTTTTACTGCGTAGGTATTACGGCCAATAAATGTCTTGGCATGATACTTCTTCAACCAGTTTTCCTTATCAGCCTTAAGTACCACAGGGCTGAACTGACACAGCCCCTGCTTTATCATTTTCTGAAATCGTTTGTTTTTATTGTGCCGGTCAGCAACTCTTAGACAGGCAGGACAGCGGCTTTTGCTGATATCAAGAATCAAATACTCAGATTGGAATACATCGTTAAGTCTGACGACTCTCTTGTCGACAGTTTCCAGTTCAAGATTCTGGCTTTCGGGCAGGTTATTAGCTTCAGCAATGCAAAGACTTGCTGCAAACACAAAGAAATAGCTTGTCGCCCAACGAAATATCATAGCCAGGAGTCCTTTCCTCAGCCCTTAGATATATTCAATTTTATACTATGATCAACGCTTACAATGCGTTAATGGAAGGCGGATTTATACCCGCATATCCTCAATAACCTTGCCATCATTTTTCAAACTGCCTGTATCAACTTTCCGGGCTTTGCCCTTAAGTTTTAGAACGGTTTTCAGGCTTTCTTCCACAAAGGAAAGATCAAGGCCATCGCCCGCTTCACAAAGCAGGGTCATCTGATCCTGACTGTTAATGAATTCCACAACCAGTCGGGCACGGGAAATAGCCGGATGCCTTTTCACCACCTCAGCAATCTGATTTGGATGCACAAACAAACCTTTCACCTTGGTGGATTGATCAGCTCTACCCAGCCAGCCTTTGATGCGCATATTGGTTCGGCCACAGGAGCTTTCACCGGGAAGAAGAGCAGTTAAATCGCCGGTAGCAAAACGAATCAGTGGATATTCACGATTAAACACTGTGACCAAAATCTCACCCACTTCGCCGGGTTCAACAGGCTCGCCGGTACCGGGTCTCACAATTTCCAGAATAATATCTTCAGCAACGATCATTCCCTCCATTGCGTCAGATTCATAGGCAATCAAGCCAACATCTGCCGTGGCATAAGCTTGCAGGCAATTTATTCCCCGGCCAATAAACTCCTGCCGCAAAGGTTCTAGCAAACCTTCACCGGAAACCAGAGCGTGCTTAATAAATGACAAATCCTGCCCAGTAGAATCAGCTTTCTCGAGAAGTGTTTTCAGGAAAGATGGCGTACCGCAATAACCGTTGGGCTTGAGCGCAGCCATAACACTGAGTTGATGTTCAGTCTGGCCGACCCCCGCTGGAATAACCGCACAACCACAGGCCCGTGCGCCGGAATCCATAATAAAACCGCCAGGGCTGAGGTGATAAGAGAGCGTGTTATGAACAATATCTCCCGCTCGAAAACCAGCGGCATAAAACGCCTGTCCCATACGCCACCAGTCCTTGCCTTCACCTTCCGGTTCATGGATTGGGCCGGGAGACTGAAACAGTCGAGCCACTGCACCAGCATCTATACCGTTAATCCCTCCAAAGGGAGGTTGTTCTGCCTGCAAAGCAATTAACTCTGATTTACGGGTAACAGGAAGCGTTGCCAGAGCTTCACGGGAATTGATGGTTTCTGGATCAATATCCTTTAACAACGCTCCATAGAACTCGGTGTGATCAATCGCATAAGCCAGAGATTCCTGCAAACGGGTAAACAGATATTGTTCCCGCTCTTCATGGCTCAGGGTTTCCTTAGGGCTGAAAAACTGCTCAGACAACTGTTCAGACATAGCGGCACTCCCCATTAAAGCCAGCGCTTACGGCGTTTATAGGATTTCAGGTTCTTAAAGCTTTTACGCTCATCACTGCCGCCGAGATAAAACTCTTTCACATCCTGATTGGTCAGCAGTTCCTCACGGGTACCATCCAGCACAACTTTGCCGGACTCCATGATGTAACCGTAATCCGCACACTTAAGAGCAAAGTTAGCGTTCTGCTCCACCAGCAACATAGTGATGCCCTGCTCTTTATTGATTTTCTCAATAATTGAGAACACTTCTTTAACAAGCAGAGGAGACAAGCCCATAGAAGGCTCATCCAGAAGAATCATCTTGGGTTGCGCCATTAACGCCCGACCAATAGCCAGCATCTGCTGCTCACCACCGGAAAGGTAACCGGCTAAACCTGTACGTTCTTTTAGTCGTGGGAAATAGTTGAACACCATCTCAATATCGTTATTGATGTTCTTCTGACTGCGGGTATAAGCCCCAAGGCGAAGGTTCTCGATGCAGGTCATATCCTCAACAATACGACGACCTTCCATCACCTGAAAAATACCGGAGCGGACAATCTCCTCCGCATTTTTCTTATCAATCCGTTCTCCCATAAAACGAATTTCACCACGATTCACCTCACCATCTTCGGTTTTCAGCAAACCGGAAATGGCTTTAAGTGTTGTCGACTTTCCCGCCCCGTTAGGGCCAAGCAGAGTTACGATCTGCCCTTGTGGCACATCAAGGCTTACACCTCTCAGTACCAGAATAACTTCGTCGTACACCACTTCAATATTATTAATACTGAGCAATGGCTCAGCAGGTTCCAGCTTTCTGGCTTCCATAAGCTCTTACCTTTGTTGGGTTACGCTGCGCTAACCCAACCTACTTTTGAATACTCAGATATTGATAGGCCGGTGTTTGGGTTGAGGTTTCAAAGGCCAGGATGGCCTGAGAGCGACCCAGACCATGGATGGTCTGATGGAGCGGAAACCTCTACCCAAATACCGGGCCTGAACACCAGGCTTTAGTAACCCAACCAGTCATCACGACGGGGTAACGTCACCTGCGACAAGCGGTTCACCTTAATATCACCACCATTCCACTGAGTCTGATAAACATTCACAGTGTTAATACCGCGATGATCATCCGCCGCCCAGCTGGCTGGCAGACAAACACCCTGCATACCTTCAGGAACCCAATCCTTCTTGGCATACATACCCTTCTTGATATTGGCACCAGTAATGCCGCCATTAGCCTTCGCCCACTTCATAGCTTCCGCCATATAAAGAGTGGAACAGGCACCGCGGATGTAATGGTGAGTCTGGAAACTGGCATCACGCCCCGCTGCACGGGCAATCTCGTGAACAGTATTCAAAGCAGGAACATCATCAGACCAGAATGGTGTCAGTGCAGGGAAAACATAATTATCAATGCCCTCACCTACAGCCTTGAAGGTGAGCTTATCGCCGCCCCAGATATTGGACATAAACTGAATATCAGTTCCCACAGTTCCGCAGGACTTAATCAGAGAAACCACCGAACCTCCAAGGTTGGCAACATAACCGTAGTTAGCGCCAGAGGTTTTAATAGAAAGACACTGCGCCTTGAAGTCACCGGGTTTCATAGACACAACAACCGGCTGCTTCACATCAAAGCCAAGCTCCGCCGCATATTCACCACAGGCCGCTTTTGGCGCGTTGGGGTAAGGATGGTTATCACCAATATGAACAAAGCCAGGCTTGCCGGTTTTACCTTTGCCTTCCCAGTCTTCTTTCGCCCATTGAACCAGTGCACGACAGGTGTCGGAATAAGAAGCGCCGTAGAAGAAGTTATAAGGCGCAGGTTTTTTGGTTTTTGGATTCTTACCGGTTGGGTCAGTTAAATGACCAGAATAGGAAGCGGAGAAAACCGGAATCTCATCTTTAGCAACGAAAGAAATCAGCGCTTCAGTATCAGCCGTTCCCCAGCCCTGCATGGCAACCATGCCTTTACGGGACTTCCACTTTTTATAATTGCTGATCGCCTGCGGAACTTTATAAGCGTAATCGATAGTCTCCGACTCAATCATGGTGCCGTCGATGCCGCCCTGAGTATTTAGCCACGCCAGCGTATCTTTAATACCGTCTGCATAATACTTGCCGACAAAAGCTGTTGGCCCAGAGTAATCCGCCAGATGACCAACAAACACTTTATCAGCAGCCGATGCACTCAACGGTAGCGCAGCAAAGGCACAGCCAAGCAGGGTTTTCTTGAGTTTTGACATGTTGCTTCCTTCTATTTTTGTTTTTATTTTCTAGCGCTCAACAACGTTAATAAGCGAATGGGTAATACTTCCAGTAAGCCTTAATTTGTCTCCAGCGATGGGCCAACCCTTGAGGTTCAAAAATCAGGAACAGAATAATTACCAGACCAATCGCCATCTCCTTAAAGTAAGCCAGTCCTTCCGTCACACTGCCCTGGGATACCAGACCACTGGCGGCTATTAGCCCAACGCAGGTTTCCAGAACTTCCGGCAGGAGAACAATAAAGATGGTTCCCAGTAATGCGCCCTGCACTGAACCAAGGCCACCGATAATAATCATTGCCAGAAACTGGATAGACATCATCAGAGTGAAACCTTCCGCAGAAACAAACCCAAGGTAGTGGCCGTACAGCGCACCACCGATACCGGCAAAGAAAGAAGACACCCCGAAAGAGAGCAGTCGGTACCAGTTCAGGTTGATACCCATGATCTCAGCTGAAAGGTAATGATCCCGCACCGCCACAAAAGCCCGGCCATCCCGGCTACGCATCAGGTTTGCGCCCCACAGGTACATAAATACCAGTGCGAACAGCGCTACGTAGAAGAATGACTCATCAGAATCAAAGGTGTAACCGAACAGGGAGACGGGCTCTGCTCCGGCACCATAAGAACCACCAGAGAACCACTCCGCGCGGGCGAAGAAGTCTTCGATAATAAACTGAGCAGCCAGGGTGGCTATGGCCAGATAGAGACCTTTGATTCGTGCAGCGGGCGATCCGAAGATCATACCTACCAACATGGTCAACCAGCCAGCCAGGGGGATGGCCAGCCAGACCGGGATGCCAAAACTGTTATTCAGCCAGGCAGAGGCAAAAGCACCAAAACCAAAGAAAGCGCCATGCCCAAGAGAAATCTGGCCGGTAAAACCCACCAGAATATTCAAACCCAATGCTGCAATACCTAAATATGCCACCTGAATAAACAGGGTGAGAAAATAAGCATCCAGCACCAGAGGAGCGAAACAAAGAGCAATCACAGACGCTACAGTGATCCAGCGAATGGTCGTTGTTTCAAATATCTGCGTATCCGCTTTATACGTGGTGCGAAAATCACCACAGGGCCGCATGGAAAGTGTGATCATTATTTTTATTCCTTTCCGTTGTTCGCTGCAGGGTGATTTTATGTTTCCCGCGCGACAGGCCAGTCCCTGTCTTGATGCGCTCTCAGACCATCCCTGGTCTTTGGAAACACAAATTCATCCTTCCGCCCAAACATTCGAGTTCATACTCAATAATGATTGGGTGAGAGTTGTTAAATCCGTTCAATATCTTTCGTACCAAACAAACCATAAGGTTTGATGGTGAGAATAATCAGCAGCACATAAAACGGCGCAATGGTGTAGAGGTTGCCGATATGGAGGTACTGGCTATCAACAAACTCCGCCAGGTTCTCAAGCACACCAATGATTACCCCGCCAACAACACCGCCAACAATAGAATCCAACCCACCAAGAATAACCGCCGGGAACACCTTGATACCGATAAACGACAGCGCATTAGAAACACCGTTAACCATGCCAATCACAATACCGGCAGTGGCCGACACCATGGCGGAAATCGCCCAGCTGGCAGCAAACACTTTGGAAACCGAAATACCCAGACTGCTGGCAACCTGCTGATCAAAGGCTGTGGCACGCATTGCCAAGCCCATCTTTGAATAACGGAAGAACCAGTAGAAGCCCGCCATCATTACCACCGAGAAGATCAGACTGAGAATGTAAGCCATTTCAATATTCAAACCGGCAAAGGTGACCGTGCTGGTTTCAAACACCTGCGGATAAGTTTCTGCTGAAACCCCAAACACCCATTTCATCAATGCCTGAAAGAACATCGACAAACCAATGGTGACCATAATCACCGAGATAATCGGTTCACCAATCATTGGCCTGAGAAACACCGCCTGTATCAAAATGCCAAACAAAGTCATAAAGCCGAGGGTTAGCAGGAAGCCTATATAGAAAGGCAGATCCAGCCAGACCAGTGTCGCCCAACAAATCCAGGCACCAATCAGCAGAAACTCCCCTTGGGCAAAATTCACCACTTGTGTTGATTTGTAGATCAACACAAAACACATGGCGATAACGCCATACAGCAGGCCAACAATCAGGCCGTTAACCGTTAACTGGAATAAGAGTTCAGTATTCACGATGCCTGCCTCCAGTTTTTATTATTGGTATCCACCGGGGTATCGAGATGGAGGTTCACCACTTCAATAGTGGTCTGGATACGACTCTTACTGCCATCCTGGAAAGTAATCATGGTGTCGATATCTACCTGCTCCTTGCCGTCGTAAAGCGCATCAATAATGTCTGCGTACTTCTCGGCAATAACACCACGACGCACTTTGCGGGTACGAGTCAGCTCGCCATCATCAGCATCCAACTCTTTGTAGAGCAGCATAAAACGTTGAACCCGCTGACTTTCCGGTAAGGAAGCATTTACCTCATCCATAGCCTTGCGCACCAGCTCCATAACCTGAGGCTGGGAAGAAAGGTTAGTGTAGTTGGTGAAGGATATGCCCTGAGACTCCGCCCACTTGGACACGATACTGAAGCGGATACAGATAATTGCGGTCAGGCATGGTCGATCCTTGCCCAACACTACAGCTTCCGCCACATAGGGAGAAAACTTCAGTTTGTTCTCAATATATTGAGGAGAGAAGCGCACACCGGTAGAGGTTTCTGCCAGATCTTTAATCCGGTCGATTACCACCAGATGACCATTGTCTTTTAGATAACCGGCATCACCGGTATACATCCAGCCATCACGCACATCGTCATCAAAAGCCTGCTGGTTTTTGTGATAACCGGTAAACATACCCGTGGTTTTGGCAACGATTTCCCCAACACCATTTTCGTCAGGGTTTTCAATGCGCAGTTCACTGTTATCAAAAGCGACACCAACGGATTCGTAGTCAATATCATCCGCCTTATGAATGGTGTAGGCACCAGCCAGTTCTGTTTGACCGTACAACTGTTTCAGTGGAACGCCCATCGCGTTAAACAATTTGAAGGTGTCCGGCCCCATAGCGGCGCCGCCGGTTGCAGCAGAGGTGAGGTTGGAAAAACCCAGTCGATCCCGCAATGCGCGCATCAAGATAAATTCCGCCAGTTTGGAACGACGCCCTTCCTCCCCAGCCTTCAAGGCACGGTTCAAACCAAAGTTAAACAGCTTCTGTTTTAAAGGTTGGGAGTCCATCATCCGGGAGTGCACTTCTGCAGCCAGATTCTCCCAAACCCTTGGTGCCAGCAGCACAAAGTTAGGGCCAATCTCCCGCAGGTCAGACATCATGGTTTCCTGAGTTTCCACAAAGTTTACGATCTGCCGCTGCAGCAAAGCCTGCCCTACTGCATACACCTGCTCCATAATCCATGGCAGTGGCAGAACAGACACATAATTGTCTCCCGGCTGTTTTGGGTCAGCTCGCAGATACGCTGCGCAGTGGTCCAGAAAGGGGCCGGAGTGATGCTTTGCCAGCTTGGGTTTGGAAGTGGTTCCCGAAGTCGTACAGAGAATAGAAAGGTCATTGCCGTTGGTGGCGGCAATCATTGCCGAGTAAGCTGCCGGATCACGCTTATCTTTCTCTCGGCCAATTTCATACACCTTTTCAATATCAATCAGGCGTTTATCGTCGTATTTGCGCATTCCCCGTGGATCGCAATAAACAATCAGTTTTACCGTAGGAATGTTGTCTTCCAGCTCCAGCAGTTTGTCACACTGTTCTTCATCCTCTGCAATCACCACACTTGTGTCAGAGAAAGTGAGCAGATATTCCGTCTCTTCATGGAGAGAGTCCTGATAAATCCCCATGGAGTAACAACCCATCGCGTGAGCGGTAATCTCACCCCAAATCCATTCCGGGCGGTTATCCCCCAGAAGTCCAATCACTTCCTTTTCTTGAATGCCCAACTCACGCAAACCAAGAGCCAGCCACTTCACCCGGTTGTGATAATCCTGCCAGGTAAACTCCTGCCAGATACCAAACTCTTTCTCCCGCATGGCAACATCCTTGCCGAAGTGCTCTGCGT
This sequence comes from Parendozoicomonas sp. 2304DJ65-17, assembly GCF_058148445.1. NCBI lineage: Bacteria > Pseudomonadati > Pseudomonadota > Gammaproteobacteria > Oceanospirillales > Endozoicomonadaceae > Parendozoicomonas > Parendozoicomonas sp. 2304DJ65-17. The sequence continues at coordinate 780,097 of NZ_JBYVJV010000001.1, forward strand.
TCCAGGCCAGAACCTTGGGAAAGGTGTCGTGGATTTTGATATCAGGAAAACTCATACGGCTGCCTCCTCAAGCTCTTCCAGCAGCTCGTCTTCTTCGCCGAGATAAGCCTTCTTCACATGCTCGTTAACCATAATTTCATCGGGCAAGCCTTCAGCAATCTTGCGGCCGAAGTCGAGCACCATCACACGATGGGAGATTCCCATAACCACGCCCATATCGTGCTCGATCATCACCACCGTCATCCCCCACTCCTCATTGAGATCGAGGATATAGCGGGCCATATCTTCTTTTTCTTCCTGGTTCATGCCTGCCATGGGCTCATCCAGAAGAATCAAATCAGGCTTAAGAGCAACAGCACGGGCCAGCTCTACCCGCTTGCGCAAACCATAAGACAGTGTCCCCGCCTGTTTTTTACGGATATGGGAGATTTCCAGAAAATCGATAATGTCTTCCACCGCCCGGCGGTGCTCAAGCTCTTCTTTCTGGGCACCTGAAAACCAATAGAGCGGGCCAGTAGCGAAGTTGTTTTTTAACAAGTGGTGACGGCCAACCATAATATTGTCGAGCACCGACATGTGGCCGAACAACGCCAGATTCTGAAAGGTTCGCCCCATACCGAGCACCGAGCGTTTATTGGGTTTCAGGCCAATCATTTCCTGCTCTTTAAAGCGAACAGAACCGGAATCCGGCTGGTAGCGACCAGAAATACAATTCAGCATGGAAGTTTTACCGGCACCGTTCGGCCCGATAATAGAGAACACTTCACCGGCGTTCACCGAGAAGCTGACATCGGTAAGTGCTTTCACACCACCAAACGCCAGAGTCACCTGACTGATATCAAGGAGTGGAGTTTTACTGCCCATCGCGCGCCTTCTTTTTATTGTTCTGGCAATAACGCTTGAGGTTATTTTTGTTTTTAACAGCTTTCTCAAGCTATCACAGGGATGTTTAAAGAGGGAACGGGCAGGCTTTAGACTTTAGTCGAAGGTTGTGATGTTTTTTGTAACGGGCTGAGACATTCATCTCAGCCCGTTAACGTTCAGGCTGGCTCGGCAATCTTCTGGTTTTTCAGAATATTTGTATGGGTTTGCAGATCATTCATATCTGGCTCCGCCATCTCATTAACCCAACGTTTCCATGTGTAAGGCCAGAGGATCGGGTCACCATCACCATCGAGATACCAGCTATTGCAGCCGCCAACCCAGCTGGTGTTTTTAATACCTTCTTTTACGTAGGCGTTAAATTGCGCCACCGATTCCTGCTTGGGTTCCAGCGCATCAAACTCATTATTTCGCCAGCGTTCAATTAGCTTGAGCACATAGTTCATCTGAACTTCACTCATGGCGATGACCGAGAAATTACCAATAGGTGTATAGGGCCCAAGCATCAAAAAGAAGTTGGGGTAATCCGGCAGAAGAACAGATCGATAAGCCTGAATCTTTTTCTCCCACGCTTTATCAATATGCAGACCATCTTTACCAACAAGGTTCATAGGCCGCATGAAGTTGAATGGCTTGAAGCCTGTGGAAAGAACCAGTACATCCAGCTCATGGAACTTACCATCGCGGGTTACGATCCCTTTTTCAGTAATCCGCTCAATACCTTCTGTTATCAAGTGCGCATTGGGTTTCTGGATAGCTTTGTAATAAGTCGTGTTAATCACCACCCGCTTACAACCTACCTGATAGTTCGGCCGTAGTTTCTCCCGTAAGACAGGATCTTTAATACTGAACCTTAGGTTCAGCTTGCAGGCTGTTTCCAGAATAAACTTTGGAATTTTCTGCCCAGTTACAGCTTTGGTAAAAAAGTGCTCAAGGGTGAACTTACCCGTGTTGCGAAACAGCTTGGGAATAAAAGGAAACCTGTGCATCATCCCTTTCGCCCATTCTGGGATGGTGAAGTCGCCCATGGGCAACAACCACTGAGGTGTTCGCATAAACACGCTGACATCAGCATCAGTATCCACCAGTTCAGGAATAAACTGCGCGGCCGTTGATCCTGTGCCAATAACACCAATCCGTTTGCCTTTGCCGATTTCAACACTGTGATCCCATTCAGCGGTATGAAACATATCCCCCTGAAAACTATCCAGGCCTTCAATATCCGGCTTTGACGGATGATGCAGAATACCGGTGGCAGAAATAACAAAATCAACCATAAAGGTATTGCCTTTACTGGTTTCCACCGTCCATTTGCCATTGTTATAACTGGCAGCCGTCACTGATTCATTAAATCTAACCTTGCTGGTCACACCATACTTATCCGCAACCCCTTCAAAGTACTTTTGAATTTCAGGCCCACGGGCAAAGTAGTTGCTCCAGTTTGGATTCTGCTCAAAGGAATAAGTGTACATGTGAGCAGGCACATCACAGGCAGCTCCCGGATAGGTATTCTCGCGCCAGGTTCCACCCACTTTGTCTTTCTTTTCCAGAATGGTGATATCGGTGATACCTGCTTCACGCAATTTGATTGTGGCAAGAATGCCGGTCATGCCAGCACCTATCACCACAACTGAAGGAGTTCTTTTATTATTGTTGTTCGCCATTTCAGAGTCCCGCATAGTCTGACTACACAGTAAATCCTCAGGCAAGTTTGATCTATAGGAGAAAGAGACTTACATTTGTGATTTTCGGACATTAACAATAATAAAAGACGTGACCACACGAGCCATCAGCAGCCTGAAAATTATCAGGGATTTTGCCCGGGAACAGGGAGTAGACGACTCTTTACTTCTGCAGCATACCGGCATTCATTCTGGTCTTTTTGATAATCCACAACAAACTGTTGAACGATCCCATGAGCTCAAAGCTCTGGAGAATCTATTACACCAGATTCCAGAACCATTTTTTCTTGGAACACAACTGGGGCGTCGCTATCACCTCACCAGCTATGGCATTTTTGGCTACGCCCTGATGGCCAGTAGCACTGTTCGAAAAGCCATAGAAACAGGAATACGCTACCAGAGCCTGACTTACCTGTTTTCAAAACTGTCAGTGGAACAAAGTGATGATAAGTCAGCACTTGTGTTCACGCCGGAAGAAGCAGGTTCTCTCGGGCAGCTAACGGTTATTCGAGATATGTGGGCTGTTATTCATATTCTTGGAGAGCTTCTTCCTCATCCTCACCCGGCTTTTCATATAGAAATGACGTTCTCCCGCCCGGACTCGCTGACAGATGAAAGACTGCACCAGCTGGAAGAAAGGACTGGTACAACTTTGCATTTTAATGCCGAACAAAATGCATTCTGCGGATTATCAAAGCTGCTTGATACACCGCTCCCTAAAGGCAACGATATGACTGCCCTGATTTGTGAGCAGCAATGTGAGCAACTGCTGCAGGATCAGAAAAACCATAAAACAGTTTCCCAGCAGGTTGTGGAGCTCCTTCTCAGTCAGGGACTGAACAGCCCTATGGAAAACATCGCCCAGTTAATGGCCAGAACAACCCGTACATTGCACCGGCAATTGACCGAAGAACAAAACAGCTGGCGACAATTGCGGGATGAAACAAGAATGCAACTGGCAGAAAAGCTTCTTGAACAAACACTGCCAATCGAAGCGATAGCCCATCAGCTTGGCTATCAGGATGTGACTAACTTCAGCCATGCTTTTAAACGTTGTCGAGGTATAACGCCCAGCCATTTCCGCAAGGCATTATCCCTGCCGACAGATAAACTCTCTATGTGATACCGATCAAATAATCACCAGCAAGTTAACTGTACAGTGCTTGGCAATTTTCAGGATTTCGTAAATATCAGGATCACCCGATGAAAAAAGGCAGACTGCTCAATCCAGAACTTTCTAAAGTTGTTGCAGAAATCGGCCATGGTCAGGCTCTGACTATTGGTGATGCAGGCCTTCCTATTGCCGCGACAACACAACGTATTGATCTGGCTCTGGCGGAAGGTATTCCCGGATTTATTGATACTCTGAAAGTTATTCTCAGTGAAATGCAGGTGGAAGAAGCGATCATTGCTTCTGCCATGTCTCAGGTAAGCCCAGAGATGCACGCTGCCATGATGGAAGCGCTGGCACCATACGATATTCCGGTCACAGAAGTTTCCCATGAGTCCCTGAAGAGTCAGGCGGATGAATCCCGCGCGGTAGTCCGCACGGGTGAATTTACGCCTTACGCCAATATTATTTTGAAGTCTGGTGTAGTCTTTTAACGACAGAGGAATACCACTTCTTTTCTGGTTCAGCGGGCGCTTCTACATGTGCCCGCTCCTGCAAACGACCGCGCACCCAAACCAGCATCTGGGAAATCACTGCGGCGTCAGATATACGGAAACCCGGTACTTTTTCTTCCATCACCACTTCAAAAGCCCTGTAGGCACCCAGAAACAGTTGCCATTCCGGAGATTCATCCAGCCACTGTTTTACATCTACATCCAGTTGGTTGACCAGCGGGGCGACCTTGTTTTCTTTGTATTCATTCTTGTCGTTTTTCACATGGACGGTATATCGCCCATAGGTATTTCTGAGTGCCGGTCTCAATTTCTTATGCTCAGCCCACCGCCCCAGATTACCCGCACACTGCACGAAGCGATCTTCTTTAGCTTCCAGAGTTTCAGACCTGCGCTTCAATTTGCAATGGGCCAAAGGATTGTCTGTGCAGGTATCTGCAGCTTCTAATACTTCAAGCCCTGCTCGCTGAAGATTTCCCCAGGCACGCTGCACTTCAGGAACCCTGCTGGTTACCTGATCAAGTTTCCCCCCGGCTTTGGTAGTAAATGCTTCCGTCGGTATTTGCATATCTTCGGAGGAAATATGCAATCCAAACTGGAACAGGTCTTTATAAAGATCCTGCATCGCTTGATTCACATTACGGCCAAAAGCTGCAATGGACGCTTCCGACATGGACTTTAACCGCAAGCTCATTTCGTCAGTCTGCTCTCTCAGGGATTGCAGCTCCTCTGGTTCAGAGAGCTTAAACCTTGCAGACATTGCTCCCATCAAGGACAAAGATAAAGCCAGAGACATTTGATGAGGAGTCAAAGAGAAAGATGGAACTGTATCTGAAGATTTTTCTTCGATGTCATCACTTTCAGAGACAACAACTTGCGGAATAGTTTGCTCTTCCACTTCATCTTCAAAGTGGAAACTTTGCTGTGCTTTCAACACGCCAGGAGACAGAGGTTTGATCCCCTGTGTTGGATCAACTTTCTCGAAAGATTCGTCTTCAACGTCTAAATCAACAGAAAGACTCTTTAGTTTGTCTTCCTTCGAAGGGAGGCTCGAATCAACAGAGTAATAGAGAGATGGGGGCTGCTCTACAGCGGAATAAGGCGGCAGAGTATAAAACTCTTCCCTTTCTTCTACCCCCACTTCCGGTTCATTGGAAAGAGGCATATAAGGAACAGCATCTGCTGCTTTGATATCCCGCTCTGGGAGACCACAACCAAAACACCCGAAAACATATTCATTTAAAAAATGCGAAATACCATCCACAGCCCGAATATAGGCTTTGTGGGCACTTTTCAGTAATGAGTGAGTGTGTTCTGCTCCGGGAAAAAGCCGGGCAGGATTAAGCCGAACATCCATAAATATGCTCCTATCAGCAGTCCTTTGCTGTACCAATAGACAAAGGTCTAACACCAAAGTTCAATACTGCTAACAAGGAGCGTGTTTCTGGAGAAGCTGTTTTCTCAGAAGTTATGGAATCTTTTAGTCGTAAAAACCTTCATCCAGATAGATTTGCTGCTGCACTGGCGCACCATAGTAATGATTGCCCTGAGGCTGGTTAACGATAATAACTGGTGGCTGCCCGCTGGAAGCTGGCGCATAAGATGCCTGTGTACGAGGAAGTGGACGAACCGTTTGCTGAGCAGGTTTGCTCTCCTTATTGCTGAAAACATGCTGCAACAGCAGAACACCGGCAGCCCCTGCAAGGGCAGATTGCTCTTTAGGACCCCATGCCTGAGCGCTTGTACTTACCAACAATACTGCCGTTAAAAGCAAGACGGTATGTTTCATGTTCCTCTCCTGGAAGCCCTATACATCACTGTAAGAATACACCCAGAAGCCCCCTGAAATCAGGGGGGTAAAAGAGAAAAGTTTACCGTGTTCTGTTTGGAATAGGGCGACGCTTGAGACCGGAGGAGAGCTGCAATTCAGTAGTTGTGTCCATAGTTTCTGAATGAGTCTTCTTTGAAATGCTCTCTGTTGTTTTCGCTACATCCTTAACTGTAGAGCGCTGAACCGGAGAAGGGGAAAAAGCTCTATTCGTAGTGTAATCCGATCGAAGACAGCCTGACTTATGCATTTTACGAAGCCCGGACAACGTGGCTCGGCGTTCTTCCATATTTTCTATTTTGCTGGCTTGATTGATTGCCCCTTCCAGAACAGCTTTCTTCTGTGCAGGAGTCATAATCTGATTCATGTATTTTTGATTACCGCCAAAAATCATAACCTTTGCAGCACCGGTATAGGCAGCATTGGCATCGCTCTCAACATAATCACGAATTTGCATAGCGCTTTGAACCATTCCCGAAGCCACAGCCGTAGCTGCTTTACCCGCAAAAGATCCTACTGAACTGAGTGCACTGCCTGCGTAACTGAAAAAACTGCTCGTCCATGAGCTTCCTTGAACTTGTGCTGCCATAACCTTTCCCTCCGTAGACTGGTTCCCCAAAATTGGGAAGCAATATTATGAGGGGAATAGCAAGTATTAAGGATTAGACATAGGTATTAAAAAGCCCGCAGCAGCGGGCTTTCAGGAAGACTAGAGATTAAAGACTCAACAAACCTTTATTGGCAGTTTTCAGGATTTCCTTTTCATCCTGCCATTCCACAATGCCGGTTTCCAAATGAACCAGACGCAGAGTGAACTTGTAGTAAACACTCTTCTTACCGCTGGCACGCTTCACAATACTGGAAAGGTTTCCGTACAACATATATTCCGCACCAATCTTACGATTCATGGCCAGAGCAGTGTTTGGATTTACCATGCCACTGTTGTTCTGGAACCCAAGCTCTTTCTGCATAGCTTCTAACTGGGCACGTTCTACAAAACGGAATTTGCCGGAACGCAGAATCTTGGTGGAAATTGTGTCGGTAATAGATTCCGTGTCTATGTGCTCGGTTGTCTTGTTCATAATCCGGTCAACAACAATTACCGGACGACGGGTTTGAGTTACCTGAACAATAGGTGGGAAGGTCAGCAGGGAATCAACCATTTTGGCTGCGATTTGCTGAAGATCGCTGGAACCGAAATCAATTGTGGTGGTTTCAACAGATGTCGCATCCTGATAGGCCACACGACCTCCGGTAGCACAACCTGTGAGGCCAAGCACTACGGCAGCCACAACCAGAAACTTCAATCTTCTCATTTCATAACACCTTAATATGAACTTTATAGCGCTCTAACCCGCACTTTAAATGTTTTTGCCGCAGGGTTAGGAGCCAGAGCCTGAACAGTTCTCACGTTCTTGCCAGTAATTTGAAGAGGCGTCCAGGGGCGGGAACCCGGATCAATTTCAATACCGTACGCATCAAACCAGACAAACTTGTACTGCAGGTCTTGTGTGGAATAAGACGTGTTGGTCAGCTCTGCAAAGCCCTGCAACATACCACCACGGTCAACCAATTTCACATCAGTCACTGACAGTTTGCGCGCCAGAGTTGGATTATCACTTTGAATGTAAGTGCTGTAACCGCCTTCATCAATCATGCTGGCACTGCCGGTAATACCCGCTGTTCCACAACCAGTAAGAGCAAGAATGCCTGCCAGCAAAGACGCTGATAATACTGCTTTCATAATTAATTCCCTTCAAATACCTGTGCCAACGTATTTTGCTGGGTGTTGGCAACCCTGACGATAGAAACCTGACCCGGCTTAACGTCTACCTCTACAGTTTTTTGACCTACCTGAACGGTATGTTTACCAGCATTGAGTTCTGTACGGGCAATCTGTACATCGTTTGGCAGAGTCAACCAACTGCGGCGGTCAGCCTGTTCAGATATCAGGTTATAAATATCCATGGCGTACCCGGCATAAGCATTGGTTTTAGCCGCAGCTTTACGGGCTTCACGTTTGGCAAACATTCTGAGCGTTTGACGAACAGCCAGAGGAACAATCTCTTCTTTCAGAGATTTCACCGCCAGCGCGCGAGGATAAACAATAACACCCGCTTCCATAGAACGATCATCAATCATCAGCGACTGCGCGTAAGGTTCTTCCCAACCAGTGGAGTAGTAAGGAAAGGCAACGTTAATAATTTCAAATGAGCCTTCTGAGGTAGGAATTGGCAGAGGGATTTTGATCTGGCTTTTCTCAGGAACAAATCCGTTTTCAATCAGAACAACCAGATGCCCTTGCTTTGAACTCAGCTTTTTACCTTTACGGCCAAACTGCTTTTTATATTTGTAGTACTGGGGCCAGTCTTTCAGCAGACGGCCTACGCGAAGAAGATCATCCTGCAGGTAAGCGTTATCAGGGAAAATCTCATAGGCTTTTTTATAGTCGATGTAAGCCTCGTTATATTGCCCCGTCATCTCATAGATCAATGCTGAGGTATAGAAGGTGTAGGCATTCTGGAACGAGTTTTTCACCTTGGAAACCGTGTCATCCATGACCGCAAATGGTGTATCCAGATCAGCGGCTGACATATCAAAGTTCTTTTCTTCCGCTTCCTGCTCGGCTTCTGCTAGCTCATCGTTATGTGCGTCGAGAGCTTCTTCCTGCAAAGCATTAGCACGGCGTACTTCAACAAGGGCAGCTTCGAGATTTCCTTGTTGCAAGTAATTCAGAGATTGATACTGATGAGCAAAAATCTCTTCGTAGGGTTTAGGCGTGTAAGGAATCACATTGTCATTGGTTAGCAATGATCCCGCCTGAGCAGCCGTGTCGGTTACATCGACAGTTCCCTTCTGCTCCTCTTCATCCATCGCGTCGAAAACGATATTGAAGCTCTGCAGACTGGAATCATAGTCTCCTGATAACTGCGCCAGTCGACCACGTTCCAGTGCATACAGAGATTTATCTGCAGCTTCGCTGGTTTCTTCCAGCTTGGTAATTAACTCCGGAAGTTTTTCCGGTGTGTCGAGAGAGGCTTTAAATTCTCTGGCCTGTGTCGGATACGGCACAATGGCACTGTTGTATTTCACACTGGCACAACCTGCTGACAGGAGCGCCATGGTAACCACCAAAATGCTTCTTAAATTTTTGGTTTTCACTGTTTTTATTTCCCCAAAGACATCCATTGCCTGACGTGAGAGAGAGTCATCGCTTTTTTTCAGTCTTACGCCCTTTACCATCACAGCCATTATATAAACAATGTCGTTTACTTCTTTGGCACAAAACAAAGAATCCGGAACTGATAACCTGTAATTAAGGACAAATCTGGCTATGAGACAGAAGCTGCTACCCCTATTCATTGCTACAGCTCTGCTTACATCAGGCACTATTGCCAGCGCTACGGAACCAGCTAACAGTGTTACACCAGCTCAGGAAGCTGAAGTTATTCAGGAGGTCAGTGTTCCTCAACCATCAGCGAGTGAGCTGATCGATGAACAGATTGATGCCTACACCGAAAGAACCGGCATTGCGTTCGGAACAGAAATGAAGGGTGGCAAATTTTATTACGAAGCCCGTGAAATTGTTCCTGTAGATACCAGCAACCCGCAATGGGCCAAAGCCCGCCAGGTTGCTTTTGACAAAGCATTACTACGCGCCAAGTCCGATTTTATTCGTGATGTGTTTGGCCGAACCACAACTGAAGCAATTAATCGCCTGCAGCAGGATGATTCTTCCAATGCCCGGGAATTGGAAGAGCTGCCAGGTAATACCAGCAAAATCGCCGCGCTGTGGGACAAACTAGTCACCCTGGGTAGCGCCAAGCTGGATCAGGAGCTTGAAGAACTGGGTATTGATCCATCCGAATTTGATGCTGTTCCACCATCCCAGCGCAAAGACCTGTTCGTAAACAGCTATATCAAGAAGACCATCACCAAAGCTGCCGGTGATGCCAGCGGTTTTATGCCGATTCAAACCATTGAAGGTTCTGACGATAGCGGAACTCATGTTGTTTCCGTTATCGCTATGTATTCACCAAAGCTGCGTCAGCTGGCCAGCGACATTAGTCGCAAGCGTGAACCTTTGATGAAGAAGGATTCCGGCAGATCATTGAAAGAAGTGATTCCTACCGATCCTAAAACATTGTCTGAACAGTTTGGTGTGCGGGTGATGTTTAATGAAAATGGCGATCCAGTGGTTGTTTCCTTCGGACAGTGGTCATACAGCTATGCAGGCAAGAGCAACAAATTGAAAGAACGTGGTCGTATTAATGCCCGCGAAAGCGCCAGAGATATTGCCAATTCCCAGATTGTTGAGTTCCTGAAATCTTCTATCGCCCTGAGTGAAACATCCGAGCGTGGCAGTATCGAGAACACTTATATCGAAGGCCTGCCAAACGATTTTACTGAACAGGATGTGAGCACCATCATCGACAAAATGAGCAGCGAAATCACTCAGAAAGCGACTGGCAGTCTTGGCGGTACTGGAACTCTGCGCAAGTGGAAATACCAGCACCCGAATGGCCAAGAAATGATTGGTGAGGTAAGGGTCTGGAGTCAGGATCGTGCCGACGCTGTTAAAGATGTGAAGAACTGGAAATCTGAACCAGCAAAACCCAAAGCACCAAAAACCACCAAGAGCGAGGCTGGCGTTCAAACCGGTATGGACTTTATCGACACAGCAGATTTTTAAACGGCTGAGTTAAAACAAGGAATCCCGCAGAGAGGCCCATAGGGCTTCTCTTCTCTTTCAAGGGGCAACTCATGGAGCAAAACAATAAAGTGAAAAGCCATTTCTTCAGACACTTCGTCTTCGTAGCACTGTCTGTATTGGTATTAACAGTCATGCCGCAACCATCAGCGTTTGCTGCTGAAGAAATCATTACCGAAACGGCTACAGCCAGCGGTATGAACAGGGAAGAAGCCATTTCCAAAGCTCTTGTTTATGCCATGGAACAGGGAACGGGTGTGCAGATTAATTCCACCCGTGTTTTACAGTCTGCAACATCAGAAACCACTGTCAGCAATAACGGTGAAGATAACAATGAAGCGGTTCTGGTTGATCAGATTAACTCAGCTATCAGCCGCAGTACTTCAGGCTATATCAAAAGCTACGAAGTGATTTCTGCAGACGAAATGCCTGCCGGAGAGTGGGAAGCCACTGTTTCTGCACAAATCAGCCGTTATAAGAGCCTCGGGCAGAATCGTTCCGTAAAAAGAACCTTTGTGGTGATGCCTTTCCGCTCTGCCCAAAAGTCCTTCCCTTACGGTGCAGGGAAGATTGATCACACCGGTGTAAGCCGACAATTGTCTTCCAGTTTGGTGAAACAGATAACTCAGTCTCGCCGCTTCCGTGTATTGGATCGCGACTACCGCAAAGAGAACGAGTTTGAACAGTCACTGTTAACCTCTGGTGAAGTACCTGTCACCGAAGCTCTGCGCCTCGGTCAAAAGCTGGGTGCCGATTATATTCTTGTGGGCACAGTGACAGACTTCGGTTTGTTTGAAAGCTCTGAAGAATACTATGGCGTTGTAAAAACCAGCCGTTATGCCCGTATGAAACTTGATTACCGGGTGATTGAATCAGCGCCTCAGGAAGTACGCTGGTCTGATTCCATCAGCGTGTCTCTGAACGACCAACAGACTGCAAACCTCAGTATGGAAGCTATTAAACTGCGTCTGCTTGATAAAGCCGGTGCCAAGGTTTCTGGTCAGATTCTGGAAGCTATTTATCCAGTGAAAGTTCTTGCCAATGAGTCTGATACTGAGATTCTGTTGAATCGTGGCGGCTTAAGCATGAAGGTTGGCGACAAGTACGATGTTTACTCAGCAGGCAAAAAGTTCGTTGATCCGGACTCCGGCCTGACTATTCGTACCGACGGAGCCAAAATTGGTGAATTGCAGATTACCGGTGTGCAATCCAAGTATTCTGTGACCAAACTGATCAGCGGCAGCAATAATGGAATTCAACCAGGCTCTGTTGTGAGAAAACAGAAGGTTACCTACCAAGCTCCATCGGCACCTCAACAGCCAGTGCCAAAACCTTTAACTCCCGGCTCCAGCGACCAACCAGTAAACTGGAACTGATAGTTACCCTCAACGTCTGCGGGCCACCCAGAGCTTACGGGTGGCTTATGCAGCGTTTCTCCACAGTATTCATCTGATAAATGCGGGCGTTTCCCATAAGGCGTGGTTGTTCCGTCAGATTGCCTTTTCACTTGATGCGAGTCTATCGCTCTATCTACAAACACAGACTTTCTTTGAGATCGTTTTTCCACGCAATCTATTTCAGGGGTCTCCAGTTTTCTTTTTTGAGAGAAACGAAACTGTCGAGACAAAATCTCCACAAATGACGCAATTCCCTGAACTACCTCATCCGGAACCCTGTTAACAAGAAGATAATTGCAGAAGTAGCATGAGCTCTCACCTAAACCAGAGCCTTCTTCCGCCGGAATAACCTTACGACTTTTCAGATGGACAGTATTAGTCGCATTCTCAGGCTTCCCCAGATAGACAAGAGAATCTGTGTCTGAACAATGAAAATGGCTATAAACATCTCTGTCCCACAGTGGTGTACAAGTGAACTCTGCATTTGATTGCTGCATTTCTCTTTGAATTTCTTTCAACGACACTTCAAAGCACGCACACTCTTTTACACTCCGAAAACTAAACCGGGCTATATAACCTCCAGTAACTAAGAGGCTCCAGTTCACTGGCATTACAGATTGTGGCGAGCTGATCATTTTTACAGGTCTCTCGGAGCTTCAATTAAGGTGTGACAGCATTTACAGCCAGCATTCCCGTGAATACTTAATAAATGTCACCTTAGATAACTGCAATGACAGTATTCATCTGTTATTTCCAGACTGCATATCCAAAGTCCTAACAAGCGCTATGGCAACAAACGCCTGTAGGTAGCGGGGAAACAAATAAGGTATAGTTTTGCCTTAATTCCCCGCACTTCGGATGCGCGATATGCCAACCAGTCAAACTGTCAGCTACCGCAATATTTACCAGCTTGCCGCGACACGCAAAGGCGGTGATGACAATCTTGAGTTATTAATCTCCTCCAGTCTGCCTAACCCGAATCTTGCCGATGTGCCGGAAGACCGCTTTCTCGCTGAGTTTACCCGCAAGGTTTTTCAGTCCGGTTTTGTCTGGCGGGTGGTGGACAATAAATGGCCTGCCTTTGAAGAGCTGTTCTGGGGTTTCGATGTTGATAAATTGCTGATGATGCCCGATGAAATGCTGGAACGAAAAGCCGCCGATCCAGCAATTATCCGCAACCTGAAAAAGGTATGGAGCATTCGCGAAAATGCCTTGATGATTCAGGAAGTGAGAAACCGTGAAGGTAACTTCCCACAATTTATTGCCGACTGGCCGGAAGAGAACATTATCGGCCTGTGGCAGTTCCTGAAAAAACATGGTTCACGTTTAGGCGGTAACGTTGGCCCTTACGCACTGCGTTTCCTTGGCAAAGATACCTTCCTGTTGAGTCGTGATGTGGAAGCGTTTCTGCGTGAACGGGAGATTATTGAAGGCGGGCTCACCAGCCAGCGCAGCCTGAAAGCTATTCAAAGCTTCTTTAATGATCTTCAACAGGAAAGTGGCCGTAGTTTAAACGAACTCAGCCGCTTGATCGCATTCAGTGCTGGAGAAAATACGGTTCTGCCAGAACCCGCCTAGCTATACACAGGATATCTTCGAGCCCGATCTAGAGGAAGTTGCGATTTTCTCTGGATCGCCTTTATCGATGAGTGGTTTCTGTAAATCTTTTGAGGCGACTCGATTATAAAGCCTTGAGTAACTTAGTGCAGTACTGTAGCCCTCTGCAGACTTCTGAAAGCCGCTTTAAGATGGCCCCTACAAACCATTTCAGTTATCCCGACAGTGATACACAACAGATCAAAGATCATTAACAAAAAAACAATGCACCGCTTGCTCAGGGAGTGGTACATTCACACATAGAATATAAAAACCATTTTCATTCAACAGGTCGATTGATATGGGTTTTAAACTTTTCGACAGTCATCTCCATATCATCGATACCCGTTTTCCTTTGATAGAAAATCAAGGTTATCTGCCGCCGGCATTTAACTGCCAGCAATATCTTAAAAGAATGAAGGACTATAACCTTGTTGGAGGAGCCGTTATATCCGGCTCTTTTCAAGGCTACGATCAGTCCTACCTTATTGATGCTTTAAAAACTCTGGGAAAGGGTTTTGTTGGTGTTACCCAGCTACCAGCAACTGTATCGGATTACGAGCTTATAAGTCTGGATGTCGCCGGTGTTCGAGCCCTGCGGTTTAATTTAAAGCGTGGCGGATCCGAAAATATCAGTCATCTGAAAGATCTTGCCTGTCGTATCTACGATCTGGTGGGCTGGCATGTGGAATTGTACGTTGATTCAATCTATCTGGAAGAATTGGCTCCCACTCTAAAGTCCTTGCCTGCTGTCAGCATTGACCATCTGGGTTTGTCGAAGAAAGGATTACCAACTTTGCTACAACTGGTTGAAGACGGTGTGCATGTAAAGGCAACTGGTTTCAGCCGGGTCGATTTTGATATCCAACCTGTTCTTAAGGATATCTATAAAGCCAATCCCAGTGCTTTGATGTTCGGTACCGATTTACCCGGAACTCGTGCTCCTGCTCCCTACTCTAATAAGGACTACCTGCTGATTGCTGATACATTTGAAGATAATCAGGCCAAAGATATTTTCTTTAGAAATGCAGCCCGGTTGTATCAGCTTCCCCCATCATTAAGAGAGTCGCTCACCTCTTGTTCACAGCGCATTCACTGACTCCGGCTCATAGGGTGGATAGACAGTAGCACTCAAACCTTGATGGTATTAAAAAGATCAACACCTACCAACATGAACCACAGAAAATGGAAGTAGGTGCATGATATCAACAACTTCAATTCAATCGGCCGAACAACCAGATCCCAATATTCATCAGTTGCTCTTTTGTTGATTCCCAAAGAGTTCTTTCGAAAACAGGTTCTCCCTGCAAATAAGTTATGGCGACCTTTGCTTTATGTAAGTCATATTCATCCATCTCGAAGAGATTATCTTTCATCACTACGAGATCGGCATCCTTCCCTACAGTGATTGATCCAAGTTGAGAGTCTCGACGCAACTGGTAAGCCCCATTAATGGTGTACCCTTTTAACAGTTCCTCCAGTTCCAGTTTTTCCGACTCAGGCATAAACTGCAGCGCCCCTTTTCCACCACTGACTCCCTGACGATTTATTCCAGCCTGCATGTTAATAAATGGGCTGCTGTTCTCTATCGCCAGTATTGAAAGCTCATCACTACCGAAGGTAACCGTTGCTCCCTGATTAATCAGGCTCTTCACCGGTTTCATATGGTCAGCACGTTCACCAAGGTGATAATGATCCTGATGCATCTCACCAATGCCAAACCAGTGCATGGTGTAATTGGCAATCACATCCAGTTCTTTAAACCGTTTTTTGTCTGCTTTATCTACCCAGATTAAGTGCGTAAGGGTTAAACGACTGGCTGGTTTTCCACCAACCTCTTTCCAGACGCTTTCATACGCATCTAATGCAACACGCGTCGCTCTGTCTCCCCAAGTATGCATGTGAAGATCAATTTTCTCTTCATGCAACTCCAGCATGAATTCCTTCAATCGCTGTTCACTAATGATGATCCGGCCATTATTCTCTGGATCATTTTCATAGGATTCCAACATAGCACCGGTATTAATTTTCCAATGCACGCCATCAAAGTGAATTTTTATACTGTTGAAGGTGAGGTTTCTAGTGGTGTATTTTTCCCGCAAACGTTTCAGTTCTGCCACAGCCCCATCCAGTTGTTCGGGGAGAATAATATGGTATGAACCTTCCACACGCAGGGGTAAGCCCTGAGCCTTATCCAATCTGGCAATTGAGCGATAAACAAAATCTTCCTGCCCCGCGTTACCTGCATCGTATGTAGTAGTAATGCCCCGTGCAGCCATAGATTTAAGAATAAATTTCACCAGACTATCAAAGGTCTGGGTATCGGGCTTAGGTGCCAGGTTGACTAACGAAGTTGCAGCGAACTCTTTTACATAACCTGTGGGCTCACCATTTTCATCGCGCACAAAATAAGAAGGCCCGGCGGCAAGTTCTGAGTTTTTATCAATCCCAAGCTTTTCCAGGGCTTTGCTGTTTACCCAAACGCTATGGCCATAGTTGGAAAACAACATGACAGGGCGATCAGGAACAATCGCATCCAGATCAGACTTATGCGGCCCTTTTTTATAAGCCCCACCCGGCCCGACTTCTTCCATCCCCCAGGCGGTGGAAATAATCATTTCCAGATCGGGATTGTCCTCAGCGTAGTCTTTTAACCAGGCCAGTGTGTCGGCCTTGGTAGCGTAAGGTATAGGGCCAGTGACAGAAAATGGCATTGGGTCACCAATGCCAAATAACGCCAGCAACCCCGGATGGGCATGACCATCAATCATCCCCGGCAAAACCAGTTTGCCATCAAGATCAATTGTCTGAGTATTCCCTCCAACCCAATGATCAATGCCTGCTTCATCACCCACATAAACAAAACGGCCGTCTTTGATAGCAACGGCTTCAGCCCATTTCACACTGGGATCTGAGGTATAAAACCTGCCATTGGTTAAAACTCGATCGGCTTTAGGATTCTCAGATGCCATTGTGGCAGAAGGTAAAAGTAACAAGACCGCCAGAGTAAACCCTTTTAAAGCCTGCGTACGACACCGGGCAAACATACTTGTCTCCACTGTTATTTTATTTTTGAAGAACTGTTTACAGGAATAAATTCCCATAGAAGGGAATTTATAGAAGAGAACAACTGTCGTCAATAAATTCCCATGTGCGGGAATTTAAACCTTGTTTGCCTCAAAAACGGTTTCTAAGTACAGTCATTCCCGCAATTACCGGGAGGTCTTAGCTTGGGACGTAAAAGCTTAAAAGGAGAGAATGCTGAAAAAATTCTCGATGCCTTCGAGCGTTGCATCGGAACTGTCGGATTAAAAGATTCAACTCTTGAGATGGTCGCAAAAGAGGCTGGAATGGATCGCCGCATGGTTTTGCACTACATCGGAAAAAGAGAAGCCCTGATCCAGGCTTTAGTACAGCGCATTGTCCTCCGCTTCAGCAATACAGCCTTTGAGTTTACACAGGCAGAGTCCATTGCAGACTTTGATAATGCTTTTCTGGATTACCTGTTTGGAGATGCTTTTACCAACCATCCAAGCGCAAAGCTGGTCGAAGCCCTCCTGCCAGAAGCCATGCACAGCGATGAAATTAAAGACGCTGTAAAATCCATGTATGACTATTTCTTACAGGGCGTTATTGCAGCACTTGTTTTGCTTGCTCCCCATGCCGATGCTAAACAAAGAGATACAACTGCGTTCAACATAATGACACTGGCCTTTGGCGCCAGCTGGATGTCGAGTATCGGCTTTGGTGACAAACGCTATGATGAAAACAAACAACTGGCGAAAGAGATGATTGATCGCCTCCGCCAATAAGCTTCGAATTGAATCCCCCCTTCACAGATGACTAAAAAGCCGACAAACTGTCGGCTTTATCTTTCAGGTTTCTGTTACGCCCCATGCGCAAAATCCAGCTTCTCAGCCCTCGCCTTGCTAACCAGATTGCTGCCGGTGAGGTGGTCGAACGCCCTGCTTCTGTGGTGAAAGAGCTGCTGGAAAACAGTATTGATGCTGGTGCGACCCGCATTGATATTGAGGTGGAAAATGGTGGCGTTCGCCTGATTCGCATTCGGGATAATGGCTCGGGCATTCCCAAAGATCAGCTGGCGCTTTCTCTCTCCCGCCATGCCACCAGCAAAATCAGTGCACTGGAAGATTTAGAAGCCGTTGGCAGCCTGGGCTTCCGGGGTGAAGCACTGGCGTCCATAAGTTCTGTTTCCCGCTTTACCCTGACTTCTAATGTTGAAGGTCAGGAATCCGGCTGGAAGGTGTTTGCAGAAGGCCGGGATATGGAAACTGTTTCCTCCCCTGCCCCTCACCCTGTTGGTACAACTGTGGAAATGCGGGATCTGTTCTTTAATACGCCAGCCCGCCGTAAATTCCTACGTACTGAGAAAACAGAATTCGGACACCTGGAAGAAGTGGTAAAACGACTGGCTCTCAGTCATTACGATATTGCTTTCAGCCTGCGTCATAACCAGCGCACCATTCATCAGCTTCGCCCTGCCAAAACCAAAGCTGAGATGGAACGCCGTATTGCTACATTATTAAGCCCGCAGCTGATGGATAATGCTGTGGTTATTGATATGGAATCTTCAGAGCTGCGACTCTGGGGCTGGGTTGGCCTGCCAACCTTCTCCCGTGCTCAGGCAGACCTTCAGCATTTCTATGTTAACGGCCGCATTGTTAAAGACCGTTTGATTGCCCACGCCATTCGTCAGGCTTACCGTGATGTTCTGTACCACGGTCGCCATCCGGTTTTTGTACTTTATTTGGAACTTGATCCTGCCCTGGTTGATGTGAACGTGCACCCAACCAAACATGAGATTCGCTTCCGTGATGGTCGTACTGTTCATAATTTCCTGTTCAGCACCCTGAACCGTGCACTGGCCTCTGTTCGCCCGGAAGATCAGTTGCCACCTACGGCTCTCGACACTCCTGCCGCACCTGCGGCCACTGGAACCCAAGGCGGAGAGTTTGGTTCACAGGAAAGAATGAACCTGAACCCGGCTCCTGCCGTTCCCAGTCAGGCTATGGCTTCATCAGCTTTTGCTCCAGCAGCAACATCAGCAGCCCCAGCTTTTAATAGGGAAGCCTCACCCCAGCCTTCACCAATGGCTGTGCGTGATCAGATGAATGTTTATAAGCAGCTTCATGAACCTGCAACATCATCTGGCGCTATTCCTTCTGCAGCTACTCCGCAAACTCTGCCAGAAACGAACGATGATGAAGTTCCACCACTTGGTTTTGCTGTTGCCCAGTTAAAGGGAATTTATATTCTTTCTGAAAACAGCACCGGTATGGTTCTGGTTGATATGCATGCCGCCCATGAGCGGATTACCTACGAGCGTATGAAAGCGGCATGGCATGGTGCTGGAATTACCACCCAACCTTTGTTGGTTCCAGAATCAACCGCAGTAAGTCTTGAACAGGCGGATGCTGTTGATGAGTTTGCCGACGATATTAAAAAGCTGGGATTCGGCCTGGAGAGAATGGGGCCAGAGACAGTTGTAGTACGACAAATCCCCGCCCTGCTTCGGGGGGCAAACGTTGCCGATATGGTAAGAAAACTACTGGAAGATTTTGCCAAACACGGCTCCAGCGATCAGGTAAAAGCCCATATCGATGAAATGCTTGGCACCATGGCCTGCCACGGTTCTGTTCGCGCCAACCGTAAGCTGACAATCCCAGAAATGAACGCGCTGTTGCGTGATATGGAACAGACGGAGAGAAGTGGTCAGTGTAATCATGGACGCCCGACATGGACGCAGTTGACCATGTCGGAGCTGGATAAGCTGTTTATGCGTGGGCGTTAATTAATACGCTCCAGCAGAGTAAGTCAGCTCATAGCTGTGGCTGTAAATTTCTACGATGTTACCAAATGGATCTTCCATGTAGATCATGCGGTAAGGCTTCTCGCCAGGGTAGTAGAAGCGAGGAGCCTTCATACGGGCCTTACCACCAGCTTCAACGATTTTCTCAGCCAGACCTTCCAGATCAGGATCCTGTACACAGTAATGGAATACGCCAGTCTTCCAGTACTCGAAGTTGTTTTCAGGGTTTTCAGCATTCTTAAATTGGAAGATTTCTACACCAATCTTGTCACCAGTAGAAAGGTGAGCAATCTTGAAGCTGCCCCAGCCCGGGCCGAAAACGTCGTTGCACATTTCACCGATAGCACTGTCGTCTTCAACAATTTCAGTGGGCTTCATAATCAGGTACCAGCCCATAACTTCGGTGTAGAACTTCACCGCAGCTTCCAGATCAGGAACGGAGATACCGATGTGACTCATGGTCCGTGGGTAACGCTTCTCTTCAGACATGAACAAGCTCCTGTCAAAAATCTGTAAAGTCATTCATTTAGTGCTGCAAAGATTATTCAACAAGTGCTACAACATGAAATTATCATTAGTGATTTTTTCAATAACGCTTTCTTATGATTAATCTCACCTGGTTACACACCTTCTGCACTCTGATCGAGACAGGTCATTTCACCCGCACCGCTGAAAAGCTTGCTATGACCCAGCCAGGTGTAAGCCAGCATGTTCAGAAACTTGAACAGAATCTTGGTTGCTCACTGATTCAAAGAGAAGGAAAGGGCTTCCACCTGACAGAAGCGGGTGAGAAAGTTTATAGGCAGGGATTAGTTTCGATTTCTCAGCTGAAGGAAATGGAAGAGTCACTGAAAACCGATGACCCATATCGTGGCCGTTGTCGTATAGCAACACCGGGCAGTGTAGGTCTTAAGCTTTTTCCCATACTGCTTGAATGGCAAAAGAAACATACCGGGTTACAGGTCGACTTTTCATTCGCACCTAATGACAGTATCGAGCAAGGGCTTGAAGACAGAAAGCTGGATATTGGCCTGATTACCCGCCGGGTAAAAAAGCCCGGGTTAACCTGCCGCCCATTAGCAGCTGAACACCTTTGCCTTGTCACATCGGTAGACGTTCCTGACGTAAGCTGGCCAACACTTCTCGAGCTGGGTTATATCAACCACCCGGATGGAGAACACCACGCGACACTACTGCTTGGCGCAAACTATCCAGAATTTACCAAGTTTGATCAGTTACCCCTGAGAGGTTTCTCAAACCAGATTGGTATGATTCTGGAACCTGTCAGCCGTGGCTTGGGATTTACCGTTCTCCCCGCTCATGCTGTGGCAGCTTTCCCTCAACAATACCTTATCCACAATCATCCACTGAATGTGCCGGTATCAGAAACAATCTACCTCGCCCAACAAAAATGGGATGTACTGCCGAAACGAATGCACAAGGTGATTGAACTCATTACTCACGAACTCACTCAAACTTTATAAGGCACAAGCAAGCTGGCCTTTCAGGCCAGCTTGCACAACTTCCTCTGCAATCAGAACTTATAACCAAGACTCAAATTGAAAACCCAGGGGTTCACTTCCAGACTTTTGATCTTGGCGCTGGTGTGTTTCACCTTGCCGTCTGGTTCCAGATAAAAATACCGGGCAGAGAAATCCAGGAACATGGCCTTATCTATGGTAAAGATTCCGCCAACTTGAAAGAGAAAACCAAACTCATCATCCAGATCTACATCTTTGATCTTCTGGTGGTTTCCTTTGAAGTCATCCAGCTTTGTGTAGTGCGCGCCAACACCAACATAAGGCCTGAACTCATCACGGGGTTCCAGAAAATAGTATTGCAGCGTCGCATGCCAGGGCCAGATTTCGTACTCCATTTTACCGTTGATTGTATCGGTAGCAGGGGAGGAGCCTCCTGTCAGAACATCTGTTCCACTGACCTTTTGTTTTATTTTTGCTGGAAATGATGTGCCGAAGTTAACGCCAATGTTATCGGTAGCCATCATTAAAAAATCGACTCCGAAGGTCCATGGATTTTTATCTTCCTTGTGCTTTAACCTGATCGTCCCATTTCCACCGTTTTCCGTGTATGTGACCTTCGAAGTAAATTCATCAGGAACGATATAAAACGCTCCGCCTTTAACGGCCATATCCCCTTCTTTCAAGCCTGCAAACGCTGGTACTGACATAGCAACAGAGCTTCCTGCAGCCAGCAGGGATACCAAAAGCTTTTTAACGAACATATCTGTTCAACCTCGATTTGCTGGCAGAGTCTCGAAATTCCCTGAGCCTGCCTGCATCCTCGCAATCACCGAATACGTTTCAGTGCCGGTTTCCTGATATACGACAGCACTTAATCAAATCACGTACTCGCACAAAAAATTCGTGGGCAGGAAGTCTAGGACTTGGTTTCAAAGTTCGCCAAAATACGACACAGGTCAGTGCAAACCGAACTATCTAAAAGCACACTACGGCAGAATTTTTTTGAGGATTTAAACCAATGTTGAGCGAACAGATGATCAAGAGCCTGAACGACCAGATTAATCTGGAGTTCTACTCTTCCAATATTTACCTGCAGATGAGTTCCTGGTGTGAAAACAAAGGTCTGGATGGCTGCGCACGTTTTCTGCGTGCTCACGCGAATGAAGAAATGGAACACATGAATCGCCTGTTCAATTACGTAAATGAAACTGGCGCCATGGCTGTGATTGGAACCATTCAGGCACCACAGTGTGAATTTGCTGGCATTGAAGATGTGTTTACCCAGATTCTCGATCATGAACGGCTGGTAACCAGTAAGATCAACGAGTTGGTTGATATTGCATTTACCGGTAAAGACTACTCAACATTTAACTTCCTGCAGTGGTACGTTTCCGAGCAGCACGAAGAAGAGAAGTTGTTCACTTCTATTCTGGACAAGATCAAGATGATTGGTGCAGAAGGTAAGGGTCTGTACTTTATCGATCAGGAAGTTGCTAATCAGGCCAACGCGCACCCTGCAGCTTCTGAAATGCCAGTCTAAAACCGTCGTTTTTATACTCGGCCTCTCTGAGGCCGTTTTTCTGCCCCCTTTTCATCCGAAAAATCAGACCTAAGAGATTGCATTTATTCCCGTCAATGTGATCTACTTCGCACGCTTTTACTGAAAAACACGAAAAACACAACAATAAATACTAAATCCAGTAGGTATAAGGATGTTGCTGGCGCTAAGGGTATGGTGCATTTCTGCACTTTCTATTTGCTTCTCATCAATAACATTTGCAATCGACACTCCTTCCACTGCAGGGGATCGAGAGCTTTCGCGCCAACGGCAAGAACAGCTGCTTTTAGATCAGGCTGAAAAGCTCAAAGAGCTACAAAACCTGCCATCTACAAGCCCAAAGCCACAGCCTGAAACTTCAACAAGTGCCCAGTGCTTTGAGATTTCCAGTATTGAACTTCAGGGAGTCACTCTGCTGAGTGATCAAGAGCGTTCATCTTTAACAGCACCTTTGATTAACTCATGTGTAGGTATCAATGAGATTAATCAACTGATCCGCAGCATTACTAACCGGTATATTGAAAAAGGTTTTATCACCACTCGGGCTTACGTACCTGAACAAAACCTGAGTAGCGGCACGCTATCCATTCTGGTTGTAGAAGGTAAGCTCTCCCACCTTAAACCTATGCAAGAAGGTAGTATCACTTCTACCACTTTACACTTTACATTCCCTGCACGAGCTGACGGCTACCTTAATCTGCGTGACCTTGAACAAGGTATTGATCAACTTAACCGCCTTCCCTCTTTTGCAGCTCAATTAAAACTGACTCCAGGTGAAAAGTCTGGGGAATCTATAGCCCAGATCAGTAATAATTCGTCCAAACCCTGGCGCCTGTCACTTGGCAAACATAATAATGGCGATGAAACCTCTGGTGATCGCAAATGGAATAGTGTTGCCCAATGGGACAATCCTTTTGGACTCGCTGATCAAATCACTGTCAATTTATCCAAAGATGCTGTCAGCGATCGCTACAGGCAATCCCGCAATGCCAGTGTTCAATACCGCCTGCCTTATGGTTATTGGGATTTTTCCTATAACTTTAGTTACAGCGACTACGAAAGCCGTCGTTCAATTTCAGCCAACACATTCCGCCTCTCTGGTAACACCCGAACCCACACATTGAATATTAATCGGGTTATACACCGTGATCAGGTCAGCAAAACAGCTCTCAATGGTGGTATCCGCCATATCCGTTCCCGCAACTTTTTTGATGACACTTTGCTCACAATCAGCAGCCACAAAATTTCTGAATTCACCTTTGGCCTGAACCACGGCCGCCAGCTGTGGGGTGGGCTGCTGAATACGGACTTAGGTTTTCAAAAAGGCAGTACAATTTTCGGAGCCCAGAAAGATCACCACCCGGTCTCTGGTCAGCCCAGAGGCCAGTTCAGTAAATATACGGCAACATTATCTTACCTCCGCCCCTTTACCCTGAAAAAACAAGACTTCCGTTTCTCATCTCTAGCCACCGGCCAGTGGAGCCATGATGTTCTCTATGGCCCAGTCCGGTTCAGTATTGGGGGCCTGGGGTCGGTTCGCGGCTTCCGGGATCAGTCTCTCAGCGGTGATAGTGGAGGTTACTGGCGTAACGAGCTGAGCTGGGTATCCCCTGTCACTCTCCCAGCAGTTAACAAGTTTTTCCAGAACCTCACTTTAACGGCAGCATACGATGCAGGCGTGATTCATGGTGGCGAGTATAACCCGACACTCCATGGTCGTATGACCAGTCGTGCTGTGGCAGCAGCTATCAGCGGAAAGCACTTGAGTGCCTCAGTTACCTTTGCAGAATCCTTAAGTCGGCCTGGCGCAATTACCAAGAAAGAGCGCCCTGTCTGGTTTCAGTTCAGTCTGAAAATTTAAATCTGCTAAAGCACTGCACCAATAACAAATACAACAAACTTCTGGATACCCGGGAGCACACGCTATATGGACATAACCAGAAATACCGGTCGTTTAACTGCCTCTGTTCTGATTTACCTTTTAACAGTCAACCCGGTGCTGGCCGCAGGCATTGTTATTGATGCCCAGTCAAACAACACAACAGTCTCTCAAGCCAGTAATGGTGTACCGGTTATTAATATCGCTACACCTTCGAATAGCGGTTTATCTCATAACCGGTTTACTGATTATAACGTTGAATCTGCAGGCGTTATTCTCAACAACCTGGCTACCGGCTCCGGAGTTTCTGAATTAGCCGGTACGCTGAATGCCAATAACAATCTGAATGGTATCAGTGCCAGCCTGATTCTTAATGAAGTGACCGGAACCAACCCCAGTGTTCTGCAAGGTTATACAGAGGTCTTTGGTCAACAGGCTGGTGTTGTAGTTGCCAACCCTTATGGAATTACCTGTAATGGCTGCGGCTTTATCAACACTCCCCGTGCCACTCTCACAACCGGCACTCCCATTATTGAAAGCGGCGCATTAACTCAGCTGGATGTTGATGGTGGCGCAATTGCTATTGAAGGCCTGGGGCTCAACGCCAGCAATATAGATCAGTTTGATATTATTACTCGTGCCCTCACCCTCAATGCAGAACTTAATGCCCAGTCACTGAACATAATCACCGGTCGAAATACTGTTGATTTTGGTTCACTCACTGCAACAGCAAAACAACCCGATCAATCCCCAACCCCAGCTTTCGCTCTAGATGCTTCTGCACTAGGCAGTATGTATGCTAACACGATCCAACTTATCGGCACGGAAGACGGTGTTGGTGTGCGCTCTCTCGGCGATATTGCGACCAGAAGTGGCGATCTTGCTCTGGATATAAACGGCAACCTAGCTCTAACAACAGCCTCAGCAAATAACATCTCATTGTCCAGTACTGGCGATATAGCACTGGCAGGAGATATTCACGCACTGAACCAGCTGACGATTGATACCAATGGTGCCGATCTTGCGATAGCAGCCATTACCTCTGCAGGAAATGATATTTCCATTCAAACTGGCCACTTACAACAAGACGGCAGCCTGCTTGCGGGGGTGAATGAGCAAGGACAAGTGAACACCAATGGTAAGCTAATTATTGATAGCGATAGCTTAAGTAACAACGGTACTATTCTTGGCACTGATAGTGTCACGATCAACACAGGTGAGCTGGACAACCAGAACGCCAGGCTACTTTCCGATAACGTCCTGACAGTTTCTGCCGCCAATATAAATAACACCGGTGGTTTGATTGATGCCGAAGGTAATCTGCAGTTAACTGCCTCCGATACTCTGACCAACAACAATAATGGTGAGCTGACCGGAGTTATCAGCAGCACCAGTGGCAACCTTACCCTTTCTACAGACAGCCTGACCAGCAATGGTCAGATCCAGGCTGCTCTGGGTCATTTAGATATTGCAGCCAGTAGCACACTCGATAATCAAAACGGGGTACTTATTGCTGACAGTGCATCTATTCAATCAGATGCCCTGGATAATAGTTCTGGTCGCATTGTTGCGAATACTCTGACTATCAACAGCAATACAACCACAAACAGTCAGGGGCAGATTCTTGCAGGAGCTGGTGGTTTAACTTTGTCTGGCGGATCTTTGGATAACCGTGCAGGCCTGCTGGAAAGTGCATCCTTCTTTAACCTGAATCTAAGCGGATTGTTTGACAACAGTTCAGATAACAGCCTGCTGCGTTCTCTTGGGCAGGATGATTTGCATTCCACTATCACAGCCAAACAGATCAATAACAGCAATGGTCTGATTGAAACCAATAATAACCAGTTAACCTTTAATACATCAGCCAGTACAGATCGTGAAAGCCTGATTAATAATAGCGGTATTGTACGTCACGCTGGTGCTGGCCTGTTTTCGCTGAATGCCAAAGGCTGGAACAACGACTCTGGTCGCCTCATTAGTAACGTCGATCTGATCGTCAATGCTGAATCACTCAGCAATATCGGTGGGTTTATCTCATCTGGATCAAGCCATTACATACTTAATGCAGACCTGAACAACAGGGATGGCCGAATTGAAGGTGATCACCTCAACATCCAGGCATTCAATCTCTATAACAATAATGGCAGCCTGGTACAGTTTGGTGAAGAGGACCAGGTCATCCTCATCACCGACAGTTTCTTGAATGGTGATTTCAATGAGCAAGAAAGTCAGTTTCTAACCAACGCCAAGAACAGTGAAATCTCCGCCAGTTATTTTGCTAACCACGGCTTATTGAATCATAACGGTAGTGGCACATTCACACTTGGCGGGCGCGGGGTAGATAACTTCTACCAGATAGGTAGCCAGGGCAATATCAGTTTTAACAGGGGGCGCTACTATCAAGAGCGTTCTGGCACCCTGCAAGCTGCGGGCAGTCTGT
Source organism: Parendozoicomonas sp. 2304DJ65-17 (assembly GCF_058148445.1). Classification (NCBI taxonomy): domain Bacteria; kingdom Pseudomonadati; phylum Pseudomonadota; class Gammaproteobacteria; order Oceanospirillales; family Endozoicomonadaceae; genus Parendozoicomonas; species Parendozoicomonas sp. 2304DJ65-17. Next base: position 807,004 of record NZ_JBYVJV010000001.1, read on the forward strand.
CGTTTACAGGTGTTGGGGCAGACATTCTCGGTGGCAGCATTAAGGCTTCCGATCTTATCGTCAATATGCCTGGCATGACATTCTTCCATGGCGCTGACACTGATATTCAAAACCATTTTGATATCTCTGTTGGCACCTTTTTGGGAGATTATGGTTCGCTGCGCTCACTGGCTCAAACCGGCAGCAGCCAGGTTATTGCAACAGACTACTTTTCTCTGGTTAATGGCCTGATCGCTACCAATAACCATGACCTGTTGATTAAAAGCCCCTCTGCTATTGGCAGTGAACGTGGCATTGAGCACAGCGGAGCGGGCACTTTCACTCTTGATATCAACGAGCTGCATGGTGATATCAACCTGATCAGTAATGGCCTGCTTGCAGCTGACAATATCATTAGCTGGGAGTTACAAGGTGGGAATGTTTCTGCAAACTCCCTGCGTTTAAAAGGGAATGGATCATTAACCAGTTTTGCAAATATTGGCGCAAACAATCTGATTATTGATCTGACAAAAAATCTTATTATAAACGCTGGAAGCCTGACCCAATTTGGTAACAGTAACCAGACTATTCGAGCCGGTTTCCTCCGCAATGATGGCACCATCTCAAGCAACGCCGAAGCGTTATCATTCCATGCTTCAACAATTGAAAACTACGGAAACGTCCTGCATTACGGAACAGGGTGGCTGACAGCAACGCCAACTCTGGCTTTCTCAAATCATGGAGACTGGCTGAGCAACAGCAACACATCCATTACCACTGACACGTTAATAAACTCAGGGACAATAAACAGTCAGCTGATGTCTCTGACAGCTCTTAACATTGATAACGCAAATGGTGAAATTAGGAGTTTTGGTGACCAGCTGACACTTACAGTCACTGATACATTGAAAAATGAATCTGGCCGCATCTGGTCAGAGAATAAAGGCATCTTGAGCGCCAACTTTCTGGATAATCGCAGCGGCATTTTTGAAGCTGATGATACGCTGAACCTTACTCTGAACCGACTCAGGCAATACAGCGATGACAGCCTGGGCGCAACGAATGGAGTTACAATTCGTAGCTTCGGGAACTTTGTGAATGACGGCACCCTGAAAGCTAACAATGACTGGACGTTTGATGTTGCCAACCAGCTTAATAACCGTGGCACCATATCTACTCTTGGCAATATCACCATTACGGCACAGTCGCTGTTAAATAATTACGATGCAACACTTTCCAGTGGCGGAAATCTCTCCGTTAACCTGACCGGTGATTTAACCAACAGAGCTTTGATCACATCTGGAAATGCGAACATCTCCGCCAGCACCTTATTGAATGATTACACCTTAGCTGCCAATCAAGATCTAACTCTCAACCTTTCTGGTAATAGCCAGAACTCTTCCCTGGTGTTTGCTGGGCATAACCTCAATTACTTCAGCGCTGGTGAGTTCCTTAACAACCGTGGCAGCCTGTTTGCCGGTAACAACTTTACTTATGCCCTGAATGCCGATTTAGCAAAAGGCGGTAAGCTTTCCAATCGTTCAGGTAGCATTGAAGCTTTTAATGGTGGCATAGGAATTTATGCAGCAAACCTGCTGAACACCAAAGATGAGTTTGCTCATCAGGTCTTCCAGACAACGGCTCCTATCGATCTCCGCTGCTCGGATTGCAGCGGTGATAACTATACCGGCCACGTGATAATCACCCGTTTCACTTCTGATGTAATAACAAAAGACTCACCTGCCGCTCAAATTCTTGCCAGCCAGGACCTGGTTATTGATACCGGGCACTTAGAAAACAAATACAGTCATATTCTTGCGGGAGGAGACATTACCCTCACCGGCTCGCAGCTCACGAACCTGGGCTTTTCCAGCGGTGAAGTGGTTGAAACAGAAAGCCGTTCAGGGCGTATGACAGACGGCACTTTCGATGGAACTTATGGACAAGTACAAAACTACAACAACGCAAAAGTAGAATGTACCTGGTGCATAACGACGGGTGACGAAAAAGTTTACCGGGTACACAACGGCACTGTCCCTTCCACTTTATACAGCTGGTGGTGGTCTGAAGACAGCAAGATTAAATCGTATATCCCCCTGGTTGAAGCACCAGGCCTTATTAAGGCTGGAGGCACTCTCAGCGGCAGTTTCACAGACCGCATTGATAACATTAACATCGGCCAGAATAGTGATGCTCCACAGATTACGGCCAGAAACGTACTGACCAATCCTAAAGGCCAGGTGTTGCAGGGCAATACTGCGAACCCTTTTGCCAGCTCCCTGGACAACACCCGCCAGGCTCATGAAAAGGCTCTCGCCACTGTCGCAACCCAGGCTCTGGCTTCGCCCCAGAAACACGGCACCGACATCACACTGAACGGTGCTATTGGCAATGCCTTTAATCCTCTCGCTACTCCTGGTTTTGAACTACCTGAAAGCCGTTACGGCAGTTTCCGCCCGGCTCTTAACCCCAATCATAACTACGTTATTGCCAGCAACCAGGTTCTCGTAGAATCAGGCCTCTTTACCAGTACTGACAATCTGGTGAAACAGCTGGGTATTGAAGTCGACAGCCTGCAAACCCGTTTGGGTGATGGGGTGTACGAAACCCGGCTGGTTCGTGACCTGGTGGCCCAGGCAACGGGTAATCGTTTTCTGCAACCTGAGTTCTCTAACGACACAGAGCAGTTCCAGTGGCTGATGAACAATGCTGCTGATGTTCACCAGGATCTGCAGCTAAGCCTTGGTGTCGCTCTCTCTGCTGAACAGGCCAAACAATTAACGACAGATATCGTTTGGTTGGTTGAGCAGCCAGTGAATGGTGAGAATGTTCTGGTACCAGTGCTTTATCTGGCTGGCGAGAACCGCACCCTGCAACACGACGGTGCGCTGATAGGTGGTAACGATGTTGAACTCACGACTGACGGCACTCTCAACAACAGTGGAGGGATTCGTGCCTCAGAAAACCTGATCACAAATGCCGGCCACAATCTGTTGAATACCGGTACCCTGCAGGGAATTGAGACTCTGCAGGCCACTGCCGCTGGCAACATTGTGAACCGGGGTGGCCATGTGGATGGTGGCCGGGTTCAGCTGGATGCCATAACCGGCAATATTGTGCATGAAACGGCCATTGTTCAAACCCATAGCGAAGAACAGTTCCGTGGTGCCAGTGCCCAGATCAGCACCGAAAAAGGCGATACTGCCCTGATTACGGCAGATGAGCTGACCCTCAATGCTGGCAACGATATTGAAGTTACGGCTGCACAGGTAAGAACGACTGACAGCCTGACCGCTGTTGCCGGTGAGAACCTGATCATCTCCAGTGATGAACTGCGTGCCCGCAGTGGTGGTGCAGGCAAGAAAGGTCATTCACTGAATGACAAGATCTGGCATGACGGCAGCTCTATTGAAGTGGGTGGTGATGCCAACCTCAATGCCGGAAATATTGCCGCTGTACAGGGCAGTCAGATAGACGCCGAAGGTGACTTAACGCTGCAGGCGGAAAACGGTGTGGCCATTGTCTCCGTACAGGACTCTGCAGAGTTCAGCTACAAGAAGAAATCCAAAAAGTCTCTTGGGCGGAAGGAAAGCCACAGCATTGATGCCAGCTCGGTAGAACAGAACAAGAGCCAGCTCAGTTCCGGTGAAACCCTCACAGTACAATCTGGCGAAGACATTCTGGTACGTGCCAGCCGCCTGGAAGGGGAAGAAGCGGTTCATCTTGAAGCCGAAGGTACCGTGACCCTTGGCTCGGCCAAGAACAGTGAAAAGTACGAAGAGCACAAATCCAAGGTTGGCACAGTCTGGCAGAAATCCAGCGGTGAAGGCCGCACCGATGAAACGGTTGTTCATACCGAGATCATCACACCAGAGCTGACCATTGCCGCCCAGCGTATTGAAGCGGACTTTAAGGGTATTGAAGGATTAACCCTGAAAGAAAGCGTTAAACAGCTGTCGCAAAACCCGGAACTGGCCTGGATGGCTCAGCTGGAGAATGACCCTCGGGTTGACTGGAACCGTGTACAGGAAATTCATGACCAGTGGGATTATGAGAGTGAGGGGCTGGCACCTGCTGCCGCTGTTGTAATTGCTATCGCTGTAGCTATTGCTACAGGCCCTCAAGGGTTTGCCTCAATCAAATTTACCGGACCTGCTGCTACAGCCATGCAGGCAGGTTATACCGCTCTGGCTTCACAAGCCACGATCAGCACCATCAACAACAAAGGTGATTTAGGTGCTGTATTTAAAGAGCTGGGCTCGAGTGACTCTCTAAAAAGCATTGCCACGGCAATGGTCACCGCAGGACTGATGGATAAGTTCCAGGTCAATGTGAAAACTGCCAAGGGGCTGGATCAGCTGGAGCACCTTGCAAAACAGACTGTTATTCGTGCCGGTGTGGATACAGCCATTAACGGCGGAAGTTTGGGAGATAACCTTGCTGCCAATCTCCAAAGCGGTCTGGTGCAAGTACTGGCGCAGGCAGCCAACAAAGAAGTTGGCGATTTTAGCCAGGGAGTACTGGAGGACGGAAATCCCGTTAAGGCTGCTATTCATGCAGCAGTAAGCGGAACACTGGCAGAACTAGCAGGAGGTAATTTTGCTGCTGGAGCTGCCACCGGCGCAACACTGGAGTTGCTCTCCAATGTTCTTGCCGAGATTGAAGAACCGCAGCTTCGTATTCAAGTAGCAGGATTGATAGGCGCCACAGTTGCAGCATTAACGACCGGTGAAGCTAATGATGCCAATATTGCAGCCATGCTTGGTGAAAGCCTGGCAGAGTTTAACCATTACTTCCATGAAAGGGATGCAAGAGGAAAGATCAGATTTGTTTTTGAGGATGAACTACCCGAGGGTGTAGAAGAAGATGACCTAATTGAAGTGTTAAAAGCTATGGCTGCTCAGCATGTAGAGCTGATCGGACAAACTTTTGATGCAACAGGTCTCAACCCCGCAGCCGTAGAATTCATAGCTAATAATGCGACTGTTTTCAGCCGTATATTTAAAGTAGATGACCATTATGCTGAAGCTAATCAAGCTGCGGAGCAATCCCAACAGCAGGAACTGGAAAAGCAGAGAGAATTTATTGATCAGCTTTCCAATGACCCCGCTCTGCTGGCAGTGTACACAGAGCTAAGCCAAATTGAACAACACAAAAATCAGCTTAAAGCGGATAGAGCTGATGCTGCACTCAAAGCATTAAGGGCAATAGAAGCGCAGGCACTTCAAGATCGTGTGTTAGGGGTGGCTTATGCAGAATACAAGAAAGAGCTGCTGAGCACGACAGAAACAGTCAAGCAGGGAGCAGCTACAGTAGGTGAGTTACTTGAGCCAGATGTTCTGGATGTTCTCTTTTCTGCTGGTAAAGTGGCAAAGTTTCTAGACTTGTACAAAAGTCTGGGAAGAGTTGTTCCAGCACCAATAAGCGATCTTCTCAAGATTGATAATCAGCTGAAGGCTATTGATAGGGGCGTGCTCCCCCCTGCAGAGGTATTGGCGAAATATGAGGCTGACCCTCTAGCTGAGGCTACAGCCAAGTACAACAATGATTTGAAGAAACTTGATGGAAATGTAAATACTGACGAAATAATCGACACAGATAACACATTCGTGTTACCAGGTTTAGATCGGCCAGTCAGAAAACCAAATGTAGATTTCCCGCCAAATGAATCATTGGTGCATGCTATGAATAATATGCCTATTTGTACCGGCACTGATTGTTCAGATATAGCTGCAAAATTATTTGATATAGCAGGGGAAAAAGGGAAGATTCTTGAAGTACGCCCTCGTAAGACTGGTGAACTGAATGTATTCGAAGAGGGGCAAAACGTTGGTGGACAATTTTATCACCAAGTATACTCAGATGGGCGCTACATTTATGACCCTCGTCTATCTAGTTCACCAATTCCTAAAGGTGACTGGGAACAACATATGAAGAAGATAAACCCTGACGGTGTGGTTATTTCTAATACCCCTGAGGGACTCTAAAGTGGAAGACCGTGATACCAGTTTGAAAGTGCTAGAAATGATTGAAAAGTATTGTGGTCGCATGGTCTGGCGCAAGTACCAACCTCGTTATCCCTCCGTATGGGAAAAAGGGGAATGGCTCACGGTTAGTGAGCCATTATTCCCGCCATTCTTGGCGTTTCGATTAAAAGATAACAACTGTAAAGAATTGAAATTTATTTTTTCGCTCATAGAAAAGTTTAGGGGTAATTTCAGGTGGGTTGTTTTTGAGCAAGAGCGTATGCATTTGAAGGGTAATAATTGGGTTGTTGCACCTGAATTTATAAAAGCAAAGGACACATCTTCAAATAAAACATATGAAATAAACCTTAACCAGAAGGCATTTGATGATCTAGATAATTTGGCAGCATTTATTGATGAAAGATTAAAAAAGAAAGCATAAAGGGGGCGAAGTAGATTAGCATGTACAGCAATACTCTACCCTCACCACAAAGCGCCCTACTGGGTGCGAAGTGACTTATAGAATAAAAAGCAGGGTTCAAATAACCCTGCTTTTTATTTTTCAGGTATGAGCTGAGAGCAAAGCCTTCTTACTTCTGCCCAACCAGAAACTCATCACTCAAAGTCAGTTCTTCATTGGAGTTCACACCAATACCACTGTCCAGTACCTGCTGGGCAATCTTCTTGGCATCTTCCAGTGAGTGCAGGGTGTAAGTGCCGCACTGGTATTCGTTCAGCTCTGGGATTTCCTTCTCACCGGCAACATTCAGGACCAAAAGGCGGGGTCACAAAAGGCGGGGTCAGGTCTTGCATCGTGCAACCACTCTGCTGACTGTTGAGTAATGTACACCGAAATAGTCTGCTATGGCTTTCATTGAGTAACCACCGGATTGCCAGGCACTGACAATGGCTTCATTACGAGTAACAGACTTTTGTTCGTAAAAGGATAAGGGTTTAGCAGAAGGGCGTGTTTGGGTATGGGGAACTTCAGATAGAGGTGCCCCCTGCTCTTGTAAAATAGCCTGTTGCCGTTCAATAAAGTGATCATTTCCCAAAAACACTTGTTGACGCAAGTCTTTCCAAACGTTTTGCCCAACACCGCCTACAACAAATGCTTGAAAGCGATCAATAGCTTGCTGTCGATGCGTGGAAAACTGCAACAGCATAGCGTCAGTGGCTAACCAAGGAGGAGAATGATGAACGCCAAGAGTATACAGATAGCTGCTCCACTTCCACTCATCAGCTGAGCCTACCATTCGTGCACGCACCGGGTTTAATACTACATATCGGCTGAGTTCCAAGAGATAAGCGGATTTATCAACCAGAATACTTTTGTAACGCCCCTGAAACAGATGCCCCACTCGGTTGTGCTGGTGATTAAATCGAAGACTGTAAACACCGTTTAACTGGCGCATACCTGCCGACAGGTTGGCTTCAGGCGTCTCGACTATGAGGTGGTAATGGTTTGTCATTAAGCACCAGGCATGGATCACCCAGTTACACTGAACACACACATCGCTCAGCACTTCAAGAAACAGGGAAAAATCACATTCCTCTCGGAAAATTGCTTTTCGCTCATTCCCTCGGGAAGTGACATGATACAGTGCACCAGCATATTCTAAGCGTAACGGCCTGCTCAAAAGTAATCTCTGCCTACTCTACAGAAAGAGATTAAAAGTAGACTGCAGTCCAAGTTATGCACGGTGCAAGACCTGACCCCTTTCTTTTGGTGGTGTGAAGAAGGCGGTAAATGGTAACAAAGTTGCCGATAACAAGGCTCCGGCTAATCCGAATTCGACAAGTGCTAAGACGGATGATGAGGCTTCACAAAAAGTTGATTGGAGCGTTAAGGAAAACAGCAGCTCTAGCTCTGGTGGCGCAAAACGTGCTGGGAAGTATAGCCAAAACTGGCCAACTGCTAACTTGAATACGGCAATTGAAAAATTTGCTGGCACATCTCCAAATATAACGATCACTCCAAAAGGGAAAAAAATATACACCAACCCGGACAATGGTGTACAAGTTGTGCAAGACCTTAATGGTAACTATTTTCGTATATACGACCCAAGTATTTCTGGTAAAAGAGCATACTTAGACTTGGATGGCACAGTACCTAATAATAAAACGCTAGAAAATGGGAAGAAATCTGGGCGTACTCAAGGTGAGTATAACCAAGTTACTCATTTCAATATCGAGTGATCAGAAATATGAAAGTAATTACTGTTCCTCTAACAGAGTCTGCAATGAAGAGGCTAGATCATAATGAATCTAGAGAGGGAGACCTGTTCGAGTTTTCGCTAGCCGAAATAGAATATAAGACTCTTGAGGAAAAGGGTCTTTTTGATGATCTGAATAGAGAATTAAAACTCATGATTGATAGTTACGAGGACGAGATCATCTCTTTTAATAAATTGGAAGAGGCATTGAGGATTGTAGAAAACTTCCAAGAAAAGTATCCAGATACTCCTAAAATACAGGAGTTTAAGAAGTCAATTTTGCTAGCAAAGACAAAGCAAACAGGAGTCTTTTTGTTCTTCTAGGGAGTAAAAGTAAAGACGGGGTCAGGTATTGCATCGTGCAACAATTCTGCTAACCGTTGAGTTATGGACACAAAAATAGTCCGCTATCGCTTTCATGGAAGCCAGGCGCTGACAATGGCTTCATCACGTGCGATAGAGTCTTGCTCATAAAAGGACAAGGGTTTTGCGGAAGGGCGTGCTTGGCTGGGGGAACTTCAGAGAGAGGTTTACCCTGCTCTTCTAAAATAGCCTGTTGTCGTTCAATGAAGAGGTCGCTTCCCAAGAACACCTGTTGATGCAAGTCTTTCCAGATATCCTGTCCAACACTGGCTGCAACAAGTGCTTGAAAACAATCGATAGCTTGTTGCCGGCTCTTAGAAAGCTGCAACAGACGCCCCACTCGGTTGTGCTGGTGATTAAATCGAAAACTGTAAACACCATTTAACTGACGCATACCTGTCGACAGGTTGGCTTCAGGCGTCTCAATGGTTTGTCATAAAGCACCAAGCATGGATCACCCAGTTACACTGAACACACATCGCTCAGCACTTCAAGAAACAGGGAAAAATCACATTCCTCTCGGAAAACTGCTTTTCGCTCATTCCCTCGAGAAGTGACATGATACAGTGCACCAGCATGCTCTAAGCGTAACAGCCTGCTTATAAGTAATCTCTGCCTACTTTACAGAAAGAGATTACAAATAGACTGCAGTTTAAGTTATGCACGGTGCAAGACCTGACTCCTTTCTTTTTAATTGCCTCACAGATGATTCATTATCATCTCCTGTAGAAGAATTTAATGGCGGTTAATAAAAAGGGCAGAGCATAACATTAGAGCCTCTGCTAATCCCTCTTACAGTGTTAGGAACACTAACTGGGTTGTCATGTATCTTTCTATTTTATTTTCATAGCTTAGTTTCTATGAACACTGCGCATAAAGGGAGGTTGCAATGTTTAATTCAGAATTTGTTTCTAAAATACCGGTCAGAAAAAATGGCCGCATCCAAATGGAAAACCAAAAGCCTGCGCAGGAATGCGCCTACTGCCATAAAGGCTTACGCAGATGTCAGATTGTTCAACAACTCTGCTGCGGGCATTTTTACCATTCACGCTGTATCGCTGAACAAATGAGTTCGTACCCGTCGGCCAGAGAAGGGTGTAAAATTTGTCATAGGGATATTTCTCTGCACACGCATCGATCCAGAAGCCACCCATACGATAGATGCTACCCTTGGCGCCCGCACTGCATGAGTCAGGCTCAGGATCCCGTTGAACGCGCCAGAGTTTACAAGAGCAGTGGTATGTTTGATACCAGCCTTGCTGATCCAGAGGAGTCTGATATCCAGAAGGCTATAACCTCCTGCCTGACTTCTGATCAGAACGCTCTCCTTCACAAACTCATGCTCGAGTCTAAATTCAGGAATGACTACAGTGAAATCTGTGAAAAGGAAACCTTGCGTCTGGAGCAACAAGGTATCACGAGCCTTAACTCTACTATGAAGTCAATTTTTACCAATCCCGATATCTTAAAAAAAATCGGGTTAGAATAAATAGTAAGTAAAAGAGTTAATAATCCTAGAGGGCGTTCTCAATTATTCTGAGAAGTAACTCACGTTTAAATAAGCCATTTGGATAACCGCCCCACGACTCTAGAGAGCGAAACATAGGAACAGTTTGGCTCTCTAAAGTTTCTTCTACATTACTACAGCCTTCGCTTTTAAAGAAAAGAAAACTTACTCCAACTGCTGTTGATAACTTTGGAAACTGTCAAAACATCCAGCTTTGCCACGACCACTCAAAAGTGCCTCCGTCACCAAATACCATAGCTTTCAGACCTCCGGCACGCTGCATGTCATATTTAATGTCATCAGAGAAACTTACCAGACAGCCGGTGTCCAAACGCAGGGTTTCATCGTTTAGTTGCCGCTCAACAACAGTACAGTCGGCATGAATAAAGCCATACCATAGCCTTCCAGCTGCTGCAGGATAAATCCTTCACCACCGCAAAGGGATCGGAGCAGGTTAACATGCACAATGCTCCTCCCCCCTCACTACAAGGTAGTTCTACCAAGTGCGAAGTGACTTATAGAACAAAGCCTTCTTACTTCTGCCCAACCAGAAACTCATCACTCAAAGTCAGCTCTTCATTGGAGTTCACACCAATACCACTGTCCAGTACCTGCTGGGCAATCTTCTTGGCATCTTCCAGTGAGTGCAGAGTGTAAGTACCGCACTGGTATTCGTTCAGCTCTGGGATTTCTTTCTCACCGGCAACATTCAGTACGTCACCCATGGCAGCTTTCCATGCATTAGCAACACGCTGCTCCTCTGGTGTTCCAATCAGGCTCATATAGAAACCTGTACGACAGCCCATGGGAGAGATATCGATAATCTCTACACCGTTGCCATTTAAGTGATCGCGCATAAAGCCAGCGAACAGGTGTTCGAGGGTATGAATACCACGCTCAGAGAGAAGGTCCTGGTTAGGGATGGTGAACCGCAGGTCGAACACAGTGATAGTGTCGCCACCTGGGGTTTGCATGGTTTTAGCAACTCGTACGGCAGGGGCCTGCATACGGGTATGATCTACACGGAAACTATCTAGCAAAGGCATATTCCGGCTCCAAATTTCACTACTCAACCGAACTGAATAGTTATGACTACATAGGCAAAGGGTCGGAATTATACGCTCTCACAAAATCTTATAACAGAAGAGAAAACAATAAGGAAATTTCCGTAATAGGTCTCTGTCGTATTGCTTGGTAGGATGCGCCAGATTATACAATATTAGAATAGGTCTTAAGCAGTGACCAGTGTACAGAAGCCTATCGGCATTATTGGAGCAATGGATCAAGAAGTCGCTCTGCTGCGCGAACAGCTTCAAAACAAACAGGAGTTGTCTCTTGGTGGTATGACCTTCTATGAAGGTGAACTGGATGGCATTCCCGTGGTTCTGCAGAAGTGCGGCATTGGCAAGGTTAACGCCGCTATTGGCACAACCATTCTGATTGATCGTTTTCAGCCTTCAGCCATTCTCAATACCGGTTCTGCCGGTGGTCTGGACAGTTCCCTGAATGTTGGGGATGTTGTGATTTCTACTGAAGTGCGCCATCACGATGTGGATGTCACCGCCTTCGGTTATGAGTACGGCCAGGTTCCTCAGTTACCAGCGGCGTTTACCCCCTGTGAGAAACTGGTTCGACAAGCTGTTCTTGCATTGAACAACATGAATGCTGAATCAGGCACAAGCTACCGGATTGACCGTGGTCAGATTCTTACTGGTGATTCCTTTATGCAGTGTGCTGACCGGGTTGCACAGACCCGCGAGCGTTTCCCGAACTCTGCTGCCGTTGAGATGGAAGCTGCTGCTATCGCGCAGGTTTGCCATCAGATGGATATTCCTTTCCTGATTATTCGATCTTTGTCTGATATTGCCGGAAAAGAGTCCAACGTCAGCTTTGAACAGTTCCTGGATACAGCTGCAACTCACTCAGCTGATATGGTTCTGGCCATTGTTCGCCAGATATCCAATGAGCCCGAACAGCCTCCTGTTGCGGCTTAATATTAAAAGGCCGAAACAAAGAACATTGTTTCGGCCTTTACCTGATTGAGCTCTGTGCTCAACTCAGAGTTTCTTTTCTATTGCAGCGGCTCTGGCTTTTAGAGTTTCCAGCGCCTGTTCTGACTGCTGCAGGTAACTCTGAAAAGTGTCAAAATCCTTTGGCTTCACAACCATCCCCGGAAAGTTAGACTCCCCCCACGTTTTGAGCATGTTGTAGAACGCCTCAAAAGCTGAGCTTTTTTCTGACAGATCAAGAAATTCTTTCTTAATTATGGCGCTCGATGCTCCATTCAGGTTCAGGCTTTCTTCAAGATACTCCGCTGACAATTTCAGGTTGTCAAAACCATCCAGAACGTAAGACGACAAGATTGCGGGATTAACCGTAGAGCGAAACAGGAAGAGATGTTCTCCCGCATTTTTGTTGTATGAGTGAGTGTATTCCAGATAACGATTCATCTTTTCTTGAGCTGTTTCTGCTGCAGCATAAGAGTAAACAGAAGAAAAAATAAGTGAAGCAGTAAGCAGAAGTAGTCGCATGATTTGCCTCCTGTATCGGCAAACCAAAAGTAGCTACGGGTTGGCTTATCAACAAGTGTGGGGGCTAAAGGTTAGAGAGTTAAAACCGACAATAAGTGCACTTACCCCGGCAGCGAATTCTGAGAATTTCGCAAGCACAAAGAATAACCGGGGTAAGCAATTTATGACGAGACTTAATCTCCGTCGATCAAATCGCCAAGATTCCCTAACACCGAACCTTCACCTTTTCGGCTGCCACTCGCAACGGGCGCGTTAGCCAGAATACGATCTGCAAGGCGTGAGAATGGCAGGCTTTGAATCCACACTTTGCCCCGGCCACTCAGGGTGGCAAGAAAGATTCCTTCACCTCCAAACACCATAGATTTCAAACCTCCGGCGCGCTGAATGTCGTATTCAATATCACCAGCGAAACCTACCAGGCAACCGGTATCCAGACGCAGGGTTTCATTATTCAGTTCCCGCTCTACGACAGTACCTCCGGCATGAATAAATGCCATGCCATCGCCTTCCAGCTGCTGCAGAATAAATCCTTCTCCACCAAAGAATCCGGCACCCAGCTTGCGGTTAAAGGTTATGCTAATGCTGGTTCCCAAAGCGGCACAGAGAAAGCTGTCTTTCTGGCATACAACCCGCTCACCGAGCTTGGACATATCCAGCGCAACAATAGAACCGGGGTAAGGAGCAGCAAAGCCAACACGCTTTTTGCCCATGCCTTCATTGGTAAAGTGTGTTGTGAATACAGACTCACCCGTCAGAGCACGCTTACCGGCAGAGAATAGCTTGCCCATAAAACCCTGATCGGGTTCAGAACCATCGCCCATGCGGGTTTCGAAGTTAATGCCTTCTTCCATAAAGGTCATTGCTCCGGCTTCTGCAACTACCGTTTCCTGAGGATCCAGTTCCACTTCAACCAGCTGCATATCATGCCCGCGAATTTCGTAATCAACTTCATGGCAACGCATATTTATTATTCCTTTAATCGAGTTGGTGTTATCAGCCGGTATAGATTATCAAGAGCGCTATTTGTAAAACACCTGAAGATTCATCCATGTACTTATCAAAGATGATTTGAGATACAGGATCTATCAGTGAATTTGTCCAAGTGCAATGACAAAGCCTTGCCATAAAACTTCAAGACAGGGACAAAGATATAAATATCTGCGTTTGATATTGTGGCTCTCGAAGTATTCCTACAATAGAGAGCACGCAATGCCACGCTTCGCTTTTTTAGCTCGTTTGATGGCTTTAACAAGCCTTATATTCCTTACCGGTTGTGCAACCAATACTCCATTAAACTGGATGGGGTTACATCCTGAACTTGATGCAACACCAATAACACTTAAGGAAAAGCGGGCTTTGGTAATTACCACCAGCCAGGCAACACTGGGTAAAGATGGCAGTGCTACTGGCGTATTCGCCTCTGAGATGACCGGCCCCTATTACCAGTTTCTCGATGGCGGTATGGATGTAGATATTGCGAGCATTAAAGGCGGCAAGGTTCCTGTAGATCCATTGTCTTTTTATTGGTTTATTAAAGCAGAGTCAGACCAGCGCTTTTTGGAAGACGAAGAGTTTCAGGCCAAAGCCAATAATTCCCTGAAAATTGATGACGTAAATATCAATGATTACGACATTGTTTTCCTGTCCGGGGGATGGGGCGCAGCTTATGACTTTGGTTACTCTGATGTACTCGGCGAAAAAATGTCTCAAGCTTATGCACAAAACAAAGCGATTGGTGGAGTATGCCATGGGCCGCTCGGTTTACTGAAAGCTCGAAAGCCTGATGGCACTCTGTTGGTAGATGGTTTGAAAATGACAGCAGTGACAGATCGTCAGGTCAGTCAATTATTTGTTACGGAAACACCTCAACATCCAGAAAATGAATTGCGTAAGGCCGGGGCTGATTTTGAAAGTGACTGGAGTCTGATTGATATTTTTTCTAACCATGTTGTAGCTGATGGTCGTATAATTACCGGCCAGAATCAAAACGCTGGTGAAGAAGTTGCTTACAAGCTTATGGAGCTTGTGAAGGACGAATAATTTCTTTTTAGCGTCGTGTATAGAAAGAGGCTGATGACAGCCTCTTTCTTTTTGTCCTGAAAATAAAAATCACTAATAAATTCAATTGATAAATGAACAAAAAACTTCTGCTTAGCCTGTTCTCTCTCATATTACTTTCTGGTTGTGCCACCGGCCCTGTATTCCAAAGTGTTGATGATCCCACCAGTAAAGAGCACGCTTGGATATACACATTTCGTACAGTCCCTTACTCTGGTGGAGCTGTTCCGACAAAGGTCCTTGTAGACGGAAAAGAACGAGCTGGTTTATTCATCAGAGAATATCATGCGCAGCAAGTTGAACCTGGCGAGCATACTGTCAGCCTCTGGACAGGAAATGGTTGGAGCTATTACGACAGTAATCGTCTTCAAACAAAAGTATCCGCAGAAGCAGGAAAGTCATACTTTTTTACCATCAGACAAAAGCCATCCAGTTTCAGTAATGAAGTCATTTACAAAATCACTCAAATCCCTGAAGAAAAGGCCAGAAGGGATTTGTTGAACATGGAGTTTACCCTCGCCGAAAGCTATAAGGATGGCAAGGTTCATGAACCAATATCAGAAGAAACAATCGCTATAAAACAACGGAACAGCATCAAGAAACAATGGCGAGTTAGCAAACGACTACTCATGATGTTGAAAGAGAAGAACAGTGATCCAAAGCTTATCAAATCCTACGAAGAACTGGTCGCGAAACAAGAAGCTGAGCTAGAAGAACTCGACAAAAAAATCAGCTGGTGGAACGCCTTATGAACAAGCTCTATCTACTTACCGTTGTCTTGTATCTAGCAGGGTGTGCGGGGTTCGTGCCTCCGGAAGAAAGCAGTACACGCATACATTTTATAGCATCTGATGAGTTACCTTCTCCCTCAAACCAGTTTTACTCCATCTTTAATAAAGAAAGTTGCCTGAGTAAGCCGGGTTACGGGATGGCAGCAAATCTTGGGCTTTTTTCAGATGAGAAAATTGTCAAAGTAACTCCAGATCAAACTATTTATATTCTTTCCAGCGTATCAACCCATAGTCACAGTTACTCTCGTAGCTGTACAAACTTCATTACCCTTATCCCCAGCAATGGGGAAACTTATCGCGTAATCCAGGAATTAAAATGGCCTAGCTGTAAAACTCATATTACAGAGGTTTCCACTGGTAAAATTCCTGAGTCTGCCATTCAGATAGAAGTGCCTGAAGGGTGTGGATAAGATTAATTAGTCATTTTGATATCTAATTAGGTGTGGCTCCGAAGAGCCATACCTTTACGCAATCTCAGTCAACAAATTTGCCATTGGTTTAACCAGCTTTTCAGGAGCATCCTTTGGCGCAAAACGCTGCACAACATTACCCTCGGCATCCACCAGAAACTTTGTGAAATTCCATTTAATCCCCTTAGAACCCAACAACCCCGGAGCTTGTTCTTTAAGGTAGTTAAACAGTGGATGTGCGTTATCTCCATTCACATCCACCTTACTGAACAGAGGGAAAGTCACGCCAAAATTAATTTCACAGAACTCGCTGATCTCATTTTCAGAGCCTGGCTCCTGATGCCCAAACTGATCGCAAGGGAAGCCCAGTATTTCCAGCCCCTGGTCTTTGTATTTTTTATAGATCGTTTCCAGAGCTTTGTACTGAGGCGTAAACCCACACTTACTGGCAGTATTCACAATGACCAGGACTTTTCCGCGATACTGCTCCAAAGAAACAGTCTCGCCTTTTATTGTTTCAGCTGAAAACTCATAAATACTCATCTTCCCCTCCTTCATTTTCTATTTTCTGCCTTCTACGTCAGATCGTACTGAACAGATCATGAAGGCTCTAAATTTTCCTTCTCATATCGACAGTGAGCATAACACACCGGTTACCCCAGCCTAAGGAACAACAAGTGGGATCACTGTCTAATCACTTTCGGAATACTGAAGGAACAGAGTGAAAATGAGCCTTACCAGACATAGCAAAGCCGATTCCATAAATATTAATCCTGCACTGGTTGCATATATTAACAAGGGGTTCTCAGACCCTGTTATTGGGGAAAAAACAGCACAGGTTATGGCGTATAAAAAACGCTTGGTGTGCGAGCCGCGAACCTTTACCCCTACACAAAAAAATTGCGTGATTTCGCAATCACATCAATAAAAGCCTTTTCATTTGGGCTTGCCTGCGCGAAAAGCACTTATGCCTTTTTCTCAAAGGTTGCAGATATTGCCTGGAGGGCGGCTCCCGGGTCTATCGCTCTTTTCACCTTTACGAAGTGTGCCATGTATCACTACAGTTCAGTTGCTCCAGCAATAGGAGCCTTATGTACAACCGTAGATACCTTATGCACGAAGTATCCCGCCTTTGGCTATTTAGAATGGGCTTATCAAAATCCTGTTTCTTGTCTGCTTATATGCGTGGCGTTCAGTATGGTTCCATCTGTATTAGCATCTAATTGCACTCAAAATATTATGCAAACAGTGTCCTCTTTAAAAAACCTGATGAAGGTTACAACTCTTGGCTTAGCTCATCGTTTACATCAACTCTCCGCAGAAGATAAAGGCTCAGATAAAGCTGAGGAGATACAAAACAACGGTTTCAGAGATATTAAAACAGGCGATAAAGAAGAATTAACAATGAAAGATCTTGTCCCTGAGGAACCTGAGAAGCCACCAATGGACTTATTCAGCTACGGTGCTGATGCAAGAGAACAAGAATTCATTAAATATTGCAGACATACTTCTCAGGTAAGGCCTAAAACACCTTCCGAGAAAATAGAACCAAAAGCAAAATCTGAGTTACCTCCTCTACAGATGAAGCCTTTAACCAAAAGCAGAACTTACTGGATTAACGGCCATAAGTATCACCGTGTCTCAGGCAGCCTGTTCCGCCCAGAGCTATTTGCTAAAGAAGCTACCAAAGAAAAAGACTGATAAGCTTATCCGGTAATCACCGGAAAACATCAATCGATAGCGAAAAATAAATATGCTCTGGAAGCTCGCCTGTTTTCGTAAAGCGGTTTTAAGTCTTACCTTTCTGGCAATCTTTATAAGCGGCTGTAGCTGGCTGCCAAAAGAACCTGACTATATTTTTCAGTCTTCAAACTTCCAACAGTTAGAAGGCTGGAACCAGCAACAGGCTACCGGCCTGAAAACAGCCCTGATTGAAAGCTGTACCGTTTATAGCCAGCGCGAAGGTAATGTCGCAGATGATCCGCGCTTTGGCACTTACGAACAGTGGCATTCCCTCTGTGAAGCATTACCCGTACTGGAAGATGACGCGTTACCAGAGTTCTTTGAAAACGAGTTCGTGGTTTACCAGATAACCCCTTGGGAAAACGGGTTGTTTACCGGCTACTTCACGCCGTTGCTCCACGGCAGCCGTACAAAGTCAGAACGTTATTCTACCCCACTACTCGATGTTCCTTCCGACCTGATTCGCTTTAATCCCAATGATTTCGGGTTGGTTAAAATTGATGAAGATCGCCCAAACCGTATGCTGGCCGCCAAAGTAAGAAATGGCTGGATGGTTCCTTATGATGATAGGGAAGGCATTAACCAGCGTGCGCAACAGGGTGATTATGATAACGACGTTCTTTTCTGGATTGATGATCGGGTTGATCGTTTCTTCCTGCAAATCCAGGGTTCTGGAACTGTGCGCCTTGATACTGGTGAAGATGTTCAGGTGCGTATCTCTGGCCGGAACGGTCAGGAGTACTTTGCCATTGGTCGCTACCTGAAACGTAATGGACTTCTGGATAAAGTTTCTATGCAAAGTATTCGACAATGGCTGGATGATAACCCGGAACGTCTGGATGAGGTTTTGTACACCAACCCCGACTTTATATTCTTCTCTGAACTTGAAAAGCCTGGCCCAATAGGAGCCCAGGGAACCCGTTTGATTCCTGAACACAGCGCTGCTGTGGACGACAGTATCATCCCATTAGGTACACCACTCTGGTTGAGCACAACACTTACTCACGATGAAACACCGTTCGCCCGAGCTATGGTGGCACAGGATGTAGGCTCAGCTATTCAGGGGAATGCCAGAGCCGATATTTTCTTTGGGGCTGGTGACGATGCTGCTTTGAAAGCTGGTTTCCAGAATGCCGGCGGCAAGCTTTTTGTTTTACTTCCCCGACAATCAAGCAACTGACAGAAATGCCTTTTATTGATTAATAAATATGCAATAAAACTGTCTTAACCAACACGCTATAGTCATAAAGCTGCCATAGGCAGCTTTTATAAATGCACGACAAATCTCGTTAAACAATAAAAGGATCACGTGCTATGACTAAACTCCCTTCTCAGGGGAAGAAAGGCATGCTGCTCAAAGCATTGCCTTTCGCACTTTTGGCGGCAGTCGCTACCGAAAGTCAGGCCTTCAAACAGGAAACCCATAAGCGCATCGTAATTGACGCCGTCAATTATATGAAAGCTAACCCTGAAACCACTGAGTTCAACCGGTTAAAGGCAGCAGCTAATGCTGCAGGCTATACCGTTGAACAAATGGCAGAAGTTATGGGACAGGCTGCTTATGATGTGGATGACTTCGAAGACACCTATCTGTGCGGCAACGTAAGTGGTGACTGTGTTCGCGCTCCGGTATGGGGTCTGGGTTCAGCATTTACTAACTATTCCTCCTGGTGGCACTTCCAGAACCAGAGCCGTGGTCAGGATGCTCATGGTAACGACTTCGGTGGTTACAACTATGACAAGCTGACTGTTGGCGGCACCATGGATAATCTTGCCGCTACCTGGCTGGATGGCGATCACCTTGATGATGGCCCCGGCGGTATGGACGGCTGGTGGGGAATGGAAGATTCTGAATACAACTCCTATGGAGTAACAGAAGCTAACTACCGTCAGGGAAGCCAGTCTTCAAAGTCGATGTACAAAGACTTTGAGACAATGCCGTTCCAGCCTGTCGATAACCTGGGGCAATACTGGTACAGCCAGTTCTGGCAGCAGCCAAGTGCACAGACTCTCGGTTTTGCCTTGCACACAACTGACCTGCTGGTGCCCATGCATACCTGGACGACACTGGACAGAAACCACAGCGGCTGGGAAGGTTGGGTGCGTGACTACTACGATCAGGAAAATCTCAACGATTTCGACCTGGTTGCAAACGCCCTGCAAACCTTTACTCCACCAGTACCAGGCAATCCGGAGATTCGTGAAATCCTGACTCAGGGTGGCACGCTCTCATACAGCACTGGTAGTGTTGTTTTGAGCAGCACAAGTCATGAAGATCGTAAGCAGGTAGCCCGTAATCTGGTACCTCATGCTATTGCCATGGCTGTTCATGTTCTCAATCATGCAGCATTGCGTTTCTAATTAACAAAATATCAGGCAGGGAAGTGAGTAGTCCTGCTTTTCTCCAGTTCCTGGACAGTGTTCTAATGACAAAAATAAATATTGCTGCCCTGATCTTTGTTCTATTGCCCGTCGCTGGATTTGCTTCTCGAGCTCCCGATCCTGTAGTCAGCATTAACAGTGAAACAATTTCGCCGAACGTATTCAACCTGATTCACAAAAGTATCAAAACTCAGAACTTTTCTGCTTCACCACAAGCAACTCTGAAACGGATAACAGAAAACAGACTGCTCGCCCTACATAGTAAAGAAGAAGGCATAAAAGAACCTGAAACCAAGGTTGGTTTCCAGCGCACGGTATCTGTTAATGACCAGCTTGTGGGCTTACTCCGCTCTTCATACAAGAACAGTTACAGCCAATGGCAAAAACAACAGAGTGGCGGGCTAAAAGGATTTATTACCAACAGCACAGTTCCAGATTCAGCATCATTGAGAAGTATGCTGGGAAACTCCTCCTTCGTTTATCAGTTGGTCGGAGAAGAACTTAGCAAATTAAAAGAACACTCTCTGGTTCATTACCGTTTTCCTGATGGTGACACACAAACACTCAGTCTACACGATATTTACCAGCGCCAGAATGTTCAGGGCCGTATCAGCCTGCATCAGGGCGACGTTCGCTTTTTACAGAAACAGATTTTACAAATGCTGGATCGACGATCTGTTATTCACTGGGCACAACTGCATTCTGGTCTCTCAGAAGATGACCTCTCCTCTATAAAGAAAGTTCTCGCTGATCAGCGCCAGCGTAAGATTGTTATGAAAAGCGTTGGATTGGGGGATTTCTTTCACGGCAGCAACCCTGTTTTTGATCAGTTGGTGAAAGATGTTACCAAAGAAGAAGTATTCGAATATTACACCCGCAACAAAGAGACCTTCCGGGCGATTAATTCAGTTGATGCTTACCAGGTAATACTCTTTAGCCAGGAAGAAGCCGACAGGGAATATGAAAAACTCAGCGGAATGACTCAGCAGCAACTTCTGACATATTTCACATCCAAAGAGCAGGAAAAGCAGACAATAAGCCGGACCAGCAACCACCCTTCCTGGCTCATAGGAATGGCTTTCGCACAAACCACTAATAACGTATCCAAACCTGCACGACTACCGGAACAGAAAAATAAACGACCATCCTGGGCTATTGTTCTGGTAACAGGAAAATCTGAGCATTATCTGGAATCGGATACAGAAACAGTTCGCTATGAAGCCAGCCGGGTGATTGCCCAGCAAAAGGCCAGCAAGAATTTTCAGGCATTGCTTTCCGACCTGGCTAAGAAATATCCAGTTACACTTAATCCCAAAGCTATGAGCTCAACAGGTTCAACCTTATGAAGGAGGAAACTGTTATGAACAGAAAAACACTAATATTAATCGCCCTGATTCTTACCTGCTTTCTGGCAGGGGCGCTTCTGTTAACAACCATGGAAAGGACAGATGAACCTCAGGCAGAAAGCCTTTCGGCTACCCAACCACCTATAGGTACAACCTCAGAAGAGATTGGAGATAAAACATCGGAGAAGTCGCCCTCACAACTGCCTGCAATAAAGATTATCAGCCAACCTGTTAACAAAGATCTTGAACAGGCATCGCAGGCAGAGTCATCTTTCCCTGAGCTTGAACGCCCTTTAGATTCGGAAGCAATCTCCAGCCTGTCTGCAACCATGATGGCTGGCGATTCACGGGCTCCGACTATTGGAGAGTCTGAACCCGATATTCTTCCTACAGCAGAAGAACTGGCTGACCCCGAGCTTTATCAGGACTATGAGAAAAGTCTCGAACAGCGCTTCCAACAGGCTTGGGTGAACAATGCTGATAATAAAATTGAGATGCTGGAAAGTTATATCGAGATGGCTGAGTCCCGGTATCTTGATCCGGAAGAGCTTGAAGCCGGGCTAAGAAAACTGGAAAAGATAAAAGCTATGAAGCAAGAGCTTCAGGCCTCACTTGGCGAGCAGGAAAACAATACAGAAAACTAAACGGCTCTCTTCAAATTCAGGAATGAGCCACCATAAACGATGTTCTCATTCCTGTAAGAAGTTTCTCAGCTCATCTCCAGAACAGTATCAACC
The DNA here is from genome assembly GCF_058148445.1 of Parendozoicomonas sp. 2304DJ65-17. Lineage (NCBI taxonomy): Bacteria > Pseudomonadati > Pseudomonadota > Gammaproteobacteria > Oceanospirillales > Endozoicomonadaceae > Parendozoicomonas > Parendozoicomonas sp. 2304DJ65-17. The sequence continues at coordinate 829,033 of NZ_JBYVJV010000001.1, forward strand.
AACCTGAAAATACCGCTGGCCGCTTCACTGATGCTGCCAGCCAGCATATAGGCAGGAGTAGTTACCAATTTGTAGTCTTTATCCACAACCACATCATGAACCGGGCACTCTTTATGAACTGCGCCGGTTTCCTCAACAGCTGAAGCTGTATCCTGGTCATTACCAATTGTGCACTGAACACCTTCTCCGAAAATCTTCGCAGACATAACCGGAGCAATACACATCAGTCCAACAGGTTTACTGGCAGCCTTAAAGCTCTGTACAGCCGCTTTTACATCATCCCTTACAGCCACATCTTTACCCTTAAAGGCAAAATCGCAGAGGTTTTTAGCCGCCCCAAAACCACCAGGAATAATCAGGGCATCATACTGATCTGCAGCCAGTTCACTCAGAATTTTAATATTGCCACGGGCAAGACGGGCGGCTTCCACCAGCATATTGCGGGTATCTGCCATCTCTACACCAGAAATATGGTTAACCACATGGTGCTGGTCAGCGTCCGGAGCGAAACACTGATAGCTGGCACCATTTTGATCCAGCCGCAATAAAGTCAGAACAGATTCGTAAATCTCAGAGCCGTCATAAACACCACAGCCCGAAAGGATAATCGCAACTTTCTTTTCCATTATCTTGCCCAACCCTTCTTTGGAATAGACCCAGAATATAAGCCCTTAAAACTAAAGAACAGAACATAGCCTATTGAGAAGCAACCATTTCGGGAGTGGATAGACAGGAGAGTGATTTCAGGTAACAAAAGGAATGCACCAGAGGCTTCATAAACTACTAGTGCAAAGTATCGGTATTATTGAGTTCTTCACGTCTGTACTTCACGGCTTTCAACAGTGCATCACGGTTAGCATCATCCAGCTCCTGATCATTATTATATCTATTCTGTAACGCATTCAGGGTTTGGTGATCCTGTGCCTCTCTTATCACGCCGTGCTCCTGCACTGTTAGAAAAGCCTGATTCAACCCCAGAGCCGTTATATTTCGCTCTGAAAGTTTGTAGTCAGTCTTCTCTTTATCTGAGGAAAAATAGGACTTCCCTTCAACTACTCGAACGTTCGGGCCTGTAGTAGATGATTTCCCCAGCACCAAACCGGCAAGCATCTTCCACAGGCTTTGTCCTGTTCGCTCCGGCCCCGCTCTAAGGTCACTCATAAATCTATCCCTGTATTATGAAAACTTGTCGAAAACCTCTACCAGCTTCATGCCTGTATTCAGTACCGGCTCTTTATGAAGAAGCAAATCATGCGATTTTTCCTTCTTCGCAACAGCCAGTAAGTGCTGTCCTACCGCTTTCCGAAGAGCCCGTTCATCATCTATTGCCTCCTGAACAGACATAAACCACTCCGGCGGCGTATCCCCTACCTGCTGCGCAAGAGTAATCTCTTCAAGTACGTCGGCAGCTTTCTGTGTTTCTTGCTTCATGCCTTTCGCCGCCTGCATCAACCCTGGAGCCTGGTTATAAACATTGCCAAGCGCTTTAAAGCCTTTTTCAACATCAATATCGTCAAACGCCCGTTTCGCTATTTGGACAGTTATCAAATGTTTGCCAAGAATCTTGGCAAACTTTTTCCGCTTGGCGAGATATTGATCCACCTCTTTCTTTTTGGCTTCTAAAAGCTGTTCAAACTCTGGTGAGTTCTTCAATGGCGCTATAGCTTCCTCTTCCAGATCACTGGAGATACTCCCTAAGCCAGAATCCTTAGAAACACTGCTCTCCAGCTCATCGATTGCCTCATCAGTATTCGAATAAACAGGTGGAGGAGGCGTTGTAAACTCTGTGGTCGGATTGCTGGCAAACTCGTCAACCTCACTGTTTGAATAAAGCGGTTCGCCCTTAGGGCGGTTAGTCAGCTGTTTATTGTCATAAATATTTTCAATGCCGCTTGGAACGCTATAAACAGGCTCATCTTTTCTCAGCCCCTCATACACTGACTCAGGTTCGTCAGGGCGTTTTTGCAAAGGCGAATAAAGCGGCTCTGTAGTCGTTTTTTTCTGCAAAGCCGAATACACAGGGCTGGCTGAAGATTCCTTCTGCACGGCTGGATTTTGCTCGTGCTGAAAGAGTTTGGAATATTCTGGAGAATCAGACAGCGATGAGGATCTTGCTTTTTCAGATGCCACCAACTCCTTCATCCCCATCCCTTTATATCTGGGTGGTGGCACTGGCGGGGCTGATTCTGAGCGTTTTTTCACCGGACTGTTATCACCAGAATTTGGTAAATCCGGAATAGTGTCATAAAACTTGTCGCTGCTGGCTTCAGACTTATGAGACTCTGGCCTGGGAGGCAGCGGAGGCGGGCTCGACGGAAGATATGTTTTGGTCTGTTCAACGACAACAGGCTTGTTTTTACGAAAGCGATCCAGAAACCCACTCGCAAATCGTCTCTTCTTTTTCTTTACAGGAGCAGGGTTATCTTCAGGCCTTGAGTAGATATCCAGTGGCTCGTAGATATCGTCTGATTTAAGTTCTGGCTCGCTACTAAGCTGTGCCTTGGCAGGCACATCACTTTTCACTTCTGCAGTTGCTTTGCTCTCCGGGGTTTTAACTGCCTTTCCAACCCCTTCATAAATATTTTCCTGAACAGGAGGTCTGACTTTTAACAACTGACTGGGAGTATCTGACTTGTGCTTCTTAAATCGGGCGAAGAGTTTGGCTCGTCGACTTTTGGGTTTTTCCTGTTCAGAAACAGGCTCCTCGTTTTTAACAGCCACTTTCTCTGATTTAAGGTCTGATACCAGCTCTTTCTCAGGCAAAGATGTACTTTTCGGTGATATATCTTCGAATTTCGTCGCTTCAGGGTAAACCTGTGGACTGGTGTCGAGCGTGTAGCCCTTAGACTTCTGTTCTGTGACATTTTCCTGCGCCTGTGGCTTAGGCGCAACATGGGCAGGCTGGAAATTTCGCAGCGGAGCAGGCTTCTGCCAGTCTGAAAACTGCTGCACCTGAGGCTTTGGTGGCTGATAGGCAGGTTGACGTGCAACCTGGTTATATCCCCCTTGGTTGAAGTATCGGGTATGGGAGCTCACTGGAGCACTCTGGGGAGAGAATCCCTGCCAGACATTCTGCTGGGCATAGCCAGAATACCCTGGCTGAGGATAAGCAGGCTGGGGAAAAGGCGGAGCATGGTAAACAGGAGGCTGCCACTGTTGTGGCTGAGGAGGTGGCAGCACCTGAACGTAGGAAGTCTGGCGAATGTAGCCCGGTTGATTCGTCTGAACCAGAACAGTATTACGGGTATAAATTCCGGTATTTGGAAAGTCCGGAACCCGGGGAGGCCAGCTCTGATGCTGTGGCTGGTTATTTATATAAACGCTAAAGCCGCCATACTGCCCACCCTGAGCAACATGAACCTGGCTCTGAAAGCCGCCATAGTTGAGTCCCTGAACGCCCCCGCCATGGCCAGGGATTGCGTTATACCCCATTTTTCATCCCTGTCAGTTATGACACGTTTAAGACTAGCAATTTGGCGCTGGCCCCTCTTATATGAACTATTTCTTCGGCTTCCAATAGAGCGTATCGAGCCTTGTTTCATCAATCATTGCCTGGGCTTTGAAACCAAGGACGTTATTTTGAACAAAGCTGCTAGGCACCTCTTTAGCGATATGAGGCGTTTTCATCATTTCGTAAATACGAGTATTCATTAAAAGCCGGAGAGTCCTTTTTTCATTCTTGGTCAGCCGGGGGTGTTCCATCACATTCACTCGAAGCTTCATAACGTCATACATATCCCGCATGTTCTCCGCCTGCTTGATAAAACCACGCAGCCCCTTTTTCCCAAGCTCAGATTGTCTGCCCGCAATCAGCGCGTCCTTGGCAGCTTGAACCTCAGCGTCTGTAATCGGTGTTGATGTGGGATAGGCCGGCCCTTGCGATTGCGGGCTCTGTGGTGACTGGCCTTGAACCTGAGGCGCAGACTGCTTCGGAGATTGCTGCGCTTTTTGTTGTGCTGGTTTCTGCACCGGTGCCTGCTGTTGTGCTCTAGCAGGTTCTGGCTGATAACCAGCCTTTTGGCGTTGTGGAGCCTTACTTTTCTGAACCTCTCCCTGCAGGGCTTTGAGCTTTGCCTCAGCTTTACGATTGGCTGCCGCGTCCTTGCGATCCTGTTTCAAAGCCGATGAATAAAGTTTTTCTGCTTCTTTCAATCGACCAGCCTGCTTGGTAACACCCCGCTCAGCCTTGCGATAATTTTCTTCAGCCTGCACTCTGACCTTACTACCTACTGGATACTGCTTCGAAAGAATCACCAAATCCAGCTGTTTACGGGCATCTCTCATTTTCCCCAATGCCTGGTTAAATTCCTGCTGCACCGTTTGCATGCCAAGCTTTCCATTCTCGCTTAGAGGAGAAGAAGGTGCGCTATCCGAATGGAAGCCTTTGTTATTACCAAGACGAATCTGAAGGGCACTGCGGGATGATGAAAGTTCTATAAGCTGCTGAGTAAGACGCCCAACTTCCAGTTCAGCGGTCTTATCACCCTGCCGAACATCTGAGGCTGCACGCTCCAGATGGGTCTTCAAATCCCCTTCCAGATTTTTGAGTCCTTCCAGCCGTGTTTCTAACACAGCCCGATCATCTTTGTGGAAAACCCCTGTACTGCCCGGGTCATACAAACCTGACAGCACACTTTTATGACTGCTTGAAGATGTCGCAACATCCAGATCCAGCTGATCCTGAGCTCCGGAAAGCTCCAGTCCAGCTTTCTGGAGTTTACTTTCAGCCTCTATCAGCTGTTTTTCAGCCTTATAAAGGCCATTTTTGCGGGTGGCTGGAGTGTCCCATCCCACACTGTTTCTCAACTTCTCCAGATTACCTGTAGCCTCATCAAATCCTTTCAGAGCTTCAGCATATTTCCCTGCTTTCTTTGCCAACTGTGAAATGTCATCTTTCAGATCTTTAGCAACATTATTGTTATCCGATACTCCGCCGGCTCCACGATTAACCAAAAAGGTATCGTACTGCTTCAAGACTTCGACATGCCTTTGATAAAGAGCCTTTGTTGCAACCTGCACCAGTTCGCGTTTGCCGCCCAGAATGGTCTTTCCGGGAGCGGTCTCCAATGTCCATTGTTGCAACTTGCCCTGCGGCTGGTCAGTCTTCTGCGGCCCATGAAAGCCGCCGGTTTGCTGAATCCCCTGAAGACCACCACCATTAACCGAATGACTCATCAGCCCACAGCACCCATATCAGTCTTTTTTACCCTTATCTGAAGCTATCGGCCGCCGGCGCCTTTTTAGAGCCGCAGTCAGGTCGTCCAACAGCTTTTCCTGATCTGTTTTCGGCACATCTTTGGGTGCTGGACGATTGTCAGTTTTCTGTGAGCCGCTTCCGCTCTTAGACCTCGCCTTTATTTTCTCCCACTGATTCTGAAGATCGCTGGCTTTAAAAGGCCTCTCGCCATGGGGCAGCGCGGGCTTTTCCTGCTTTTTCTCCTCAGTAACAACCTTTGGAGGTGGTGGAGGCGCCGGGCTGGTCTCTCGTTTCGGCCCCCCGATAGGTGGAGGTGGTGGCGGAGGCGGAGGCGGCGGGGTTAATGTTCCAGAAGGGGATGGCGTCGGGGCTGGAACATCCGGCGACTTGTTTTCCTTTTTGATGACGGGACTGTTGGATTCAACATGCACCTTTTTTGAAGGAGGCGGTGGTGCAGGTTTATGTTCCCGAACAGCTTTCGTATTCTGATTTCGCTTTGGCTTGGGCTTCTTAACCGGCGGCCCAACCTTAATGCCTTCAATCCTTTTGCTCAGGTTTTCAGGAATAGAGGGTTTGGGTGAGACTGGTGGTTTTGGAGCAACTGGTGTTTTCACCACATCTTTGGGCTGAACAGGCGATGGCTCCTCTGGGGGCTTGGAAACAACCTTTGGAATAGCAATATCGGGCAGCTGATAGTCATCAAGGTCTGGGAGATTTGGATAAAGAGACGGGATTTCTTTGGTTTCAGGCTTTTTTACATCCTGAGCAATGGTTTCTTCATAGGATGGAGGCAATCCCTGTGCCTCCCGCTCCGAAGAGGTTTTTACCGGCTCTGGAATGGATAAAGGTTCAGATGGTGGTGTGTACGCTGGAGGCGGCTCATCTGGCACAGTTTTCTGCTGGGGTACATTTGGCTTTTGATAATTGGAAACCTGAACCGTTGGATTATTCACAGGTTGTACTGGCCGGGCAAAAACAGATTTCTGAGGCAACGGCGGATAAGACAGGTTCATATACTGGTTTGGTGGGTAATAAGTCACCTGCTGATTCTGGAAAGGCGGATATTGAACAACAGGTGGTTGAATATAAGTTACCGGTGGCCAGGGTTGCCATGCTCTGGCATCAAGAGCTGTGGGAATGTATGGAAGCTGTTGCTGCAAAGGTGCAAGCAGCAGATTTACGTCTGCCAATATCTGCTGAAGTTGCCGATCGCCAAAAGGAACAGAACCACTGAATACCTGAATATTAGGGCTGGCAAAGCCAATATTCTGTAGAACAAACGGTCCCTGAACTCCACCAGCCATAACCTTTACCGTTATGGCTGGTGGAGTTCAGGAGGGTTGAGCTGATCACTCAGCCATTGTTCAACACCTTCCATAAGAGCACCTTCAACCGATAACCATTCCACCTGATGATTTTCAGGGTTTAAAACGCCCATGTGTGTTCCGGAAAAAACAGAATCAACAACAACCAGCTTTTCTCCGTCTTCAAAAACAGTGTCTTTAAAGTCATCAATCAGGCAGTCCAGGGCACTGATTTGTGCCATGGCATCTTTTAACCCCTCTGTGTCGGTAGATTCCTGATAAATCCCTCCCCAAGGATATTGCAGGAAAACAGCCAGATTGGGGCGCACCAGATAGTAATGAAGGGCATGGCTGTTTACGCCATAGCCATCAACTCCATAAACCATCATATCTGCGACATCTCCACCTTCCAGAGCTGTAAGCCAGAGGTTGAGGTTCCAAGGCTCCGCTGGCAGGCGGGATGAGGCCATAAGGTTTGGCGTTAGAAATTGGATATCATCAGCCAGATCAACCGGTATTGGCGGAACAGGTAACTCTGGCAGAACAGACTGAGGGAAAAAGTTTTTTAATCTCATTAATCATCTCCCTCTTCATCGCTGAATTCTTCGTTATGCTCTGTCCATAAATTCCTTCCTACGTCAGAGTAATAACTTGTTACAGCCCCTTTTGTAACGGTCGTCTGAAGGTTTTTCATAGCCTGCCATTGAAGGAAATCAGCTACAGGAAGAGATTTAAGAAACGCTTCATCTGGCTTGTCCTGCCCATTTACCAAAGCTTTCGCCCGCTCTGGGAGCGCTAGCCTTAACCGGTAATGATTACGTTGCACATGCTCAAGATACTCAACCGGGGATAGGCCTGTTTCCTTATCTCGCCAGGTGCTCCAGTCATCAACAACAAGACCAAGTTGCTCCAGTCCCAAAGCATGTCTACGAAGCAGGTAATATCTGTTTTCCAAGGCATTGACCTCTTCCTCAGATAAATAATCACCAAGATCACGCTTGAGTTGCTGGATATCTAAAGCTTTGAAAGCTTCCAGAGTATCCCTGCCAATCAGGAACGGGTATCCAACCCGGCACCCCGCCTTCTGTTGGAAGTCATTTTGAAAGTAACTGGCACTTTCCCGAATAACCGTGCTCATTGGAAACAGGGAGTAATCATTGTCGATTGAGGTGACCTGCCCCGTTTTAGATACCATGGAGTTATCCATATGCCGATCTGGCATGGCACAAAGAGCATCGAACCACTCCATTCTGTTCAAACCACTCATGACTTTGGCATGAACCCTTGGAGAACTATATCCATGAACAACGTCATTCATACTTCCTGACGGATGAAATCTGTGACGACAGGTTTTCCCCGGTGCTACGGACATATGCATACCTAATTGCCCGTTATGTACAGCAAACTCTACTTCAGGGGCCAGCTCCGGCATGCCAAGCTTTTCAGCTATTTTGTGCACAGCCATATTACGGGCAACGAAGTGTGGTGTTTCGGGGTCGAAGTAGTCTTTCTTGGTAACAATTGACTGCCACCTGGAGTGGTCGCGGGAGTCTATAGGTTTAAAGATCTTGGGAATGAGTTTTCCACCGACTTTATAAAAAATCTTATAGACGGTATTTCGAGCTCCTTTACCAGCAACAGTTACAGCTTTTGGAATTTTGGCTATGTCGTTATCAGTCAACTTGCTACATACAGTGAAGTTAGGATCAAGGTTGTAGCCCAACCTCTTGAATTCCATGGCAGTATTCCAATCCAACTCACCTGCGCACCGGATCGATCCAGGATCATAAGCAACCTGCGACACCAGCTGTTTTTCACTTTGTATCCAGTAAAGCAAATTCTGGGTGGTATAATCGATAGACTTGCGGTCCCCCCTATACCAGCTTTTCAAACTTTCCCAGTAACTGGCTGGCTGAGAATCAAGCTCTGCACGCCTCACAGCAATAAGTTCTTCAAGCTCATTGAGTTGTTGAATCATCAAAGAGCCTGTCCTGCCATTTATATCTAATGACTCCGATAACTTTTTCTTCTGGAGAGCCTTTATGGATTCCACCCTTGAGTTCAAATCATGTGGCAGCAGCTGACCCAAAGTTTTATCGCCATGTTCTTCAAACCATGTGGAGTTTGTAAACTTTTCATCTATTCGATCAAATAACGCCTTCTTGCTGGTGTCATTTAAAAAACGCTCGTGTACACGCACCTGAGGAACACTAGTCAGTGCTCCAGCCTCTCTCTTCCCAACATGTGATCTCGCTGATTTGCCAATTTTGCGTGATTTGAGATAGACCCTCTTTCTGGCGTCAACACCTGAGGGATTTTCTGGCATAAGACGAGGTTGTTTAGCTAACTCCGGCTCATCATCTTCGTAGGTGCGAAAATGCTTTCTACCACCACCGGAAGTTGGTCCAACCCCACCTGTTTGCATGTCTGTCCCCCCCCTAAATTGGCATGTCCCGGTTATGCCTGCACTTAGTACTATCGACCTGCCACAAGGCTCCGTGAGGGAGGTTTATCTCAGATAGTAAAAGGGAAAAAGCCAATAAACTGGCAGAATGAAACCAGATTATTTATGTGAAGGAGCACGCCTGTGCTTTGTTTCCTGCTCGTAGGAATAAGCTGCTTCTATAAGCAATGGCTCACTGCCTGCACTGGCAAAAAATGAGAGGCCTACCGGGAGTTCATCAACAAAACCCATAGGTACAGTAAGGTGTGGATAACCTGCTACAGCGGTGACAGTGCCAACAAGGCCATACTCTCCTCTCTTTTCGTCAAGAGGATCTGCCGTACCAGTCGTTGTTGTAACCAGCAGATCAACTGAACATCTTGCCAGAGTGGCATCTATAGCTTTTTGGCGTTCTTCTTTCAGGTTTGCCAGCATTTCCAGATAGGTGGCATCAGTTATGGGGAGCGCACCCTGAGCATCAATAAAGACTTCCTGAGAAAAGGCCTGAAGTTCCTGCTGTGCCAGCCTGTTGTTACCTTCAATCAGTGCTTTCAGTGTTTCAGCGCCAGTAACCTTTGCTTTAGCCAAGTATTGATTAATTCCATGCCGAAACTCGGTAAGCATCACCTGATACTGCTTCTGAAACCGCACATCCAGGCCCAGCTCGCAGGACTCAACAATAATCGCACCGTTATCCGCTAAATCACCCAAGGCTTTATTGAAGAGATTTAATATTTCAGGCTGCTTAACTAGAAGATCGCTAACTACCCCGATGCGTTTGCCTGCCAGCCCTTTAGCATTCAGGAATTGTGAGTAATCAATCTTTTCGTCCCCCATAGCACCCAGAAGTATCGTCATATCAGATACTGTTCGAGCCATTGGCCCTGCTGTATCAAATGAGTACGCGACAGGGATGATTCCATTTTGAGAAATTAAACCTATAGAAGGTTTCAAGGTAACGATGCCATTTTGAGATGCAGGACAGATCAGGGAACCACTGGTTTCTGTTCCTACAGATACAGCCGTTAAATTTGCTGCAACAGCAACAGCGGAGCCACTGCTGGAACCACAGGGGTCCATACCCCAGTTATAGGGACTGTGGGTTTGCCCTCCCATAGCACTCCAGCCACTGTGTTCTGCATATCCCCGAAAATTTGCCCATTCGCTTAAATTGGCTTTGCCAAAAATAATCGCACCCGCTTCCCGCAATCGTTTTACAACAGCAGCGTCTTCCGATGGATTGTGATCTTTTAACAGCAGAGAGCCTGCCGTTGTTGGCATATCAGAAGTATCAATATTGTCTTTTATAAGCACGGGAATTCCATGTAAGGGGCCTCTTGCTCCCGAAAGAATTCGCTCAGCATCCAGTTCTCGCGCAATATCCAGAGCACGAGGATGAATTGCAATGATGGAGTTCAACCCTTTTTCACCCCGATCAAAGCGTTCAATACGATCCAGATAAAACCGGATTAATTGCGCAGATGTCAGCTCACCTCTTCCCATAAGCTGTTGAAGCTCAGCAATTGTTTTTTCAGACAAGTCCTGCACAGCGCTCACCATATTGCTTATCAGGCAAAGACATAATGCACCAAACCCCAGCACTATTTTTAGTTTTTCAATCTGCATCAATTTTCGCCACTCAATGAATATCACTGATCTAGACTGGCTCTCTCGATTTTGCCCATTGATTTAAGGATCACTATGTCTTTGGCTGTTGTTCACACCCGAGCCCGGTTAGGTATCAGTGCTCCGGAGGTACAGGTTGAAGTTCACCTGTCTAACGGGTTGCCAGCCTTAAATATTGTCGGCCTGCCGGAAACAGCCGTGAGAGAAAGCAAAGACAGGGTTCGCAGCGCGCTTATTAATGCCGGGTTTGAATTTCCGGCACGGCGGATAACCGTCAACCTAGCCCCAGCAGATTTGCCAAAAGAAGGTGGCCGTTATGATCTGCCCATTGCGCTTGGGATTCTCCAGGCTTCAGGCCAACTTCCGGAAAATGCTCTTGAAGGTTATGAATGTTTGGGAGAATTATCTCTGGGCGGTGAACTCCGGCCAGTAACCGGCATTCTTCCAGCAGTGATGGCCGCGCATGAAACAGAACGCAATGTACTGGCTCCAGCGAGTTCGCTTCCTGAAGCCTCACACTGTTCAAGCGCCGTGGTATTTGGAGCGGATAATCTTCTCGCCGCCACAGCACATTTGAATGGCACACGCCCTCTGCCTAAATCAGAAGGCAATATAAAACTTCAGTGCGTTAAACTTGCGATTCGAGACAACCTTTCTTCGGTACAAGGACACTTTCAGGCTCGAAGAGCTCTGGAAATTGCGGCAGCCGGAGGTCATGGACTGCTGTTCAGTGGTCCTCCCGGAACAGGGAAAACCATGCTCGCCCGTTGCCTGCCCGGGATTCTTCCAAAGCTCTCTGAATCAGAATCTCTGGAGGTTGCAAGTATTCACTCACTTTGCGGGCAAAGCATTCCTCAATGGCAACAACCACCCTGGCGAGCACCGCACCATACCGCTTCGAGCACGGCTTTAACCGGTGGTGGTTCTCACCCGCGACCGGGGGAAATTAGCCTTGCTCACAGAGGTGTGCTCTTCCTCGATGAGCTGCCGGAATTTGACAGGCGTTCTCTGGAAATACTTCGCCAACCATTGGAATCCGGAGAGATTCTGATTTCCCGTGCCCGGCACCAGATAACCTTTCCGGCAAAGTTCCAGCTACTGGCTGCCATGAATCCCTGCCCTTGTGGATTTCAGGGAGATAAAGAAAAAACCTGTCACTGCACTCCTGAACAGGTGCAAAAGTACCGCCGCAAACTGTCTGGTCCCTTGCTGGACAGAATCGATCTGCGAGTTGAAGTTGGTCGCCTGCCACCTGCTGCACTAATCCAACAACCCAGCTCAGAGCCAGAACCTTCTGAAGTTGTTCGAGAAAGAGTCTGCGAAACCCGGGCATTTATGATTGCCCGGCAAGGGTGCTTGAATGCATATCTCAGCTCTGATGATGTGATGCAAAAAGCGGCACTGGGAGAAACTGAAAGAAAGTTGTTAGAAACACTGGCAACCAGAATGCAGTTATCAGGTCGAAGCTTGCACCGTCTGCTAAGAGTATCCAGAACAATTGCGGATATGGAGAAGGCAGAGCGTGTAACAACCAAACATTTAACAGAAGCAGTCAGCTACCGACAGGTGAACTGACTGCGTGTTAAACAAGGTTACTTGGAAAGGTTTTCCAACAAAGTCTGCTGAGCATTACGCTCTTTCTGATTACGAACTGGCAACTTACGCTCGTAAACACCTTCATTGGTAAGCAGATAGCTTCTGGTGTTATCACTCAAGTAGGTTTCCAGTTCCTTACGGATTCGGATAACCAGCTTTGGATTTTCAACCGGGAAGCATGTTTCCACACGGCGGTCGAGGTTCCGGATCATCAGATCCGCACTGGCACAGTAAACCTTCTCTTCGCCACCGTTATAGAAATAGAAGACACGGGTGTGTTCAAGGAAGCGGCCAAGAATTGAACGTACGGTGATGTTTTCTGAAAGCCCTTCAATACCGGGTTGCAGACAGCAGATACCACGCACAATCAAATCAATCTTCACACCAGCCTGGGAAGCTTTATACAGCGCTTTAATCGTAACCGGCTCGGTAACAGAGTTTACCTTGATAATGATATGGGCCTTCTCATCATTGCGGGCCTTCTCTGCTTCCTGCCCGATTAAATCCACCAGTCCCTTCTTAAGAGTGAATGGCGCGTGGAACAGCTTCTTCACTCGCAACGCTTTACCCATTCCAGTGAGCTGCTGGAAGACCTTGTGTACATCGCTGGTGATAGCTGGGTCACAGGTTAACAGACTGTAATCGGTGTAAAGACGGGCATTGCCCTGGTGATAGTTACCGGTTCCCAGATGGACGTAACGAACAACTTTGCGCCCCTCACGGCGAACAATCAGCATCATCTTGGAATGGGTTTTATAGCTCACCACCCCATACACGACGATGGCTCCAGCTTCCTGTAAACGGCGGGCAAGCTTAAGGTTTTCTTCCTCATCAAAGCGGGCTCGAATTTCCACCACCACAGTCACTTCTTTACCATGACGTGCAGCTTCAACAAGTGCGTCCACCATCTGTGAGCGGGAGCCGGTGCGATAAAGAGTTTGCTTAATCGCCAAGACCTGTGGATCTTTTGCCGATTGGCGCAGCAAATCCACAACAGGAGTAAATGACTGGAACGGATGCAGAAGAAGTACATCTTCCTTACTGACGGCATCCATCAGTTTGTCACCCTTGGTTGGCAAACCTTTGGGGTAGCCGGGAGTAAAGGGCTGGAACTGCAACTCTGGATGATTATCGCTGTCGCAGACATCCATCATCCGGGTCAGGTTTACCGGGCCGTTAATTTCGTAACGTTCATCTTCTGTCAAACCAAACTGGTTCAGCAGGAAGTCAGAAAGATAGCGTGGGCAGTTATCCACAACCTCAAGACGCACCGCATCACCATAACGACGAGAGAGCAGTTCGCCCTGCAACGCAGTTGCCAAATCTTCTACATCGTCGTCTTCAAGGCTGAGGTCACTGTTTCTGGTCAAACGGAACTGGTAACAACCCATCACCCTCATGCCTGGGAAAAGATCTTCGGCATGCTGGTGGATGATAGACGACAAGAAAACATTATATTCCCCGTCATCCTCACAAACATGACGAGGTAACCTGACTATTCGAGGAAGAGAACGGGGAGCTGGAATAATTGCCATACCGGTTTCCCGGCCAAAAGCATCTTTGCCATCCAGTTCAACAATGAAGTTCAGGATTTTATTGGCCAGACGTGGGAACGGGTGGGCAGGATCAAGACCAATCGGGCTGATAATGGGCATGATTTCCTGAAAGAAAAATGTTCTGATCCAGCTTTTCTGGGCATCAGACAGTTCATTCCGGCGCAGGAAGTGAATGCCCTTTTCCCGCATGGCTGGCAGCAGAACTTCATTAAGAATGTTGTACTGCCTTTCCACCTGATGGTGGGACAGGTGACTGATTTCTTTCAGCACCTCGGCCGGGCGCATGCCATCCAGGCCAACCTGTTCACGGGCAAATTCAATCTGCTGCTTGAGGCCGGACACCCGAATCTCAAAGAATTCATCCATATTGCTGGAGAAAATCAGCAGGAAGCGCAGGCGTTCAAGCAGGGGATGCTCTTCATTCAGCGCCTGCTCCAAAACCCGGATATTAAACTGAAGATGGCTCAGCTCCCGGTTCAGGTAATAATCAGGGTTGGTGTAGTCTGTGAGCAGAGGCTTCACATCTTCCGGCTTTACCGCAGCCCCATTAACCACATCTCCGGTGGCTTTTCCGGTAGCTCCAACGTCGTGCATAACTCCTCCCTCACTCTACCCACTCATTGGTTCTCTTATTAACAGGCTTTCACCCAAGAACCAGCATCCAGACACTGACCATTAACAGCATTATACCCGGCAAAGTCGACCAGCCGGGACTCTCTGCCAGTTTTTTGAGAACAATCTGGCCAAAAAGTGCCCACAGGTAATGGGACATAAAGTGCAGAATAACAAATACGGTGGCCATCGCCGCCACAACCTGCACATTGCTGACATCAAACCCGGCCATTGTGGCCACAATAATCAACATCAGTTTGGGGTTTAAAGACTGAAACACCAAACCCTGCCAGAAACCAGGTTGAACGGCTTTCGCCTGAGAGCTGCTGTTTTCAGCACCTTTTGATGGCTTCAGCATGCCTACAGCTATCCACAGCAGATAACCACAACCAGCGTATTTCAATACTTTGGCAAAGGCCGGAAACTGTTCCAGTAACTCCGCCGCTCCCAGCAATCCGGCCAGAACCATTAAACCGGTAACAACATTGGCTCCAAGAATAAACCAGCTGACCTGAGCCAGCTGGTAGCGACCAGCCAATGTACACATGGTAAGGTTGGCTGGCCCCGGGCTGAATACCAGAGGCAGGAGCAGAAGCGTATAGGCGGCCAGCTGCTCCATAGTATCAGTTACCCTGTTTCAGTAATTTTGCAGCTTTCGGGGCAAAGTAGGTGAGAATGGCATCAGCACCAGCCCGCCGACAGGCAATCAGGCTTTCCATCATCACCGCCTCACCATCCAGCCAGCCATTTTCAGCCGCGGCCATGTGCATGGCGTATTCACCACTCACTTGGTAAACAAAGGTTGGTGCGCCAAAGGTGTCTTTCACTCGGCGAACAATATCCAGATAAGGCATACCTGGCTTCACCATCACCATATCTGCACCTTCTTGCAAATCCATGGCCACTTCGTGAATGGCTTCATCAGAATTCGCTGGATCCATCTGATAGGTGTACTTGTTACCCTTGCCAAGATTACCGGCAGAACCCACCGCATCACGGAATGGCCCGTAATAGCTGGAAGCGTATTTGGCAGAATAAGCAAGAATGCGGGTGTGGATATGTCCACTCTCTTCCAGAGCAGAGCGGATTTCACCAATACGGCCATCCATCATATCGGAAGGTGCAACCATATCAGCGCCAGCTTCTGCATGGCTGACAGCCTGCTTAATCAGGGCAGATACAGTTTCATCATTCATCACATAGCCGGAATCATCCAGCAGACCGTCCTGACCATGAATGGTGTAAGGGTCAAGAGCTACATCGGTAATAACACCCAGCTCCGGGAAACGGGATTTCAGGGCTTTAATGGTCCTGGGAACCAGACCATCGGGATTCCAGGCTTCCTTGGCTTCCAGACACTTCTTCTCTGCTGGAACAACCGGAAATATGGCCAGAGCAGGAATACCAATTTCTACCCACTCTTCCGCATCTTTGAGCAGCTCATCAAGGCTCAGGCGTTCAACACCAGGCATAGACGCTACCGGTTCCCGAATCATCTGCCCTTCCAGCACAAAAACCGGGTAAATCAGGTTATCTACCGAGAGACGATTCTCACGCATCAGACGGCGGGAAAAATCATCTTTACGCATACGGCGTGGACGGCTGGCAGGGTAGGAACGTTGAACAGGATTCAATGAAATCACTCCTTTCTATTATCTGCTACCGGCCTGAATCCAACCGGCACAGAGAGAAGGACATTATGGCCTGTTTCCGGACGTATCTGAACTAGCTTCTGTTGACATCCGCCGGTTTTAACAAAATTACAACTCTTCGTATATCAGCGACTGCTACCTTTACGCTTCGTTTCTGAATGAACTCCCGAATGCCCGCGAAACCCATCGTGATTCTGTTATGTTTATGCCTGTCTTTATGGCAGGGGTTGCTGCAGGCCTACGACACACCAAACGAGGAGGTTGTGACCACACCTCCTCAAGATTATTACCACCACTACAACACAAACTCCTTTTTTGAACGTTTTTATATTGAAGGCGCTCGTGATTCCTGGCTCTCATTCAGTGAAGACAATGGGTTACAGTTTGAAAAACGCCACCTGCAACAGCATTTCTCCCTGACTCTGGCCGCAGCTGTAGGAACAGCCCTTATCAGCAACGCTCCGCAGCTTTGTGGTGTTATAAGCAATAACTGGCAGGCACAACTGGCCACCCATTTGCCTGCATTGATTCTGCCGGTTTACTACATCAAACAGCACTGGAAAGCCTTTCGGGAAAAACAAACCTCAAAGACCTACCGAATTGTTATTGCAGATAATCACTCTCTTGCTGAACGCTTGATGATGACTCTGCACATTTCCCCCAATGAACAGAAGCTGGTTTTTCAACGTCCACCAGCCAAACTATTTGGGTTTCCATTAAAAAGAGCGAAAGACAACAATCATCTCCAGACGCTGGCTGACCAAATGTTTTTAATGAACAGTGATGAAATATCACTGACATGGCGTGGCACTCGTACCTCTGTAGAAATCAATATTGGTAAACCAACAGGTCAGAATATGAATGTTTATATTCCGGCCTGGGGAGCCACACTATCTGAAGTTATAAAAACTCAGAGGGTGCCTTCTGTCCTGGCTCTCCTTCAACCACGAGGTTTGGAATTTATTACATCCCTGTTTAATTGTTTCCTGGGTTTTCGTTTCACCCCGGAAAAGTGTGAGTGTGGTGAGTTATCTTTTGAGGCGAGCCAAACTCAATTTTCTCATTACTATTTCAAACCGGATAGTCACTACAAAACCCTGCCTTCACTTAACGGGAAAAAAATTAACGGGCGTTTTTTTGTTCCCCTTCTTCCCTGTAAGAAAGATACCGAGTGTGAAATGGCGATGACCTGGGCTATGACCTCAGATTTTGGTCATACATTGCCCAGCGAACAAACGCCAATGTTTATCTATTCCATGCAAAAAAAGATAAACACAATTCCCAAAAAGCCGCCCCATTTTGAAAGTTCCGTAGTCACTAAAATCGCTGCCTGGCAAACAGATCTTATGTTTGTTCCCCTTTATCTAACCCTGTATATCTCTTCAAGCATGGCTTTTAAGCGTTTTTTCAGATCAATGGGATGGATCAATTCTTCTCTGGCTTCCGGGGGCAGTTCCGCTTTTGTTGCCTGGCTTGTCGATGCACAGTTCTCATTGTTTGGAGATACTTTTTATGATCCGACCCGGTATTACGAGGAGCATTACAGCAGTGATACTCCACCGCCTAAAAGCTTTGGTTTTACAGCTACTCGGCTTCATCTTCTGCAGGAAACACAAACCATAAAAGCTATTGGAACCCCTTCTATTTCCACAACTCTTCACGAAGAGACAACAACCTTGGAACCCACCCTTAGCCATATGGGGAACAACTGTTTTTTTAATGCCACTCTCAGCTATCTGAGCCATACCCTGACGGAACAAGAACTCACTGACCTGAAAGATAGTGTTTTTACGTCTGCAAACAGCAGCTCTGAAGAAAGTGATGAACTTACCGAGCTTCGTGAATCATTCACCACACTCATGAGAACTCTTCGCCGCAATTCAGTGCTAGCTGTTAGCCAGAAAGAGTTAAAAATCGATCAACAGCGTTTTTTCAACGCTGCACAGGATTACGGCCAAACAAAAGATGGAGTACGTTTAGGCTTAGTCGTTGGCTCTTCGTCCATGTGGAGCCTCCAGCAACATGATGCCCATGAATTCCTTGTAGGGCTCTTTGATGCATTGGGGATGAGTCATAACAGAACGGCGTCCCTGATTCACGGAACAAGAATGGAGTTCCCTATCAAAGGGCAAACCTATCAAAAGTATCACTTGGGAGGAGAGGTAAAACACAACGTTAAAGAAGGAGGGCTCGCTACCGTTGAACTGGCCATTCCAGCACCTGAACATATTGAGCAGCACAAAATTCGTAGTTTTAACGACATCCTTAACAAGGAGTATTTACACCGGGAATGGTGCCCAAAATCAGAGGGGGTAAGAATTTCGTCTACGGAAGTTGAAGCAATGAAAATGTCGGAGTCTGTTTATGAAAGTGTCAAAGCCACCCCCCAGGAAAGAGAGATTTACAATATTCCAGACAGTGAGTTTGAAAATGGAAAATCCGCCAGCAGGCCACTCCCCTGTTTTAAAACCATTATTCTGACTCCCGACAACCCGGAAGACCTGAAACATATAACAACACAGGTTCGCCTCTACTCTAATAGTTCAGCCCAAACAAGTAAGCTGCGAAAAGTCAGCCGCCATCTTCTGGCCGGTGGTGACAGACTGACCATTCCTGTTTATGCGAAGGATATGTCTCCGGGGTCGAAAAGAGATATTCACATGCAGCTGGATGGTGTTGTCATGCATTCCGGTGCAACTATGGACAGTGGTCATTATCTGTCAGCTGACCTGAGAGAAGGCCGCTGGCATATCTCAGACGATATGAGCACTTACGTCACAAGGATTGACCCGGCGCCAGGCCATGAAGGGAGAGCGCCTATAGAAATCCTGAATAGCTACATGGAAGAACATGGCTATGATCCCTATATCCTGCATTTTCATCGCTTGTAGACTTCACTAAAAGTTATACTGATGAATCCACTGACTGACGCCTTCCGTATCAGCCAATACAAGAACATGGATACAGGCTCATGCGCTACACAAAACTCCTGCTACTCGTTGCCATCATTGCTGCTATTGGTGCCTTTTATGGGTTAGGCCTTGGGCAGTATCTGACTTTTGACTTTTTCAATGAGCTGAAAGCAGAAAACCCTCTGCTAACAGCCGGAATATTCTTTGCGACCTATGTGCTGGTTACAGCTCTTTCGCTGCCTATAGCTGCAGTTATGACCCTTTTCGGCGGTGCGCTGTTTGGGTTAGCGGAAGGGCTGTTAATTATTTCTTTTGCCAGCACCATTGGCGCAACTCTCGCCATGCTTGTATCCCGAACCCTGTTACAGGACTGGGTGCAGAGTAAGTTTGGTAGCTACCTGAAAAGCGTAAATGCCGGTGTTGAGAAAGACGGTGCATTTTATCTGTTCAGCCTGCGTCTGATTCCTGTTGTGCCCTTTATGGTGATCAACCTTGTGATGGGCCTGACCAAGATCCGCGCCTGGACGTTTTACTGGGTAAGTCAGATTGGCATGTTGGCAGGAACGGCTGTTTATGTGAACGCTGGTGCGCAGCTCGGACAGGTAAAAGAATTCTCGGTCAAAGGCATTGCGACTCCCGGCCTGATCTTCTCCTTTGTTCTACTGGCGGCTTTCCCATGGGTTGCCCGTGCGATTATGAATACTCTGCAGGCTCGCAAAGTTTATAAAGGCTTCACCAAACCAGAATCTTTCGATACCAACCTTGCCGTTATTGGCGCAGGTTCTGGTGGACTTGTCAGCGCTTATATTGCCGCTGCGGTAAAAGCCAAAGTTACCCTGATTGAAAAGCATCAGATGGGCGGTGACTGTCTGAACACCGGTTGTGTACCGAGTAAAGCGCTGATTCGTTCTTCCCGCATTAATCATTATGTTCACAGAGCTGATGAGTTCGGCATTAAAAATGCTGAAGCTGAGGTTGATTTCCATGCAGTTATGGAGCGTGTGCAATCTGTTATTAAGCAGGTAGAACCCCATGATTCTGTAGAGCGCTACTCAGGCTTGGGCGTTGATTGTGTTCAAGGCACCGCAACACTGGTTTCCCCCTGGGAAGTAAAAACCGGTGACAAAACCATTCGTGCGAAAAACATTATTATCGCCAGTGGTGGCCGACCATTTGTTCCATCCATTCCTGGGCTGGATCAGGTTACCTATTACACCTCAGACACTATCTGGGAGATTCGCGAAAAACCTCAACGCATGCTGGTTCTGGGCGGTGGCCCAATTGGTTCCGAGTTAGCTCAGGCCTTTAACCGTCTTGGCATTCAGGTTATTCAGGTTGATCGTTCCAATCGTATTCTTCCCCGGGAAGATGCCGATGTTGCGGAAGTTGTGATGGAACAGTTCCGCAAAGATGGTATTGATCTGCGGGTTGGTTATGAGGCTGTTGCCTTCCACAAAGAAGGTGACAAGCAGTGGCTGGAAGCGAAGCATGAAGGTGAAACCAAAACCATCGAATTCGATGTTGCTTTGCTGGCTCTGGGACGCAAAGCCAATACCGCTTCTCTCGGAATGGAAAACCTTGGACTGGAAACCAATCCAAACGGTACCGTAACTGTTAACGAATACCTGCAAACCAAATATCCGAATGTTTATGCCTGTGGTGATGTTGCTGGCCCTTACCAGTTCACCCACGCAGCTGCGCATCAGGCCTGGTATGCGGCAGTGAACGCTTTGTTTGGTCGCTTTAAGAAGTTCAAGGTCGATTACTCTGTTATGCCCTGGGCAACGTTTATCGACCCGGAAGTTGCCCGTGTTGGCCTGAATGAAATGGAAGCCAAAGAACAGGGAATCGAGTATGAAGTGACTCGCTTTGGTATAGACGACCTTGATCGTGCTTTAGCTGACGGCGAAGCCAAAGGCTTTATCAAAGTTCTCACCGTTCCCGGTAAAGACAAAATTCTTGGCTGCACCATCGTTGGTTACCACGCAGGCGAGCTGATTACCGAGTACATCACCGCCATGAAGCACGGGCTGGGGCTGAACAAGATCTTGGGTACTATCCATATCTACCCGACCCTGTCTGAGACCAACAAATATGCGGCCGGTGAATGGAAAAAAGCCCATGTACCCGAAAAAGCCATGAAGTTTCTTGAGAAGTTCCATGCCTGGAGTCGCGGATAAATCACCGATCCCCGGAAGCGCTTGTTAACGCCAGTTGCTTCCGGGTTGACGGCCTTCTTCATCCCAGCGTTTTTTTCTCAGCGGTACTTTCATTATCGGCTTATTATCTTCATCAAACGTGATGTACCTTTCCGGGTACATCTCGATATGATCCTTCTTTCCACCAAAACAAACATCTTCACGGAACGGGTTGTAATCCCAGTGAAGCTCTTCACCCGCGGCAATATTGCGAGTTGTGATTAATGACAGATCACCTTCTTCTGTCACAAACACTTCAACATTGTTGTCTTTGCTGTGATTAATAAATCGAAGTTTATTCTTCCCTTCTACACCTTTTGCTAAAACCAGCCTTCCTCCCCCAGCCAGAGACGCTTCAATAGCTTCCGCCTCAGAGTCTTTTTGTATCCAGAGAATATAGGTGTCGTCTTGAATAAACTCCGGTTTATTATCTTTTCCTATCCGATAAACAGCCCACTTTTTGGTATGAGGTACAAAAACCCTGAACCGCTCTTCTCCCTTATAATCATCAAGGTGGCGGCCGCCAGATATTGGCTCACCTGCCATAAGACCCTGACCTGCTGCTTTGTTTTGACTGGGGCCAGGATACAGGCGCCACTTTTTATGGCCCGATCTCTGTACCTGCATCAGTTGTTTTTGTACCTGTGTAAGCATTTTGTTTGCGGAAACTTTATCGATTTCCGCACGAGCTAATAGCTGTTTGAAATGTAGGTAGCTGCTTCTGAACGCAGCAGCCAGCTGTTCTTTTTCTTCCAGTAATAATTGTTTAGCATCCAGTTCTTCTTTGACGCCTTCAAGCTGGCTTTCAAGCTTTTCGTGCTCTGAGAGCGCTCGGGATTGTTCCCGTACCGCTTTCTTTTCTCGGGTTTCAGCAAGAAGTTTATCTCTCAGATATTGTGACTGTTTGGCCTTGCTTTTCTTTTCCCGATCCAAAGCTTCCTGCAGTTTTGAATAAGCCGTATCAAGAGTTTCTTTCAAGGAGCTTAACTGGGCTTGCAGAGCAGCCAGATACCTACCCCCTTTTTGCTCTTCCAAAGCCTTATCTTGAAGATACTGTTCTGTTGCTTGCGCACAGAGTGCAGGGCATTTCACAACATCAATAATGTCCTGACCTTGCTTCAGTTTCTCCAGCATCATTCTCACAGAGTCGATATGCCACAAACCGATATATTCAATATCTCTATTCTCTTTCAAAGATTCAGTGAGAGTCTGAGATAAGGTGGCGCAGGCACGCTCATACATCCCTAACTGTGCCAAAAGGATTCCTTTATCAATTCCGTTCTGCCAAACGGTTTTTACTCTTTCCAGTTCCTTTCGTGCGATTTCTGTCAGTTGCGTAGCAAATTTGTAGAGCTTTTTGGCTTCCTCGCCTTTTTCATTCTCCTCACACTCGCCAGCCTGTCTTAAAACACTTTCTCTTTGATCCAAAATTGCTTTTACATAGAGCATGGTGTCGCAGCGAAGAGCGAAGCGATCATGTTCACTCAGAACTCTCCGGCTTATGCGCCTGGACAACTTGTCAGCACACGCGTCAAACTGCTCGTGTTCATATAGTGATAATGCTTCACAGTATTCATCAGACAATGCCTGACCATAAATTTTTTCAAACTGCGTTTCCAAACCATGCAGAAGTTTCAGGTCTGCTTCCTGACCTCGCCTGCCAGAACCCGCTAAATATTGATAATGGAAAAAAACATCAAAAAGGGTTTCTCGCATCAGTTCAACAGGCGGCCTTAAATCCATCAACTTACGTGTATGATGCGCGACCTTTTCAATCTGGCCTGCCCAAGGCCCTAATAAAACCAAGGCAAGAGGGGCGGTAATGGTTTGCAACTCAGTCACCTGATGACTGCTTCCCTTTTCCTGATACTCTCTCTTTAGCCGAACAAGAGATAAAACCAGTTCCAGAGTTTTTCGACGTGTCCAATGGGGTTTCTCAGCGGTCAGAATATCCCGGCATTCGCTAGCCAGCTTTCTTGAAAGGTTCTCTGGAGATGATGACGTTATAGCCTCACGTAAGCGATCGGTATAACAATCCGTCGCATGGTCTCCTGTGATATTGAGAGCGCTTCCAAGATCAATCAAATCCAGCCACATTTGCCATAAAGGCAGGTGCAAATCACTGGGAGGGTGTCGAAGTCTTAAAATCGTAGTGAGTATTTGTAAGGCTTCACACCAGCTTCTTTTCCGCAGGTTCAAGTCGCCACTTTTCTGGTGCTCACCGAGAAGAATATGCTTGGCGTAATTGAAAGCCTGATCATAATTATGTCTAACCAAAAGCCCATGTTGTCGTCCAAGCGTAACAACGTGACCACTGTCATCCTTAGGAAGATCTGCATTCTTATAATCCTGATGAAGCCGACCTTTAAACTCCATTGTCATGACGCACCGATCTTGCATTTTGGTCAGCGCTGTCTCGAGCTTGATACCAAAACCACAGGCTTTGGCTAAATCGCGCATTTCATGCATCTCAGGCAGATCCGAGGCATTAATCTTACGACCTCTTGGCAAACAGCCGTAGGCCTGCTGAATGTAAGTATTGGCTTCGTGATATTCGAGCTTACATATTGCTCTTTTGGCCTGCTCCAACTTTGGAGACAGTTCTCCCTTTAAGCGCAACATCTCACCATCTGTTAGACGAGTGTCAGACATACGGTGTTGTTGCCTTCCCCGTTCCTGACGGCGGCTTCCTTTTTGGAGTCTGTCTATTTTTCGCCCCCGGTACCTCTGTTCTCTCTTCGGGCAATCCCAGGTCTGCCGAGTTGTACGACTGAAGCTTCTATCTCTCCAATCGTCAGGGCTGCTATCTCTTCTGCGTTTGGTGGCTGGAGGGCTGTCAAACGATCTCATTCTATCGGAGTACATAAACATTCCACTTGCAAAGGAATGTACTTCTGACAGTTCTTCATCTATTAAACTCAGAATCAGCCGGCCTTTATCAGTGAAGCTAACCCCTGTGACAGCAATTCTGCTGTCATTTTTAGACAGCAATCTGCCTTTTTTGATCATTTACCTCTGTTCTGCGCCCCCCTATATTCTCTGGCAGTCATGACCGTATGCCGAAATAACAAAAGAGATAAGCCAGATGAGCAGCAACACACCCTATCCAAAGATCATGGAACCTCTGGATCTTGGTTTTACCACCCTGAAAAACCGGGTCATGATGGGCTCTATGCACGTTGGTCTGGAAGATCGTCCCTGGCATTTTGGGGAAATGGCTGAGTACTTTGCCGAGCGTGCCCGGGGAGGCGCAGGCCTTGTGGTAACTGGCGGTTTTGCCCCTAACCGTGAGGGTGACCTTCTGCCATTTGGCTCCAAATTGATCAGCAACTGGCAGGTGCCTTTCCACAAAAAGGTGACCAAAGCTGTTCACGATGCTGGTGGCAAAATTTTGCTGCAGATTCTTCACGCAGGTCGCTACGGCTATACACCATTTAACGTAGCGCCGACTGCTATTAAATCTCCTATCTCCATGTTCAAGCCCAGAGAGCTGAGTACCAAGGGCATTTACAAAACCATCGACGACTATGTGCGCTGCGCCAAGCTTGCGAAAAAAGCTGGTTATGATGGTGTAGAAATTATGGGTTCCGAGGGCTATTTCATCTGCCAGATGATTAACAAGCGAACCAATCACCGAGATGATGAATGGGGTGGTTCGTATGAGAACCGTATTCGCTTTGCGCTGGAGGTTGTTGGTCAGGTTCGTGAAGCAGTTGGTACTGACTTTATTATTATGTTCCGCCTGTCCATGCTTGACCTTGTGGAAGGCGGTTCAACGATTGAAGAAGTTATTCAGCTGGCACAGGAACTGGAAAAGCGCGGCGTAACAATTATCAACAGCGGCATCGGCTGGCACGAAGCCCGTGTTCCAACCATCGTGACGTCGGTTCCCCGTGCCGCATTTACTGATGTTACAGCCAAAGTGAAGTCATCAGTCAGCATTCCGGTTGTGGCTTCCAACCGTATCAATATGCCAGATGTTGCTGAAGAGATTGTTGCCGGTGGCACTGCCGATATGATTTCCATGGCTCGCCCATTCCTTGCCGACTCAGAGTGGGTAAACAAGGCCGCTGAAGGCCGGGCTGACGAGATCAACACTTGTATCGCCTGTAACCAGGCTTGCCTGGATCATACTTTCCAGGGCAAACGTGCCAGCTGTCTGGTGAATCCTCGTGCAGGCCATGAAACCAAACTGTTGTATACGCCTGTTCTGAATGCTCGCAAAGTTGCTGTTGTTGGTGCTGGTCCTGCTGGCCTTGCCTGTGCAACTGTTGCTGCACAGCGTGGCCATAAGGTGACTTTGTTTGAAGCCCGTGGCGAGATTGGCGGACAGTTTAACTACGCCAGCATGATTCCCGGCAAAGAAGAATTCCGCGAAACCATTCGCTACTACCTCAAGCAAATTGAAGTTCACAATATCGATCTGAAACTGAACACCTGGGTGTCCTCTGAAGAGCTTAAGGCTGCCGGTTTTGATGACATCATTATTGCCAGCGGTGTGGAGCCACGTATTCCTGATATGCCGGGCGTTGATCATCCAAAGGTTGTCACTTATCAGGAAGTGCTAAGCACAGATGTTGAGCTCGGTAAGAAAGTAGCCGTTATGGGTGCTGGCGGTATTGGTTTTGATATGTGTGAATATCTTACCCACGAAGGCAAATCCATTACTCTGGATAAAGAAGCCTGGATGAAAGAGTGGGGAGTTGATGGTGGCAACGAAGTGCGCGGCGGTCTTGTGAAAGCTGACATCGAACCATCTCCACGCAAGGTTTACATGCTGCAGCGTAAATCATCATCTTTCGGTAAAGGTTTGAATAAAACCTCCGGCTGGGTTCACCGTGCCGTTGTGAAGATGAAAGGCGTTGAAACTATTGGCGGTGTGTCTTACGACAAGGTTGATGACGAAGGTCTGCATATCACTATCACCACCGGTAAGCAGGGTGAAGAAGTGAAAGAACAACGGATTCTGGATGTGGATCATGTCGTGCTGTGCGCAGGTCAGGTGAGTGTGAACAAGCTTCACAAAGAACTTGAGCAGGAGCAGAACAGCAACTTTAGCCTGCATCTGGTTGGTGGCGCAGAGCTGGCCGGAGAGCTGGATGCCAAACGTGCTATCAAGTTAGCCAGTGAGCTGGCTGCGGCGCTTTAATCTCAACCTTGCTAAGAGAGCATGATGTGTCTTCACAATGCATCATGCTCTTTTCTCAACCCGCAGAGGCTTATTGAGATCAACAACTTTTTCTTTAAGATTCCAGTCTCCCAAAGGCTGAACAATTCGATATTCCGATGAATGTCTTCCCGTGTGCGCAGCAATCGCTATGGGTTCGACTTTACTTCCTTCCCGGGTAAAGAGAATGGTCGCGGTATTTACATCACCTTTTCCCTTAATACCGGAAGACATGTGATACACCGGTGAAGAAACACCGGTTTGATGATTCACTGCCACCCAGTCGTTACCAATCGTGCTGATAAGTCTTATATCATCCCAGTGACAACAGTTTTCAATACGCTCAAAACACTTACGAATAAACTGATTTCGTTGTGTACTGTCTGATCTAGCCAGAACATTTGCCCGTAACTGAGTATCCAGCTCAAGTGGCTCAAGTACCGTACGACTAGCAGCTTGTGAACTTAACTTCGGTACAACAGGCTCTTGTTTAAATGATGTTTTCTTACTGCGTCTTTTTTTGGATGACGACCCACCCACCTTGCCAACAGCTAATTCTGAAGCAGATTCTCTGGATGATCGGCTTGTTTCACTAGCAGCCTCACCCGAATGAATACCGGCTACTTTTCTTTTGAGGTAATTTATGACGGCATTTTGCAAGACCTCAACTACAAAGGGATGAGCCTCACTTTTTTCAAGTAATTCCTCTTGTGGTACTCGATCACCTTCAAGAAAAATCAACTCAGCAAGAATCGCGTTCAGAAAACCCATCTCATAAGTACATGGGAGAGTCTCTCTCATTGTCTGATACTCAACATTCGCAACAGGGTTATCTTTTAACACCCACTCCAAGGCCCCTTTCGTTGCATACATAACATTCAGAGGGTTGGTAACATTACTTAAACACCCTGCTGCCACCTCAATAAGATCTTCATAAAAGCTTTCAACACCTTCAGAGGTCTGTTGCTTAGCCAGGAAAGAGTCACGATCCTGCTGCATACAAACACAAAGCTCCCTCAGTTGTTCCTTTCCGGTCTTATAAGCCATATTGGGGTGCCTTACGAAAAGATCATCCAGGTACTCAGCTATAAGCTCCTGAAACTGCGTAACATCCAATCGTTGAAGAGCGCCTTTCACACTTTCCGGGATATATAAACGTCGGAGATATGTCCGAATCATATCCGCCGAGCAGAGCTCTTTAAGCACCTGGAAATGTGTATTTCTCTGGAGCATCCTGCGATGCAACTTTATAGATTGTTCCCCGAACAGAAGTTTTATAGACCTCGTGCACACCTTCATGAAAACCAGGCAGGTACAACTGCATACTCCACCTATGGCTGTGCTGCTTATTACTCTTCCAATGAGTCCCAGAGAGGCATTTCCAGTGAGCGACCCAAGGTATCCGGACAGGAAATAGCCAACTCCTCCCATCGCCACCCCTGCAGCACCTGAAACAACCGTTATTTTTCGTTCTGATAGCTGGAGGCCTTGTTCATAGAACCACCCTTGTATCTGCCGCAGTCGATATTCGAAGGGGTAATATATTTTTGAAATACTCTCATTGATGATGGATCGTATGTTTTTTTCCAGAACCTGATCTTCACGTTGCTCTTTCGCTTGCTTATCACGGAGCTTCTTTTGCCTCCTTGCGACAGTTCTGGGCAAGGGTGCTTTGTCTGCTCCCATACGAATTCTGTATTGATAGGACATAAGTCTCTCTGAACCCTGTAAGAGAGACTTTGACCTGATTCAACAGGAAGAGTTTGTTATTTGTTCTGACATACTGCTCAGTACTTGATAAGACAAAGCTAGCCGTTGTTATGTCTTAAAGCAGGGATGACATTGGTGAAGTTCTCGTAGCCGCCGTCATTGGCGCACTATTTGGTTCTTCCTCTGGCTGGAGAGACTTAACGGCCCAGAAAGGCTGAGAAAGGTTGAAGGTGTTATCACTCACCGCCCAATGGCCAAATGTTGTTATCAACCTGTACTCCGAAGAACTCCTGTCGGTATGCACGGCAATGGCAATTGGCTCAACCCGGTAACCATTTCTAGTAAATAACACCGTCGCGTTTTGGTTTTCACCTCTATTCTTGATTCCCGCAGACACATGATAAATCTGCGTATCCTCCCCATGGTTTTCATCTCTGGCAATCCATCCCTTTCCTGCGGAGCTGACCAACCGGACATCTCCCCAGTGCACCCGGTTCTGAATACGTTCAAAACACTTCTTAAGAAACTGTTTTCTCTCTTTGCACCTATCTTGGGAGAGAAGTGTGTTCAGTAAATCTGAAGGGATTTCAAGCTTTTCCACTCTGGAGTCAGTAGCTGTTTCTTTTACAACACCTCTTTTCTTCACAGCTGCCGGTTGTGATGTCGGTTCCCTGCGCTTCTTGCCTGAATGTTTAGCCTGTGGTTCGGCTGGTTCACACTGCTGATATGGGCTGTATGCTGCATTCTCTGAAACACTTGTTACAGCTTTTAAATGCGCTCTTTCGCTGCGCCTACGCCTAATACCTTCTCTCAAATGATCCAAAATAGCTTTCTGCAAAACTTCAAAGACATAGGGGTTTGCCTCTCCAATATGCACCTGATCCTTTAAAGATAACTTCCACATTGCCGGGCGAATCAAGTGGTTCAGCAACCCATGTAACACCCCCGCCGTTGAAGCACCAGGCATTGTCTTAAGCATACATTCATAGAACCGGTCAGCTTTTTCATCAGGAAAAACTTCATCGATAACAGATTTGGCAACAGCAACCAGTACTCCTTCAGGCCCACCAGTGCGTAACAGGCGTGATGTTTGAGCAAGCAACTCATGGAAAAGAGAACCTGCATTTCCCCCTTCGTCTTTACTATCCAGGTAGTGAGCCAAATCTCTCTTTATTAATTCAGCGATGTAAGACAGCTGAGTATCACTGCTTCGATTCTTCAGGTTTGGGTGTTTATCAAAAATATCTTCCAGATATTCCGCAATGAGCTCCTGCACATGATTAATCTGCAAGCGCTCTCCTGCTTCGCGAACACTATCTTCAACATAGGTATTACGGAAAAATGCTTTCACTAAGGCTTTGGATTTATGGGCGCAGAGTTTCTTAAAATAAGGATTATCTTTCATAAGACTCATACCATGCTTAATGTCTCCAATTGAGCAGTGTGCCGATAGTTGACTGGACAGGCTTTTAATACCCTTATAAACGACAAAACCACTCAAGCTGCCAATGGCTCCACCCAGAAGTTGCCCGCCAAAGCTCTCTCCAAGAAATTTGAAAAACTGGGAACAGACACTTCCACACAGATAACCGGCATAACCAGCCAGCATTCCTGCACCAACAGATACTATTTTGATATTACGAGGAGAGCCCCACTGGTGAACGGTATTCATAAAGCTGCCCTTCAACCAAAGCCAGGACCTCTCCTTAAAGGTGTGTCGACGAGGAATTCTTATGACTTCAGTTCTTTGACGAATTTGTCTCTCTAGTCCGCGCTGCCGCCTTCTTTCCTGCTCCAGCTGCCTTCTTAAATCAGGCCCTATATATGGTGGTCGATAGTCTGGTGCATAACCAAATCCGTACGCCATGATCCCCTCCCATTGGCAATAATAAAACCATTGGACAGCTGAAAGGAGAAGTTAGGCAGGAGCTTTGATAACAAGACAGTTAGGCAAAGTTGTCGGGCCGCACATATTAAGCGCGAAGTTCTTTGGCAACTGAAACCATATTAGCCAGAGCGGCTTCCACCTCTGGCCAGCCACGGGTTTTCAGGCCGCAGTCTGGGTTTATCCACAACCGTTCGGCAGGAATTTTTTCCGCAGCCTTCAACATCAGCTGTTTCATCCATTCTTTTTCCGGAACATTGGGCGAATGAATATCGTAAACCCCTGGACCAATTTCATTGGGATAATGGAACTTCTCGAAGGCATCAAGCAATTCCATATCAGAACGGGATGTTTCGATAGTAATGACATCGGCATCCATTGAGGCGATATATTCAATAATGTCGTTAAACTCGCTGTAACACATGTGAGTGTGGATCTGGGTTTTGTCTTCCACTCCACTGGCAGAAATCCGGAAGCTCTGGGTTGCCCAGTTCAGATAGGCAGGCCAGTCTCTTTTCTTAAGAGGCAAACCTTCCCGTATGGCTGGTTCATCAATCTGAATAATTCCAATACCGGCTTTTTCCAGATCAACAACTTCATCCCGAAGAGCAAGAGCCAGTTGAAGACATGATTCTTTTCTGTCCACATCTTCACGGGGGAATGACCAGCACAGAATCGTTACGGGGCCGGTCAGCATACCTTTCATTGGCTGTTTTGTTTGCTGCTGGGCAAATGCGCTCCACTCAACGGTCATCGGTTCAGGGCGGGAAATATCACCAACAATCACCGGCGGTTTTACACAGCGACTGCCATAGCTTTGTACCCAGCCGTTAGCGGTAAACGCAAAGCCTTTCAGCTGTTCACCAAAGTATTCGACCATGTCATTACGTTCGGCTTCACCATGAACCAAAACATCAAGGCCAAGCTGTTCCTGACGAGCCACCGCATCTTTGATTTCCGCTTCCATAGAAGCCTGATAATCCGCTTCAGCAAGCTCACCTTTTTTGAATAATCTACGAACCCGGCGAATCTCTGTGGTTTGCGGAAATGAACCAATTGTTGTGGTTGGATACAGTGGCAGATTTAAAGCCTGCTTCTGAACCTGTGCACGCGCCTCATAAGACGAATGACGCTTATCCATTTCAGCACTGATGGCCTGTACCCGATTTTGAACATTCGGGTCATGAATACGTGCAGATACTCTACGCTGTTCAGCAACCTGATCTGAAGCTTTCTTCAAAGCCAGAGCTTTGTCGTCTGCCTCTCCATTAATAATTGCGCTAATAGCGGAAACTTCTTCACACTTTTGTTTTGCAAAGGCTAACCAGCCTTTCAGTTCATCATCCAGTTTATTTTCGTTGTCCAGATCAACGGGAACGTGCAGCAAAGAGCAACTGGGAGCAACCCATAATCTGTCCCCCAGTTTCTCTGAGGCAAACTGCAGGGTTTCAAGAACCTTACTGATATCTGCCCGCCAGATATTTCTGCCATTCACCACACCAACAGACAAAACAGTATGAGGCGAAACACGGTCCACCAGAGTGATGATTTCTTCAGGAGCTCGCACCGCATCAATATGAATACCAGCTACCGGCAAACTGGTAACCAGTGCTGCATGGCCATTCAAGCCACCAAAATAAGTCGCCAGAAGGATTTTGACCTTGGTGCTCTGCAAACGGTTATACACAGATTCCAAGGCCTGCTGCCATTCAGTGGGCACATCCAGAACAGCAATGGGTTCATCAATCTGCACCCACTCCACGCCCAGTTCCGCAAGTTCTGACAACACTTCTCCATAAACATTAACAACATCGTCCAGAAGTGTGAGCCGGTCGAAATTGTCCCCTTTTACCTTACCCAACCAGAGCCAGGTAAGCGGGCCAACAAGAACAGGTTTTACCTTATGACCTAAGGCCAGAGCCTCTTTGGTTTCTTCAATGATTGAGCGGTTAGAAAGGTTGAACGTCTGCCCTTTACGCAACTCAGGCACTATATAGTGATAGTTGGTATCAAACCATTTGGTCATTTCACTGGCCGCTGCAGGCTGACCGCTGGGCGCACGACCGCGAGCTATGCGAAACAGTGTGTCGATATCACTGGGATCGATTCCATCCTGGACAAAACGTTTGGGAACAGCGCCTAACATTAAGGAATGATTAAGAACCTGATCGTACCAGGCGAAGTCACCCACCGGGATCAAATCCAATCCCGCTTGTTGTTGAACGTCCCAATGCAAAGCTCTGAGTCGCTTACCCTCTTCAAGCAACTCATTTTGGGAAAGCTCACCCTTCCAGTAAGCTTCCTGGGCTTTCTTCAATTCCCGGTTTGCGCCTATTCTGGGAAATCCCAAATTGTGTGATACCGCCATTTTCCCTCCCCAGTGAAAATGTCTGAGTATTTTTCTGGAATTAAGAAAGTGTGGAATATCACTCAATTTGAATCAAACTCATTATTTTCAACTTTAAAGTGAGAAAAATTAATATAAAATCTCTACTAAAACAGATAACAACGAAATACCAACCATGAGTTCCCAGATTGGTTTAGGCCTGCATCACCTGAAAACCCTCCATGCACTCAGGCAAACCGGAAGCCTGGTTGAGGCTGCACGCATGCTGCACCTCACCCAATCAGCACTCTCCCACCAGATCAAAGAGCTGGAATCTCGCATTGACATGGAGCTGTTTGTTCGCAAAACCAAACCTCCACGTTTCACAACTGCAGGGCTGCGTTTGCTGACATTGGCTGATGAGCTACTTCCACAAGTTCGCCTTGCTGAGCAGGATTTACTAAGGCTGGCAGGAGGAGAGTCCGGCCGTTTGAACATGGCGATTGAATGCCATAGTTGTTTTCAGTGGTTAATGCCCACAATCGATCGCTACAGAGAACACTGGCCAGAAGTGGAAATGGACTTTGCCAGCAGCTTCAACTTTGCTCCTCTACCTGCCCTGTCTCGTGGAGAGCTCGACTTGGTTATTACCTCAGATCCCATGAACAGTCCAGAGCTGGAATACATCCCACTGTTCCAGTACGAAATGTTGCTGGCCATTTCCCGCCGCCACCCTCTGACAGAAAAAGAGTGGATTGAACCAAAAGATCTGGAACCGGAAATATTGATTACCTATCCGGTTGAGCACGAACGTTTGGCCGTGTTCCGGGATTTTATGGACCCTGCCAATATCGAGCCTGAAGCCATTCGCACCGTGGAACTCACACTCATGATGCTGCAGCTGGTTGCCAGCCAGAGAGGTGTTTGCGCTTTGCCAAACTGGGCTCTGGCCGAGTATTTGGATAAAAGCCATATCCAAACGCGAAAGCTGGGGGAGAAAGGTATCTGGTGCACACTGTACGCAGCCATTCGCACAGAACATAAAGGTCAGCCCTATATGATGGACTTTATCGAAACCGCAAAAGAAACCAGCTTTGCCCGGCTGGATGGTGTGAGGCCGGCTTAAAAGCAGTTAATGAGTAATAGGTCTATCCTTGTGACCGTTGATTCACGGTTCTCGGGTAGGCGTCCATGGCTTTGTATAATCGTTTGTTGCATTCAGCTTCGGTTGTCATCTGTCTTATTCTCAGCGCTACTCTGGTGGGCTGCCGGGATGAAAACACCAAACCAGAAGAGTTGCCCGTTGAACCACCGCTGGTAACACCACCGGAGACATATAAAGGCACTGGTGCAGATGGGATGGCTGAAATGCCACCTTCGGGTTTAACTATTCCTGGAGCAGAGAAGGCTCATGAAAAAGAAATAGAACAGCTGATAAAAGAAGAAACAGTTACCATTGAAGAAATAGATGCCGTTTTTCACTTTGGCTTTAATCAAGCCTCTCTCAGCTATGATGCCCGCACAGAATTAGCAGCTCTGGCTCCCCAGCTTAAAGCCATGCCAGGAACGATTATGATTGAAGGCCATGCCGATGAGCGAGGCACACTGAATTACAACAAAGGGCTGGGCATGCGCCGAGCACAATCTGTTGCTTCATTTCTTCAGGAACAGGGTATCGATAAAAAGCGTATAAAACTGGCAAGTTATGGCAGCGAACGGCCACTGACGCGGGGTAATGATGAAAAGAGTCACGCCCAGAACAGACGTGTAGAACTGTTTATAACATCAGAGAAGTAATGAACCAGCTATAAAGAAAGCCGTCAGAAAAGACGGCTTTCCATAATACCGAGGCGAGTTACTCTTCGCTGGCACTTTCTGTGCTTAATTCAGCTACAGGAGCCTGTTTTTCCAGTTCAGCAACTCTTTTCTCGAGAGCTTCAACCATCTCCCGGGTACGCTGAAGAACTGCCGCCTGACCTTCAAACTCTTCGCGGGTCAGCAGTTCCATCTTGCTGAAAGCATTGGTCAGAACAGCTTTGACATTCCGCTCAAAATCTTCTTTTAACGGCTGGCCTGGGCCCTGACTGACAATATCCTGTAGTTTTCCAGCAACGGTTCCGATAAAAGCTGCTTTATCAATCATAGTCTCCCCACATCCCGAATATTTTCTGGTACGCAGAATACCTAGGGCACATACCCCCGTCAAAGAACAATCCTCAGAAGGTAGGAGATACGGTTGCAAGTTTATCCGAAACTCCTAGACTTCCGATAAGTGAAATACATTCACAAGGACTGTGAAATGCCCCGTCGTCTAGAAGGTGGTGAGAAAGCTTCCGCTAACCCTCCTCCTGAGCACAATCACCCTCGTACTCCAACTGGTCAGGACACTTCAGGACGCCACATAACAGAAACAACCTCTGAAAAGTCCATTCCGAAAACTTTAAAAACAACAGAGCACCCGCAAAAAGAAAGATTCGCACATGTGCACCCCTATGATTCATCAACAGGGCTTCTATATCTGGAAGCGGCTGCAACCAATCCAGAAGGTTCCCCATCTAGCGAAAGTGATTCCGGTTTCTACAGTACTTCAGAAGGTTTGTTCGTTGCTCCTCAAAGTCACGCCTGCACGGCAACGCCAATGGATAGTGCTGTAGCTGATGCCGTCAGCTATGTCTCCGGAGAGAAACTCGAATCCCTTAAACAGCTGAAACAAAAGGGAGGAAGGAGCGAGCATTATTTTCTATGTCGTACCAAATCACAAAGCTATTTCATTAAAGTTTATGGATGTGACTCTAAGCCTGCTGATGAAAAGTTACAGCGATCGGAAGAGTTTAATCATCAAGTCGAAAACTTGGATCAACTTTTTCAGCAATACCTTCACCCGGGTGAAGTGGACTATGTTTTGCCTCGGCTTTCAGGTGTTATTAAATTTGCACCATCAAAAAGTGCATATATTGAAGTCCATGATTATTTACCCGGAGATAATATCGGTGAGATAGCCGGAAGATGGTTAGACGCTCCAGAAAGTACACCTAAAGAAGAGGTATTCAACGCTGTTAATCGTTATGGTCGCACCATAGGACATTATCAGCACCGCGCTTGCGAAGGTGAACATATAGATGCTATGAAGTACAACCTCCACCTTGAGGATCGTATTCCTGGTAATGCCATGTACAATCCAGAGACCGGACAGGTGGTATTAATTGATCTACTTGATAACCTGATACATGGTTCCCTTATACCTGCACGTGGTGAACTGAGGGTGAAATCCGATATCACTACTCAGGTAGTAGGGATGTTGAACGCTTGGAAGCTTATTACGCAAACATTTTCATGGGATGCTATTAACAGTCACTACAAATTGCTTACAGCTATTCAGGAGGGAGACAGTGACGAAATCAAACTGGCTTCAGAAAAATTGGAAAAGGCTTTAGATTCTATTCCCAGAAAAGATAGAGAACATATTACCAACTGCTTTGAGTTGATTGATGAATTTTTGAAAGGGTATGCAGAAGCTAACCCTCGATTCCCACTGGAAGTATTGCAACAGTATATGTTCGTCAGACTATTTATCATATTTACTGGTAGCCTTCAGAATGACGTAAGCCTGTTTTCTCTTGTAACTATTGCCAAGCAATTTGGCATTACCAAAGCAGACGATGAAACGCTAGCGCGGCTGTTTTCAACAGCCGGAGATCGTGGCCTTAAATCCTATTGGGAGAGTCGGTCAGGCTCGGAGTGTGACCTATGGCGTAAAAGTTTGGAGATTTTATTAGCGAAATAACTATCTCATACTGCTTTTGCAGATCGCTAAGATCTGCAAAAGCAAAATCCCTAGTTTCCAGCCACTATCCTTTACTAGTCATATAAGCTCGCCAGCCACCAAAATGAGTAATCTCTTCCGCACCTTCGATTCCACAAGGCTCACAGATAAAGCTGGTTACCCACCGACCATCAGCCAACTCAACCTTTCCCAGCCCTAACGGCGCAGGAATACCAGCTAGGAAACTGCCCACATGCTGCAGAGGCACTGCCCAGGTTTCCACTTCAATTACGGAATCAACCTTTTCATCCCTTACCAGCCCAGGGCGGAATGGAGGGCCGCCAGCTAAGGCATACAGCTTGTGGCCTGGCGCAGTAGTGGTTTTCGAAACCAGGCTGGCATTGCGCTCCTGAAGCTGAACATTTAAAGGCATTCCAGACAGATGCGCTCCGCATACAGCAATCTCCAGGCAACCTTCCGGAACAGGGTTTACTGCTTTTGGTTGCCAAGCAAAACCGGTAGCGCCCATTTGCTCCTGCTGGCTGGCTTCTACAAACTTGTGCCCAAGAGCCAACAGGAACTGATCCGCAAATGCTTGTGAGAAAAGGGTAATACCGAACGGCAATCCTTCCTTTGTAAATCCTGAAGGTACAGACAGCGCTGCGTAGTCCAGCAGATTCATAAAGTTGGTATAAGTGCCCAATCGGCTGTTCAGCTCAATAGGATTATCTTCCAACTCGGCAATGGTGTAGTGGCTGGGAGCTGTTGGTGTGATGATAGCATCCACATTCTCCAGAATCTGGTCAGCCTGTTGCTTCAGTGCCTGCAAACGATAGCTGGAAAGAAAAGCATCTGTGGCAGACTTACCCTTTCCCTGTTCAATAATGGATCGCGTGATTGGCAACATGGCTTCAGGGTTATCATCCAATAACTCTTTGGTAGCCAGATACCTTTCTGTTACCCAGGGGCCTTCATAGAGAAGAGCGGCAGCTTCCTGAAAAGGAGAGAAATCAATTTCTACAACCTCAGCTCCAAGCTCTTTCCAGCTGCTAACAGCCTGTTCAAATAAAACCTGATATTCGGTGTTACCAAAGAAACTTAACTGGTCAGCTTTGGGAACACCTAGCTTTAATACCTGAGGCAGGTTTGCTCTTTCTGCAGCGGATGCTTTTCGTGACCAAGGGTCTTCAGCATCATAGCTAGAAGCAATATCTAACAGCTCTGAACCATCATCCGGGTTCAGGGCAAAGATAGAAACACAATCCAGGCTGGCGCAGGCTGGCACTATACCTTTGGTACTCAGTAAACCACGTGTTGGCTTAACGCCCACCAGATTATTAAAAGCGGCAGGTACTCGGCCGGAACCGGCTGTATCTGTTCCTAAACTAAACGACACCAGACCTTTCGCCACCGATACGGCTGAACCAGAACTGGAACCACCGGAAATATAATCGGGATTGAACGCGTTACGAGTTGCACCGTAAGGAGAACGGGTACCAACCAAGCCTGTAGCAAACTGATCAAGGTTGGTTTTCCCTAAAGGAATAGCTCCAGCTTCCAGAAGCTTCTGAACAACTGTGGCACTGGTCTCTGGTGTGTAGACAAATTCTTCACAGGCCGCGGTGGTTGTTACTCCTGCCAGATCAATATTGTCTTTAATTGCAAAAGGTACACCGTACAGAGGCAATTCTTCTGGCGATTTTCCTTTAAGAGCATCCAACCAGGGCTGGATGTCTTCTTTGGAAAACAGTTTGATCCAGATATTGTCCTGCTTGCTTTCAGCAGCTTTGCTTAACAGTGCTTCGATCAACTCTGCGGGAGTAAAATCACCTTCACTGTAGTGTCGGCGAAGGCTATCCAGTGTCAGGCTTATATTCTTAATATCCATCAGGCAACCTCCTCCTGCTCTTCGCTCAGTACCAATAAACGTTGCCCGGCAGCTACTTGTGCCCCCTGATCCCGGGTTAATGTTTCAACAACACCGGCTACAGGCGCGGTCACTTCAATTTCCATTTTCATGGATTCCAGCACTACAACTGGCTGACCTTCTTCAACTCGATCGCCGGGTTTGACCAGCAGATTCCAGATACTGCCAGCAACATGGCTCTCTACCGCTACACTGCCATCGGGCAACAGGCTCTCATCATCGGACTGACCACCAAGCTCCTGATCACTCTCAAAGTTGATCTGCCCGGTTGCCACCCAACGTTGCAGTTCCTCATCAAAAGCCTGCTGACGTTTATCAGTAAACTCAGAAATTGTGTTTTCATTGTCTGCCAGAAAAGCCTGGTACTCCTTCAGGCTGAAAGAAGACTCTTCAACCTTCAAAGGGTACTGGCCGCGGGGGAAGTCCTTGCGAATCTGCTGCAGTTCTTCGGCACTCACTTCATAGAAACGAATCTGGTCAAAGAAACGCAACAGCCAGGGTTTTGAAAACTCTTTGGTTTGCCGATAGCGATTCCACATCTGCAGGGTTCGACCTACAAACTGGTAGCCGCCTGGGCCTTCCATGCCATACACACAGAGATAGGAGCCACCAATTCCCACAGAGTTTTCTGCGGTCCAGGTACGAGCGGGATTGTATTTGGTGGTCACCAGTCGATGCCTTGGATCAAGTGGCGTAGCAACAGGCGCTCCCAGATAAACATCTCCCAAGCCCATAACCAGATAGCTTGCATCGAAGACGATACGTTTTACTTCGTCGATAGAATCCAGCCCGTTGATTCGACGGATAAACTCAAGATTACTTGGGCACCAGGGCGCATTACTGCGCACTGACTGCATATATTTCTCAATAGCCTGACGACAAGCGTCGTCATCCCAGGACAGTGGCAGATGCACAATTCGGGAAGGAACGGTTTGATCTTCCAAGCCTGATAGTTGCGCTTCACCCTGTTCAAGAAGATCCAGCAAACTTTCAACAGAAAGCTGTTGGCTGTCGTAATGCACCTGCAGAGAGCGAATGCCTGGCGTCAGCTCTTTTATGCCAACAGCATTCTGTTCCTGCAGCCAGAGCATCAATGCATGAACACGGAAGCGCAGCTCAATATCCAGCTCTAGCGGGCCGTACTCCACTAGCAGATATTTATCACCAGACGGGCGATAAACGACTTTTACACCGTATTTCTCTTCAGATATTTCTTTCAGAATTGGGCTGGTAATACCGGACGACTCAAGAGCGCCTTGAGCACCATAAAGTGATTCCAAAACCCGATTCTGCTGAGTTTCAAACTCAACCGCAGCTTCCATGGAAACAGGGATAAAGCGAACCTTGTCTCCAGCCTTTAACTGCCCCATCTTCCAGCGTTCGGCAGAGATAATAGTTACCGGGCAAACAAAGCCGCCCAGTGACGGGCCGTCTGGCCCCAGGATAACCGGCATATCGCCAGTGAAATCTACAGTGCCGATGGCATAGGCATTATCGTGGATATTGGAAGGATGCATGCCTGCTTCGCCGCCGTCTGAGCGAGCCCATTCCGGCTTTGGGCCAACCAGGCGAACACCGGTACGGCTGGAGTTGTAATGAACTTCCCACTCGGCTTCAAAGAAGGTTGCGATATCTTTTTCGGTAAAGAAGTCCGGTGCACCGTGGGGACCACAGATCACATGGATATCCCATTCATTATGAATTACAGGCTTCAGGCTCTCAGGCAGGGTCGCGGCTGGTTGCTGTTCCTCGTGCTCAGAAACCTGTAATACATCGCCAGGGCGCAAAGCTCTGCCAACATGACCGCCAAACTGACCCAGAGTAAATGTAGACTTTGAACCCATATAATCCGGGCATTGAATACCACCGCTGATCAGCAGATAACTACGGGCACCTGCAGCTTCGACTTTGCCAACTTTCAAAACACTGCCAGCAACAACATTCACAACCTGCCAGAATGGAACAGCTTCTCCATCCAGCGTGGCTTTCATTTCTGCACCTGTAAGAACAATCTGGGTATCAGAATTAAAACGCAGAGTTGGGCCATTCAGGGTTATCTCTAAACCTGCGGCATCTTCCGGGTTATTCAGCAGGCGGTTACCCAAACGGAACGACCAGTCATCAAACGGGCCAGAAGGCGGAACGCCAATATCCCAGTAACCGGTGCGTCCAGGATAATCCTGAATAGTGGTCATGGTGCCACCTGCCAGCACATCAATGGTGTTTCCCTGCCACACATAACTGTTCAGCGTTCGGGTCGTTATTTCGCCTTTTTGGAATAGCTCACCCTGCAAGACTGAGCTGACATAACCGATATTGGTTTCAATACCGTAAAGTTCGGTGCTTTCCAGAGCATCAACCAACTGCTGAACAGCCTGCTCCCGTGTGGCTCCAGTAGTAATAACCTTTGCCAGCATGGGATCAAAGAAAGGAGAGACTTCCACGCCGGACTCAACCCAGTAATCAACTCTTACGTTGCTACTGCTTTCAGGAAATGAAACATGGCTCAACAGGCCGGCGGATGGCTGGAAGTTTTTAGCCGGATCTTCGGCATAAACCCGCACCTGAACAGAATGACCTTCAGGCTTCAGAGAGTCTTTCAGTTCATTTAAATGACCAAGCTCTCCCGCACCCTGCTGAATCATCCATTCAACAAGATCAACACCCCACACCTGCTCGGTCACACCATGCTCAACCTGCAGCCGCGTATTTACTTCAAGAAAGTAAAAGTCACTGGTCTTTTGGTCGTAAACAAATTCAACCGTGCCGGCATTTCTGTAGTTCACCTGTTCAACAAGGCGAACTGCAACATCCTGAAGCTGCTGTCGAATCTCATCGGTTAAGCCCGGTGCGGGGGTTTCTTCAATAACCTTTTGATTACGACGCTGGCTGGAACAGTCACGCTCTCCCAGAGCAATGGCTTTGCCCTGACCATCACCAAACACCTGCACTTCAATATGCCGTGCCTGCTCAACAAACTTTTCGAGGAATACACCACTGTTGGCAAAGTTGTTATCTGCCAGTCGTCGTACAGAATCCCAGGCTGCTACCAGTTCACCTTCATCAAAACAGAGCTGCATGCCGATTCCACCGCCACCAGCGGTAGACTTCAACATCACCGGATAACCAATCGCTGCTGCTTCTGCACAAGCCTGCTCTATAGTCTCAAGCAAACCTGTACCGGCCAGTAATGGAACACCAGCCTGTTCAGCCAGTTCACGAGCTGTGTGTTTCAGGCCAAAAGCGTTCATCTGCTCGGGTGTAGGGCCAAGAAACACCACACTGTTTTGTTCACAACGCTCTACGAAATCCGGGTTTTCACTGAGGAACCCGTAGCCGGGGTGAACAGCTTCGGCTCCGCTGTTTTTGATAACTTCAAACAGCTTGTCCTGATTCAAATAGGTATCAGCAGCGGCGCCTTCACCCAATGAATAAGCTTCATCGGCCTGTGAAACATGAAGAGAATCCGCATCAGCTTCGGAGTAAACAGCTACGGACAGAATGCCCATGCTTTTCAGCGTGCGAATTATGCGGGTGGCGATGGCGCCACGGTTGGCAATCAGTACCTTCTTGAACATTCTCTGCTTTGATTATGGTGGGGCAGGTCGTCCTGCCCTTCTTATAGGCAGCCAGAGGTCGTCCTCTGACTGTAATCTTTTACATCAATCCCAGATCAGCACTTCAACCGGAGTCGGGTTATAGGCATTACAGGGATTATTGAGTTGCGGGCAATTGGAGATCAGCGCAATCACATCCATCTTTGCTTCCAGCTCAACATACTTGCCGGAACCACTGATGCCATCTTCAAACGTCAGCCCGCCATCAGGAGTGACCGGCACATTCATAAAGAAGTTGATGTTGTGGGTAATATCACGCTTGGTCATGCCAAATTGCTCGTTCTGGGCAACGGCCAGCAACCAAGAGTCACGACAGGCGTGCATGCACTTTTTTCCCAATGCATAACGTACAGTGTTGGATTCTGTAGCGCAGGCACCGCCAAGAGTGTCGTGACGACCACAGGTATCGGCAGTGATTTCCAGCAGAGTGTTCCCTTCAGTGGACACCAGTTTGGTACCCGCTGTCAGATACACATTGCCCTGCTCGCGAATGGTATCGATGGCGCTGTAACGCTCGGTTGGATCCCAGGCACTATAGAACAGTGTGTCGGCAGCCTGATTTCCTTCCAGATCGAGAATACGCAGGGTCTGACCTTTGCCTACGGTATGCATCCAGTAATCACCGGCGGGGATTACTTTGCGATACATGGCATCATCGGGATTGAGAGTGCTTTCCTTAATCATTATTCCGCTCCTCAACCCTGCAAGTGATAAAGATCATTATTCTTAAAGCCACGCAGATTCTCCGGGCGACTGTTTTTACACTCATCGTTATCCGCTACCGGATTAGCCTTGAGAATCTGATAAGTAATGGGTTTGCGAGGGTATTCTGCAACCGGGTTCAGTGGATGCGGGCAGGTGTGAAACAGCACCAATGTATCCATTTCAAAACGCAACTCTACCGCATCACCTGCACGGGAATAGTTTTCCTGGTAGGTCAAACTACCTTTCGCATCAGGAGCCACCTTGCTGAACCAGTTAACATTGGCAGCCATGTCCTTCTTACCTAAACCGTATTTCGCCAGTTCAGTCAGAAAGCTATCAGTGCCATTCTGGTTTCGATCGTTGTGGTAATCCTGATAGGTCTTTTTGCCCCACTTTTCTTCCACCAAGGCACGGGAAGTATTACCGCATACAGTGTCATGCCAGCCCAGACTGTCGGACACAACAGAGCAGAAAATCCGCCCCATATCAGAGTAGAGACAATGGCCTTGAGTCAGCTTAAAAGTGTGCTGACACTTTAAAGTGTCCGGGGCGTTATAACGCTCCAGCAGGTTGGTTGGGTTGTAGAACAGCATGCCAACATTGGCGCCGCCCTCTTCATCAATCAGACGAAGGATATGGCCACGCTTCATGGTCAAAGACCAGTGCGATGCTGCAGGAATCTGATCCTGATAAAGAACCTTGTCGCTCTCTTCCGTTGTCATTCGAATTGTCACTCCAAACGTTACACAGCCGTGGGTATTGTTGTTCTCCCGGGCTTTTATCCCTCCGTGTAACCTTTGAAATGAAGTGTTGAAAAACACGTTTCAGAAAGGTCGATAACTCTCGGACCAGACACCCCATTCATTGCGTTTTATTGAGCAACGGGATCGGAACCCTAGTTATCCATTACTAATTGTCTAACACCACAGCCTGATTATTTTTGATCAGGCAGCTATTGCTTCTGCCTTGGTTTTTATCTGTTCCTGCAGCGATATCTTGTTTGATTTTTCGGTATACACATCGGTACGTTTCAGTGGCAAATCATAAGTCACTGTCGCGCCATAACGCTCTGGCTGTTCTGCATCGTGGCGAGTTTTATCCACAACCATCAGTCTGCTTCCCAGCCGGAAACCTTCTTCAAGGTCGTGAGTCACCATAAAGACTGTGACACCGGTTCGGTCACACAGCTCCAGCAGCAGATCCTGCATCTCCCGGCGAATACCCGGATCAAGGGCGGCAAAAGGCTCATCAAGAAGTAACACTTTAGGCTGCAGAATCAAAGCCTGAGCAATTGCCAAACGTTGCTGCATTCCACCAGATAAAGCAGAAGGATACTTATCCGCTGCGTGAGCCAGCCCAACTGCATTAAGCATGCTACGGGCTTGGGCCACAGCATCCTTTTTTGCCTGCCCAAACAATTTCCCCAGCCATTTACTGCGCTGCAGTTCCAACCCAACCAACACGTTTTCCAGGGCGGTCAGGTGCGGGAAAACCGAGTACTTCTGGAACACAATACCCCGGTCAGGTGCCGGCTCATTAGCCATAGGTTCATCATTCAACAGAACCTTACCGCGGCTTGGTTTTTCTGTGCCCAACAGCATGCGCAGCAGAGTAGATTTACCACACCCGGATGCACCAACGATGGTGACAAAAGAACCTT
This sequence comes from Parendozoicomonas sp. 2304DJ65-17, assembly GCF_058148445.1. Taxonomy (NCBI): domain Bacteria; kingdom Pseudomonadati; phylum Pseudomonadota; class Gammaproteobacteria; order Oceanospirillales; family Endozoicomonadaceae; genus Parendozoicomonas; species Parendozoicomonas sp. 2304DJ65-17. Next base: position 872,889 of record NZ_JBYVJV010000001.1, read on the forward strand.
GCTCGATAGTGAAGTTCAGGCGTTCCAGAACAACCTGTCCATCATACTCCTGCCAGACATTCTTGAACTCGATCATCAGCGCACCTCCTGTTCTGCGTGATACCAGGGGTACATTTTGCGAGAGAACTGCCTTAAGAACGCATCCAGCACATAGGCCAGCAGAGTGATCCACACTACGTAGGGCAGAATAATGTCCATAGACATATAACGCCGTACCAGGAAGATTCGGTATCCCAAACCTTCGGTAGAAGCGATCGCCTCCGCCGCAATCAGGAACAGCCATGCAGCACCCATAGATAGACGAACAGCGTCTATCAACCGAGGCATAAGCTGTGGCAGAACAACCCGTACAAGTGTCAGCCAGGTTCCCGCGCCAAGGGTTTGAACCTTAACGATCTGCTCCAGCGGCATAGCCTGTGTACGCTGTTGCAGGTCTCGTACAATGAACGGTGCAACACCAAAAACAATCAACGCGACCTTCGAAACTTCTCCCAGCCCGAAAATAATAAACAGGATGGGAAGCAGAGCCAGTGGCGGAACCATTGAAAGCACAGTAACCAAAGGTGACATCTTTGCCCGAAACAACGGTATCAAACCGTTCAGGCTGCCAAACACCAAACCAATCAGGGCACTGATGGCAACACCAATCCCTAAACGTTCAAGGCTTGCTGCCGTGTCTTGCCAGAAAACATACTCACCGGTTCGGCGGCTGGGTTCAAAAGCCAGGCGCTCTATTGCTTCTCCCATAGAGGAGAATGCTGGCAGCAATTTATCTGCGGGGTTTTCTGCCAGACGCATAGACGACGCAGACAGATAAACCAAAAGAAGAACAATGAACGGTGCCAGCCCAAGGGCCACCCCGAGGGGGCGACCAGGGCTGATATTCATCAGCCGTTGCATAATGATTACAACTTACCTTCGGCGGCCATGGTCATGTAATCGTCATTAAAGCGCAGCTTGATGTTGTTTTTGTTACCAAGCACTTCACCAGGAAACTCCATACCGATAAAGCTGGCATCGGCAGCACCTTCACCCAGCAGACCTTTATCGAAGGAGAAGTTGCTTACGTGTTCCATAGTTTCTACCAGCTTCTTGCTGGCTGTAAACTTGGCAGCATCAGCAGCTTTGAAGAACATCTCAGTAGACGCCAGCTGGCTGTTGTAGCCGGCCAGATCGGTACCAGAAGCAGTTGCCATTTGAGTCAGAGCAGCCTGGTCCTTCTCAGCCATCAGACCCATGATTTCATACCAGGCACCCGTCAGAGCCTTACCCAGCTTAGGGTTAGCGTCCAGGGTTTCAGTATTCACAACCAACATGTCTACAATTTCACCGGGAATCATGCTGGAATCAAATACCTTGGCACTCTTTGGCGTTGATTCAATTTCGCTGAGCAGTGGGTTCCAAGTGGTTACAGCGGTCACATCGGAAGTGGACCATGCCGCTACCAGATCAGCATCAGAAGTGTTGACAACCTTGAGGTCTTTTTCACTCAGGCCAACTGAATCAAGAGCACGAGCCAGCAGGTAATGAGATACGGAAAGTTCAACCAGATTCACGTTCTGGCCTTTAATAGCTTCCAGCTTGTCAGCACCTTTCAAAACGATACCGTCGTTACCATTGGAGAAATCACCAACAACCAGAGCTGTGGAATCAACACCACCAGCTGCAGGAATTGTCAGAGCATCCATATTGGTCATGGTGCAGGCATCAAACTCACCAGCAGTGTACAAATTAATTGATTCAACATAGTCGTTAATCTGCACTACATCGATATCAATATCGTACTTATCAGCCCACTTCTTCACTATGCCGCTTTCATTACCGTAACCCCACGGCATCCAGCCCACATAGATTGACCAACACACTTTAAAGCTGTCTTTCGCCTGCACTGATTGTGTCCACGAAAGCAATGATACGCACACTAGCAGTGCAGCTGTGAGACGTGAGAAAAGAGATTTACTGTATTTATTATTCATGGAGGTCCCTCCCGGTTATACAACCCTGTTACCAACACCGTAATGGCACCAGACCCAGGTTGACTGGATTACATGGCGGGCCGTGGAGAATAATGGATAAAATATCCATCAGCGTGTGCAACGCCTGATCTCCCGGGCTTTTATCCCTCCGTGTAACCCCCTACTGCATACCAAGAGGAGGTCGGCGACTCTCGGACCAAACACCTTTTTTCAACTGCCATACAGCAATATAAAAACAGGCCGGAACCCTAGTCCCCTATTCAGCTGCGCATGGTAGTTAATTCACCACCAGCACTCTCCACAGCCTTCACTTAATTTGCACAACCTTATGCAAAGCAATTAACAGGCCAAAATTAAAGCCAAATTAACTGCAACAGCGACTACATAATCAACCAACAGGTGGCGATTATGAACACCAAATCAATCCACGAACGCGACAGGATTATTTAACTTTTCTTGTAGTTCAATCCAGCCGAAAGCCAATGTGTGAACCACGTCACAAAATAAGAAATGGTAATAATATTTAAGATACAAGACTTCGAACAACTATGAATAATGTCCGGTTTTGTAGTACCTGAGACATTAAGGCGGCGCACCCTTAAATATCAAACTGCCTGAATCAGGAAAAATTATTAGGTGTGTAATTACAATTTGGAGTTGGAGCGACAACTGTCGCTACAAAAAATAGACAACTAGGGTTCCGGCTTAATTTCTGCATAGAGATGCAGTGGAGTTATTAAGCGTCTGGTCCGAGAGTTGTCGACCGGTTAATTATCAAACTCTATAAAACGAGCAGGTAATTAAAGGTTACACGGAGGGATAAAAGCCCGGGAGATCAGGATCTGTCAGCAAGGAGTCTGGTGGTGTCTGCTTCATCTCCCAGAGTTTAGAAGTCAATCTGGAGTAACCATGTTCAAATCTTGCCTTGGCCGTTTCAGGCTCTTATCAACAGCAGGTGCATTTGCACTGATTTCTGCTTTCTCAGTACAGGCACAGGATCTTTCCCCTAAACCTCTGATCGATATCATCAACACCCCTGTTGGTGAAGTTAAGCCATCAGATACCATCAAGCTGCCGATGATCACCTGGGGCGGTGATATGTTCACCGTGAATGCCAATGGTTTAAGTAGCTCGACTCAGCCAGGCAGTATTTTTGATCAGGCTGGCCTGAAGGTTGACCTGGTACGTCAGGATGACTTCAAGCAGCAGCTGCGGGAGTATATTTCCGGTGAAACACCCTTCCTGCGCTGCACCGTGGGTATGTGTAATCAGGCTGTAGAGCTTCTTTCCCAAGACCCTCGCACCAAACCTGTTGTTATTTACCAGATGACCTGGTCGAAAGGTGGCGATGGTCTTGTTGCCAAGAAAGGCATTATGAAAACCCGCCAGCTGAAAGGAAAAACCATTTCTCTTCAGGCCTATGGTCCACACGTAGATTTCCTGACGACAATCCTTCAGCAGGAAAAACTGTCTATGAAGGACGTATCTATTAACTGGCAGCCAGACCTGACCCTTTCCAATGATGCTCCCCCTGCTGTGTTCGTAAGAGACGATATTGATGCTGCCTTTATGGTTCTTCCCGATGCGCTGGTACTGACCAGTAATCGCTCCACAGGCACAGGTCGCAGAGGCTCCATCAAAGGTGCCCGTATGATTACCTCCACAATGTACGCCAGCCGCATTATTGCTGATGTATATGTGGTTCGGAGTGACTACCTTAACGCTAACCGTGAGCAGGTCAGTCGTTTTGTAAAAGCAATGATGGCCAGTCAGGCTGACGTTCTTAGCAAGATGGACAACCTGAATTCTCCAAACCGCATAGCCATGCTGGAAACAGCAGCTGAACTGTTGTTGGATGACAAAACTGCCATTGGCCCAATGGAAGACCTGTTTCTGGATGCAGAGCCTGTTGATCTAGAGGGGAATATTCAACTGCTGCAAGACGACAGCTTTGAATTCAACCTGAAAACACTGAACACCAATATTCAGAAAGCATTACTGGATATTGGCCTGCTGCACAAAACTCATCAGCTTCAAGGTGAGGTGTGGGATTACAACCAGTTATAATTCCCACCTATAAAACGAATGAAGGGCAATTCTCTTGCCCTTCATCTTATACAACAATGGGCTTTAACCTACTTCAACCCGATCAACCTTCTGGAATCCACGAGGCAATTTGTTTCCTCGGCGACCGCGCTCACCGCGATAGTGATCCAGATCGGTAGTTTTCAGAGTCAGGTGTCGCTTACCGGCATAAACCGTCAAACTCTGGTGCTCGCCCAGTACAGTCATCGCCACCATAAACTCTTCACGGCTAGAGGCTCGGGCTGACGGAATATTGATTAGCTTATTACCCTTGCCTCGAGCCAGCATTGGCAGGTCTTTCAGTGGGAACAGCAACATACGGCCTTCGTTACTGATAGCCGCCACCATTTGATTCTCCAGGTCTTCAACCTTCACAGGCTGCATAACCCGGGTAAATTTCGGCAGAGTCAGTGTTGTTTTACCGGCCTTGTTTCGGGAAACCATATCGCTGAACTTCACCACAAAACCATAACCGGCATCACTTGCCAGAAGATAATGAGCGTTCTCATCATCAATCACCGCAGCCTCAAAGGTTGAACCCGCTGGCGGATTCACCCGGCCAGTTAATGGTTCACCCTGACTTCGGGCAGACGGCAATGTATGGGTAGCGATGGAATAAGTGCGACCAGTGGAATCGATAAATATTGTCGGCTGGTTACTGCGCCCTTTCACAGTAAAGCCAAGACTGTCACCAGATTTGTAGCTGAGCTTGGCAGGATCAATATCGTGGCCTTTAGCGGCACGAACCCAGCCTTTAGCAGACATAACCACGGTCACAGGATCAGAGCTCATCAGTTCAGTTTCGGAAAGCGCCTGAGCTTCCTGACGAACAGTGATAGCTGAACGACGGTCATCACCAAACTTTTCAGCATCGGCAATAATCTCTTTCTTGATCAGCGTCTTCATACGACGATCAGAGCTTAGAGTCAGTTCAAGATATTCCCGCTCTTTGTTCAGCTCATCCTGCTCGGCACGCAGCTTTTCTTCTTCCAGTCGAGCCAGGTGGCGCAACTTCAATTCGAGAATAGCTTCGGCCTGCTTGTCGCTGAGACTGAAACGGCTCATCAGTTCGGCCTTGGGATTATCTTCGTGGCGAATAATCTCAATAACTTCGTCGATATTCAGGAAAGCGGTAATCAAGCCTTCCAGCAGGTGCAGTCGGCCAAGAACTTTCTCAAGACGAAACTCCAGACGACGGGTAACAGTTGCCTGACGGTAAGTGAGCCACTCCTTAAGCATCGCATCCAGGGCTTTTACCTGTGGACGCCCGTCGGTGCCAATCATATTCATGTTGACCCGATAGGTACGCTCCAGGTCGGTAGTGGCAAACAGGTGATTCATCAGCTGTTCAACATCTACACGGTTAGAACGGGGAGTAATTACCAGACGGGTTGGATTTTCATGATCAGACTCATCACGCAGATCAGCCACCATTGGTAGCTTTTTCTTCTGCATCTGATCTGCGATCTGCTCCAGAACCTTGGCACCGGATACCTGATGAGGCAGAGCCGTGATGACAATATCGCCCTGCTCTTTGATGTACACCGCACGCATACGCAAGCTGCCACGGCCAGTGCTGTACATCTTCTGGATATCAGCAACAGGAGTGATGATTTCTGCATCAGTTGGGAAATCCGGGCCTTTAATATGGCCGCAGATTTCTTCCAAGGTTGCCTTGGGGTGTTCCAATAGATGAACACAGGCTGACGCCACTTCTTTTAGATTGTGAGGCGGAATATCTGTGGCCATACCAACGGCGATACCAGTGGTGCCGTTTAACAGCAGGTTGGGTAAACGAGCTGGCAGGGTTACCGGTTCATCGAGGGTGCCATCAAAGTTTGGCGTCCACTCAACAGTTCCCTGACCCAGTTCACCCAGTAGGACATCGGCATACTTGCCCAGACGCGCTTCGGTATAACGCATGGCAGCGAAGGATTTGGGGTCATCGGGAGAACCCCAGTTACCCTGCCCATCCACCAGCGGATAGCGATAAGAAAATGGTTGAGCCATCAGCACCATGGCTTCGTAACAGGCGCCGTCACCGTGGGGATGATATTTACCCAGAACGTCACCCACAGTACGGGCTGACTTTTTGTGCTTGGAACTATTTTTGAGGCCAAGCTCGCTCATGGCGTAAATAATGCGTCGCTGAACCGGCTTGAGACCATCACCAATATGTGGGAGTGCCCGGTCCAGAATGACGTACATGGAATAATTCAGGTAGGCCATTTCTGTATAGGCCTTAAGCGACTGGCGTTCGACACCATCGTCGCCGATCACGATCTGGTCCGTCATCAGGGTATCCGTAAAAGGAAAACTTCAGAGTATATAAACTTTACTGGCAACAAGTTTGCCAGCTTGGGGGGAATCTGTCAGTTATCACATTTGATTATGTACGGTGTTTACTCCCCTACCTTAGGATAAAAATGTACAAAGAACTCACCATATGAATATTGCCCGATACTCCACGAAGAGCCCCTTGGCTAATGTTCAGCAATTGCTGCTATTGAAAATCATGTCCACACTTTTCTTGATAAATATAAATCACTGCTGTCGTTTCATTATTTTATCCATCAACCAACAGATAGACATTACTATCACGATGTCAGTTTCTAAATGATATGTTAATTATTCGCTACCAATTATGTGAAAAATAAAAATGGTCAGGTTGCCTGCAAATCATAGAATGATTTGTGCTTCGGCAAAGAATAAATTACATAAAAAATAATAAAAAAGGTTAACCCTGTGAAATCTCTCTCAGCTACGTGTTTCCTGGCAGGATTCACGCTTTTCGGCAGCCATGCTGCTATGGCGGCAGACCAGGTCTGCTTCTACGAACACAATCACTATAAGGGCCGCTCTTATTGCCTGACTGGAGACAAATCTCGATTCACGTCCTCCATGAATGATCGGGTCTCTTCTATTAAGGTGTCAGGGCGGAGCTATGCAACTGTGTATCAGCATACCGGTTATAAAGGCGACACTGTTACTATCATGGAAAGTGTTCCTGATCTGGAAAAGCTTAATGACAACATTTCCTCTGCCAAGATTAGAAATAGACAAAGTAATGATTTTGCCTGCCTGTATGAAGATTCAAATTATAAAGGTACACCTGACTGCGCAGAATCTGGTCAGCAACACCGAAACCTTCCCGGGCAGGACTTTAACGATCGAATCTCATCCATCCGAGTGCATGGAAAGGCCAAGGTTACCTTTTGGAGGGATACCTGGCAGGGCAATATCCATTCAACAACACTGGTGGATGTACCCTCTCTGGATCGTATGAATGATGATATTTCTTCCTTTGCAGTCAGTCGTCGTAGCCATGATAACTATGCCTGTGTCTACGAACACCCTGATTTCAAGGGGACACCTTACTGTGTAGAACAGAACCAATCAGCAGGGAATCTCAGTGCTCTCCAGAATCGAGGAAGCTCAATCAAATTGAAGGGGCGGCTGAAAGTTGAAGGCTTTTCCCATCCAAACTTAAGAGAAACACGAACTCTGGTTAAAAGAAGCTGGCGTAATCTGCGCAGTAAACTGGATGGATCCCGTCACTGGAATGATGATTTTGATTCAATCAAAGTTTCTGCACTTAATGAACCCTGCCCAGCCCCATGGAAAGGGGATCAGTGCCAGTTCCTGGACATTCAACCAACGGTATCCGGTGTGGGGCTGGATGTACCTGGCGAATCTACATGGGGTGGCAGTACGGTAGTGGGTGAAGATGGCCGCTACCATATGTTTGTTTCCCGTATGACCAATCAGTGCGGTTTGAACAGTTGGCAGAAAAACAGTGAGTGTGTAAGAGCTTCTTCCAGCAGCCCAATGGGACCTTATGCCATTGAAGAGGTTGTAGATGGCACCTTCTGTCATAACCCTACGGCTTTACGTGCCAGTGATGGTAAGTTTCTACTTTACACAATTGGTACATCACAATCCTCCAGCAGTGAACTGCGGGACTGCAGCAATGGTGCTACCCGCAGTAAACCAAGCACTATTGTTCAGCTGGGTGCCTGCAAAGTACGGTTAAGCACAGCAGACTCTGTTTATGGCCCCTGGAGCGACCCTAAAACAATTTCCCGCCTGGACTGGCCCGGAACCTGCCCAACCAATCCAGCCCCAGTTATCCACAGTGATGATTCTGTCACCATGGTTTATCGCGCCGTGGATCTCGCAGATACAATCCTTGATCGTCGGGGCGTAGAAATGATTTACGTGGCTAAAGCCAATCATTACAACGGGACTTATCGTAAAGCCGCTGATGGAGCCGTTCTCAACAAAGAAGCAGAAGATGCTTTCACATGGTATGACTCTGGTTCAGGCTTATTCCATATGATTTACAACAACAAGTTTGTCGATGGCTGGAATGTAGGTGGGCATGCTGTGTCTTATGACGCAGTGCACTGGGATGATGATGAGCCGGTATACAGTCGCAAAATAGAGTTTTCCGACAAAGCCGACTTGAACAGTAATCGCCGTGAGCGCCCCCAGATTCTCCAGCTTGGCGATGGCAAAGCTGTACTATTCAATGGTGTTCGACCTTCCGGTAGCAATGACCGGGTTATCACCACGGCGGTCCCTATTGGTGGCAGTACAGAGGCAATTAACAGCCTACGCCCCTGACCTGAGCTAACTTCTACACTCTGGGTGAGTTCTAATGATAGGGCTCACCACTCATGTAAAGAGTGAGCAGGCAAGGCTTTACAAGTATTTTTCTTCCTTTGCCTAGCCCCTATGGTCTAAATGCCAAGTAAAGAAGTATTTTGTAGATCATGCTTCTGGCAGACTCCAAAAAGTGCCACACCCCTAGATTACTGCCTGGCACATGATGTTTATCAAGCTTCTGCAACGACTCTCGCGTAAGACTGCTGGAATCAGTGGACGTGTTAAGCCATAAACTAGGCATAAACAGCATCCTTACCCCACCCCATTCTCTTATGTAATTGTGATCTGCAAGAAGAAAACCAGACTCCCCTCTACCAAAAAGATCCATATTTTTCTCTTCAATAGCAGTTACGACAACTTCACTGACAGGAATAGCTGGCGGCATCTCCAGCCCAGACAGAGATTGTTCAAACTCTTCATAAGTTTTGGCTTTCTCCCAGAGAGTTTCTATTCCGTTATAACTCAATGGCAATAACTCCGCCATGCGCTCAAAAATACCATCAGTCAGAGGTGAAGCAATTAAATACTGTGAAGCATCCGGAATGCCCCGTTTAAGGATGGAATCAGTAATCCAGTGTATATCTCGATCATCACCATTTTTATCAACCTGAAAAACTGTACAGGCAGATGGTTTAGATTTGGAAAGTGCTGTGTATTGGCAGGCATATAGAAAACTTTTGAACTCTCCCATTCCAGGAACAATCACCAAACCTGTAATTTCATGCTTCGATAAGCGACAAAGCATTTTTTGTAATGAATTGCTTTGCGCCATTTGGCATTCATTCTGAAAAACCTCCTCATGAGGTTTGATATGAATCTGGGGATTTTTCGTATCAGTGGCATTAGAAAAATAAATACGACCATACTTTTTATCGTTAGTACCAAGATTGAATTCTGCTATGCCCTTTGGTGCAGTGAAAGTCGCCAATTTCCAAGACCAGTTGGGCTCAAACATTTCACCAAAATTTAATAAATTAATGGCAAGTTCAGGAATCGCATAGGCAGCAAACGGCCACCTCTGCCTGAAATTGTTGCACTCAGGCAATACCGCAATACCTGCGGAGAAAACACCTCTAAACATTAACTCCAAAAGATTCTGAGATGTTGAAGCATCCATTGCCAGATTAGAAAAATACCGTAAGGCCGGTAGCAGGTTCGGAGGTAACGCTTTTTTTCCAATAACGTTTATCAGGAAAATGGCTACAAAAACATTAAAGTGCTTAACTTCGCTACGCAGGTGGCTTGCAAAGCGTGTTCTTCCATGAGTGTTAAGATTGCTTTCAAAACCTTCAGGCTGAACCGGATTCACCTGATAAGGCGCTGCATAAGACACTTGCGACAAGACAAATATCACTAATAGGCAACTTATTGTGTTTATTCTGAGTCGAAACATCTCAGTACATCAACAACAAACCAATGGCCATTCAAGATAGATAGTTTCTGAGTAAATAAGTTTTCTATTTGTCAGGACTCGTTAAATTTTGTCCCCGACACTGCCTAATTCGCTGGCCGATACACATATCGTTTAGGCAAGTTCCTGCCAGCGTATATAGACATTCCACTGATAATGCCTCTTGCAAGAGCGGCATGCCGCCAACCGTACTTAGCATGAAGAGGAGTGGTCACAAACCAGGATGACGCAAGCTCACCAATGAGTGACAGTGTAAAAACGAGCTGGTAATCAGAGCGGATTGCTCTTTCAAGACCATCCCTTCGAGCTGGCTCTCGAGGATATCTGCCTGCTGCATGCGCAAGAGTAAAAGCAGCTCCATGCATAAAAGCTGCATACCTGTTATATGCGGGATAACCATCATTAGAAGTTGAACGTAACCTGAACAAAAGAGCGGTCAATCCATCGATTACAATAGGTGCGATGACGCTTTCATTAAAAAGCAGGTTCATAAACTGTGGGGCAAGATTCCAGTACCGTTCAGCAGGTTTACCAATCAGAATTTCCCCCGACGCGCGGACAAGGTCACCTCCTGGCAGAAGGAAATCATTGACAATCAAGGGAGCAAAAAAGCTGATGGCATAAACTATGCCGCCAAAGGTTAAACCTGCTTTAATACTTTCGTAAATGCCTTCTCCCACCTTTGGCGCTGGTGTTGCCAACCATTTCAGAGATTTTTGCGTAAGCTCACTGCCTCGGAATGATTCAAGCGCTTTAATAACCTCAGATATCTCCAGATTATTGGCCGGATAAACCAACTCCGGGTATGAGTCAGGCTTCAATATCCACAAAGGTTGTTGATCATCGTAAAGCAGTATTAGCTGGCCTTCCGTTTCTGGCCTCTGGAATTGCCCGCCCAATAAATAGTGGCCAACAAGCTCAGGAGCATCCCATTCCTTCTTACAGCCTTTCCATAGGCTGATATAACCTCCTTCGCCCACTCTTCCATAGTGAGTGCAGCCAGATTTATCAAAAACACTGTAATACTGAAGATTTTTATCCTCTTCAGACAAGGGAGCAGGCTGCTCTTCTGTTAGCAATAATGGAGATTCAAGAGCCTGTAGTGAGGGAGCCCCCATAAAGGCAACTATTAGAACGCCAAAAATCAAGGGCAACAGATAGGGAGAATCAACTGACTTACGCAGCATTGCTTTCAGGATATTCGTTCGAATACGGAACAGCAGTATAGAAAGGGATTTATTTTCTATTGTGGATAATTGTTTTGATTATGTGTTCTTTGTGAAATAACAGCCCTCTCACAAAGAGAGGACGGTCATCAAATCGCCTCCAGCAACCCTGTACGCCGTTTGGCCCGAAGCTGTCTGATCTGCTTTCTGTCTTCACCTGCAAGGGTTTCTCGCACGTAAACCATATGCTCTTCTGCTGCCAGGCGAGCCTGCTCTGGATGACCTGCCAGAATGGCTTCCATAATGAGCTTGTGCTGCTGAAGCAGCTGAGTGCCCGTTTCCTGATTGTTATAAATACCGCCAATATTGGTAGCAATATTATGTTTCAGAAGGCTGAAAATACCGCGCATGGTATGCAGGAGAATAATGTTATGTGAGGCTTCAGCTATGGTCAGGTGAAATGTCAGGTCAGCCTGGCTTTCCTGATCAGTCCCCATACTGTCTTCCAACAGCTTGAAAGCTTCCAGAAGGTTTTGCTTATCGTCGTCTGTTGCTCTTTGTGCAGCATAAAATGCACAGGTGCCTTCCAGCAGTACCCGAAACTCCAATACATCATCCTGAGCTTCAGGGTGCTTGCTCAACATTTCTACCAGTGGGTCGGCAACCGAACGAGTCAAGGTATCGGTTATGTAGTGTCCGCCACCCTGGCGCGACCGAAGAATACCTTTGGCCGCTAGCGTTTGAAGAGCTGTACGCAGTGATGGGCGGGAAACTTCCAGCTGCTCTGCCAGCTTTCTTTCTGGTGGCAGGCGATCTCCTGGCTTGTAAACACCCTCCACAATCATGGTTTCCAGCTTTGCGGTAATACGGTCTGCCAGGGTTTGTTGCTTCACTTCTTGTTCTCTCTCTTAGCCCCTGCCGGTATTGGAACCGCCTCGGTTAGTAGATGCAAGCCCCGTGTTCAACCGAACAAAAATAAACATTTATTCGTTGACAATACTTATACAGAGTCATTATTCTGCGCGAAAATTGGATAATTGGTAAGACCAATTATTATTTTAAGTGTTTTGTTGGCCGCAAAATAAGAATAAGAGAGGTAACACCCCATGAGTCCTGGCGTTCAGGCCTTGCTGGCTTTTGCTCCCATTCTTGTCACCGCTGTTCTGCTGCTTGGCTTTCGCCTTCCAGCAAGAACCGCAATGCCTGCAGTCTTTCTTCTAACTGCTGGTATTGCCGTGTTTGCCTGGGATGTTTCATTTAACCGCGTAATGGCGTCCTCCCTGCAGGGGCTTGTTATTACAATTGCCGTACTGTGGATAATCTTTGGCGCAATTCTGCTGCTGAATACACTCAAACATTCTGGTGCGATAACAGCGATTAAAGCTGGCTTTGTTGGTATAACACCAGATCAACGTATTCAGGCAATCATTGTCGCCTGGCTGTTTGGTTCCTTTATTGAAGGTGCATCCGGCTTTGGCACTCCAGCGGCTATCGCAGCACCTCTTCTGGTTGCAATAGGGTTTCCGGCACTGGCTGCCGTTATGGTTGGCATGATGATTCAAAGTACACCAGTGTCGTTTGGTGCTGTAGGTACACCCATCATCATTGGCGTAAACAAAGGCCTGGATACTCAAACTATTGGTGAGCAACTGGTGGCTCAGGGTTCCAGCTGGGATGCCTTCCTACAGCTGATTACCAGCGAAGTTGCCATCATCCATGCCGTTGTCGGTACTTTGATGCCTCTGTTCATGGTTATGATGATGACCCGTTTCTTCGGGCGGAATAAATCCTGGAAAGATGGTTTACAGGTTCTGCCATTTGCAATTTTTGCCGGTCTCGCATTCACCATCCCCTATGCGTTTACCGGCGTTTTCCTTGGTCCAGAGTTCCCATCCCTGCTTGGCGGGCTGGTAGGTCTGGCAGTAGTTACAACAGCAGCTAAAGCCGGCTTCCTGATGCCTGAGAAAGTGTGGCAGTTTGCACCGGCTGAAAAGTGGCCTGTAGAGTGGACAGGGAAACTGGAAATCAAGCTGGACAGCTTAAGCGCTGGCAAAGACATGTCCCTGTTCAAAGCCTGGATGCCTTATGTACTGGTTGCAGCACTACTAGTTCTCAGCCGAACCAGTGACACGGTGAAAGCTCTCACGAAATCTGTTTCTCTCAGTTTCAGCAATATTCTGGGAGAAGCGGGCATCAGTGCCATCATTCAACCTTTCTATCTGCCTGGAGGCATACTGGTCGCAGTAGTTTTAGCGACAGTGGTTCTGCATCGCATATCTTTGAAAGAGATGGGGGCGGCTCTCGGGGAATCTACCCGTACGCTGCTGGGAGCTGGTTTTGTACTGATGTTCACCATTCCCATGGTCCGCATACTGATTAACTCTGGTGTGAACGGTGCGGAACTCAGCAGTATGCCAGTGGCTATGGCCAGCTTTGTGGCAGACACGTTTGGCAGCGTTTACACCGTATTTGCTCCGGCCGTTGGGGCACTGGGCGCCTTTATTGCAGGCTCCAATACAGTGAGCAACATGATGCTGTCTCAATTCCAGTTTGGTGTGGCTGAAGCTCTTAGTGTTTCTGGTGCCATGATGGTTGCCATGCAGGCTGTCGGGGCAGCAGCAGGCAATATGATTGCTATTCACAATGTGGTGGCCGCCTCCGCGACGGTTGGTTTATTGGGGCGTGAAGGTGCAACTCTGAGAATGACCATTCTGCCCACTATCTACTATGTGATATTTGCCGGTATTCTGGGCACATTAGCCCTGACTGTTTTCGGTATCACTGATCCTCTGGTCAGCTGATCAGAAATCCGGAGTCGGCCAGGCTGGCTCCGGTTGTCGAGGTTTTCTGTATGTCAGAACTTTTCGTAGATGCCATGGGCGAGAGCAGTCAGCAACCCACGCCCAACGTCCAGAAAAAAAGAGCCTACCCTTCCCGGCCTGAGACAGTGTATTTATACGGAACCTGTCTTGTTGACCTGTTGCAGCCTGAAGCTGGCCTTGATGCTATAAAGCTGCTGGAAAGAGAAGGTATCAGGGCTGTATTTGCAGAACAGCAAACCTGCTGTGGCCAACCCTCCTATACCTCCGGGTATGATGACGAAGCCCGTGATGTTGCCCGTTTACAGATGAACATCATGCCGGAAAACTGGCCGGTTGTGATTCTGTCCGGCTCCTGTGGTGGCATGATGCATCACCATTATCCCAAACTGTTTGCCGGCCACCCTGAAGAAAAGCAGGCTCTCGCATTTGCAGAAAGGGTATTTGAATTCACCGAATTTCTTGTACATGTTCTGGGTTATCAGCCGGAAGATAAAGGCAAGCCAGAAACTGTAGCAGTACATACGTCCTGTGCCGCACGACGAGAAATGAATGTTCATCAAACCGGCTGGGCTTTAGTTGACAGTCTCAGCAACGTTACCCGCATTACTCAGGATCACGAGTTTGAGTGCTGTGGGTTTGGCGGCTCCTTCTGTGTCCGTTACCCGGATATTTCCGGCGCCATGGTAAACGACAAAGTAAAAGCCATTTCCGATACCGGAGCGGATCGGCTGGTAAGTGCAGACTTTGGCTGCCTGATGAATATAAACGGTGCCTTTGAGTTCCAGGATAAGGAAATGAGAGGAGAACATTTGGCCTCTTATCTCTGGGAACGTATCGGAGGTGATAGCTTATGAGCGAACGTATTCCAGCCCAGAACCTGAGTTTTGACGAGCGGGTTGATCGTGACCTGAATAATCCTCTGCTACGCACTAACTTCCGGGAAGCCATGGACTTCCTGATGGATAAGCGCAGTGGTCGCTTTACTGATGATCAACAGCTGCAAATTCTCCGTGATCTTGGGGCAAGCATCCGCAAGAGAGCTCTATCCAAACTTCCGGACTTACTCGAGCAGCTGGAAGTAAAACTGCGTGACAATGGTATTCGTGTGCACTGGGCTGAAACCCCTGAGCAGGCCAACCAGATTGTTCTGGATATAGCCCAGCATCATGGTGCTAAAACCATGATTAAAGGCAAATCCATGGTCAGTGAAGAGACTGAACTAAACGAGTTTCTCGAACGAGAAGGTATTAGTCCGGTAGAAGCCGATATGGGGGAATATATCCTTCAGTTGGCTGAAGACAAACCTTCTCACATTGTGATGCCAGCCATTCACAAGACGAAAGAAGACATTGCCCGCCTGTTTGAAGAAAACCTGGATGAGTGTGAATACACAGAAGATGTTGATGAACTGATTCAGGCCGCCCGTAAAGAACTGCGAAAGGGTTTTCACGGAGCAGATATTGGCCTTACCGGGGTAAATTTCATGGTGGCTGAAACCGGTACACTGGTACTGGTGGAAAATGAAGGCAATGGTCGCATGGCCACCACTGTGCCAAAAATTCATATAGCCATGACCGGCATCGAAAAGGTTATTGAATACCTGGATGACCTGCCGCCTTTGCTTACCCTGCTGACCAACTCGGCAACCGGCCAGCCTATAACCACCTATGTGAATATGATTTCCTCTCCCCGTAAAGGGAGCGAAGACGGGCCGGAAGAAGTGCATCTGGTTCTGCTGGATAACGGTCGCACCATTCCTTATGCCGACCAGGAAATGCGCCAGACTTTGCAGTGTATTCGCTGTGCAGCCTGTATGAATCACTGCCCGGTTTACACGCGTCTTGGAGGTCATGCCTATGGCACCACTTACCCAGGTCCAATAGGTTCAATACTTTCGCCTCACCTGCTGGGTATGGAAGAAACCAAAGATTTACCCAGTGCTTCCACTTTATGCGGTGCCTGTTCAGAAGTTTGCCCTGTGCGTATTCCGATTCCTGATTTACTCAGGCGTCTGCGCCATGAAGGTGTCCGTAAACTCAAGAAGGGTGAAGAGGCCGTTATCCGCGGGCATGGCACCAAGTACACTCATACAGAAAAAGCGGCCTGGCTCAGCTGGAGCAAACTCTACAGCTCGCCGGCTCTTTATAGAAGTTTTGCCCAGTCAGCCACACTTTTCAGAGGTTTAACTCCATCGAAAATGAAAGGCTGGACTGACTATCGAACGTCTCCCAAACCATCAAAGAAAAGCCTGCACAGTCTGGTAAAACAATATAGAAAACAGCAGGGAGGCGCTGACTAATGAGTACAAGTATTGAGTCCAGAACCAATATTTTAAATCGCCTGCGTAAGGGGTTAGGTGAAGATCCAAGCCTTTCCCTGTCTGATGATCGCGGGCAAACAGCTCGTTATGATTGGGATAGCAATCAGCGTATTCAGAACTTTATTACTGCGATGACTGCGGTAAAAACAGAAATTCACCGTACAACTGAAGAACTCTGGCCAGAGCTTCTTACGAAGATACTGTCAGAGAAAAGCATCAACAGCCTGCTGGTATCTTCCAAGAGAGAAACTGGTAAACGCATGGCAACCCAGGAATTCGTTTTTGAATCCGGGTTAACTTTGCAAACCGTGCCAGATGACCCGTTAAGCCTGAAGGACGAACTATTCTTTGATATCCCGGCATCACTGACAACTTGCCGAAGTGCAATTGCTGAAACTGGAAGTCTGGTTCTCTGGCCTGATGAGCATGAGCCCAGAGCCATGTCATTAGTTCCACCTGTCCATTTTGCTCTGCTGAAAGCAAAAGATATCCACAATACCCTTGCCGATGTTATCAGGCAGGAAGACTGGGCTATGGGCATGCCCACAAATGCTTTACTGATTTCCGGGCCATCCAAAACTGCAGATATTGCCCGGATTCTCGCCTATGGCGCACATGGTCCACGTGAACTCATTGTCCTGCTGGTTGAGTAAGCAGTTTGCTGCCCTGCTGCTCAGGTAGAAGAGAGAATAAAAAATGAACACTGCTGTCACCGGCTTTTATAACGCTATCAAAAACGCTATTCCAAAGGATCGCCTGTTAACCGATGCGTCCCGGTTACTGGCATTTGGCACGGATGCCTCTTTTTATCGACTTATTCCACAGCTGGTGATTCTTGCCGAGAACGAGCAGGAGATTCAGTTAATTCTCTCTGAAGCAGATCAGCGACAGGTGCCCGTTACTTTCCGGGCAGCTGGCACGAGTTTGTCCGGGCAGGCCATTACCGATTCAGTATTGGTTATTGCCAGTAAGGGGTGGACAGGACACCAGCTTCTCGAGGATGGCAAAAAAATCACTCTTCAAGCCGGGGTCATTGGTTCGGAGGCGAACGCTATTCTGGCACCGTTGGGGAAAAAGATTGGTCCAGATCCAGCTTCCATCAATACATGCCGGATTGGGGGAATTGCAGCCAATAATGCCAGTGGTATGTGCTGTGGTGTGGCACAAAACACTTACCATACATTAGACAGCATTCGCATGATCATGGCCGACGGCACCCTGCTGGATACAGGCAATACCAACAGCGTTGAGGCATTTCGCAGCAGCCATAATAGGCTTCTGGAAGGTCTGACGACACTGGCCGAAGGGGTTCGACACAACACTGAACTGACGGACAAAATTCGCCACAAATACCGCCTGAAAAATACCACAGGGCTGAGCATCAATGCCCTTGTGGATTTCAGTGACCCCGTGGATATCCTTGCCCATCTTATGGTGGGTTCTGAGGGAACTCTTGGCTTTATTTCTTCAGTCACCTACAACACAGTTCCTGACCATGCCCACAAAGCATCATCTCTGGTTGTGTTCCCCGATGTCGCAACCTGCTGCCGTGCCGTTACAGCACTGAAACCTGCACCGGTATCCTCTGTTGAACTGATGGACAGAAGGGCTATGGCTTCGGTCGAAGGCAAATCTGGATTGCCGGAGTTTATCAACAGTCAATTAGGCGCAGATGCTTGTGCCTTACTGGTAGAAACCCGCGCAGAAAACCAGAGTTCTCTGCAGGAGCAGGTTACAGCAATTGAACATATCATCGCCGGTTTCGAAGTTTTGGAGCGTGTGGCATTTACGGAGGTAGAGGCTGAATACTCCGCACTGTGGGCTATTCGTAAAGGGTTGTTCCCTGCTGTTGGTGCAATACGCCAGACAGGAACCACCGTTATTATTGAAGATGTTGCCTTTCCCGTTGAACAACTGACTGAAGGTGTTATTCGTCTTCAGCAATTGTTTGATAAATACCATTACAGTGAAGCCCTGATATTTGGCCACGCTCTGGAAGGCAACCTCCACTTTGTATTTACCCAGGCTTTTGATTCCACGGAGGAGGTTGAACGCTATCGCCAGTTTATGGATGACGTTTCCAGATTGGTTGCCGTGGAGTTTGGTGGCTCCCTGAAAGCAGAACATGGTACCGGTCGTAATATGGCGCCTTATGTTGAGCTGGAATGGGGCAGTGACGCCTATCAGTTAATGAAATCCGTCAAGCAACTGTTTGACGAAAAAAACCTTCTTAACCCCGGCGTTATTCTTAATGATGATGAAAACGCCCATGTCTCCAACTTAAAGCCTTTGCCTGCAGCCGATGAACTTGTGGATAAGTGTATCGAATGCGGTTTCTGTGAACCTGTCTGCCCATCTCAGGCTTTAACTCTGACTCCCAGAAAGCGCATCGTATTGTGGCGTGAAATCAGCAGGCTTAAGCGAGAAGGACAATCTCCGGAAGAACTTCAGCGTTTACAGGAACTGGAAAGTGAGTACGCCTGGCAAGGCATCGATACCTGTGCAGCATGCGGTCTGTGTTCTACCCGCTGCCCAGTAGAAATCAATACCGGGAAACTTACCCTCAAACTTAGAGCAGATAAGAACAAAGGCTTTAACAACACAGCACAATGGGTCGGAGACCACTTCGGTGGAACCACGGCAGGCGTTCGTACGGCATTAAGAGTTGCTGATACGGCTCACAGCCTTCTGGGAACAAATGCCATGGCTGGAATATCCGGCGCTATGCACAAGCTGTCCGGGCAACGTATTCCACTGTGGAACGATGCTATGCCAAAAGCGGCCAGTCAGACGCCTCTGAAAGAAGACTCTTTGCCAGAGGTGCAGGGGCAAAAAACAGTCGTCTACTTTCCCAGTTGTGCCAGCCGTAATATGGCGCCATCCCGGATGGACTTTGAACAGGAACCACAGGCCACAGTTGTAAAACGTTTGCTGGAAAAAGCTGGCTACAGGGTTGTTATACCAGAATCTGTTTCCAGCCTTTGCTGTGGTCAGCCCTTTGCTTCCAAGGGGCAACCAAATACAGCAAAAAGCAAAGCCGACGAATTACACCAGATACTCTGGGAAGCAAGCAGACATGGTGAGTGGCCGGTTATTTCCGACACCAGCAGTTGCACCGGACAGCAACGAAACGAAGACGGTGCCAGAGGCTTACAAATCTATGACATTGTTGAGTTTGCTTACGAACACCTTCTGGATGAGTTGGACATTCAGCAGGGTGACGAACCTGTAATGGTACATGTTCCCTGCAGCCTCCAGAAACTGGGGGGAGCAGAAAAGATAAAAGCCATTGTCAGCCGCTGTACATCACAAATGGTTATACCAAAAGACATCACCTGCTGTGGCTTCGCAGGTGACAAAGGATTTACCACACCAGAGCTGAATGCGAGTGCCCTGGCGCCTCTTAACACTCAGGTACCGGAGAATTGTCGTGAAGGTGTTTCTGCCAACCGTACCTGTGAGATTGGCTTAAGCCACCATAGTGGTGTGCCCTATCACTCTGTTGCTTATTTGCTGGATCGCTGCATAAGAGATGAAGCTTGAGGAAACGGCGTCAGTCCCAAACCACCATTTCCTGAACAATTGCCCTGCTTTCAATCCAGCCTTTGTAATGTTGCTCTAACTGGTGACGCTTGATCTTCATGGTTGGCGTCACCAACCCATTATCAACAGTCCACTGTTCCCGGGTTATATACACTTTGCCGATTCGTTCGTGGGGCATTAGATTATCGTTTACCTGTTCAACCTCAGATTCTAATTCCTGTTGCAACAGCTCTCTTTCCAACAGCTGGCCAGAGTCGGACAGGCTGACAACCAGAACCGGGGAAGTCATATCCTGCCCCATAAGACAAAGCTGTTCGATGGCGTTATGGGTAGATAAGCGATCTTCAATAGGAACCGGAGCAACAAATTTACCTTTGCTGGTTTTAAAATGGTCCTTGATACGGCCGGTCAGAAAAAGACTCCCATCGTCGTTAACGTGACCAACATCCCCGGTAAAGTACCAACCATCTTTTAAAACCTCTGATGTTTTCTCAGGCTCCCGGTAATAGCCCCGCATAACAGCAGGACTACGGAACAAAACCTCTCCCTGATCATTAAATTTAATCTCACAACCCGGCATAGCTGTGCCAACAGAACCAAACAAAGGTTTGCCACCCTGGGAGAAAGTTCCATAGGCAAGATTCTCAGTCATCCCATAACCTTCGCGGATATCCAGCCCCAAGCGGTTATACCATTGCAGCAAATCTTTTGGAATTGACGCCGCACCAGACAAGCAGATACGAGCCTTATCCAGTCCCAGACCTTTCAATATCTGCTTTGAAAGCAATTGCGACAGAACAGGAATCCGCAAAAGCATCCGCAATCGTTTAGGAGGGATTTTCTCTTCAACACCTGCCTTAAACTTCTGCCATAAACGGGGAACCGAGAAGAACAGTGTTGGCCTGGCATTCTTCAAGTCATCCAGAAATGTATCTATATTTTCCCCGAAATGTACCCTGGCACCGGAGTAAATACTGGCCATCTCAACCACAACTCGTTCAGCCGCATGGGAGAGTGGCAAGTATGAGAGATAGCGATCCCTTGAATCGACATTAAACACTTTCACTATACGGGAGCAGACAAAGGCTACTCCGCCATAGGTGTGCATTACACCTTTAGGGTTGCCGGTTGTGCCTGAGGTATACATGAGCGTGAATACTTGGTCTGGGCCGGGGCGAGGGCTGTCTTTATAGGGCGTTCCAGTTGTCAGTATGTCATCAAGGCTGAAATCCGTTTCCAGCGCACAACCGCTCATACCAATGGTCTGGCAACTCTCAGTGAGCGCCTGTTGCAACCATTCCGGCTGATCCAGACGACCGGCAAAAATCAGTTTTATATCGGCATGCTCAATAATGTAACGAAGGTCATCTGGGGATTGCCCTGGATAAAGCGGCACGCTGATATGGCCGCTCATCATTATGGCCATGTCGGCAATCAACCATTCCGCACAGTTTTTCGCTTGAATGCCTATACGGCTGCCGGCTGGTAAATGTTGGGATTTAATCCAGCTGGTAACAATACGCACCTGCCTGGCAAATGTTTTCCAGGTGTAATCTTTCCACTTTCTATTTACAGGCTGGCGAAGATAGATCTGCTCTGGGTGATTCTGTTCCCAGTAATAGAGCATATCTAGAGGAGTTGTGGTCAGCCCGGAGAGGGGAGCACTCTTTGCTGCCATGATGAAAGTCCATTTTTTATTTTTATTTTTACCCAGTACAACACAATAAAAGGGTGATAGCCAATCGAGGGGTTTTGGTTGCTTGCTGAGGCCAGCAGTGGAACAATCACGTTACTCGGAAAAAAATAAAGCCATACCGATGAAAGATGAAAGGCCGACCAGAACGATAGCCAGTATTTTTGTTCGCTCCTGTCTTGCCGGATATGAAAGCCGAAAAGGTAGTAGTGTTGCTTTACTGGATCAGGCAGGCATTGATCCTAATATCCTCACCAATGCCGAGTTAAGAGCCGACCCAGAGGCTTACAGCAGACTTATTCAATTAATCTGTATTGAGCTTGAAGACGAGTTCTTTGGCCTGTCTGGGCACTCCTCTCCCGCAGGTGCTTTTAATATGATGGCTCGGGCCTGTATTACCAGCGCCACTCTTGGTGATGCCCTGCGTCGCTGCTTTAAATTCTTTTCCATGGTTACCCCCAGCATGAACTTCAGCCTTTCCTGCCAGGGAGAGGAAGCAAGAATTGCGATTGAGCATGTTGATAAGGGAGAGCTGGACGACCACTTCCTTATAGAATCTTTAATGATCTGTCTGGTGCGCTGGAGCAGCTGGCTTATTGGACGTCACCTATTACTTAACCGGGTAGATTTCTGCCACTCAGAGCCAAGGGATATTGATGAGTACAGCCTGATGTTTCCCTGTGCTCGCAACTACGGCCAGCCTGTTAACCTGATAGTGTTCGGCTCCCGTTATCTTTCCATGCCTGTTGTTCAGGATGCTCGTAGCCTGAATGAGTTTCTGTCAGAAGTGCCCGGTAACCTGCTAACCCGTTATCGCCACGATGACAGCCTTTCTGCCCGCATCCGCCGACGTTTGGCCAACACTCGCTATGAAGAGTTGCCCTCCTTTGAAGATATTGCCAGCGGTCTGAATATGTCGACCCAGACTCTGCGCAGGCGCTTGAAAGGCGAAGGTAACTCCTACCGGGAGATCAAGGACAGTATTCGCCGGGATATTGCTGTTTACCACCTGCTGCGCCAAGACATGTCAATTAATGAAATTGCTGAACTGACAGGGTTTGCAGAACCAAGTACTTTCCACCGCGCCTTCAAAAAATGGACAGGACTAACTCCAGGAGCCTGGCGAGAAGAGCGGGTTACGGCTGAATAACAGGTCAGCACAGACATAGTTTTCTATTTTTATGTAAGCACTTGATTTCTATGGCAATGACGCATTGCCATAAAATTTGTCGCGATTGATAGCCTTCCCTTTTGAGTAAATTCGCAGGTAAACTGAAAAAACTCAACGGAGGGGAGAGTGCCATGATAAATAAGAAAAGCCCCAGTTCGGAAAACGGAGTTTACCGACACAAGGACTTGCTCAACCGGTTCAGAGACTCAAGGCAAACCCCCAAAGAGTTTATTACCCAGTGTTTACAAGATGGTATGGTCTCGGGTGCTGACGCTCTTGAGTTGATGTCTGTTCTCAAATCAAAAATCACAACACGCACCTTTGCCCTGGCCGATTTGACTGATGAAGATCACTTTCGCCATGGCTTGTATGAAACCACATTGGAAGACAGTGAAAACAACCCGGTTTTCGTCATTCAATTTGACCAAAAACTCACAGAGCATTCCAAAGAGATTCAAGAGCTGCTGGAAAGTTTTTCAAGAGACGTAGCAGAACTCGTGAGCGAAAGTGAGGATCCGCATATAGACGAAGTTGATGTATGTGTCTCACGGGAAGAAGCGATGGAAACTATTCTTGAGAGCCTTTCAGGGGATGCTGTTCGCCATTAAATCCCCCCATAATCCTAAAAGCCACAACTCTGAAAAGGAGTTGTGGCTTTTTTATTACGTCATCGTATCAGGCAGCAAAGAACAAAATAACAGCGCTCATTACCAAAGCAATGATCAGAAATGGAGCAACCCATTTCAGATAACGATCGTAAGGGATTTTTGCCAAAGCCAGACCTGCAACAAGGTGACCAGCAGTTGGCGCTGCCAGATTGATCCAGCCAGAGGCCGATTGATAGGCAGTGATAACAACATCACGGCCAACATTGGCAAAATCAGCCAGAGGACCCATAAGAGGCATAGATACTGTGGCAAGACCTGAGGTTGATGGGATAAAGAAAGACAACACCACGTGTACAAAGTAAGAAACCACAGCAAATGCGCCGCCTGATTCCATACCTGTCACCATACCTTCTGCCCAGTTGAGGATGCTGTCGATAATCATACCGTTATCCATCACAACATAAATACCGCGAGCCACGGCTACAACCAGAGCAACACCAATCAGGTCTTTCGCACCTTCCAGGAAGCTCTTGATAAACTCCCCTTCCGGCATGCGGTTAATCAGGGCAACCAGAATAGCGGAAGCAAAGAACAGAGTGGAAAGTTCATCAAACCACCACCAGAGAGTAGGAATAGCGGTTACTCCAATATCTTCCAGAGGCATAACGCCGTAAATCATGACAATAAATGACAGGAAGAACACAGCCATAGTGAGCTTTCTGGCACCGGTAAACTCTTCAGCTTTTACCTCCCGACTGAATTCATCGTTAAACTGAATATCAGCCAGAACAGACGCAGCTTTGTCAGCCTTAACCTTGGCGGCATAACGCATAACATAGAAGATCGCTGCGGCTTCCAGAATAATGAACATAACAACCCGCAGGCCAATACCCTCACCAATCTGCAAGCCTGCAAAACCGGAAGCGATACCTGTCGCGAAGGGGTTAACTGTTGAGCAGAGTACGCCAACACCGGAACCAAGAAGGATAACCCCTGCGGTGACCATACGGTCATAACCGGCAGCGCTCATAACGGGTAATATCAATGCCCAGAAGGCAACCGTCTCCTCAGCCATTCCATAAGTAGAACCGCCAATGCCAAACAACACCATCAGGATAGGAATCATCACCTGTTCCTGACCTTTGAACCTAGTGACGATTGAGGCAACACCGGCATCAAGTGCTCCACTCCTCATGATCACACCAAGGTAGCCACCGATAACCAACACAAATAAAGCAACATCTGCAGCCCTATGGAAGCCCTGAATCGGAGCCATTAATACGTTGAAAAAGCCCTGGGGTGATGATTCAAGCTCTGTGAAAGTACCCGGAACAGGAAGCAGTCGCTCATCGCCGCCGTAATCAAGTGATTCAGCGGCCGGAATTAACTGCCCGGTATCTGCTGTTATGTAGTCATATCTTCCCGCTGGAAGAACCCAGGTCAGCAATGCAATCAAGGCGATAATAGCGAACAGTATTGTATATACCGTTGGCATCTTGAATGCCTTCTTTCTGGGTGCAGAGTGAGTGGCTGCAGTATCCATATATCCCCCAGTATTGATTGTTGTATCAACCAGTCGTGACTTCGTTTTTCAGAACGGTCAACCAGAACTTCAGGACAGCACGATATACCCAGAGCACGTGAAATGAGCCCCGAAGGTGTAGTTAGTGTTTGGCAGATATTTAAATTCGTTTTTATGAGTAAATTTTATCAGCCTTAAGTTTTGATAATTTGAGGCAGATCAAAGATGACTTTTATTTTGTCAATTCTTAACAAATTGGGCTTTCATCAAGACAATAATATTGGGAGCCTTCTCTTATTAAAAAGCAAAGCGGAAATAAACTCTTTAAACAGTGAAAGCAAGACAACAACGCCTACGTTTCATTCCTGGTAAATAGTTCTTTAGTCGAAACCTCTCACTGTACGGTATTAAACACGTTTTTTACTGCTGTACCTGTTTGTTATGAACTTCATTGCTGGCAGCGTGTCTATAACCCCTGATTACCTGCCAGATAAAAGGAGTTATCTATGCGTAGTGTATTTGTTGCTGTTTTGGCTTTTGGACTGCTGTTTAGCGGATTAGCCCTGTCTGGAGAAGCAGAAATGGCTCGCCGTATTACTCCCGATGAGAGTTACTGGACTGGCCACGGCGGAACAAATCGTGTCATCCCTTTAGAGGGTCAGAACCCAGTTAAAGCCCACTTTCGCAGACAGAATCTTCAAAATACCTTTTGCCAGACTTTCGTCGAAAAAAAAGGTGCCTGGTATCCCGGCGTTCCCGTATTTGAAAAGACTAAAAACAAAAACGGAAAAGAGTATGACAAAGAATTTTGTTCAGTTATTTTCAAAGATGATACTCAGGAAAAATTCACTAAATTCTTTTACTTGGATTTCTATGAAGTCACATTTGTCGACCAGTCTGCATGGTTTTTTAATCTTTCAAATAATTTCCTGAACCTACCTGATTCCGGCTCTGCGATTTGCCGAGTTAAATTACCGGTTGATGATTCTGAACCCTATCGAGTAAATGACGAATTTCGCTGGTTTGCTGGCATCGTTGTCAGAGATGGCTGGTTTGATAAAGGCTGTGTCATTGGCAGTAAATCCTATGATGAATTCGAATTGATTGTTCCAACCACAAATCGTGACGAGCTGTAATAAATCAACCAATTCCCTCTCTGATTTATAGATAGCTGTGGCCTGTTAGGCCACAGCCTCTGTCTGCTTTGGTCATTGTGACTTTACCTGTCTCCGCTATGTTGTAGGGCACAATTTATGGAGGGGGAACGATCAGTGAGCGAAGCTTATATTTACGATGCCATTCGCACGCCGCGCGGCCGTGGCAAAAAGACCGGTGCACTGCACGAAGTGAAGCCCATCACTCTGGTGGCCGACCTGCTGAAAACTCTGCAGGAGCGCAACGGCTTTGATACTGCCGATGTTGATGACATTGTTCTTGGCTGTGTAACAGCTGTTGGTGACCAGGGCGCAGATATTGCCAAAACCGCCGCTCTGGCTGCTGGCTGGAAAGACGATGTTGGCGGTGTCACCCTCAATCGTTTCTGTGCTTCCGGTGCTGAGGCCGTAAACCTTGCCGCTATGAAAGTGCGTTCCGGCTGGGAAAACCTGGTTGTTGCCGGTGGTGTGGAATCTATGTCCCGCGTACCAATGATGAGCGATGGCGGCCCATGGGCTCTGGATCCTGAAACTAACCTTGATACCGGCTTTATGCCTCAGGGCATTGGTGCAGACCTGATCGCCACTCTGGCTGGTTTCACCCGTGAAGATGTTGATGCTTACGCCGTTGAGTCTCACAAGAAAGCGGCAGCGGCGTGGGAACGTGGCTCTTTTAAAAAGTCTGTGGTTCCAGTAAAAGACACTAACGGCCTGACCATTCTAGAAAAAGACGAGCTGGTGCGTGCGGACTCTTCTGTAGAGGCCCTGTCTGGCCTGAAACCTTCTTTCCAGATGATGGGTGAGATGGGCTTTAACAGCGTTGCCCGCGAGAAATATCCACAGGTTGAGAAGATTGAACACGTTCACCATGCCGGTAACTCTTCCGGTATTGTCGATGGTGCAACCCTGCTGCTGATCGGCAGTGAAGAAGCTGGCAAGAAGATGGGCCTAAAGCCTCGCGGCAAGGTGATCTCGACGGCAGTTGTGGGCACCGACCCAACCATCATGCTCACCGGCCCGGCTCCTGCCACTATGAAGGCTCTGGAACTGGCTGGTCTGTCTATCGACGATATCGACCTGTTTGAAGTGAATGAAGCTTTCGCTTCTGTGGTTATGCGCTTCCAGAAAGAAACCGGCGCATCCTGGGAAAAGATCAATGTAAACGGCGGTTCCATTGCTATGGGTCACCCGCTGGGCGCAACCGGTGCCATGCTGGTTGGCACTGTGCTGGACGAACTTGAAGCCCGTCAGCAGCGTTATGGTCTGGTCACCCTCTGTGTAGGTGGTGGCATGGGTATCGCAACCATCATTGAGCGCGTATAAGGGAGGGATACGACATGTCTAATGCTATTCGCTACGAAAAAGACGCCAAGAATATTGTCCACCTGATCATGGACAACCCCAACGGTTCCGCCAACGTGATGGACAAAGATTTTCAGGACAGTTTTGCTGCTGTGACTGAAAAGCTTGTTGCTGAAGCCGATTCCGTAACCGGTGTTATCTTCCGTTCCGCAAAGAAGACTTTCTTCGCCGGCGGTGACCTGAACAGCATCTACAAGGTTACTCCTGAGCAGAGCCAGGAATTCTTCGATATGGTGGAAGGCCTGAAGGCCAACATGCGCCAGATCGAAACTCTGGGTAAGCCTGTTGTTGCTACTATTAATGGCGCAGCTCTCGGCGGCGGCTGGGAAATCTGCCTCTCCGCTCACCACCGTGTCGCTCTGGATGACGAGCGCATTAAAATCGGTCTGCCAGAAGTGACTCTCGGCCTGCTACCAGGTGGTGGCGGTGTTGTTCGTACCGTGCGTATTCTTGGTTTGGAAAAAGCCTTCCCACTATTGATGGAAGGCAAACAGATGTCTCCGTCCAAGGCATTAAAAGCTGGCCTGATGTCTGAACTGGCTACCGATGCGGACGACCTTCTGGCTAAAGCTGTTACCTTTATCGAAGCTAATCCGAAATCTGCCCAGCCTTGGGATGTGAAGGGTTACAAGATGCCTGGCGGTAAGCCAAGCAGCCCGGCTATGGCGCAGAAGCTGGTTATTGCTCCAGCCATGTTGCGTGACAAGACCAAAGGTTGCTTCCCGGCTCCTGAAGCCATTATGAGCGCAGCCGTTGAAGGTGCTCAAACTGACTTTGAAACTGCTACCCGTATCGAATCTCGCTACTTCACCAAACTGGTTGTTGGTCAGGTCAGCAAGAACATGATCGGTACCTTCTGGTTCCAGCTTAACGAGATTAAAGCTGGCGCTCGTCGGCCAAAAGATATCGAGAAGAAGCCAGTTAAAAAGGTAGGTATTCTCGGTGCCGGTATGATGGGCGCAGGTATTGCCTGGTCCTGTGCCAGTAAAGGCATTGATGTTGTCCTAAAGGATGTGTCTCAGGAATCTGCCGACAAGGGTAAGGCTTACTCGGAAGGTCTGCTGAAGAAACGTTTATCTCGCGGTCGCACCACACCAGAAAAGAGCGAAGCGATTCTGTCTCGCATTCTGCCAACCACTTCTGCAGAAGATCTGAAAGGCTGCGATCTGGTTATCGAAGCCGTATTCGAAAACCGTGATCTGAAAGCCAAGGTAACGCAGGAGGCTGAAGCCCAGCTGGAAAGCTCTGCAATTTTTGCCTCCAATACCTCCACCTTGCCGATCTCCGGCCTGGCAGAAGCCAGTGCCCGCCCCGATAACTTTATCGGCCTGCACTTCTTCTCCCCGGTAGACAAGATGCCTCTGGTAGAAATTATCTGTGGTGAGAAGACATCTGATGCCGCTCTGGCCTTTGCTTACGACTTTGTACTGCAGATCGCCAAGACGCCAATCGTGGTAAACGACAGCCGTGGTTTCTTCACTTCCCGCGTATTCGGCACTTTCCTGAACGAAGGTGTGGCGATGCTGGGTGAAGGTGTTCCTGCGTCGTCTATCGAGAACGCAGGTCTGCTGGCCGGTATGCCGGTTGGCCCTCTGGCTGTAGCTGATGAAGTGAGCCTGGAGCTGACTGCCAAGATCCGTAACCAGACCATCAAGGATATGGAAGCGGAAGGTAAGACCTATACGCCTCACCCTGCAGAAGCTGTGATCGATCGTATGCTCTCCATCGAGCGTGCAGGCCGTCTCGCTGGCGGTGGTTTCTACGACTACCCACAAGGTGGCAAAAAGAAGTTGTTCGGCGAGCTGAAGAGCATGTTTGGCGACGAGAACGATATGTCGCTGGTAGATATCAAAGAACGTCTGCTGTTCATCCAAGCTGTAGAAACCGCCCGTTGTTTTGAAGAGAACGTGCTGACTTCCGTACGTGACGCCAACATAGGCTCCATTTTCGGTATCGGCTTTGCTGCCTGGAGTGGTGGCGCACTACAGTACATCAACCAGTATGGCCTGCCTGAGTTTGTGACCCGCGCCAATGAACTGGCCGGCAAGTATGGCGAGCGTTTCACACCGCCAGCACTGTTGGTAAACATGGCTGAGAAGGGTGAAACCTTTAAGGACTGATAACTGGTTCTTATCCTCCCATAAACCCAAAAGCCCTTGCTGAAGATTTCAGCAAGGGCTTTTTTAATAAGGAGCTGATGAAAACTAACGTGGGCAGTAAGCAAAAACATCAGAATGGAAGTTCTGCTCAGGAAAACCTGCTTCCACCAAAACATCCATCGTCGCATACACCATATCCGGTGAACCGCTGATATAAAAGTGGGCACCAGCCAGTTGCTCTTTGTCATCAAGAATGGCTTTGTAGAGCAAGCCATGACGACCATTCCAGTCGCTGTCTGCTTCAGGCTCACTTACCACAGGATGATAGCGAACACCTTTCTCGCTGGCCCAGTACACCGGCAGGCTTGGCATATAAAAACCGCTGGGATGACGCACGCCCCAGTAAAGGTGCACGGGATGCTTATGCTCTTTGGCAAAGGAAAACTCAACCATGGCTTTCATTTGAGCGAAACCGGTTCCTGCAGCCACCAGCACTAATGGCGCATCCGGACATTCGCCAAGATGGCAATCACCATTTGGCAAACGGATGGTCACTATTTCTTCTGACTCAAGATGGGTAATCACCTGGCGTGCACGTTCATGCCCTGGGAAACACTGGATATGAAGTTCTAGGGTTTGCCCATCTTCCGCAGGTGCTGAAGCAATGGAATAAGCACAGGGATCCCCTGCAGGCATAATAATTTCCAGATACTGACCAGCAGCCCACTGTAATAGTTGACCATCTGTAGCTTCCAGAATGACCTGATAAACATCACCGGAAATTTTGCTCAGTCGCTGAACTTTGACTTGCTTCTGTACTGCTTGCCCAGACACAGGCTCCCCCGATTAAATAATTCTCAGCCGCATAGTAACGACCTGCTACCCCCTTGTGAAGCCAGGGTGTGTTCACGAAGGGTTAAGGAAGAATAAACTTCCATGGATTAGTATTTTCATACTGGCGACCAGAAATTGAAAATGTACTTTCCCCTTTCAAAACAGCTGTGGCATCCCGCACAACTTCAGGGCACTCGGTATAACCCCAATGATCGAACATATTGTTCACCATCCCTACACTCTTGGTGTTGGTGATATCCACAACATACACAAAGTCAGGAAGGTTTTTGGGAGAAGCCGGGCCGCTTCGCCCCAACCTGCGTTTGCCATTTTTTGTATAGCGGGAAACGAGTAAAGCTTCATCGCTGCGGTGCATATACACATGTACACGATCCGCAATAGATGTCAGGCGACGCATACCGCCTTCATCGGCAAAAACATCGTGATCGACATCCGGGTTAAACAGTATGCTCTCCGCGAACAATGGTTTCAGATCATCAGTCTCCAGACTCTTAAGCATGTGATCCAGAACTTGATTTCCCATTGAGTGGGCAACAAGGTGAATATTGTTACGACAGGGTTCGAGACAATCTTTCTCAAACATATCTGCAAAGAACATTCTCAGATTTCGGAATAATCGCCCCAGCATAACTCCAGTATCCCGGGCATCTTCCTGATCACGCTCGTACTTCAGGTCGGACTGAGAAGGCCAGGACAGATAAACAAGATGTTTTACTTTTCTTTGAGGATGCTTTGCACTGTGAAGGTATTGCTCTTTGAGACGCTCAATACCTTCAAACTCATCATGAAGATCGTTTTTAAACCCATGAATGAAGAACATAACATCGCCTGATTTCTCAGTCATATCTTCATAAAGATTTCCGAACAGTGCCTGAGTCCCTTCACGCTGCTCCGCTGGAGTCTCAAGAAGTTTCCGATACCCCCGCAGGCCATAATCGCCCAGCAGTGAGTAGCACTCATGGATTTGCTGATCGCTGATACCTTTTTGGTACTCGTGAAACTTTGCTATCCGAAAATTACTCTGAGCTTTCTCTCTGCCATCTATGGAGATTTGATTATTCTGATCAATTCTGCGGTTCGTTACGATATAAACAGCCACAGCAGTACTCCTTTTTATTCTTCTTAACTAACGGTACTGCTGTGACAGCTAGTGCTATGGCAGCTAGTGACACACCCACTATTTACTCAATACCTAACTCATCCCACAGTTCATCAACCCGGGACTTCACTTCATCAGTCATGGTGATTGCACGCCCCCACTCCCGCTTGGTTTCACCCTGCCACTTATTCGTAGCATCAAAACCAACCTTGGAGCCTAAGCCTGCTTCCGGTGAAGCAAAGTCCAGATAATCAATGGGGGTGTTTTCTATGAAGACGGTGTCCCGCTTGGGGTCCATCCGGGTAGTCATTGCCCAGATAACATCATTCCAGTCACGGGCATTTACATCATCGTCACAGACCACCACAAACTTGGTGTACATAAACTGGCGCAGGAAAGACCACACACCCAACATGACCCGCTTGGCGTGTCCAGGATATTCCTTGCGAATGGTGACAACGGCCATGCGGTAGGAGCAGCCTTCCGGCGGCAGGTAGAAATCAACAATTTCCGGAAACTGTTTCTGCAGAATCGGCACAAAAACTTCGTTCAATGCCACACCCAGCATGGCTGGCTCATCGGGTGGACGACCTGTGTAGGTACTGTGATAAATCGGGTCTTTACGGTGAGTCATACGCTCAATGGTAAACACCGGGAAGCTTTCCACTTCGTTGTAATAACCCGTGTGATCACCGTAGGGGCCTTCATCTGCAAAATCATCCGGGTAGATATAACCTTCCAGAACAATCTCTGCGCTGGCTGGCACCTGCAGATCAGTAATCGTGCCTTTCACAAGCTCGGTGCGAGAGCCGCGCAACAGTCCTGCAAACGCGTACTCAGAAAGACTATCGGGAACTGGGGTTACTGCGCCGAGAATAGTTGCCGGATCAGCACCAAGCGCAACAGCAACCGGGAATGGTTCACCTGGGTTGCGTTCCTGCCAGTCACGCAAGTCTAAGGCACCACCACGGTGGGACAACCAGCGCATAATCAGGCGATTTGGTCCTAACAGCTGCTGGCGATAAATCCCCAGATTCTGGCGTTCTTTCAACGGACCTTTAGTGATGACCAGTGGCCATGTCACCAGTGGAGCAACATCTCCAGGCCAACAATGCTGTATTGGCAGTTTGGTGATATCAATATCATCACCTTCGAGAACAACTTCCTGACAAGGTGCCTTACGAACAACTTTGGGTCCCATATTCAAAACCTGTTTGAATATCGGAAGTTTTTCTAAAGCATCACGGAAGCCCTTGGGTGGATCAGGCTCCTTCAGGTAAGCCATCAGCTTGCCCACTTCCCGCAAGGCATCGGTATTGTCCTGCCCCATTCCCAACGCCACACGCTTAGGGGTGCCGAACAGGTTGGCAAGCAGGGGAACATCTGAACCTTTTGGGTTTTCAAACAGTAATGCCGGCCCACCGCGCCTCAGGGTGCGGTCACTGATTTCTGTAATTTCAAGATAAGGGTCGACTTCTTGTTTTATGCGTTTTAATTCGCCCAGCTTTTCCAGCTGATCGATAAAATCCCGCAAATCACGGTATTTCATTCACTGACCTTTCTACCATGGAGGTACTGCACACAATTTCGCGTACGGTCCCTAGGGTTTCTGCGTGTGTATCATATCTATAAAAGCGCCGATGAGCTAAGAAATGCCTGCCTATACTTGCCGCTCAATTAACGAGAAAGCAGCCGAGGCAGTTGATGAGTTCTGCAGAAGAAACAGAAAAGCCGTTGTTCAACCCGGTTTCACATGTTGGGGGAGTCACATTTGAAGGAACCAATGTTCTGGTTGAGGACTGGATTCAGTGCTGGGATAACGAGCACCCACTTCTAGATATTGGCTGCGGTAACTGTAACAACACCATTCATGCGCTGGATGCAGGTGCCAGGGTTTATGCCACAGAGCTGTCGATTGATACGGTTAACGCCCTGATTCCACAATATTCTCTGCGTCCGGAACTCAGCTTTCACCATCTTAGCCTTCCCGAAAATGTTCCCTTTAATGACAGCACGTTCTCTGGAATTCTTTGCTCTGAAGTTTTTCACTTCCTGCATCATGCGGAGCTTATTGCAACGGTTTGGGAGTTACATCGTTTACTGGTTTCTGGCGGTAAGGCGGTCATTACCTGCTGCAGCGAAAATGCGAAAGCTCTGGAGGGTATTGGGCTGAAAGAACAACGAGCTAAGCAACGCGAACAACGCCCGGATTATTTTACCCCCATTGAAAACATGCTTGAGACAGAGCGGGAAATATTCGCAGTCATTCCACCAACCCAGAAAGCTTTAGATATTCATGAGCTGCATAAACAGATATTACCAAAGCCTTACTTTAATGTTTTTAACCCGGGTCAGCTGGCAATGTTATTTGAACGAATGGGATTTGTGATTGAAAAACTAACAACAGGACCTGCGCCTCAGTATCCATTATGGATTCATGGAGAGAATGATCAGGTGCGCCTTATTGCCAGGAAAAAATAGTTTTCTTCAGTTAAAAACTCTTACTCAAAGAAAAAGCCTTCACACGTTTAATGTGAAGGCTTTTTCAAATCAATAATCAAATATGATTATTTACGCTTCATAGCCTGGAAGAATTCATTATTGGTCTTGGTATGTTTCATACGATCCAACAGGAATTCAACCGCTGCAATTTCATCCATTGGATGAAGAAGCTTACGAAGAATCCACATACGCTGCAGTTCTTCTTCAGTCGTTAACAAGTCTTCTCGACGGGTTCCGGACTTGTTGATATTCATAGCAGGGAAAACACGCTTCTCGGCAATACGACGATCAAGGTGCAGTTCCATATTACCTGTACCCTTGAACTCCTCAAAGATAACTTCATCCATCTTAGAGCCGGTATCAACCAGAGCTGTTGCCAGAATAGTCAGGCTGCCACCCTCTTCAATATTACGGGCAGCACCGAAGAAACGCTTGGGGCGCTCCAGAGCGTGGGCATCAACACCACCGGTCAGAACTTTACCGGAGGATGGAATAACAGTGTTGTAAGCACGAGCCAGGCGGGTAATGGAATCCAGCAGAATCACAACGTCTTTCTTGTGCTCAACCAGACGCTTGGCTTTTTCAAGCACCATTTCCGCAACCTGTACGTGACGGGAAGGTGGTTCATCAAAGGTTGATGCAACAACTTCACCACGAACAGAACGGGACATTTCTGTTACTTCTTCAGGACGTTCGTCAATCAGAAGAACAATCAAATGGCTTTCAGGGTTATTACGGGCAATGTTCGCTGCAATGTTTTGCAGCATTAAAGTTTTACCAGCTTTTGGTGGAGAAACAATCAATCCACGCTGGCCTTTACCAATTGGTGCAACCAGATCAATGATTCGGCCAGTTAAATCTTCTGTTGCGCCGTTACCCATTTCCATAACCAGGCGTTCCTGGGGAAATAATGGTGTCAGGTTTTCAAAGAGGATTTTGCTTCTGGCGTTTTCTGGCTGGTCGAAATTGATTTCATTTACTTTAAGAAGGGCAAAATAACGTTCGCCTTCTTTCGGCGGGCGAATCTTACCGGAAATGCTGTCGCCCGTACGCAGATTAAATCGTCGAATCTGGCTGGGGGAAACATAAATATCGTCAGGGCCGGCAAGATAAGAGCTGTCTGAAGAGCGAAGGAAACCGAAGCCATCCTGCAATATTTCCAGAACACCATCGCCGTAAATATCTTCACCACTGCGGGCATGGCGCTTGAGAATGGAAAAGATTACATCCTGTTTACGGGAACGGGCAAGGTTATCGAGACCTATCTCTTCCGCGATTTTGAGGAGCTCCGGAACACTCTTTTTCTTAAGCTCGGTAAGGTGCATAACTGACCGTGTGGGTTACTTTCTGAAAGGAAATTCTGTGGCTGTCGCTGGGAACGTCAGGCTTGAATTCGTTTTATAACTTTGGATTGAGATTAGCCTGAAAATTTAACCGCTGCACAAAAACTGTAAATCTTTAAAAATTATCACTTGGATAAAATAAATCAGTTTTTAGCTTACATGTCCGAAGCTCAATCAAAAACTGCTTTATAGCTACGGCGGTGAGGCGGCTTGTTGTAAATCTATCACCAACCCCACTGAAGCGTCCAGCATCAGTCTTCACAAAATAGTACGAAAGTTGTTAGAAAAGCAAGAAAAATCTTGCATTTCTAACAGACTGACAAAATCAGAGATTGCTGTCTAAAAACGCTGTCAGTTGGGACTTGGACAATGCACCGACCTTGGTTGCTTCCACACTGCCATTCTTAAACAACATCAGAGTTGGAATACCACGTACATTGTACTTAGGCGCAGTGGCTTCATTATCATCGATATTCAGCTTGCACACCTTCAGGCGATCGGAGTAGTCCCGGGCAATTTCATCGAGCACTGGCGCGATCATCTTGCAGGGGCCACACCATTCGGCCCAGTAATCAACCAGCACAGGAGTGTCAGACTTCAGTACGTCATCTTCGAAGCTGGCATCCGTGACGTTAACGATCTCGCTCATGGAATGTGTTCCTCACGTTGCTATTTTTGAGCTGTGAAAAGCGCAATCATAGCATTGGGAGAATATAGGGATAAACCCTGCATAACATCCAGAGTAAAACCCTCGGGATTTATTAGCATTAATTACTCCGATATTCTGTCGGCATAACCTTCTGGTATGCTACCCCTATGAGCATTCGAGGACAGACAGTGGCCATGAGCCGACCTACGACTGAGCAGACCGATAACGCCCCCCTGATTGCCGCTATAGATCTGGGTTCAAACAGTTTTCACCTTATTGTTGCCCGTGAAGATCATGGTGAATTACGCCCCGTTGAGCGGTTGGGGGAAAAAGTACAGCTTGCCGCCGGTCTTGATAGCAACAACAACCTGACAGAAGAAGCCATGGAGCGCGGGCTCGCCTGCCTGCGAAAAATGGCTCAGTACTGCGCAGGAATGCCGAAAAAATCTATTCGCGTAGTGGGCACCAATGCACTGCGCAAAGCCCAGAACAGCCAGGAGTTTGTACGCCGCGCGGAAGCTGTTCTTGGCCACCGGGTGGACATTATTGCTGGCCGGGAAGAGGCTCGCTTGATTTACCTCGGAGCCGCTCACACCCAATCCGATGACAATGAACGCCGCTTTGTTGCTGACATTGGTGGCGGCAGCACAGAATTTATTATTGGTGAACGCTTCGAACCCAAGATGCTGGAAAGCCTGCATATGGGCTGTGTTGTCTGGACCAGAAAGTATTTCGCCGACGGTAAAATTACTGCCCGTCAGTTTGATGAAGCTTATTATGGCGCGCGTCTGGAACTACTGAATATTGAACAGTCGTTTCGAAACCTGGGCTGGCATGATGCGATTGGTTCATCTGGCTCAATCAAATCGGTCTATACAATTCTTACTGAGCGCGGCCATGACGGCATCACCCGTGAAGGGTTAATGATGCTGAAGAAAGAGCTACTGGCTTGCAAACGCATTGATCGCATTTCCTTCCAAGGCTTGAAACCTGAACGGGTTAATATTTTCCCCGGCGGGCTGGCTATTCTCTGCGCCATTTTCGACAGTATGAAAATAGAAACCATGTCATTTTCAGAAGGTGCCCTGCGGGAAGGTCTTCTCTATGACATGATCGGCCGCAACAATCACGAAGATGTAAGAGACCGCACCCTCAAAGCTATCCAGAAACGTTACCACGTTGATATGGCACAGGCGGAAAGAGTCTCTCGCCAGCTGGATAAGTTATTGCAGGAAGCCAAGAAGCCCTGGGGACTGTCTGATGGCGACTGCCAGTTAGCAC
Organism: Parendozoicomonas sp. 2304DJ65-17; assembly: GCF_058148445.1. Lineage (NCBI taxonomy): Bacteria > Pseudomonadati > Pseudomonadota > Gammaproteobacteria > Oceanospirillales > Endozoicomonadaceae > Parendozoicomonas > Parendozoicomonas sp. 2304DJ65-17. Next base: position 910,218 of record NZ_JBYVJV010000001.1, read on the forward strand.
TCAGCGCTGCCATGGTTCATGAAATCGGGATGGATATATCCCATACCCAGTTCCATCGTCACGGCTCCTATATTCTCCGCAATGCAGACCTTCTTGGTTTTAATAAACGTCAGCAACAAAGTCTCGCCATGCTGGTAAGAGGGCATCGTCGCTCACTGCCTCTTCAGTCTCTTTTCCAGCTGCCAAGGCCGGAATGTCAGCGTCTGCTGAAACTGGTTATTCTGCTGCGTATTGCGATTCTTCTAAATCACCGCCGTTCAGACAAACACCTGCCGGAATACACCTTCAAGGTTTCCGGAACCAGCCTAACCATTACCTTCCCTGAAGGCTGGCTGGACAATCATCAGCTGACCTCCGCTGATTTTGAACAGGAGCAAGGGTACTTTATTCGGGCCGGTTACCGGTTAGAGTTTCAGTAACAGCTGTAGTCATAAATTACTCGGCCAGAGGTTGTTCACCAGAAACAGGAACAGCCTCTGTGCCCAACCGGTTGTTATCCCTGAACCAAAGAATCAATAACAGCACCAGGCACACAACACCGTTTGCAGTAATCAATTGAAAGGCTCCATCCCAGCCCCAGGAATCAATAACGCTTCCCAGCAACAAGTTTGCTCCCGACGCTCCCAGCAAATAACCAAACAATCCGCAAAAACCAACGCAGGCAGCAACATAACGCCGAGGGGCAATATCAATGATGTGAACATGCAGCAGCACGACACATCCATAAATCAAAAATCCGATAACAGCCAACATGCAAACAGGCTGAAGCCAGTGTTCAGCATTGCAATGCCAGTAACCAAGCAATGCCAGAAGAACCAGCGACATATTCAGTAAATTCACCGGCACTCTTTTGCCGTGAAAAACACGATCTGAGATATAACCGCAGAGCAAGGTTCCAGGAATCGCTGCAAACTCGTAGGTTGCAAAAGCCCAGCTGGCCACTTCAAAGCTGAACCCCCGCCCTTCGGTCATATACAAAGGAACCCAGTCAATCACGCCGTAGCGGATGAAATACACACACATATTCAGAACTGCCAGAAGCCACAGGTCTGGCATTGTCAGACAGGTTTGAACAAAACCTCTGACGCCCCCCGGATCATGGGTATCAAGCTGAGATTGCCCCAATTTTTCCTCGCTCTCTTTTTCCAGTAAAGGAGGGAGGCCACAATCTTCTGGGCGGTCTCGAATCCAGAATATACACAAACATGCACTGCCAATTGCCAGCAACGCTGGCAGTACCAGCTTACTTTGCCAGAAGGTAAATACTGTCAGGGCGAAAATAGCTAGCGGCCCTAACAAACCAGCCCCAAGGTTATTCGACAGATTCCAAAAACTCGTGGCTCGCCCGCGCTCTTCACGCTGAAACCAGTGGGCAATAATTTTGGCACTGGAAGGCCAGCCTAACCCTTGAGCCCAGCCATTAACAGCCATCAATAGTGCAATCACAAGAAACGGGCAGGAAGCCCAGGTTGCTCCGGCAAGAGCCAGAGAAACAATTCCCGAAACAAGTAAACATAACGGCATGATTGTTCGGGTGCTACAGCGGTCCGCAACAAAACCCATAACAAAATTACTGAGCCCGTAGGAGACGGTCATAACAGCCATAGCGGCACCCAGCTCACTTTTACTCCACCCCTCAGATACAAGATCCGGCATCACCAGAACAAAATCTTTTCTCACGAGGTAGTAAGCTGAATAACAGAAGAAAACACTGAAAAGAACCTGCAAACGCAAGCGCGCATAAACTTCGGCTTGAGCCTGATTATAACCTGCAGGTATATCAGGTTTGAAAGATAGTTTCATAGGTGGCAAAGCTGGGTTGTCCAAGCATTGCTCGGGAAACTTAGCAGATGCTGAATGAAATGCAGGGTTATTGTTTTATAGATACAGCCGGTACAATTAACACTTTTTTGGGAGACCCCTCTGCAGTGGCCCGATTGAATGAGCGCCAGGATGAAGCTGTCAAATACGTCTCAGGACCCCTTCTGGTTCTGGCTGGCGCGGGCAGTGGCAAAACCAGTGTTATTACCCAAAAAATCGCTTACCTGATCCGTGAATGCGGATTAAAAGGTCGTAATATTGTTGCTGTAACCTTTACCAACAAAGCCGCCCGGGAAATGAAAGAACGGGTTGGTAAACTGGTTGAAGGGCCAGCAGCACGGGGGCTGACCGTATCCACGTTTCACAACCTGGGGATGAACATTATTCGCAAGGAATACAAAACCCTTGGTTTCAAACCCGGCTTTTCTATTTTCGACCAGCAGGATGCCCGTGCACTGATTGCAGAGTTAATGCACAAACACCTCTCTGACGGTGAAGACAGTGTGGATTTTGTACAACACTGCATATCCAACTGGAAAAATGATCTGGTACTGCCACAGCAGACTCTTGACCGTGTTCGCAATGAGGAAGAGATGCTCGCTGCGCGAGTCTACGTAAGCTACGCCCGCACCCTGAAAGCCTTTAACGCTGTGGACTTTGATGACCTGATCCTTCTGCCTGTACAGCTGTTCCGTGAACATTCCGATGTGCTTGCTCGCTGGCAGGAAAAAATCCACTACATGCTTGTGGACGAGTATCAGGACACCAACTCCAGCCAATATCTTCTGGTTAAACAACTAGTTGGTAATAGGGCCATGTTTACTGTGGTGGGTGACGATGACCAGTCTATCTATGCCTGGCGTGGTGCACGCCCGGAGAATCTGGGATTGCTGCAAGAGGACTTTCCAGCCCTGAAGCTGGTTAAGCTGGAACAGAACTATCGGTCCACCAGCCGCATCCTGAAAGCGGCCAATATTCTTATTGCCAACAACCCCCACGTTTTCGAAAAGAAACTCTGGAGTGAAATGGGTGTTGGCGATGAAATTCGCGTTGTGCGTTGTCGAAATGAAGACAGCGAAGCAGAACGTGTAGCCACTGAAATCCTTGCTCACCGTCTCAAGCATGACACCCACTGGCGTGATTATGCCGTGTTGTACCGGGGTAACTTCCAGTCTCGTTTGCTGGAAATGAAGATGCAGGAGCATCAGATTCCTTACAACATTACCGGCGGAACATCATTCTTTGCCCGTGCCGAGGTGAAAGACATGATGGCTTATCTTCGCCTGCTGGTGAATCCGGATGACGACAACGCCTTCCTGCGTATTATTAATGTTCCCCGCCGGGAAATTGGTGCTGCAACATTAGAAAAGCTCGGCACTTATGCAGGCCAGCGGCATGTCAGCATGTACCAGGCCTGCCATGAATTAGGGCTGGAAGAGACTCTCGACAAACGTTACGTCGAAAAACTCAGGCAGTTCACACACTGGATGGACACTCTCGCACGTACCAGTGATTCCGAACCTATGAAAGCGGTCAACCAGCTGGTTGCCGAGAGTGACTACGAGAGCTGGATTTATCAGAACACATCCAGCGATGCTGTTGCCGAAAAGCGTATGGGTAATATTCACTTTCTGGTGAATTCCATTCAGCAGACTCTGGAACGCGCTGATGAAGATGCCACTCTCGAAGATGCCATCACTCGCCTGATTCTCCGGGATATGATGGAACGCCAGGAAGAGGAAGAAGATGACGACAAAGTTCAACTACTGACTCTGCATGCTTCTAAGGGTTTGGAATACCCCAATGTCTTTATGGTGGGCATGGAAGAAGAACTGCTTCCCCATCGCACCAGCATTGAGGAGGATAACATTGAGGAAGAGCGTCGACTCACTTACGTAGGTATCACTCGTGCCCGTAAGCGACTGACCATGACTCTGGCAGCAACTCGTCGTCAGTTTGGCGAGAATATGGATACAACTCCCAGCCGCTTTATTGATGAACTGCCTCAGGAAGACCTTGTTTATGAAGGTTGGGAACAGCGTTCCACAGAAGAGGAACGTTATGCTCGCGGGCAGGAAGCGCTGGACGATATCCTCAATAGCCTTGATCTGGATCTTTAACCTTTTATTAATATTTCTCCGAAGACAGGTGTTGTTCCATAAATGTGTACAGCGCCTGGACTTTGCGATTGGTTTTCATATCCCGGTGATATGCGAACCAAACAGGATCAATTTCATAATCTTCAACACATTCAAGCTGGCGTAAGTTCAGGTGCCTTTCTGCCGCATCAACCAGCATTGGTCCAATCCCCATTCCTTCAACTACTGCAGACTGCAAATCCAGGAAGTTATTGCTCTGATAAGCCAACTGTTGTGGTTTAAGCTGCTCAACAATAGCTTTGATATAAGGTATCTGTTGTTTACCTCCAGAAGGCATCACCCAGAAGTGCTGATTAAACTCTTCAGGGGAGGATGGAAGGCCATGTTGAGAAATGTATTCTGAAGCAGCGAAATAACCCACCTGAAAATCCATAAGAGGACGGGCAACTACATCCAACTCATCAGGCTGTGACCCCATACGTAAAGAGACATGTGCCATACCGGAAGAAAGAGGAATAATGTCGTCTGTGGCAATGATCTGCAGTTGGACTTCAGGATAGATATCTCGAAACGCTTTGAGTGCTGAATTAATGCGGGGCATATAATCAATAACAGTGGTTATCAAAAGTGGACCACTCAAGCGATTTTCCGTACTGACCAGAAGATTCTCAAGCCTGCTCATACGTTGTTGAATATCTGGCATTTCACTCACAAGTAAACGCCCTGCGTCAGTTAACTGATAACCACGTTGATGCCTGAGAAACAAACGTACATTCAGAGACTCTTCCAGAGCATTCACGCGCCGCAACACTGTCGCATGATTCATACCCAGAACCTTGCCAGCTTTGCTTAACGAACCGGACGAAGCAACCTGCCAGGCAATACGTAACTCATCCCAACTGACTTGACTCATCCCACTCCAACCCCATGCTTTATTTCTGGTTGATGATAACAACCCCATAACACTGTGCATATTTGCACAACTGTTTTGCTTTCCTATGGACTTCTCGTACAGGCAGATATTTCTTTACAGTACACCTGAAAAAGGAGCTGCTAGTGCTAAAAAATTCACAAAATTCTTATGGCTGGATCACAATCGCCATGCACTGGCTGCAGGCTACCACCATTCTGTTTATGTTTGGTTTGGGCCTGTATATGGTTGATCTGACCTATTACGATCCATGGTACAGAGGTTCTCTGCAACTGCATAAAAGCATTGGCATACTGCTGATGGTTTTGTGGGCCATGATGGTTATCTGGCGAAATATTAATCCACGCCCAAAACCAGAACCCGCCCCAAAACATGAACTGCTGGCAGCTAAAGCTATGCACTGGGTTCTGTACCTGACCATTCTCAGCCTGTTGATTACTGGTTACATGATTTCAACAGCAGACGGTCGGAGTATCGCAGTTTTTGACCTGTTTGAAGTACCCGCTCTGCCAAAGCTGATAGAGAACCAGGAATCTGTTGTTGGAGAAATTCACGAAATTCTGGCTTTCACCCTGATGGGATTTGTTGGCCTCCACTTTCTGGCTGCCTTAAAGCACCACTTTATTGATAAAGACCGGACATTACGTCGCATGATCAAGCCTCAGGCTTGATCAGACAGTGCTCCACATTAAGTAAGACATATCTAATAAAACAAAAGGGATACCATGAAAAACTTTCTTAAGGCGGCACTGGTTGCTGCAGCTCTGACTTCCGCTTCAGCAAACGCGGCAGATTATGTGATTGATACTGAAGGCGCTCATGCTTTTGTTCAATTCAAAATCAAACACCTTGGTTACAGCTGGTTGATTGGTCGCTTCAATACTTTTGAAGGCGATTTCAGCTACGATGCTGCCAAACCGGAAGATTCCAAAATCAACGTGACTATTCAAACCGCCAGCATTGATTCCAACCATGCTGAGCGTGACAAGCACCTGCGTGGCAAAGATTTCCTGAATGTTAATAAATTCCCAGAAGCTACCTTTGCCAGCACCGGCTTTACTCCAGATGCAGACGGCATGAGTGGAACTCTGGAAGGCACCCTGACCCTGCACGGTGTCACAAAAAATATTGCATTCCCGGTTAAAAAGATTGGCGAAGGTAATGACCCATGGGGCGGCTACCGCGCAGGTTTTGAAGGGCAGACTACTTTGAAGCTGGCGGATTACGGTATTACTTACAACCTCGGCCCGGCTTCTACAGAAGTTCAGCTGGACTTACTGATCGAAGGTATTCGCAAGTAAATCCAGTTATCAATTGTGTGTGTTTGGGCACCCTCGGGTGCCCTTTTTGGTTTTGTTTAGATTATTTCAAATAGCGGCTTTCAAGGTGATCTTTAAAATACTGCACATTAAGAGTTTCACCTGTTGCCTGCTTTACTAATTCGTCAGTGGTCAGCAAGCTACCTTTGCTCCAGATATTGTCTGAGAGCCAGGTGAATATAGGCGACAAGTTTCCACTTCGAATAACACCGTCAACATCAACAGTCTGCGTCATCACAGCCATATATTGTGCCGCGTACATGGCACCGAGGGTGTAGGAAGGGAAATAGCCAAACGCGCCATCCGTCCAGTGAATATCCTGCATGCAGCCGTTCTTAAAGTTATCTTTAGTCGACAGCCCCAGATAGGCCTGCATCTTTTCATTCCACAGTTCGGGCACATCAGTGTGCTTAATTTTCCCATTCATCAAGTCACGTTCAATTTCATAGCGAAGAATTACGTGCGCCGGATAAGTCAGCTCATCGGCATCAACGCGGATGTAGCCTTTCTCTACGCGGGTATACAGCTTATTGAGATTTTCATGAGACAGTAGCGCAGGGTTATGGCCTTCAAAGTGTTTACCTGCCAGTCGAGCCAGGTGCGCAATAAAGGCTTCACTGCGGCCAACCTGCATTTCAAAGAACAGGGATTGAGATTCATGAACTCCCATTGAGCGAGCTTCACCCGAAGGCAGCCCGGATAAGGCTTCAGGCAATCCCTGTTCATAACGGGCATGACCAGTTTCATGAATAATGCCCATCAGCGACTGGGCAAATTCATTCTCGTTGTATCGGGTAGTAATGCGCACATCGGAAGGCACGCCACCGCAGAATGGGTGTACGCTTTCATCCAAACGGCCATGATCAAAGTCGAACTGGAGCAGTTTCATAACTTCCAGTCCCAGTGCTTTTTGTTTCTCCGTCTCAAAAGTGCCTTCTGGCTGGATAAACTGCTCTGAAGACTGCCTTTCTATCACTTGATCAATAAGCCCCGGCAGCCAGCTCTTTATGCTGTTAAACAAAGTGTCCAGAGATTCTGTGCTGGTACCTGGTTCAAAAACATCAAGCATCGCATCGTAAGGCGTGAGCCCTGTAGCTTCAGCCCTGATCTGCGCTTCTTCCTGAGAAAGCTTGACTACTTCTACCCAGTTTTTTTCGAACCCTTGCCAGTCATTCTCACCACGTTGGGTACGCCATGCATGTTCGCACTTGGAGCCTGCCAGAGACTTAGCCTGAACCAGCTTTTCCGGCAACAGGTTTGACAACTGCCATTGACGCTTTAGCTCTCTCAGGGTCGCTTTATCATCAGCGGCTAGTGATTCTTTTTCAGCCTGATCAAACCACTCTTCTAACTGAGGCTGTGTTTGCAGGCCATGAATATGCACTGACAGCTCCGCCATAGCCTCAGAACGAGCCTGATTACCACCACTGGGCATCACTGCTGCCTGATCCCAGCCGCAAATTGCGCCCAGATGTTTAAAGTGAGAAATTTTTCTAGAGTGAGCTTTGAGTTTTTCAAATGCGCTCATTATTTAGTATCCATGACTGGAAGAAGGGATTGATAAAAAACGAACCTAGTGAGATTACATCGCTGTCATCATTATTAGCAATCAATCGGCGTTACCTGAAAGCTCTGAACAACGACTTAATAGCATGCATGCCTATGGCCTCCCCCCCAAAGATAACTTTTGTTAACTTTGTGCAACTTTTTACCACCAAAACAATCAAAGAGTTTATATACCACTAGTTTTTCTTAAGGATGAGGAGGCTTTCATGGCAAATCAAGCCCCTAATGTAGCCCCAAAAGGGCGCTTTCTAATTACTCTTTTCTGGCTTATTTTTTCAACATTCAGCCTCGCAGACGTACAGGAATCGCTTTTTCAGAAGTTTGACCAGGACGGTGATGGGTTTCTTACGAAAGAAGAGCTGAATGTAAGAGAGCTTCATAAAACCCTTAATCACGATGAAGCGTCCCACTTGTTTCTCTACATCCAGAGATACGGCTCTATTCTACAGCGCTCTAACGATGAATATGGTCCGGAGAACAGTGGTATCACCAGAAGCGACCTTGAACTCCTAAATAGCAAAGAACGCCGTGAGATTGACCAGAACTACATGAAGCTGGAGCAAATCAATAACTTTCCCACATCACCATCACTTTACTATCCCCGTGGCATAGAAAGCATTCAGTCGGAAGGTATTCGCATGTCTCGTAACCTGGAAAACAGTGCATTTATCGCATCTGTTGTATCTCTTGCTGGCACACAGGCGGGGCGTGAAGATATTTATCGCCTGATTGACGAACAGCCCAGCGGTGATGCTGTTGTACACTTTGCAAGTTACCCACCAGTGTTTGTTGAAAAACCTACTCCCATCGATACATTGAGGTATTCCGACACCAGCGGGCGTGGGCACTGGCTTCAAACTATAGAAAGAGCGCTGGCAATTCTTTTAAATCACAATGGTGATCCACAGGGCTATAAAAATTATAAGCAGGATCACCATTATCTAGAAGACAGGCAGTCACGGGACTCATTAACAGCAGCATTCAGCAAATTTCTGCTCACCGGCCACAAAACCAAAACCGTGACTCTTTCCAACATAAGCATTACAGACTGTGAAAGACTTTTACGTAAAGCACTCTATGAAGGCCGTGCTATTACAGCACATATCAGCTTGAGCAAGCATTTGGGTCGTCCTTATAAAAACCTTTCCAGTCGCTACGAGTACAGCGTGGTCGAATACAGCCTTATGAGGCAAACGGTTGTACTGCGAAACCCTCATGGCGAAGGTTCTTATGAAAAGGTAGGTGAAGGCGATATATCAGGCCAATACTATTTTGAAATGCCTTTGCAGGATTTCCATCACTACTTTTACAAGTTGAATTACTGAGAGACCCATATAAAAAGGGTTGCCTCAGCAACCCTTTTTATACGTGAACTTAACTTCAAACAAAGCTAGCTAAGCAACAAGAACGCCTTTCAATTTTTTCAGAGCATTCTTTTCCAACTGACGAATACGTTCAGCGGAAACATCATACTTGGCAGCCAGCTCGTGGAGAGTTGCCTTGCCTTCTTCGTTCAGCCAGCGGCTTTTCAGAATGTCCTGACTGCGCTCGTCCAGCCCGGCCAGAGCGGATTGCAGGCGAGATGTCGAATCCTGATCCCAATCGGCATCTTCCAGCAGAGTGGAAGGGTCAGCAGCACGATCTTCCAGATAATGGGCAGGTGCCTGATAACTGGAATCATCGTCATCATCAGCGTAGCCGTCAAACGCTGTATCCTGGCCAGCCATACGGCTTTCCATTTCCTGAACAACGGCTTCATCAACACCTAGATCTTTGGCTACCGCCGCAGTTTCTTCTTTGTTCAACCAGGCCAGGCGCTTTTTGCTGGAACGCAGGTTAAAGAACAGTTTGCGCTGAGACTTGGTGGTCGCAACTTTTACGATCCGCCAGTTACGCAGAATAAATTCGTGAATTTCAGCTTTAATCCAGTGCACAGCAAAAGACACCAGACGTACGCCCATTTCAGGATTAAAACGGCGTACAGCTTTCATGAGTCCAACATTACCTTCCTGGATCAGATCGGCCTGTGGCAATCCATAGCCAGCGTAGCTCTTGGCAATATGCACAACAAAACGCAGATGGGACATAACCATCTGGCGTGCAGCTTCAAGATCATTGTCGTAGTAAAGGCGGTCAGCGAGCGCTCTTTCCTGTTCGACAGACAACACAGCGATGCTACTGACAGCATGAATATAGGCCTCAAGATTTTGGCCGGGGGTCAGCATATCAACCGGTCGCAGGCTGGTTCCCATTAAAGGTCTCCGTTGTTGAAATCGGCTTGTAGTTTATCATCAATTTCTCTAGACATTGAATAGTACGAAAAGTTCCGAGAAATAGATTTTTTATTTCGTTACTACTACCTGTAGTTTAACAGTTTTCTGATTACTTTTGGCCGCTTTTCACGTATTCCCAGGCCGTACTCGCCATACCAGAATTAGGTGTATCGGTAGACATCAGGAAATACACAACCCCTATACCAACAGCTCCTACTCCAAGAGTGACGCCTGTTCCTACAACAACTTTACTAGCTATTCCCCCGGTTACAGCATTCATTATGGGGAAACCTTTATATATCCCAATTACAGCCGCAGCACTGAGAATTGAAAATACTGGGTAACCCGTTGCCGCAGTGACCCTTTGACTGACCGCTTCCATACCATCCGCTCCCCACTGAGCAAGAGTCGACAAGCTACGCAAAGAGCGTACTGTCAGGTTTTCCACTGTCACAAACGGAAGCCAGAATGAACTTGTAGCTTCATACACGTCTTTTTCCAAAAGGTAGGAAGCAAAAGGCGTTGCCGCTACACCCAGCGTGCCGCCAAGAGCAGCACACCCAACAGCGCCAGCGCCGGAAATCCAACCGCCCACTGCAAAGGCAGCTGTCATGGCTCCAATGCCTCCAGCTTTACCAGACATACTCATGGTCAGATCATAGAGTTGACTATGGTAACCAGCCATAAGTCGATCCAGACTCATAAGATCAACCTTTCCCTCTTTAGTATCCACATAAGTCTTTAACGAGCTTGGAGAAGCGCTGAGAACACCACCACCAGCGTCAACAAGAAAAATTTCTTTCATATACACCGGCCCCAGCTCGAGAACTAGTTTCCCAGCCTCACGGTGATCTTCTATTGGGTTATCATGTACCGGAGCATACGCAATAACACGACCTGTGCCGCTGTGTATAAGGTGATTATCACCTGCTGTAATCCAGATTGTTCCATGCCCCTGCTCAAACCGCCCTTGGTCTTTCAGGATATTCACCACACCTTTTGCAGAACCAGCCTCTGTAGTTGCAAAGCACCAGGACCGGTTGCGTAAGCTGGGGCCAGCATTCTGTCCGGCGCTTTCATTTATCTGTTGGGGGGAATCACTATTCTGCTCCGAAGATTGAGCACTCTGCATTGTTTCCAGGCCTAACCGAGCCATTTCTGTGTCTGTCACCCGTACCAGCGTTTTACTGGTATCCCAGTCAGAAAGCTTATGACCGAGGAATCTCAAATTCTCTTCATTACCATAAAGTCTTTTAAGTACTGCCGAATCTCTGCCTATGTAACAGATCAGGGTATCAACATCACTTATGTCATCAGCTGATATATCTTCATCGGGAATTTTGTCGTAAGGGTTCTCACCCCAACGGTAATACTCGTAATAATCGTTCAGTCCACTGTAGGCCCAGTAGCTGGTACCGGAGATGTAATTGAAAAGTCTCCCGGTAATATTTGAATCAGGACTCTGCTGGGAATCGAACTCCTCACCGGCAGAACCCTGATGCACAAAGTGCTTCGTTCGAAGGATCCGCCCGCCTGACATAATTTCCTCTTCCTCAATTGGTTCTTCAGGCATGAGCAAACCTTCACTTCCATGCACAGAAGCAAAACCAAGTGCACTAACAATACAGAGGAAAGAAAGGGCTTTATTGAACCCTAAGAAATGACATCGGATTTTCATAGTAGCCACGGTAACATCCAAGCATTAAATCGAGATGTTCCAAAGACCACCAATTAAAGCACTGGTTCAAAAAACGATTGCAGATATTGTGCGTTTTTTTGTAAGCGTTTAACCGCACGCAATTCTCTGTTCAGGGATCAATATGACGCAATTGTCGCCAGCTGGACAGAAAGGCTCCAAGCGTTCCCATAACCATTCCGGTCAACGTCAAAGTCAAACATATCTCTATGCCGGGAAAACTGGGGCGAAAAGATGATTGGTACAAACTTGCCAGCTCCTGTGCAGGGCCAGACACTGCAAACCACAATGCAGATGTCATAACAGAAGCGAGCAAACCGCCAAGCAGGCCATACCAGAAACCACTGTAGAGAAAGGGAAGAATAACGAAACCATCAGAACCGCCAACGAGTTTGACCACCCGAATTTCGTCTTTTCGATTAACCACAAGTAAACGAATAGTGTTGCCTACTGCCAGAAGTACCGCCAAAAAGATCAGGATAGAAACACCGGTAAGGATACGGTCTCCCAGTTTCAACATGGCATTGAGGCGTTTTAGCCAGTCACTATCAACCCGTACTTCATCAACACCGCCCATTCGAATCAGGCGATTTTTCAGGTTACTCACAGCAAGAGGAGAAGAACCTGTAGGCTCAATTTCCAGAACCCCAGGAAGCGGGTTGTTATCCAGCAAGCGAAGCGCTTCTCCCAGGCCAGAGTACTTTTCGAATTCTGCCAACCCTTGGGACGGCGAGATATAAATCACCCGTTCAATAGCCTGATCACTGGCAAGATCTTCCCGCATACGGGAGGCCTGATCATCACTGATCCTGCTTTCAAGATACAACGAGACTCGCACAGACGTTACCTGACTGCTGCCGGCAACATCACGGAGATTATCCAGAGTCATGGATAGTGCCGCAGGAAGCGACATCGCCACCCCCAGAACCAGAACAGTTACCAGACTGGCTAAAGGTGTTGCGAAGATTCGAGACAAAGCTTCTTTTGCGACCTTACGATGCAAGGCAATAAGAATCTTCCAATGTCCAAGAGCTGAGCCTGTATAGCCTTTTGAGGCTTTACTCTTGGGAGCGCTCTTTTTCTTCGGTGCTTTCTTTTTGTTTTCGGCAGCAGACTGACTGGGAGGTGTTTTACGCCACGTTGTTACAGCAGCCTTACGGGCTGGTTTATCAGAACCACGACCATCATCCCTGCGACTCATACTTCATCACCTTCAGAGACAAGATTTCCCTCAGAAACAAGACGCCCCTTTTCAAGAGTAATAACCCTGTGACCCATACGGTGAACAAGATCGAGATCATGGGTGGCAATCAGGATTGTCATTCCAGCCTGATTGAAGTGATGAAAGCGCTGCATGATATCTGCAGATAAGTCTGGATCGAGATTACCGGTCGGCTCATCCGCCAGCAAAACCGCAGGACGGTTAACAACAGCCCGGGCAATACCGATACGCTGACGTTCACCACCGGAAAGGGAGAGAGGGTTAAGTTTTTCCTTGTCGAGGAGACCGACCATATCAAGAGAGGCACGAACACGCTTGCCAATATCGTCTTCATCAAATCCAGCCACCAGCAAAGGAATGGCAACATTGTCGAAAACAGAACGGTCGAACAACAGCTGGTGATCCTGGAACACGACACCGATATTACGTCTCAGTGCCGGAATCTGTGCTCTACGCAGGTGAGCAAGACGATGCCCACCCACCTGAATATGACCGCTGCTGGGACGTTCCATCAGCATAATCAACTTCAACAGCGTGCTTTTTCCTGCACCAGAGTGCCCGGTCAGAAAAGCCATTTCCCCACGTTCCAAATGCAGGTTGATATGATCAAGCCCGATATGCCCGTTAGGGAAACGTTTACTTACACTGTCAAAAACAATCATCGGCCAGTCCCTTACTCCCAGACAGCCCCTTACCTTTCAGGGGCTGATCAGCCATCCTAACCAGTGACTGTTTTATATATCAATATCTGCAAACAGAGCATCGACAAACTCATCCGCATTGAACGGACGAAGATCGGCAATCTGCTCACCCACACCAAGGAAACGAATGGGCAGTTGCATCTGCTGAGAAAGAGCAAAGGTCACGCCACCTTTTGCTGTACCATCCAGTTTGGTCAGAGCCATACCTGTTAAACCAACAGCTTCGTCAAACAACTTGGCCTGGCTCAGAGCGTTCTGGCCGGTACCGGCATCAACAACCAGAAGAATCTCGTGAGGTGCTTCAGGGTCAATCTTACCCAGAACCCGCTTCACCTTTTTCAGTTCTTCCATCAGGTTGTCTTTGTTATGCAGACGACCTGCTGTGTCCGCAATCAGGATATCTGCCTGACGAGCTTTGGCGGCTTCAAAGGCATCATAAAGAACGGATGCACTATCCGCTCCGGTATGCTGGGCAATCACAGGAATATCGTTCCGCTCTCCCCATACCTGCAACTGCTCTACTGCTGCCGCACGGAAAGTATCACCAGCAGCCAGCATCACCTTGTGACCTTCACCCTGGAACTGGCGAGCCATTTTGCCGATAGTGGTGGTTTTACCCACACCATTCACACCCACAACAAGAATCACAAAAGGCTTCTTGCTGGTATCAATCACCAGAGGTTTGTGGGCAGGTTTTAAAATCTTTGAGAGTTCAGCTTTCAACGCGTCAACCAAAGCATCGGCGTCATCCAGCTCTTTATAGGCAACCCGTTGGGTCAGGCCATCAATAATCTGGCGGGTCGCATCAATACCCACATCGGATACAAGCAATTGGGTTTCCAGATCTTCCAGCAGCTCGTCATCGATTTCTTTCTTACCGATAAACAGCGTGGTAACGCCATCAACCAGAGATGCGCGGGTTTTGGAGAGGCCGGATTTCATCCGGGAGAAGAAACCGCCCTTTTCTTCTTCGAGCTCTTCTTCAGGCTCAGGCTGAGGAGCTGGCGCTACAGGTGCAGGGGTAGGTTCAGGCTTAACTGCCACTGGTGCTGGTTCTACAGGAGTCGGCTCAGCAGCTGCTGGCGCAGGTTCTTCAACCTTAACCTCTACAGGTTCAACATCCTGAGATTGTTGCTCAGCAGTTACTGTTTCAGCAGCTGGTTGTTCAACAGGTGCTTCAGAAACTGTACTCTCTGCAACCTCTTCTACAGGCTGTTCAGACGCTGCTTCTTCGGATTTCCGGCCAAAGGGCCAGAAACGGCGCTTTGCGCCACTGGTTTTATCGTCTTTTTTGGAACCAAACATCGTATTCGCTAATTCCGGAATTCTGCATCAGGTCAATACAGGTCTAAGTATCAGGTAATACTAACACTATACGTTCCATCCCGGCATACAGAACAACACCTGAAGCTTGTACTAACCTCTGCATTCTCACCTTCTGTATCTCCACAGGCTCATCATGGGACAGATTCACCTTGCCCAGCCGATGCTGACACTCAGCGCCATGCTTCTATTAGCAGTGATTATTATGATGGCGCTGCAGCGTTGTCGCTTTCCTTACACGGTTGGCCTAGTAATAGCCGGGTTAATTACTGGCCTGACTACAGACTATTTCGAACCTCTGGGCAGCCAAAGCGCTAACGCCATCCGCAGTCAGGTCACCCTCAGCCATGACCTGATACTTTATGTGCTGCTTCCGCCACTTGTTTATGAAGCCAGTCTGGCTATGGATGTGCGCCTGCTGCGCAGGAACCTTGCCCCGATTTTACTGCTGGCAGTGGTTGGTCTGCTGATATCAACATTTATCGTTGGCTATCTGGTGAGCTGGCTGACACCTCTTGCACTGCTCCCGGCATTGGTCTTTGGAGCCTTAATTTCTGCAACAGACCCCGTTGCCGTCATCGCTTTATTTCGGGAAGTGCGCGCGCCAGAGCGGTTATCACTGTTAATGGATGGTGAAAGCCTGTTTAACGATGCCACTGCCATCGTATTGTTTCAGGTGATGCTGGGGCTGGTTGTTGCCCCGGTGATTAATGATTCCACGGTCATCTCAGCAATATGGGATTTCCTGCGAATATTTCTGGGTGGAGCAATCGTTGGTGCCATTATCGGATTACTTATCTCCATGCTTGCCAGCCTGCAGACCGATGATCGTATGGTTCAGATTACCCTCTCCAACGTTGCCGCCTGGGGCAGTTTTATTCTGGCAGATCATTATCTGGAATTATCAGGAGTTATGGCCTGTGTCGCCGCTGGGCTGGTCAGCGGTTATTACGCCCGAACCCGCTTAGGCAACAAGGTACTTATGGCTGCCCAGAGGTGGTGGTCTTATGCAACATTTCTGGCAAACAGTTATGTCTTCCTTTTATTAGGGTTGCAGGAAGAGCTGTTGCTGAAACCAAAAGCAATTCTTTCCCTGCACTGGCTGTTTGTTGCTATCGGAGTTGTTCTGGTGGCGCGCTTAGCTGTTATTTATTTGATCCTTCCGGGATATAACCTCTTTGCCAGAGCAGGCCAACATATAAACAACGGCGACAAACTTATTATGTTCTGGGGTGGATTACGGGGAGCCGTGCCTATGGCTTTGATACTGGCACTCGGACCAGACTTCCCGCAAAGAACCATGGTATTCAATATGACGCTGGCGGTAATTCTCTGGACTCTCCTCGTTCAGGGAACAACCATGAAGCCGCTATTAAAACGTCTTCTCCCGAGCAACAAAACCAGCTAAAAGCGGGTAAAATGGCTGTTTGCATTTAAGAATCCAGATTACGGCATGTCCCGACAGCGAAAATCTCAAAGTTCACGAAAGCCAGTCAAAAGCCACGGGGGTGCAGGAAAACTGCGCATTGTTGGCGGAGAATGGCGCAGTCGACAACTACCAGTTGCCGCAGTTGAAGGGCTGCGACCCACTCCAGACAGAATTCGTGAAACCCTCTACAACTGGCTGACCGGTTGGGTTGGCGGAGCCCGTTGCCTTGATGCATTTTCAGGAACTGGCGCACTTGGTCTTGAGGCTTTGTCTCGCGGGGCAGAACACACGACATTCCTTGAATATTCCCCAACAGCTGCAAGAATGCTGAAAGAAAATCTGGATACCCTAAATTGTAAGAGTGCGAATGTTATTCACACTGATGCATCTCTATGGCTCACTAAAAAATCAGCTGCACCTTATGATCTGGTTTTTCTTGATCCGCCATTTAACAAAGGTTTTGTCGCACCGGTGTGTCGCTTGCTGAACGACAATGGCTATTTGTCAGAGAATGGGCTGGTTTATATTGAGTCAGAAATCGGCCTTGGACAACCAGATGTGCCAGATCACTGGCAACTATGGAAAGAGAAAACTGCTGGACAGGTTGCCTGCCGCCTCTACCGAATGTCCTAACTTTTACATAAAAATAAAAACCTGAGGTAAATATTACGATGAAGACCAGTTTCTCCCCCGCATTATGGCTGCCCCACGGTCATATGCAGACAATCTGGTCTCCACTGTTTCGTAAACAGGAGATCCCTGAACGTAAGCGGGAGAAGCTACTGTTACCTGATGGCGATTTCATCAATCTGGACTGGTTTGGCCATAACGATTCCAAACCTTTGACCATTTTGCTCCACGGTCTCACCGGCTGCTCTCAATCAAAATATATCGTTGGGTTGCAGCACTCTTTGGCAGCTTTGGGAATGCCCAGCGTGGCTATGAACTTTCGTGGCTGCGGAGGTGAACCTAATGATTTAACGACGGGCTACCACTCCGGCATCAGCAGCGACCTGAAACTTGTTATCTCCGCATTACGAGAGCGCTTTCCCGGCAGAACATTTATGGCGGTTGGCTATTCGCTCGGGAGCAGCGTGCTGCTGAAGTACCTTGCCGAAGAAGGCGAGAACTCCCATCTCAACGCCGCCGTTGCTGTCTCAGTACCTTTTGAACTTGGGCAATGCTCTCTACGGATTAATGAGGGCTTATCTCGCGTCTATCGGGACAGGTTCCTGAAAGATATGGTCGACTATATAGAAACCAAGAAAGTCCATTTTCAAAAGCAGGGCTGGCATGACCGGCTACAAACTCTGAATGCCCTTGGAAGCATGGATAACTTGAAAACGTTTCATGAGTACGATGATCAGGTCACAGCTCCTCTCCACGGCTTTAATGGTGTAGAGGATTACTATGAGCGTTGTAGCGCCAGAAATCATCTTAACCAGATCAAAACCCAAACCTTGATCCTTCACGCCCACGATGACCCCTTCCTGTTCCCCCACTCCATACCGGATAAATCTGAACTGAGCCCTTGCACCCAAATGGAACTCACTCAAGGCGGTGGACATGTTGGCTTTATAAGTCGGAATGGTCTGAAACCTGTTTACTGGCTGGAGCAGCGTATTCCTGTTTTTTTGGTAGAACAAGGCTCCATGTAGCCCCAAAAGGCCACAACGAACAACAAAGATTCATCTAATCTTTTTCTTAAACCAATTTTGATTGTTTAGGGAAAAGATTGTCATGGAAAGACAGAGCCGCCAGAGCGCCTTCACACTTATAGAACTCATGATTGTTGTCGCCATCATCGGCATTTTGGCAGCCATCGCTATTCCTGCCTACCAGGAAAATGCCGTGCGCTCGAAGGTTGCCGAAGGTTTACAACTGGCCAGTGGCGCCAAAACAGCCGTTATTGAATTTTTCTCCGTGAATGGCGGTTTTCCAGGAGACCCCAATGTGCAGGGGGTTGCTGGCAATACCGTTTATTACTCCTCCAATACCGGCTCTGTTAAGCAGATTACCTGGTCTCCTACCCGAGTCGCTCTTGAAGTCTGGTTCTCCGCAGAGGTTGCAGCGGACATGAATGACAAAATCATTTGGCTCAAGCCTGTGGTGGACGCTGATGGCGGCCTTAGCTGGACCTGCATGAGTAATACTGATCCGCTGTATAGCATCGACAACCCGGCCTATCTGCCTGCCAACTGCCGATAAACAGCTGATTACGAAAATCTCAAGGTGGCAGAGCAGATGAAGCAAGCAACATCCAGAAAAGCGTCAGCCTTTACATTGATAGAGCTGATGATCGTTGTTGCGATCATCGGCATCATTGCCGCCATTGCAGTACCTGCCTACCAAACCTACACCGCCCGTTCGATTGTGGGTGGAGAGCTGATTCCTCAATTGAAGAAAGTGGCAGGTGATGCGACTGAATACTATTCAGTGAACGGTTCTATCAGTGGTTTCTGCCAAAGCATCTGTGTGGATGACTGCAGCTCTCAGGGCGTCACTGTATTGAACGGCACAGAGTTCATGGACAAAATGCGTTGCTGGCCAACAACCACAACAAATTCGCCCTTTCATCTGGCAGCGGTTATCCATCCGGATAAAGCTCCCAGTGACGCGCCCATTGAATCCCGGGTTGTTATGTTTCCTACAATCAGCAACGGCTCCATTGAATGGCACTGTGGCTATCACACCGGAACAAACCTGAGATTTCCCAAAAAGTACCTGCCAGCAGAGTGCCGCAGTAACTACGTAACAAGCACTGTGACTATCCATGTGGATGGAGTTGATGTGACCAGTGACGGTATGCTTATTGAGTAACGGTTAGCAGCATTTATACCGCTACATAATACTCATTAAGCAATTGCTGGAAGTCTTCCCGGTAATCTGGCATTACATAGCTTTTATCAAGCATAAGCACCTGATAGATGCCACGATGAATTGTATTTCTGGAAAACTCCTCATCAGTGCGGGAAGCAATAGTTGCCCCCACAAATCCTACCCAGGACACCAGCACCATCCAGGAGTTGAATATCAGGGCTTCCATATCATGGTCTTCGATTTCACAGAAAATACCTGCAGAAACCATCAACTGGTACAGCTGTTTCATGTGAAGAATCACACTTTGGGACAGCTCCAGCATTCCATTTCTTAACTGTTCATTTTCTGTGAGCAGATATTCAATGTCTTTGTAAATAAAGCGGTAGTGCCACATAAGCTGCACCACGTCTTCCAGCAATTGCCTTTTATCTTCTATGGTGAACTGTTTTTCAGGATCGAAGGTAAGCATTTTCACGGTTTCAAGGGACAACTCGCCAAACAGCGCCTGAATGATCTCTCCCTTGTTTCGGAAGTGGTAGTACAGGTTGCCCGGAGACATCTCAAGAGATGCGGCAATGTGGTTTGTGGATACAAGCCTTTCACCCTGAGAGTTAAACAGCTCTCGGGATGCTTCCAGAATACGGGCTTTGGTTTTTCCAGCCTTACCTGTGCTCATGAATCTCTGATACTTCACTGATACGGAGTTGCGGATGCATTATCCATTTACATTTTAGAGTTACTACTCTAAATTATCCAGCACACAGGGTAAAACAACAACAAGACCCATATCGCCTTTATAGTTGCAGCATTCCTACTACATTGGCGCTCAGAGTTGGAGGAAATTACTATGGCTACCGCCGTTGAAACCATGACTGCTGCTCAGGAAACAAAAGATTCCCTGCGTCCATTACTGGAACGACAGCAAAAAGCCTATCGTGCTGACCCCATGCCTTCTAAAGCAGACCGCATTCGCAACCTGCAGAAGCTCAAGAAGGTTATGATGGACAATCAGGATGCCATTATCAAAGCTATCAGCGATGATTTTGCAGGCCGCTCACCAGAAGAGACCCTGCTTGGCGAACTGATGCCTATCGCCCAGGACATCAACTATACCTGTAAGAAGCTTGGTAAATGGATGAAACCCAGCAAGCGTCATGTGGGTCAGCATCTCCAGCCAGCCAAAGCTGTTGTGCATTACCAGCCATTGGGTGTTGTTGGCATTATGGTGCCCTGGAACTACCCGGTTCAGCTCGCAGTGTTGCCAATGATTGGCGCATTGGCTGCAGGTAACCGCGTTATGGTGAAGATGTCTGAGTTCACACCATCAACGGCAGATCTGTTTGCCAAACTGATGAAAGATAATTTCCCGGAAGACCTGATCTGCGTTGTTAACGGTGATGCCGGTGTTGCTGCAGATTTCAGCAAGCTTCCTTTTGATCATCTGCTGTTTACAGGTTCTACCCAAGTTGGCCGTATTGTTATGCGCGCCGCAGCGGAAAACCTGACCCCTGTAACCTTGGAACTGGGTGGTAAATCTCCTGCGATTGTTGCCGACGATATTGATCTGGAAGAAGCCGCAGAACGTATCTGTTTTGGTAAGTCTTTTAACGCTGGCCAAACCTGTGTTGCTCCAGACTACATCCTCTGCCCAAGAAACAAGCAGGAAGCCTTTATTGAAGCCTACCGCAAAGTCTTCAATAAGATGTACCCCAAGCTTTCCAATAACAGTGATTACACTAGCATTGTGAACGATCGCCAGTACCAGCGTTTGAACAAGCTGGTTGATGATGCCAGAGAGAGCGGTGCCGGTATTCACGTGATTGGTGAAGAGAATGTTAACGACGGCAGCCGTCGCATGCCTTTGCATATTATTACCGATGCCAGCGAAGATCTGGCGGTTATGCAGGATGAAATCTTTGGCCCGGTTATGCCAGTCGTGCCTTACGATTCAATGGACCAAGCACTGTCTTACATAAACGACAGGCCTCGTCCGCTGGCTCTGTACCTGTTCAGTCATAACAACCAGTGCCAGACAAAGGTTCTGGAGGGAACTCACTCAGGCGGCGCCTGCATTAACGAAACCCTGCTTCACGTTGCAGTAGACGATATGCCATTTGGCGGCATTGGTCCTTCCGGCATGGGTCATTACCATGGTCACGAGGGATTCCTAACCTTCACAAAAGCCAAAGGCACATTGGTGAAGGGCAAATTTAATGCGGCCAAGTTTATGTATCCTCCTTATGGCGGTGTACTGGGCAAGATCGTATTCAAATTATTCGTTCGATAGGGCTTCGTGCCGCAAAGGACGGACAAAACACGAAAAAAGCCCTGCCAGATGCCGCAAGCCTTTGAGATTATGAACGGTTCAAAGGCTGCGGCCTCTTTTTGATGAGCAGAAAACCTGGATTGAGCCATTGTGTTTATTCAGCCGTACACAGGTCATCAGGAACATAATAAATATGAATAAAAACACCTCTGCCGAGAAAGCCTCAGGCGGTTTAAACCCCTCCTTAGACAGGCGAACTTTTCTGAAAACCGGCCTGATTGGTGGAGCGATTCTCTCCACAGCAGGCGCAACTCTTTCTCTTGCCGGATCAGCACCAGCTACTAAAGCCAGTGGCTACGCATTTTTTGCAGACACTGATATCCCGTTTATCAGGGCTCTTTTTCGGGGAATCATCGGCAATGCCATTCCTAACGAAGAAACCTTGATGATTGGAGTCAGAGATCTGGATAGGCACAGCGCCAAGCTGTCCCCAGAACTGCAGAAGGTTCTTCGGCTGTTGTTCGATGTTGCCACCATGCCTTTAACCAAAGGTCTCGCAACAGGAGTCTGGAAAGACTGGGATAGCCTGACCACTGAGGAAGTTTACGCCTTCCTGAATCGCTGGCAGCACAGTCGCCTCTATCTCAATCGTATGGCTCATGCTTCCCTTGTACAGCTGACGTCTATGTCATGGTATGGAATGCCAGAATCTTTTAAACACTCCAATTACCCTGGAGCACTTTACCCGAGCGTTCTGATTACAAAACCTAATAACTATTGATTGCTGTCGTATTCAGCGGGGGATTTATGGCTATTAAAGATCTGTTTGCAGAAGGCGTGGCCAGTGGCTGGAAGGTTCATAATGCATCGCGCCTTGAGAAAAACACAACGCTGGAAGCTGATGTTGCCATAGTTGGCACAGGCGCTGGTGGTGGCACAACTGCGGAAATACTGGCAATGGCCGGTTTCAACGTTGTCATGATTGAGGAAGGTCCGCTCAAGTCATCCAACGATTTTAATATGGATGAGCGGGAAGCCTACGCAACGCTTTATCAGGAAGCAGTTGGACGACTCAGCAAAGATGAAGCCATTACCATTCTACAGGGGCGCAGTGTAGGTGGTTCAACAACTATCAACTGGACATCCAGCTTCCGCACCCCTGAACCAACTTTGGATTACTGGACATCAGAACTCGGCGTAAAAGGTACATCAGTTAAAGAGATGGCTCCCTGGTTCGCAGACCGGGAAGAACGTTTGAATGTTCATACCTGGGAAGTGCCGCCCAATGCTAACAACAGTATTCTGCAAAAAGGTTGCGATGCTCTGGGTTACGAATGGAAGATGATTCCCCGTAACATCTCCGGCTGCTGGAATCTCGGATATTGCGGAACAGGCTGCCCAACCAACGCCAAGCAATCCATGCTGGTGACAACCATTCCTGGTGCTCTGCAACGAAACGCAGAACTACTCTTCCTTGCCCGCGCTCATTATCTGCAGCATGAAAATGGCAAAGTGAGTGGCGTTGTTTGCCAGGCTATGGATAAAGACTGTGTTAAACCAACCGGTAAAACCATTACAGTTAAAGCCAAACATTTTGTGCTTTCCGGTGGCGCAATTAACAGCCCCGCTGTGTTGATGCGATCAGCAATTCCTGATCCTTACAACATTGTTGGTAAACGCACATTCCTGCACCCGGTTCCCATGACAACCGCCGTTATGCCAGACAAAATTGATGGTTACTACGGCGCGCCTCAATCTGTTCACAGTGATCATTTCCAGTGGAAAGATGGTGTTACCGGCCCTATCGGTTACAAACTGGAAGTTCCGCCTCTGCAACCAAAACTCGCAGCTGCATTGTTCCGGGCCAGAAGTGAAGACCTGGCTGACAATATGAGCCTGTTGCCGTATATGAACGTGACTCTTGCACTGCTCAGAGATGGCTTCCATGAACAGAGTCAGGGCGGCAGAGTTGAACTGCGCAACGATGGCAGTCCGGTTCTTGATTACAAAATGAACGAATACCTGTGGGATGGAATGCGTCGTGCGATGCTGTCTATGGCAGAAATCCAGTTTGCCGCCGGTGCCAGTACAGTTCGCCCTCATCACTATGGCGCACCGCACTACAAGAGCTGGAAAGAAGCCAAAACAGGCATCAGTGAGTTAAACCTCAGAGAGTATGACACTCTGATTGGCTGCGCCCATGTCATGGGAGGCTGCCCAATGGGAGAAGATCAACAACGCTCTGTTGTAAACAGCCTTGGCGAACATCACCTGATGGATAATCTTTCGGTTATCGACGGTTCGGTGTTCCCCACCAGCATCGGTGCCAACCCGCAACTCTCGGTCTATGGTCAGGCTGCACGGATGGCTACAAACCTTGCCGAAAGGCTCGGATCACCGGTAATTACCAGAACTTAACTGGTAATACGCAGACAGATGGTCTTGTGCAGAAGCCTAGGGTTGGTTAGCATCGCTGGCTTTGCCAGTATTTATGTCGACCTCAGTAGTAAGTGAACGAGAGGACTTGAAAGCCTTGATGAGAACAGTTATCTACCCGGGAACATTCGATCCGATTACCCGGGGGCATTGCGATCTTGTAGAGCGGGCTTCCCTGTTGTTCGATCGGGTGATTATTGCGGTTGCCGAAAGTCCCAAGAAAAAACCTTTGTTTGATCTTGTGGAACGTGTAGATCTAGCAGAAAAAGCAACCGCGCATCTGGACAATGTTGAAGTTCAGGGGTTCAGCAACTTGCTGGCCGATTTCACTAAAGATGTTGGTGCCGGAGTTATTCTGCGCGGCCTGCGTGCGGTATCGGATTTCGAATATGAATTCCAGCTGGCTAACATGAATCGTGTTCTGGCTCCGAATGTAGAAAGCCTGTTCCTGACACCTTCAGAAGCATTCTCCTATATTTCTTCTACTTTGGTGCGGGAAATCGCCTCGCTGCATGGCGACGTTTCCAAGTTTGTTTCTCCGGAAGTGGAGCAGGCTCTGAAAGTGAAGTTTGGCAGCCCTGAGCGCGCATAAAGCTCTGAGCATATAAGTTTTAGAAGAGTGTTATATGGCCCTGAAGATTACTGACGATTGCATTAACTGCGACGTCTGCGAACCTGAATGTCCGAACAGTGCAATCTCTCCAGGCGAAGAGATCTATGAAATTGATCCTACCCTGTGCACAGAGTGTGTTGGTCATTACGACGAACCTCAGTGCCAGATGGTTTGCCCTGTAGACTGCATTCCAAAAGACCCTGAGAACGAAGAAACTCAGGATGAACTGATGGAAAAATACAATATCATCACTGGCAACGCCTGATGATATGCAAAAGCCGCCTGCTCAGGCGGCTTTTTATTTGAAGGGTAAATATTTACGCGCTTTCCTGAACATGGGCTTCTTCTTCGTAATACTTTCCCCACTCCATCAAACCGTAAATCACCGGCCGTAATGTTTTGCCCAACTCCGTTAAACGATATTCCACTCTGGGTGGAACTTCCGGGTAAACTTTTCGAGCTACCAAACCATCTTCTTCAAGGCTGCGCAGCTGAAGTGTCAGCATCCGCTGAGTCACCCGTGGCATAAGCCTTTTCAGCTCACTGAACCGCAAACATTCCAGCTCCAGAAGCTTGTAGAGGATGACCCCCTTCCACTTGCCACCTATAGCGTTCTGCGCCACTTCAACAGGGCATGGTCTTTTTCCACTGGCATAGTCTTGCTCAAGCGCTTCTTTGTTCATACTTCATGAGCTTCAGGTTATTTCTTTAGTATAAAAATGATACTTAAATACATTTCTTTATACTACCTCACATTTCTGTGCTTTCTTCCTTATTTATCCTGAAAAAACTAGACTCCATGACTAACCACTGTTGTATATGGTCCGAGTTATGAAATCCGCCCTGCGCCAGCAAATCATTGATGCTTTTAACTTCCGTCATGCCTGCAAAAGCTTTGACACTGAGAAAAAGATTTCCACAGAAGACTTCAGCTTTATTCTTGAAGCTGCACGTCTTTCGCCAAGCTCTTTTGGTTTTGAACCCTGGAAGTTTCTGGTTATCCAGAATCCTGAACTCAGGGAAAGACTGAAACCTTTATGCTGGGGCGCACAAGGGCAATTCCCGACTGCCAGCCACTTTGTAATCATCCTTGCCCGTAAAGAATCCAGCATGCATTACGGTGCCGATTACATTCAGAACCATATGCGCCATGTGACTCAGTTGCCTGAAGATATCATCAAGATGAAAGGTGATTTCTACAAAGAGTTCCAGACAGATCATTTCAAACTGACAGAATCTCCTCGGGCCATGTTCGACTGGTCCTGCAAGCAAACCTACATTGCCCTCGGCAATATGATGAGCGTTGCGGCACAAATTGGTATCGACTCCTGCCCCATCGAAGGCTTTGATCGTGCACCTCTGGAGGAGCTGATGGAAAAAGAAGGCCTGCTGGATACCAATGAGTTTGGTGTCAGCGTTATGGCAGCTTTCGGTTACCGGGAAAACGAGCCATTCCCTAAAGCCCGACACAGTGAAGATATTGTTGTGAAGTGGTACGAGTAAATCTTCTAAAGGCACCAAAAGGCCATCAATAGATGATGGCCTGTGGTGTTGTTAAAAAACAGCTATCAGATAATCTGATTCAGTTGAACATGGAAGGTTTTAGCAACGGCCTGTTTAGCAGCTCGAGCCCGTCTAAGGCTGCTAAGTTCATACTCTGCAGAGCTTATTAAGCTGCGACACTCAGTAAGCATGTGAATCATACCTTCATCACGGGAAGACTCTGCCTCTTTTTCCAACTCTTTAATATCGTTACTCAGCGCCTTAAAAAGATTATGTGCTTCTGACTCAGTCATAGTAACAAGTCGCTTGGCCAACTTGGCTCCACCTTCACCAAAATGCTGCAAAGTACCGCCAACAACTTCCAGCTCTGTAAGAGCCTTTGCTTCATGCTGATCAAGGCTCCTTAATAAAGAACTAACTTTACCACTATTCAGGTTGCGGGCTTTTTGAGCCGCCTCAGATAAACTTTTTTTCTCCACTACGAGGGTTTTGATAAAAGTAAAAAATTGCTTGATAACAGAAACTTTGCACTTAGCTAACAGCCTTTTCTGTGCTCTAAGCTCTTCACCTGAGAGTTCTTTCTTGGCCTGAGGCTCAACAGTGAAACTTCTGTTTCCGAAGTTGTAAGTTGTTTCTTCACTAGCCTGTGACAAAGGCTTCATTTCAAATGAATTTGTTCTTGCGACATCCGTTGTAGTTTTCAACATAATTCAACTCCATGTGTGTATTTAATTTATTTGATTTAAGTTAAATTATTGTTGCTTTTGATAATCTCTCCATTAGACCAAAGTCTTGAGGTACTCCATTTTGAGCCGACGGTACTGATCCTCAATTCCATACCGTCAGCTCTAAGTCTTATTGCAGCTACAGCCAATCCGTCAGCAGAATTCCAAGGCTAATACGGTTTGAGCTGGCGTTATAATCAATCAGACTCTCGCCATAGCCATTAAAGTACTGCACATACCCCCGCAGCCGCCCCCAGAAGGGGAATGACCAATCCAACTGAACTGCACCTTTGTTCTTATCCCAGCTTCTGAGGTTGTTACGAAACAACATACCAAAGTTATGCTCTCCCCATTTATAGCTGGCTAGCAGCTCTCCGTATCCCATGTATTTCCAGATATCCGGGTTATCATCACCTTTGGGATCATCCGGTGTTTTCTTTTTATCTTCTGGAAGGCGGTACCAGGGTTTGATACCCCAAGCGAAGTTATCGTTTTCAAAAATGAACTCGGTATAAATTCTGTTCCAGCTGCGCGAAAGCTCTTTCGTCTGCCCATTGGATTGATGGGCGATGCCTACATTCATCATTCGTAGATGAGAACCCAGTGCCGGTTTATTCATGGGAAAGCTCAGAAAAATTTCCGGCTGATGATTTGTTTCCCGAAACGGACTGGAGATATCTTTGTTATAAGCCTGCCACCAGGAAGTCATAGTGTAGCCAGCCTTCAGATCGGCCAGGCCCCAAATATCCTGCATAAGCGGGATGGCGATACTGATCTGAAACTTAACCTCTACATCATCCAGATCCCGGTTTTTAACATCGAACTGCTCATAGGGTCTGGTATAAGGTTTGTGCTTGTACGACACAGGGAGAATATAATTACGATCCAGTGGCGTAATGACAAAATCCTTATTCTCTGTTCGCTCCTGCTGCCGCATCCGAATATCAATTGGCGACAGATGTTCCTGCTCAGGTGTTGGTGGCGGGCTGATCGAGTCTTCACACAGCACCAGAGAAGACAAACCAAGCAAAGCAGGTAATACCAGAAGTGATCGCACAGTTGTCATAACAGCAACCGGAACCTTACAGATAAAGCCCTAGAGAATAGTCACAGCTTTCGAATATGGGGCTAATCTGAATGTATTCTGTTTTCCGGAGCACAGGGACCGTGCATTCACATTTGATAGAGCTGTTTAGCAGCCCGACATTCCTCCGCGAAATTGCTAATCAATGCGAAGAACTTGGCCGCTTTCTTAATCTCCCAAAAGAGTCCATAAGCCAGTGCGAACTTGAGGAAATAGAGGGAGAACACAGCTCCTGGGTTGGGCTGCTCAACGTCACGACTACCAAAGCTAGAAAGCGACTGATTCTCAAGCTGTCACCTGCGGGCTATGGTGAACACGAGGTACTCTTTCATCAAATTATAAAAACAGACAGCAATGTACCAACCACTCCGGTACTCGCCTTTGGCACTCTGGAAGACGATACCAGCTTTTTGATCATGCCCGATCAAACAGACACTCACCGCCAGCTCTTTAACGCTGTGCAAACATTTACCGGTTCACGCATCAGCCATTCCCTTCAAACAACAGTGATTAAAGCTCTGGCTACTTTCCATAAAGCTATGGAATCACTCGTTGAACATGCAGGTTATCTTGGAGCTGGGCGATACCGAGACCTGCCCAGACCTTTACTGGAATACGTGACCATCTGCAGCGAACTTGTAGCGGAGTTTCCCGAACGCATACTTCCGCCAGAAGATCACCAGCAAATAAAACAACTTTTGCCTCTGGCTGTTCACTACTGGGAAACATCTCTACGAAAGAGGTTAAGGAGTAAGCAAGGGCTTACAATCTGCCATGGTGACTGTTTTCTTCATCATTTCTGGATGCCAGAGAACAGCCAGCAGGAACCTTTGCTATTTGATTTTGATCTGGCAACTCTCCACAGCCCAACCTGGGATCTGGTTACCCTGCTTTCTACCGGAAACTTTCCTGATATTGAGCGAAGCCTGAAGACCTATCATCTCCATGCAGCCTTGGGCACACCATTTGATGAGTTTAAGGAAGAGTTTGCCTGGTTATCCATCTGCCAGCTTTACCATGTGCTGGCAGATAGAGAGAGGGGATGTGATGAATTGTTATGGAAAGATCGCCTGAAGAACCTTTTGAGATTCAGCGAGTTGATTAGCCTACCCGCCTGATGCCTTTGAACTTACCAGAGCTGTCGTAGCTGATCTCAAACCGGCCATAAATGCCGTGATGGGAAACAAACTGGGCAATGATATCAAAGGGTAAACTGATACTGGTTCCATCATCGGCAACAGCCCGCACCCGCTCCTTCTGCCGCTTGTAGAACTGAAGAACCTGATCAGAGTTAAGGTTGATGGATACTATCGACTTACGCATGCAACATCCCTGCTTTCTGGCTATCCACGGCCGCTATTTCCAGCGGCCACCCATTAATAATAGAAAACCAGTAAATGCATGAAAATTAACGTAATTTTCGAACTCTAAACTGCCTTCCCTTGATCTTGCCACTCTGCAGGCGTTTGAGGGCCCGATTGGCCACAGAACGCTCAATCGCCACATAAGCGCAATAATCAAAGATATCGATTTTACCAACATGCTTACCGGGAATGCCGGCATCGCCGGTCAAAGCACCAAGAATATCTCCCGGGCGCACCTTGTTTTTCTTCCCGCCATCAATATTCAGCGTGACCATTGGAGGAAGAATCTCTGCATCCTGCTCTCTCAGCTCGGCCAGATTGCCATATTCCACCGGCCGCATCTGGTAAGCCTCAATATCTTCAATTTTGTACTGTTCTTTCTCGGTGTACAGACTCAGCGCCAAGCCTTTTTTACCGGCACGGCCGGTACGACCAATACGGTGAACATGCACTTCAGCATCGCGGGTCACTTCATAATTAATTACCGCCTGCAGGTCTTTGATATCCAAGCCTCGTGCGGCAACATCAGTAGCCACCAGAATTGAACTGCTCTTATTGGCAAACTGCACCAGAACACGATCACGATCCCTCTGATCCAGATCGCCATGAATAGCCTGAGCATGGAACCCTTCGTCACATAGAGCGTTCGCAACATCCTGACATTCAGCCTTTGTATTGCAGAACACCACACAGGATTCTGGCTGATAGTGCCCCATCAGTTTCACCAGAGCGTCCCGACGGCCAGAACGAGAGGTTAGGAAGAAGCGCTGCTCTATAACGGAGTCGTCATGGTGAGATTCCACACTTACCTCAACAGGCTTTTTCTGGAACTCACGACTGATTTCCTTAATGCCTTCCGGATATGTGGCGGAGAACAGCAATGTTTGACGATTGGATGGAGTCTGACTGGCAAGATCGGCGATAGCATCACGGAAGCCCATATCCAACATACGGTCCGCTTCATCCAGAACCAGAGTGGAAATATCGTTCAGCTTCAGAGTGCCTTTGCAGGCATGTTCCTGCACACGCCCCGGTGTTCCCACAACAATATGGGCACCATGTTCCAAAGAACCAATCTGCGGGCCAAAAGGCATACCGCCGCAAAGAGTCAGCACCTTAACGTTGTGGGTAAAACGAGCCAGACGACGCAATTCCTTGCCTACCTGATCCGCCAGCTCACGGGTTGGACACAAAACCAGAGCCTGTACGCGATACTTACGCACATTCAGGTTGGACAGCAGGCCGATACCAAACGCGGCTGTTTTACCACTACCGGTTTTCGCACGGGCGATAAGGTCCTGCCCCTTCAGAACATGAGGAATACTCTGCTCCTGAATGGGTGTCATGGTCTGATACCCAAGGGATTCCAGGTTGGCAAGCATATCTCTGGACAGTTCCAGAGAAGAAAAGCGGGAGTCAGACATGATGTTTGGTCAGGCAGGAAAACAAGGCGGGCAATGGTAACAGCTCTGCAGCTGCAGTAAATCCTGTATCATCCGTCGAAAATACGTTTTCTAAGGATTATTTATGTGGTGGCGCATTGCTTTGCTGTCTCTTGCCTACCTGGTTCTGGGCGCTCACTTTCTCCGTTTTGGCAACAGCCTCGTAGCGATAGCTGTAGCACTTGCCCCCTGCCTGCTATTTGTTAAACGATCCTGGGCTGTTTCTTTTCTACAAGCCGGGCTGGTAGCGGGAACGTTTCTGGTTTGGCTGCCAACAACTTACCGCCTGATTTATATACGCATGCAGTTCGAGCAGGATTGGATCCGAATGGCGTGTATTCTGGGGGCGGTGATGATTATCACCCTTATAACCAGCATTCTTTCAGGTGACCTGAAAAGGCATATTTCATAATGTCTCGGAAAGGCGGAAGCGACAACGTCCTCTCCGCCTAGAGTCCGGCATAAAAACTTAAGAAGTTTGCACTTCACCTGTCGTATTTGAAACGGCGTTTTTATTATCCATCCAGCGATGTAACCACAGGCCTGAAGCTTTCATCAGGTAGCCAAACAGAGCCCCGACTAGCAAAGAAGGTATAACTAGCTTCCAGTTACCGTCAGCTGCGAAGGTGGCACAGGAACCAATAAATGTTCCAGGAATAAAACTGAGCCAGCTCTTCTTCGCCTGAATGCACATCATAAACGACACAACAGCGGTAATAACGTAACCAAGAATCTCAAGGCTCATAACAGAAGACAGCTGGATAATTACAACTGCCCAGAATACGCCACTGAGGTTGGTCAGCATGCTCAGGCCAAGCCCTTTCACACCATCAACAGGTGAGGCGAAATAGGTTGTACAGCCAAGGAAGCCAGCCCAGGTGAGCAACCCCAAAGAAATGGAAACCCACCCCCAAAGTCCGGAGAGTATTCCTGTGGTTAGAGCTATTGCAAAAAGAACGGACATAACAATTAAATTAATTTTGTTTATTAAATAACCGTTTTATCGTTCATCCCGTTTCACAACAATACGCGCTTTACATACACAAAACGCGTAACTTACTTACACCCCGCTAACACAGACCTGGCTTTTTCCAGAACTAGCGGAGGAATCTCGTGCTGGCCATCAAAAGCCACAAATTCACCGGAATAGCCGTTATCCACAAGTTTCTTATACAGATCCTGCCCATACTCAAATCCCAGAACAGGGTCCTGCCGCCCGTGGGACTGCAGTAATGCCAGTGGCTGAGAGTTATTAAGTAATGAGTCCAGTTGGGCTTCTGCTATCAGGTTTCCGGAGAACAACCAGAGCGCTTTTATACGATTACTCAGCTGCGGGGCGATATGAGAGCTGATCATGGCTCCTTGAGAAAACCCGCCAACAATCACATTGTCGTATTCTGGCAACAGCTGTTCTATAAACTGCTTGCCCAGTTCAATAGACTTTTGAAACTCTTCAGAATTCTTGTTTTTCAGGTTTCTGGGAGTTCCGGTCATCATGGCGACCTGAAACTCGGCCATATCAATGGGAAACCATGCCCGACCTCCGCCTTCAGCGGTTAACCAGCCATCAGGGAAAAGCCAGTCACAGCTTTTCTCCGGATCGAGATAATCAGAAATCCCGTATAGGTCTGCCATAGACGCGCCATAGCCATGAAACAAAACAACACAGGTTTTGCTTCCATTGCGTGAGCGATTTTCCAGAAACTTCAGTGGTGCTGTGCTCATAATTATTCTCCAGCGCGACTTTAAATTGGGGATACAAAAAAGCCGGACACTCATCCTACATCAGTAGAACCGGCCCGGCTTTTGTAACAGCTCTGACTTATGCCAGTGAACGGAAGCCTACCGCTTCACGCAGCTGCTTCAGGAAAGGTGCGGCTTCTTCACGTGCTTTGTCTGCCCCTTTCTTCAGCTCTGCTTCGATAAAGGCAGGGTCAGCGATCAGGCGATCATACTCTTCACGTGGGCCTTTCAGCTCTTCGTTCAGATACTCAAACAGTTCCTGCTTCAGAGCGCCCCAACCAGCACCTTCTTCGTACTGCTTACGCTTGGCTGCAATCTCTGCTTCGTCTTTAGCAAAAGCGGAGAAAATCTGGAACAGACTGCAACCTTCAGGATCTTTTGGCTCACCCGGCTCAAGGCTGTTAGTTACAACCTTCATAATGTATTTGCGGAATTTCTTCTCAGGGCAGAACAGCGGAATCACATTGCCGTAGCTCTTACTCATCTTACGGCCGTCAAGACCACTCAGAACCGCGTTATTCTCACCAACAACGGCTTCTGGCAAAGTGAAGTAATCGCCTTTGTAGATATGGTTGAAACGGGCACCAATATCACGGGCCATTTCAATATGCTGAACCTGATCACGGCCAACTGGTACACGGTTGGCGTTGAACATCAGGATGTCCGCAGCCATCAGTACCGGGTAGCCATACAAACCCATGGTAACAGCCTTGTCAGGATCATTACCTTCCGCCACGTTGGCATCCATTGCCGCTTTGTAAGCGTGAGCACGGTTCATCAACCCCTTGGCTGCCATGCAGTTCAGCATCCAGCACAACTCTGGAATCTCAGGAATATCGGACTGACGGTAGAAAGTCGCGCGGTCAGTATCCAGCCCTAAAGCCAGCCAGGTAGCGGCAATATTGCGGGTAGATTCATGGATCTGCTCAGGATCCCAGCAGCCGATGATCGCGTGATAATCAGCCAGGAAATAGTAGGACTTGATATCGTCCCGGCGGCTTTCTTCAATGGCCGGCCGGATAGCACCAACATAGTTGCCCAGATGGGGAGTACCGGTGGGCTTGATGCCGGTCAGGGTCTTGATTGTGCTCATGGAGAACCGTCTGTCTCAGTATCGGCACAGAGCATGGATTTACTCAGGCCTGCAAAGGTTCAGGATTATAAGGAACCTCAGGTTTACAGCAATAGTTAAGCAGCCCTGTGCTGGCAAATCACCAAACCAACCTTTATTTACATACTTTAAATCCTGCAACGATTGCACGACATTACCCTCTCCTGTCGCAGAGCCAGAAGTAGAGGAAGTTGAAGATTACCCCTTTGCCTGTGCCTTTCATTCGAAAGGCACAGGCTCTTTCTCATACATCTGCTACTTTCTCCATTCTCTTTTTACTGGCTAAGTAATTCTGGATATGAAGTATTCTCAATGCTTAGGTTTCTTAAAAGGTGCCCTTTTCATTCTGGTAGCATCTCTTTCTTCTTTTGGGAATGCGAAAACTGTGATCAATTCAGATCCGTCCAGAACGCCCCTGATTATTGATACTGATATGGCGGGTGATGACTGGCCAGCCATTCTTTACTTGCTTGCCGACCCCAAAGTTGAAATCAAAGCCATTACCGTAAGCGGAACCGGTCAGGCACACCCAGAGCCTGCCGCATTAAATGTACTCAAACTGCTGGATCTGGCAAATGCTGCTGATATTCCTGTAGCAACGGGTTCTGAAAAAGCTGTAACAGGGAAAAACAGTTTTCCTGAACGTATTCGTAAGAGAGCGGATCAATTACAGGGAATAATCCTGCCGGAATCAGAACGTACAATACGTGATTCAGGCTCAGCCGCAGCGCTGATTGCGGAAGTCATCAATAACTCTGAAAAGCCCGTCACAATTCTCGCTTTGGGGCCGTGGACAAATCTGGCTCATGCCTACTCTCAATTTCCTGAATTAACAGAGAAAACTGAAAGAATAATAGCTATGGGTGGAGCTGTTGATGTTCCCGGAAATGTCCATGCGGTTCCCGAACATCACGATAAAAACGATACAGCGGAGTGGAACTTTTACCTTGACCCCGGCTCGGTTGAACAGGTTGCCAAACTCCCAATAGCTATCGATTTAATTCCCCTTGATGCGACGAATATTGTTCCGATGAATAACGAGTTTCTGCACCATATGATGCAGCAATCACAATCACCAGTGCAGCAATTCATCCTCGATACAATTGAAGGCTGGCGTAATAAAAATGGCGATTTTTCCTGGTATCTCTGGGATCTTCTGGCAGCAGTTGCTGTTTCCAGCCCTGAGGTTGTCACTTATCAGGAAGAAACACTTTCCATTAACACTGAAATGTCGTCTGACAGCGCAGGCGCATTAAAGCTAACCTCATCCGGTAAACAACTGCGATTCGCAGCAAACGCAAACCGGGATTTGTTTTATCAGCTCTACGCAGCTGGAATCAATCTACATTCCTCTCAACCACCCAGTGAATAAGACAGCAATCTGAAAACGACTCACACAATGTGATCTATCCTGTTTGCGTTTCAGGCGGGATAGCATGACCAATGCTAAAAGCAGCATTAAAAAACCCGGTTTTACTGGGAAGTATGGGGGCAACTATTGAGTGGATGGAATACTCCGCTTATCTCTACCTTGTTCCTGTTCTTTCTAAACTGTTTCTTCCTGAAAACAACCCTTCTCAGGCCATGTTCTTTATGTTCTGCCTGTTCTTCGCTACAAACCTGGCCAGACCTTTAGGTGGTTTTGGGTTTGGGTTTGTGTGCGATCATTACGGTCGCAAAACCGGTTTAACAATTTCTGTTGCTTTGATGACGCTGGCAACCACCGGTATAGGTTTTCTACCCACCTATGAAACTATTGGCTTGGCCGCACCCTTATTACTTATGTTGTTCCGGTTTATGCAGGGCTTGGCTGTGGCAGGTGAGTTTACGAACTCCGCCATGTTTATGATTGAACACCGCCCGGGCAATCCTTATCTCGCAGGGTCATGGGCAAACTGGGGAGGAAATTTAGGCATTGCCAGTGGTGCTTTATTAACAGCTGTTGTGAATCTTCCGGGTATGCCGGAGTGGAGCTGGCGGATTCCCTTCCTGTTTTGTTGCTGTTCGGCGTTTCTGGTCATGCTAATGCGCCGAAATCTTCCCGAATCACCAGAATTCGACAGAGAAAAAGTTAAGAAGTTATCTTTTTTCCCGGTGATGACAATCATTCTGAGAGAACATAAAGCAGCTTCTCTGAAAGTTATCTGCCTTGCATCTTTGATGGGCGTAACCACTTACACCGCCAATATGTATTGGAATACGTTTGTTGTGGCCAATGGTTATTTCTCAGCCAGTACCGCCAGCAGCATTGTTGGCCTCGATGCCATAATCGAATTTATTCTTTTACCGGTTATGGCCATGCTGGCTTATAAAACCAATCCAATAAAAGTCATGCTTTGTGGCCTGTTACTCCAAGTCACAGCATCAACCCTGAACTTTTATCTGGCTTCACTTGGCAGCGTATGGGTTAGCAGTGCCGGTATGTGTTTGATGGCATTCGGAACCTGTGCATTTGAAGCTCCGGTATTTAAAATGGTGTTCGACCTGTTCCCGGTTCACCTTCGCTGCACAGCTATAGCCGGAACCTGGGGTTTATCCCAATGTCTTATTTCCGCCCCCTCACCAGCAATTGCACAGTGGCTCGGTGATTATTTCCCCTGGCAAGGTGGTCCGATATGTATTTGGATTTTGAGCATTACCGGCATGTTTGCGCTGCTTTCAATGAAACCCGCTGAAAAGCGCACTGGCAAGAACCCTCAACCGGCTTGATGTGTCAGGTTCTGTTGGCATAAGGTTACCGCAAAAATTTCGATTCAAAATACGATGCCAGAATTACCAGAAGTCGAAACTACCCGCCGTGGCATATCTCCACATATTAAAGGCCATCAGGTTGTAGAGGTTGTTGTTCGTCAACCAAAGTTGCGCTGGCCTGTACGGTCAGACCTGCCACAGCTGTTAAAAGGCCAAATTCTTGAAGCTATTGAGCGCCGTGCCAAATATCTTCTGCTTCATTTCCCCAATGGAACATTAATTGGTCATCTTGGCATGTCTGGTTCCATGCGAATCCTTCCGGCTGGCACGCCTGTCGAAAAACACGACCATGTGGATATTGTTTTCGATAATAACAAGCTGTTGCGATTAACAGACCCACGCCGTTTCGGCGCAATGGTTTGGACGGATCAACCACTGGAACATCACGAATTACTCTCCAAACTGGGGCCTGAACCGTTATCAGAACAGTTCAACGGGGAACTCCTTTTCAATCGCTCCCGCAAACGTAAGCAGGCGGTGAAAACGTTTATTATGGATAACCATAATGTAGTGGGGGTGGGAAATATCTATGCAAACGAAGCACTGTTTATGGCGGGCATCCGACCAGACAGAGCCTGCGGGCAAATTTCCCGTAAACGTTACGATGAACTGGCAGATGCTATCAAAAAAGTTCTGGCACGAGCCATAGAGGTTGGCGGCACAACTTTAAAAGATTTTGTGGGGGGCGATGGTAAACCCGGATACTTTGCTATTGAGCTGACTATGTATGGCCGTGCGGGTGAATTCTGCAAAGAATGTGGAACAACTATTCGTGAGATTCGGCTGAATAACCGCAGCACATGCTTTTGCCCCAACTGCCAACGTTAAACCGTTAGCTCAGGTAACAACCATGCTTTAGCCACGAACTTATCGTTAACAAATGGATCAATTAGTTAACTCTTGGCTAAGAATATTTTAACAAACATGTACACTTTCACTACTCATGGAGAAACCCCAACTCCGCAGTCACAATTTAGTGACTTAGCATCTTACCTCGCCCATGATATCAATCTATACGACGAAGGTATTTTTCAAACGATAGCCAGAGACAACAACATAGTTTTCGCAGCTAAAGGGAGTAAGCCTAATCGTGGGCGTATTGTCTCAGTTCTCGCACACTTTTCAAAACACCTCCCAGAACAAAAAAGCATCCATACAGCAATACAAGAAGCTCTTATCATGAGACGATACATTTCCCATGAGCAAGCAAAAATATTCGTTAATAAATTTTCAGTCGATGATAGTTTATCTGCAGTAAAAGCTATGCATGAAGATAATAGCTTATGTGCAATAGAGGCTATATCTGAAGAAGATGACGATGATGAGAAAATATGCTTGTTAACAAACGACGACTATCGACACCCGTACTACTTATACAAGCCTTACCACAGAACAGAGTTCATTCATTTTGTTAGTAACCACCCCAAAGGATCATCGTTTGCCAAACTCGAAAGCTATCTTCCAGAAGATTATCTCCTTGTACAAGAATCCCCACTTGGTGGTGACTTTAAAGGATGCGATAGGATGTATCCACAAGCTAGAAGAGAAGCATGTAAGCTCTGGCAGGAAGTATTTTCAGAGGTAGATCAAACAAGTCTGTTTGATCAGTTTAGAGGTATAGATTTCTGGCTGGTTATCGACGATCAGGCAAAAACGCGCCTGGCTAGTGCTCGTGGTGAAACTGTTCTTTCCGAAACTTCTAAAGCCATGATGGCAGAATTTCAAAAAGTCATTGTCGCAATGAACAAAGAACTATTCATCCAGTTTTCGCGACATGACAACATTCCCAGAATTAATATTTGTAAACTATTTAAGAAGAAGCAGATTACTGTTTACCCAGAAGATGAAGTACTCACCAGAAGAATAAAGATTGCCGCACTGAGTGTTATGTTTCACCATCTGGATAAATTTCAAATGGTTTCCACCCCTATAGCAATCACCCGCATCAGTTCAAATGATCCATTGCCATTACAAGAGTTAACACTACGATTAATGCCGGTAAAAGCTATTGTTTCTCTTAACCAATCACCAATGTTAATACAAACATTTTTGAGCATTAAGTTCCGGCAGTTAGCCCCACTCATGGGGAAATCAAACTCTCGATTATGGTGAAGGCTTAAATAAAGGCAAATGTGAACGTCTGCAGGAGTTCCAGAAGCGCTTTGAGAGTCTTCTTTGTCCGGCGACCGAAAGCATGAGCAATGACACGCTTGAAGCGAGGTTCCCACGCGTAGAATAACCACCGCTGGTTTTTCTTGCTGCCCACATAAGACCACTGTTCGTCCATTTCGCAGAGAATTGGCACTCTCCCGGTATCTCTGACACCGGCACCATTCATAGCCATATCGACAATGCGCTCATGTGTGCTGGGCTGGTTGGATTTGTAGATAAAGTCTGTTTGGAAGCTGCCTTTGCACTCTCGGCAGAGGTAACGTTAAAGACCGGATGGGGCCTTTCTGTTCCTGACGACATTGCTATCGCTGCCACAATGCACACACACAACTGGAATAGTTGCCATACAAACTCAAAATGCAGAGTTCTACTAACGCTGCGAGCTTAACCTATCCGCAATCAACGCATTTAAACCTTCACCTCAATTATCACTCAAGCATAGGTGATTTTATGTTAGATCAATTAACAACAATGCCAGACAACTCCCAGTGTTTTTCCTGTTTACTTATTGGTTTCAAAAAAACACTGGGTATTTAAAAGATGGCTTCTCAGGCACCGGGCACATATCACTTCAGTTTTTATGGTTCTAAAGATGGATCGGCTTCACCGCCAGTAGAAGATCCACGCAAAACAATATCCAAAAGACAAGGTTACAAAAAGGTGCCCTCTCCCCGCCCGGCAAATCCCCCCTATATGCGCCCTCCAGAGCATTTTGGTTCTCATGGGGAAAAACTACCCGTTTCCAAACGCCAGGTCTCTTTCACAGAATCGGCTCCACCCTCTCCCGGGCTGGTAACACCTGTACCGAACCAGATGCATTCTGAGATCGCACAACTTGATCATAAATTCTCGCAGTCACGGACTCATGATCAGCTGGAGCCATTACTGAAGAGTATCCAGACTCTGGAATCCAAGTATTTCGGCAGTCTGAGTTCTACCGACATACTTGAAATCAGTAGTTTGAAATTAGCTGTGGTGGAGTGTCTCTACCAGTCAGACAAAGCATGCATGAAACCCACCTGGCTTGCCGAAGCTCGACGAATTAATGTTGCTCTGCACAACCCTCGCAGTGGAGGCCTCTGCACAGGGAGCAATCAATTATTTCCCTTTGAAAAAGCGTGTACCAATGTCGAAATGCTTATGGGAATGGGGTTATTTCAGGAAGCTCTGGATCTGCTAGAGGCTATTGAAAAGGATGTATTTCTGATTACACCGCCAAGAGACAATCTACAAACAAAAAATATGGCTATTAAGGCCGTTCTGAAATATCTGACAATGGGCGACCGTGATCAATTCAGGGAATTATTGCCTGCAAGAGACTATCAGGAAATATTCCCTCAAGAGGGCGATCCTGCAACCTCACCGGCAATAAACCTTCGGGATAACACATTTCGGGGACGTGATCTTTCTTCCACACACCGGATTATTGAAGAGCTTGTTAAGGTTTCATGCTTAAAAGGAGATTACGAAGTTGCGATCCGGGCAATTTCCAATAATCTCGCACACCTTCCAGCCACAAATAAAGAAACCAGAATTCGGATGGCATCACTGGGTTTACTCGCCTGTAATGCTCAGTTGAAGAAATTAACTCCTAAAACCGAGGCCCACAGAGAAGTCCTTAAAGTTCACAAAGAATGCCATACCGTTATGGGGCAGGCTTTAGCAGCAAAAGACAGTTTCCTCTTCACCCCAAAACATAGATTACGCCCAATGCTAAGCCCCATAGAAGTTTATGGAGCCGCAGTAGTTACAGATATGAGAAGGCAGGAGAAAAGCTGGCGAGAAATCTTTGACAAAGTAAGAGCCATTCGAGACAACTGCAAACCTTTTGGAGAACACAACCTCAACGCCCTTCTATGTGAGATTGCTACAGCCGCCGCCAGAGAAATTGTTCCGGAAGCCGGATACACGGTCACCAACCTCACGGAGGCCTCAGAGTGGCGCCAACAAGCTTCTGAATTTATCAAAAGAATAAAGGACGCCGGTTCACACGGTGACCGCGCTTTCGTTAACGCAGCCTTCTGTCAGGTTTCTACCCGGTATTACCAATTGAAAAAACAAACAGAAAAGGTTGATGAGATGCAAAAGGGGCAAGAGAAAGAACTGGAAAGTGCGATTAAACGCCATCCTGCTTATGGGGATCTAACAGAAGGTCAAAGTTATATGCAGGCTTTTTCCGACCACGACTGGTTAACTCCGTATACCTCTTAGCCTGAACATTCATAACTGAGAAACCGCAGTGCACAGTTACTTTTCACACTCACAAACAGTCAGGGGTTCAAGGTCTCTTGTGCCCCAGTGTTGCCCTGTCCAGAACAGCCCTTGCTCTCGGCACATCTCAAGACATTGTGGAGGCCGGTCTCCAATATTATTCCAGTCCAATATGTTCGGCTCTCTCACCAGAATATGCTTGCCATCTTCCCAACGTTTTTTGTAATACAGATTTAAAACATATTTTTCCAACTTACATTCACAAAATCCCTGATGCAGGTATTCATTATTACCCCGCTCATAGGTTTTAGGTTCCCAGCGTCCAGTCCAGCTCATATTCGTATCCAGACAATTCTTGCGACAATACGGTTCTGCTTCTTCTATATCAGCAACTTGCTTGAATAGTCGGGAAATAACTACACGGGGCTGATCTTCTTCCGTGTAGATAGGTTCTGGGTGTTCAGAAAAATTCTGCAGTTCTTCTTCATTAAGGCGTTTAACACAAAAATCCCTGATGCTCATTTCCAACAAACTGGAGCCACTATCACCGCTGATAAATCCAAAGTTCTGTGAGCCGGTGTTTGTATCAACCTTCATCATGCTGAAAGGTTGGTTATTGATAAAATAGTAAATACGATCAGTTAACACTCTTGCTTTCACTGCAACCCAGCGCCCGGCCGTATAATTCTTAGAAGCTCTTATATAACGGAACCGCTCAACACCTGTTTTACTATGGTCAGTCAACCACGTTCCTGAAGAGTCGAACCTTAAGCTGAAACCCTTTTCAGGCGGCTGACTCGAACGATTTTTATCTGTCTGAACATAAAATCGGAATCCTCCTCCTATGCCATATGCAGGATGAAGGGCACTGGCATCTGCCCGATTGCGATAACTGAATTTCACTTCGTAGGGTGGTTTTATTGGATTGGGATAAAAGGCACTCGCTGTCTGCCACTTTTTTAAGGTAGTGATCATATTCAGTTGCCCGGGCTGGGGAACCTTCAGATGATCTTTTTTATATTTATAAGCCTCATTGGAGAAAATCCACTTGGGTTCTTTAAAGCTAAAGCAGTGCCCGCCAGCATCTGAAACAGGTGCTGCCCCCACAGACAGAGAGAAAATGAAGCAAATTGCCAGAGAAAGGAATCGAAGCATAATCAAAAGGTGGCCCAATAGTTTCCTGCCTATCATCCATATCGGGCTACTTTTCAGTGACTTGAGCCATTCAAAGATGGAATTTTCTTGTTCTGGAAATGTCTATCCTTAACTTTGCTAGCCAGTACATGGCCTACCTTTACGGGTATGGGCAACGAGCCTGGAAGAGCCAACACCAACCACAAAGCATTGCCGGGGAATAAAGTGCAACAAGATCAGTTTTCTGAGTTAGAGGCACTTTCCGGTTTCCCTTTTCCTGTTTATGCCAGTACTGACAGCGAACCTCAGGCTTTAAAAGTTGCTCAGCGGCTTGAGAAGGCTCACAACTTTTTCAAGACTATCCTTAATCACAAAAACGATCTCCAGTTTCACGTTCTTGTACTCGCTCCAGAACACTGGGAAAAATTCGCTGAGCATCCCGCTTATGGCATGCCCCACTGCATTGGCATGGACATGCTAATAATTGCCAGCCAGAACAGTGAGATGACCCAGGCAGTTGTTCCTCCACTAGCAGAGCTCCACCCAAACACAGTACAAACTCTTCAAAAAGTGTACGGACAATCTGATGGTTCGATAAATATCGCAGACTTTATGGGCTTGCTAGCCGTTCACGAAATGGTGCACTTGTTTATCAACCAGACTGCAAACATAGAAGGTATGGATAAGCCCCGTTACTGGCTGGTCGAACTTCTGTGCAATCTTGGCTTGCATGCTTACGTTATGAATGAAGAGCCTGAGAACACTGACCTTTTAACAGCTTTCCCTCAAGCCGTTGTCAGTTACGGTTATGACCATGTGCCCTATTTCCAATTGGAGGACTTTGAACGCATTTACTTTGAAATGCCTCCGGTTAATTACGCCTGGTACCAGTGCCAGTTTCATGTGGCCGCGCACAAAATATATGATGCCGGTGGCCTCGAACCTTTAAGGGCATTGTTTCGCTACATCACTCAGTCAGAAGAATTCATTTCTGATGAGGAGCTGGCAGCCCAGCTTCAAGCAAGCGTTCATTCCTCCATTGCTGAAGTTTTCATTTCATGGCCGGAATTAAAAACAAACTTTAAACCGTAAATCTGGCTGCCTTTTTCTATAACTGTCCTTTTTTTGCTTTATGGCGCAGCGACATGAAGCACGATTTTACCTCTTGCCAGGCCTTTCTCACTGAGTTCATAAGCCTGACTAATGTTTTCGAATGAAAACTCATGCCCAACAACAGGTCGAAGTAAACCGTTATCGACCAGCCCTGCTATTTTTCCCAAATGCTGGCCATTAAGTTTGATGGACAGAAAGCGTGCCTGTACACCGAAAGATTTGACCTGTTCCAAATCGGGGTAAGTGTTAACAGCCACAAGAATCCCGTTCGGCTTTAGAACAGAGTAAGAATCAACCTGAACC
Source organism: Parendozoicomonas sp. 2304DJ65-17 (assembly GCF_058148445.1). NCBI lineage: Bacteria > Pseudomonadati > Pseudomonadota > Gammaproteobacteria > Oceanospirillales > Endozoicomonadaceae > Parendozoicomonas > Parendozoicomonas sp. 2304DJ65-17. Next base: position 953,389 of record NZ_JBYVJV010000001.1, read on the forward strand.
TGCCTGCCAATTGTGTCCAGAACAACATCAACATCACGGACGACTTCTTTAAAACTCACCTTCCTAAAATCTATAACCTCATCAGCTCCCAGAGATGTCACGAAGTCGTGATCCGCTCCGGCAGCGGTAACAATAACGTACGCGCCCTGACTTTTGGCCAGCTGTACCGCAATGCATCCCAGACTTCCCGCACCACCGTGAATCAAAACACGTTGCCCTTTTTTCAATTCACCGCATTCAAAAAGTGCCTGCCACGCAGTGATTGAAGCAATAGGCAAAGACGCTGCAGCAGCAAATGAAACGGTGCGGGGCTTAAGCGCGATGTCTTTGGCTGGCACTGCGATATATTCTGCGTGTGAACCGTTTCGGGAAACTTCCGGGCGGGAGTAAACCGCATCACCGACAGAATACCCGGTCACGTTCTCGCCTACCTGTTCAATAATACCAGCAAAGTCCCACCCCAATGTGTGGGGAAATGAGACAGGTATTAAATCTTTCAGCTCACCTGATCGCAGCAACCAGTCCAGAGGATTGATGGACGTTGCAATCACCTTAACCAGCACTTCATCGGCAGTGATAACCGGCATGGCAACATCTTCAATCGCCAATACCTCAGGACCGCCATAACTGGAAATACGGGCAGCTTTCATATGCGAACTCCTCATTTTTTTAATGATGTGCAATCTGGTTTTCGTGAGCGATATTAGGTAAAAGCTATCCGTCCCAGTAGACATGCTTTGCCGAATGAAAGGTTCTGATTTTGAGTACAATAGACAGTTCAAAACTGAAGCATTTGGCTATTTTTGCAGCGGTTGTTGAGGGTGGCAGTTTTGCAGAAGCAGCTAGAAAACTTCACACCAGCCGTTCAAGAGTCAGTGAACAGGTTGCACAATTGGAAGCAGCGTTGAACCTACGTCTTATTCAACGTTCAACCAGACAACTCTCTCTCACAGATGAAGGCCGAAAGGTTTATGAGCAGGCTCGTCTTTTGCCAGTACTTGTTGAGTGCGTGAATGATATTGCTTCAACGCAGGAACCTGCGGGTACAGTGTCGTTGTCGCTTTCTAACGATGTTGCGCAAACATTTGTTCTGCCTGTGCTGGAAAAATTTCAGGAACAGTTCCCCAAAATCCAGCTCAAACTTTCTATCAGCGACAACACATCCAACTTGATAGCCGAAGATATTGATCTGGCTATTCGCACCAGTTTTCAGGAAAACAGCTCAATGGTCGCCCGGGTTTTGCATCAGGAAAAGCCCGCCATCTATGCCAGCCCCAGATATCTTGAGCAACATGACCTTCCTACCACTCTCACAGAACTGGAGAACCATCGCTGGATAACTCTTACTCAAGCCAGCACTGATGGCTCGCAGCAGCTTTCCTCAAAGGGACAGAAAGTCACCATAACCCCAGCCAATTACCACACCTGTAATTCCCCATACATCATCCAAAGAATGCTGCTCTCCGGGTTAGGTTTGGGATTTGTTCTGCCCGGCTCTGTGCAACAGGAAATTCAATCTGGCCAACTTGTGCCAGTTATGCCCGAACTGCAAGGGGAAACATTAACGGTTTCGTTGATCTATCCCTCCAGGCATCAGCTACCGAAGCGCACTCGCTGCGTGATTGACTACTTGCTGGAGGCAAACAGAGCGAACCGAGAAGAACACCTCTAATGAATAAGGAGTATTCCTTAACCAACTTCGGCCATCTCACAAAACCAAACATCCACAAAACACCTTTCAAACAAAAAACCTGATCGAGTGTGTTTTTTGTTGATCCATGTCTAAAAAAAACACACTTGTACAGATTATGTTCACGCCCAGAAAAACGTTTGCGCAAACGTTTTTATATTTTCTTTTCCAGCAAATTTCTCGGTGGCTTTGTTAATGAGCTTAGGCATGGACCCCATCCTGCAAATGCAGGGCGTTGTAAAGGAGTTTCCCGGAGTCCGGGCTCTGGACAATGCCAACCTCAATATTTATCCCGGCCAGGTTATGGCGCTTCTTGGCGAAAACGGTGCAGGTAAATCCACCTTGATGAAGGTGATGACGGGCATTTACCAGCGGGATGAAGGCGCACTGAAGTATGATGGAAAAGATGTCGCTTTCTCCGGCCCCAAAGATTCCCAGGAACAGGGCGTCAGCATTATCCATCAGGAGCTGAACCTTATTCCTGAACTCTCCATCGCCGAGAATATTTTCCTTGGTCGTGAGCCTCTCGGTCGTTTTGGCCGTATCGACTGGACGACCATGTTCGCAGAAGCCAAAAAGCTGCTCACCATGCTTGATGTTGACTACGACCCAGCCACCCCGGTTGGAAAACTCAGCATTGGTGTTCAGCAGATGGTAGAAATCGCTAAAGCACTGTCCTTCTCCTCCCGGGTTATCGTGATGGATGAACCCACCGATGCCCTCACAGAAAAAGAGACCGAAAGCCTGTTCAAAGTTATCCGCCAGCTGAAAGCGGAAGGAAAAGGCATTGTTTATATCTCTCATCGTTTGAAAGAGATTTTCGAAATCTGTGATCACGCCACCATCATGCGCGATGGTCGCTTTATTGATGAATCTCCGGTCAGCGAGCTGACAGAAGACAAAATTATCGAATACATGGTGGGCCGCTCTCTGGAAGAGCAATACCCACGCATCGAGGTCGCAACCGGAGCCACCACCCTGGAGGTCAAAGACCTCCAGGCTCCGGGTATTAAAGATATCTCCTTCCAGCTACAGGCCGGTGAGATCGTCGGTATTTCCGGTCTTATGGGCGCGGGCCGTACTGAGCTGGTAAAAGCGATTTATGGAGCAAATCCTGCCACGGACGGCACTATTAATATTGAAGGTGAGCCTGTTTCTATCGGCACACCTGGTCAAGGTCTGGCAGCAGGCATTGCTTATATTTCCGAAGACCGTAAAAGCGATGGTCTGGTACTGGAACTGGGCGTACGGGAAAACATGAGCCTGTGCAGCCTTGGCAACTTCACCAGCGGCGGAAAGATCAGCCGTACCGATGAACTGACTTCCGTGCTCGATTTTATCAAGCGTTTCAATATCAAAACCCCGACTGAAGACCAGCTGATCAAAAACCTCAGTGGCGGTAACCAGCAAAAAGTTGCCATCGCCAAAGGCCTGATGACTAACCCGAAGGTTCTGATTCTTGATGAACCAACCCGTGGTGTAGACGTTGGCGCCAAGAAAGAAATCTATCAGTTAATCAACGAATTCAAGGCTCGTGGCATGAGTATCATTCTGGTGTCGTCTGACATGCCGGAAGTGCTCGGAATGAGTGACCGCATCATGGTGATGCACGAAGGTCGAATCACCGGTGAGTTCAGCCACGAACAAGCCACCCAGGAAAATCTGATGCGCTGTGCCGTAGGCAACCAGGCAGTACCAGCAGAAGCGGCATAACGAGAGAAACACAGATGAGCCAGAACATTGCCACTATGAATAACAAACCCTCTTTCCTCAGCAAAGAAACGTTGTTTGAGTACAAATCCGTTATCGCCCTGCTGGTGTTTATGGCAGTGGTTTCCATTATCAGCCCCAGCTTTTTCAGCGCGGGCAATATGCTGAATATCCTGCGACAGACGTCTATTAACGCCATCATCGCCGTGGGTATGACTTTCGTTATTCTTACCAGCGGTATTGATTTGTCTGTTGGTTCTATTCTCGCTCTGACCGGTGCTCTGGCTGCCACTATGATTGGCATGGACTTCAACCTTATGGTTGTTGTTGTCGTGACTCTTATGGCTGGTGCAGCACTGGGTTGCATCAGTGGTCTGATTATTTCCAAAGGTCGGGTTCAACCATTTATCGCAACACTGGCAACTATGACTCTGCTCCGTGGCGCGACAATGGTGTATACCGATGGTCGCCCCATCTCTACTTTTGGTGGCGCCTCCTCTGAAGCCTTTTCCGCTATCGGCACTGGTTACCTGTTTGGTATTCCTTTCCCAATCTATCTGATAGCTCTGGTATTCGCGACAGCATGGTTTGTGCTGAATCACACCCGCCTTGGCCGTTATGTTTACGCTCTGGGCGGCAATGAGTCTGCAACCCGCCTGTCTGGTATTAATGTTGATCGCATCAAGCTGGCGGTTTACTCCATCAGCGGTGCGATGTCTGCGCTGGCTGGCATTATCGTCACCAGCCGTCTGGCTTCCGCACAGCCTACTGCTGGCACCAGCTATGAACTGGATGCTATTGCCGCTGTTGTTCTTGGCGGAACCAGCCTGACCGGTGGTAAAGGCCGCATTATGGGAACTCTGGTGGGTGTGCTGATTATCGGTATTCTCAACAACGCCCTGAACCTGCTGAATGTATCCTCTTACTACCAGCTGATTGCCAAAGCTCTGGTTATTCTGCTGGCGGTTCTTGTTGATACCCGTTCTTCCAAATAACTGATTTATCACTCGCGCTTTCGGGCTGGAACAACCAGCCCTTTAAAACCATGAGGTTGTTGTCCATGTCCCTGTTCAAAAAGCTCTCATCCAAGAAAGGTGCTCTGGCAGTTGCTCTGACTGCAGGTCTGGCGCTTACCGGTTGTTCCGACAACAAGCAGGAAGCCAGCAGCGCTGACACTTCCGCGAAAGACCAGAAGACCCTGGCTTTGGTTGTTTCTACCCTGAATAACCCATTCTTCGTAACCCTGAAAGATGGTGCTCAAGCTAAAGCTGACGAGCTGGGCTACACCCTGACAGTTCTGGACTCCCAGAACGACTCTGCCCGCGAAATGACCAATATTGAAGACCTGACAGTGAAAGGTGTCAGCGCCATTTTGATTAACCCTGCTGATTCCGATGCAGCCGGTAACTCTGTGCGCATCGCTAACCGTGCAGGTATTCCTGTGATCACTCTGGATCGTGGCGTAAACGGTGGTGAAGTGAAGTCCCACGTAGCTTCCGACAACGTGGCCGGTGGTGAAATGGCGGGCAAATACATTGTTGAACAGCTGGGCAACGAAGGTTCTGTTCTGCAGCTGGAAGGTGTTGCCGGTACTTCTGCAGCCCGAGACCGTGGCCAGGGCTTTATGAAAGCACTGGAAGCCAGCAACCTGACTCTGGCCGCCAGCCAGCCAGCTGACTTCGACCGTACCAAAGGTCTGAACGTGACCGAAAACCTGCTGCAGGCTAACCCAGACATCAAAGCTATTTTCGCTCAGAACGACGAAATGGCACTGGGTGCAATCAACGCAGTAAAAGCCACTCAGAAAGACATTCTGGTTGTTGGCTTTGATGGCACTGACGAAGGTATCACTTCCGTGAATAACGGTGACCTCGGAGCCACTGTTGCCCAACAGGCCAGCATGATTGGTTCTATCGGTGTTGAAGTTGCCGACAAGGTTCTGAAAGGTGAAACCGTTGAAGCCTACACTCCGGTTGAGCTGCAGCTGATTACCAAGTAAGCAATTTCCTTTGTTATTGTTTGGGATAGCAGCCTTGTTTTTAAGATCCGGGCCGTTATCCCGAACCACGCCTGATGCCTTATGAAAAAAAAGATTCTTGTTCTCGGCAGCGTTAATGCTGACCACGTTCTGAAAGTAGACAGTTTCCCCCGCCCAGGTGAAACAATCACCGGCTCCCGCTACGACATTATTCCCGGCGGTAAAGGCGCGAACCAGGCTGTTGCCTGCGCACGTCTTGGTGGCAACACCCAGTTTATGGCCTGCATCGGCCAGGACGCTTTCGGCAACGAGATTATTGGAAAGTTTCAGGCAGACGGCATCGACACCATTCTGGTGGAACAGGTGGAAGGCGTGAACACCGGTGTGGCTTTGATCTTTGTGGATAACAATGCCGAAAACTTTATTGGCATTGCCGCGGAAGCGAACAGCCACCTGAACGTTGAACGGGTTCAGCGCCAGACTAAACATATTGCTGATGCTGATTATCTGCTCATGCAGCTGGAAACCCCGGTGGATGCAATTCTTGAAGCTGCGCAAATTGCCCAGAAGAATCAGACTCCGGTTGTTCTGAACCCAGCTCCGGCACGACCTCTTTCTGACGAGCTGTTGTCCTGCATTGATATCATCACCCCCAACCAGACAGAAGCTGAAGTTCTTACTGGCATTGCTGCCGACACTGAAGAAGGCGCGGTGAAAGCAGCTCAAGCTCTGCATAACAAAGGCATTTTCACTGTTGTTATCACCATGGGCAAGCAGGGTGCTCTGATTTCCGAAACTTCAGAATCTGGAATAGCGACCAAACTGATCAGCGGATTCCCGGTTAAAGCGACCGATACAACGGCTGCTGGTGACACCTTTAACGGTGCCCTGCTGGTTGCTTTGTCTGAAGGAAAAACACTGGAAGAAGCTATCCGTTTTGGTAATGCTTGCGGCGCTATTTCTGTCACCCGCCCAGGTGCACAGACATCCATTCCATCCCGGCAGGAAGCCGACAATTTTTTAGCAACTGTTTGAGCAATCAAAAGAAGTAAGAGGCTGTAGTTAGTGGCAACAATCAAGGATGTAGCGAAACTCGCGGGTGTTTCTATTTCTACAGTCTCACATGTTCTTAATGGCACCCGCTTCGTGAGTGAAGAGGCCAGCCTGAAGGTTCACATAGCTGTTGAGCAACTTGACTACAAACCCAGCGCAGTAGCCCGCAGCCTGAAAACCAACAAAACCCGCACCATTGGCATGCTGACAGCGTCCAACACCAACCCATTCTTTGCGGAAGTTATTCACGGGGTTGAAGCCACCTGTTATGAGCGTGGTTATCATCTGGTGCTGTGCAATTCAGAGGGTGATCCTGAGAAACAGATTGCTTACACCAAAACCCTGCAGGAAAAGCGGGTGGATGGTTTGCTAATTATGTCTGCCCATAGTTCTCCGGGTTTCTTCCAGCAGCTCAATGAATACTGCGATACACCACTGGTGATTCTGGACTGCAAGGTTCCGGATATTCATGCTGATGTGATTATGGAAACTCCGGAACAGGGCGGCTTTGACGCCACACAGCACCTGATTGAGCAAGGCTTTAAAAAGATCGGCTGTATCAGCGGGCCACAAGGGCTTTCCCCAAGCAGTGCACGTTATGCTGGTTATTTGAAAGCTATGGAGCAGGCTAATCTGGAAGTTAATCCTCATTGGGTTGTGGAAGGTCAGCTGACAGCAGAATGTGGTTATCAGGCTGCTACCCAAATCCTTGAAAACAACGACATTCCTGAAGCTCTTTTTATCGGAAATGATTTAATGGCGATGGGTGCCATGTGCGCTATTCAAAGCAAAGGCTATCGGGTTCCTGAGGATATTTCTGTTATCGGCTATGACGACATTGAACTGGCAGCCTTTACCTCACCACCTCTGACAACCATGCACCAGCCCAAAGAGGAGCTGGGGCAGTTAGCCGCAGATACTCTGATTAATCGAATTGAAGATCCATCTATAGAGCCAAAGGTGCGTTCTTTAAAATCATCTCTGGTAAAGCGCCAGTCCGTTTCTGTTTAAGAGCTGTCAGGCTTTATCCGATGCCATTGGATTATGCTTTGGCACACCTTTTCTCTTCCTCTTCACAGGCCCGGCAGCCGATGCTTCCTTACCATCGGCGATGGTCAGTAAATCAGAATGAACAACTTCTGCTGTTGGCCTGCATTTAGGGTTGGTAGATTCCATTTTCCGCACGAGAGGCACGAGAAAATCCAAACGTTGGTCGCTGGCCTTTACTTTCAAACCGGCTTCGGTGAACGAAATGAACAGTGACACCGGCCCAGTCTTCGTCCTGTCACGCTTAAGGTCTGCATCTGACACCAGGTTTTCCCATGCCAGAAGCTGATGAATCGTTGCTCCCAGGCAGAAAATATCCACTGCCAATGTTTGCTTCTTCTTGTTAATGACTTCCGGGGCCACATAACGTCTGGTACTTTTACCATCAGTGGGAGCGCCATCCTCCAATAGGTTTACCGCAAATCCAAAATCGCAGAGTCGTACCACTCCTTCTGCATCAATAAGAATATTGTCCGGCTTAATATCCCGGTGAAGGATGTTCTGGCTATGAAGAAACTTCAAACCACAGGCGGATTGGACTGCAATATTAAGGGTAACTCCCAACTCTACAGAATCATGTTGCTCGTAATACCGCACCAGACTCTGGCCGCCATCTTCCATAGTGACTTCCAGCGTTATTGGTCGGCTTGATGTTGAGGGAATACAGTGATCCAGAAATTTCACGATATTTGGATGAGGAGCCAGCGATTTGTGAATTGCCACCTGTCTCAAGAATAATCGCCTGCGATCAGAGAGCTCGTTTGAATCAATAAACTGCCTTCGCTTCACGATATACAGATTATCCCCAAACTGGCCATGAGCAAGGCAGCGCACAACCTTTACCAATAGTTTCCCGGTGTCCTCATCCTTGCTTTTGTGCAGGGTCTCTTCTCCGCCCACTCTATAGGCTGGTGGCAAAAAATCAGCTCTGGTACTGGTTTCACCTGCAATTGCCATAGGTTTACCTCTTTGTAACCCAAGCCCCTTTAGACTCCTTATTCAAATCAAATATCCTGAGTTGTCAGTAATATTGACCAAGGTGTGTTCCGCCTATCACTCCTGAAGGTGCAACTCAGACAAGAACTGATATAGTTGTTAAAAAGACTATTCGCGGGAGGATTAATAATTATGACAACGGGAATCATTAATCTGAGAAAAGCAGCCATGGCTTTAATTACGGCTCTGGCTCTCAGTGTTTCACCAGCTTTCGCTGCCAAAGGGCCAACTCAGGCTCAGGCTGAAAATCCCAGTTTCTTCGCTATGACTGGTGATCTTCTGATCGCCCGCCCCCTGATGCTGGCAACTACTATTGTTGGTGGTGCTGTTTTTGTAGTCAGCTCTCCATTCTCTGCAGCCGGAGGCAACCTGCAAGGCGCTGCGGATACTTTGGTGAAAAAGCCTTTCGACGCTACTTTCCGTCGCTGCCTTGGATGCTCCTTCCCAAGCGAAGAAGGCTTCTAACCCTCCCTGATTATTTGGCACTATCAGATTTTATTGTTCTTCTGGTAGTGCTGAAAACCTCCATTTGTTCACCCTTTTTTAATTAACCTCCTGTCATTGCTTGCGAGCCTTCCTGTTTCACAGGTATTCTTTTACTGCGCACAAAATATGACCATGGTCGTATAACTTAAAAAAACAGATAAATACCCCCTTAAACAACAAGAATGCGCAGTAAAAGGAATTGCAACTATGGAACCCTCCATTTATCAAGCTCCTGAATCGGAAGTCGTAGAATCCAGCAAACAACAATACGGCTCGTTGGAAAAAGGCCTTGCAGGCGATTATGACTTTTCCGTTAGCGAAATCCTTAGTGAAGCCTGGGAAAAAACCAAAGGCAGCAAACTCACTATTCATATTGGTTATGCCATAGCATTTGCTGTGTATATCGGTGCAATCGCCATTATGGTTGGCGCTACTTTTGCTCTGGGTGATTCAGCTCTGGTTGGCATTCTTACCCAGGTCCTGATTACTGCCATCGGTACCCCGCTGATGGTTGGATTGTTCATGCTGGGTATTAAGCGCTCAGTTATGGCTCCACTTTCAGCCTCAGAACCACTGCAGTATTTTCACAAAACCCTGCCACTGCTTGGCTTATCTATCGTCGCCACAATTTTCATGATGGTAGGTTTTCTGCTACTGATTATCCCCGGTATCTATCTTGCCTTCTCGTATATGTATGCAAGTACTCTTTGTGCTGAGAAAAATATGCGGGTGTGGGATAGTCTGGAAACTTCCCGAAAAGTTATTACTCATCGCTGGTTCAGCTTCTTTGGCCTGTTTCTGCTGCTGGGCATTATTAACCTGATTGCATCTATCCCGCTTGGCCTGGGTCTCATCTGGACTATTCCTATGACCAGCATCGCCATGGGTATTGCTTACCGCAATATGTTTGGAGTTGAACCTCAGAATCAAGGGTAAAGCAGGTTCATGGCAGTACCTCACCAACAGATCGATACCACCTGGAAAGTTGAAACTCCGGAAGGTATCGATCTCCATGCCGAAGTTGCAGGCCCGGTACCACGGGCACTGGCCTATATAACCGACCTCCTGATACGGGGCGTCATTATGCTGGTGCTTTCTATCGCCCTTGGCCTGTTGGGATATGCTGGCCAGGGCCTATTGATGATCTGCGCCTTTTTGCTGGAATGGTTTTATCCGGTTGTTTTCGAGGTGTTCCGGCAGGGCCAGACTCCCGGCAAACGCCAGTACGGCATTGCAGTAGTAAATGATGACCTGACACCTGTTATGCCCGGCACATCTTTTATTCGTAATCTTCTACGCACTGCAGATTTTCTACCGTTTTTCTATATGGCAGGTTTGGTGAGCATGTTAACCACCAGACAGTTTCGCCGTTTGGGAGATTTGGCAGCTGGAACACTGGTCATTCATGTTCCACCAAAACAGAACACAGAACAGCTGCCAAAAGTATATCCAACAGCTCCAACGATTCCGCTGAACAGCAATGACCAGACGGCAATCATCGACTTCACCCGCCGTCACGAACAATTAAGCACTCCCCGCCAGCAGGAGCTGGCCAATATTCTCGAGCCACTGTTAAAAGACACGGATGAGAAAGCTGTATCCAAGTTACACAGCCTTGGTGTCTGGTTATTGGGAGGTTCAGGGAAATGAAGCAGCAAACCTTCGAAAAAAACCACGTTGCCACCTGGGAACTGCTGGAAGCTGAGTTTGGAGAGAATGCATCCAAAGGTAAAAACGACGACAAGCCGAAGTTTGATAAAAGCCGCTTCGCTCCTTTGTACCGGGAAGTTTGTCACCACCTGGCTCAAGCCAAACACCGCAGCTATAGCCCACACCTTGTTGATCGCCTGAACCGCCTGGTTCTGGTGATGCATAACACCTTGTACAGCAACAGTTCCCGATTCCGTTATCAGGGGCTTCGTTTTCTGGTTCAGGATTTCCCTCAGGCTTTGTACGACAACAGGCGTTATATCTACATATCCGCCGCACTGTTTCTGCTTCCCGGCCTGTTTATGTTTGTTGCCTGCCTGACCAACGACTCCATGATCTACACCATGATGGAGCCGGTACAGGTGCGTCAATTCGAAGCTATGTACGATCCAGCCAACAGTGCTTTTGGCCGTGAGCGACAGTCTGATACTGATTTGGCAATGTTCGGTTATTACATCCAAAACAATATCGGTATCAGCTTCCGGACCTTTGCCAGCGGCATTGCCTTTGGCTTGGGCTCAATCTTCTTTATGGTCTTCAACGGGCTGAATATTGGTGCAGTGTTTGGCCATATCACCCGCATTGGTTTTGAAGAAACGTTCTATCCCTTCGTAGTTGGTCACGGCAGTTTTGAATTAACGGCAATCGTGTTCAGTGGCGCAGCGGGTTTGAAGATGGGGTTTGCCCTGCTGGCTCCAGGTTCCTATCGTCGGCTCACTGCCCTGCGGCTGGCAGCAAACGACGCTATTCGTATTATTTACGGTTCTACCCTGATGCTGTTAATCGCAGCATTCCTTGAAGCTTTCTGGTCTTCCAGTTCCACATTGCCTGTTTCTGTGAAGTACAGTGTTGGTGCCCTGTTATGGGTACTGGTTCTGGGCTGGTGTACGCTAGCTGCAAGAAAAGTTGGCAGGCGGAGGCTTAGATCATGATGGATCTTGGCCAAATTCGCATCAATCCCCGCCTGCGAACACGATGGGAAGCTGTTGATCTTGGTTTCACTCTGGCTCGCAGCTGGTACAAAAACCTGTTTCTGAGCTGGGTGATTCCTGCTGCCACATTGCTGGCGATTCTTACCTTAGTCTTTCATATCTTTGATTGGCCGCTCTGGGTTCCAACTGTAATTGTCTGGTGGCTAAAACCCCTGTGGGATTCATCACTTCTTCTTTATGGCAGTCGCGCGCTCTTTGGCGACACCCTTTCCGTAGACGATTCTATTAAGGGTTCCTGGAGTTTTCTTAAACCAGACTGGTTTGCATGGTTAACCTGGCGTCGTTTAAGCCCGGCCCGCAGTTTTGTTATGCCGGTAACAGGGCTTGAAGGATTAAAAGGTGAACCTCGTTCTCGCAGGGTTGGCCTGCTGACTCAACGCTCCGGTAGCAGCTCCTTCTGGATAACAATTGTCTGCCTTGTTATGGAAGTCTCACTGACTTTTGGCTTCTATGCCCTGATCCTGATACTTGTTCCTGAAACGGTCGATTTCAATCTGCAGACAATTGCAGAAAGTGAATCTGTCTTTGCCGATATTATCGACAATTTTGTCACGCTTATGGCTTCGGCTCTAATCGCGCCCTTTTACACCATGGCCGGTTTTGCTTTGTACATTAATCGTCGTATAGAGCTGGAAGCCTGGGATATAGAAATTCATTTCAGGGATATGGTTTCACGCCAGCAAAACAGAAAACAGAAAACTCCTACTTCCAAAGCAGCGCAGTTATTTCTGGGAGGCGTTCTTTCAAGCCTGTTACTGTTCTCAACTCCCCAATACGCTGAGGCTGTTCCTCTCAGCCAATTGAGTCAGGAAAGTGCTAAAGAACAAATCACCGAAGTTCTCAAAGGTGAAGATTTCCATGTGATGGAAACCAAAACCGGCTGGCGTCTGAAGGAAAACCCTGAGGAAGATTCTTCTTTCTCCGACAAACTCCCGGAATGGTTTATTAATTTTATTGACTGGCTGGCCGAACTTCTTGGCCCTGCAGGTGGCAGCAGTAGTGGCTCAAGTGTATTCACCATAGCGTCATTCCTTGAACTGCTGGTTTGGGCTGCTGTTATTGGCGCAGTTGGCTGGCTGATTTATCACTACCGTCAGGGAATTCGCGCCCTGTTCACATCTGTGGATCTTTCCAGATCAAACAAACCCAAAGTTGCCGCACCTGAGATTATGTTTGGCCTGGATGTTCGTCAGGAAAGCCTGCCCGATGATATTCCTGCGGAAGCTTCAGCACTCTGGAATAAAGGAGAGTTTCGAGCAGCTCTTGGCCTGCTGTACCGGGCCACATTATCTGAGTTGATCCATCGTTATGAGTTTGAATTCCATCCCGGCCATACCGAGCGTGAGTGCGCTGATCTTGTTCATGAGGGGCAGAATACAGGCCAGGTTTCAGAGCGTCTGAATAACTTTGTACTGAACCTTACAGAGCAATGGCAGTGGACCGCTTACGGGCACAGACAACCCAACCAGAAAGCCTTTGAACATCTCTGCGCGAATTGGCAGGAGGTGTTCCCAGCATGAGCCAGAACAAACATTCAGTACTTCCTGTTGCTTTACCGCTCGCCATTATTGGTGTGCTGGTTATTGGCTTTGGTATCTGGTTGTTTCTCGATCGCTACGAGCAGTATGAAGAAAGCATTGATACCGGCTGGAGTCTGGAAGCCAGAATCAACCCATGGCTGGCAGCACAGCGATACCTTGAACAATTGGGTTACGGCGTTGAAAGCTATGAACGAATGGAAGAGCTGGTGCCTGATCTTCAAGATCAAAATAAGCCCGGCACCATTCTGATAACAGATATCGAACTGGTCATCAGCCAAAGACGTGTTGATCAATTGCTGGAGTGGGCACAATCTGGGGGGCACCTGATCGTTGGCCTGCCCAACTCCCTTGATGGACGCACCCACGAACTGTTGCAGCATTTTGGCGCCTCCGTGATAGAGCCAGAAGAAACCGAAGAAGAGAACTCTAACGAACTGCAATCTCTTGCCGAGCTAATGCGCGAGTTCAACAGACAAAAGGACAGTTCTGACAAAAACAATAAGCAGACTTTTGAACAATGGGCAGAACAGAACCGTCTGAATAGCTGGGAATCCGCCAAAGAGAGAGAGTTTGTGCAGCTGGAATTCTCAGGCATGGACGAACCTGTAGAAATTCATATGAGTCGGTATCAACAGCTGGATCACCCCTGGTTGTATATTGATGAGAAAGACGAGCAAAACTATATCGACGAAAACCCTCGCTCTCATATTCCCGACTACTGGGCCGGCAATGAGGCAGGCATTCAATATATGGAGTTTGCGGAAGGTGATGGTCATGTCACTTTCCTGACCAGCCCAGATATCTGGCAATCCGCCAAGATTGATAAACACGACCATGCCTGGCTGTTATGGAAACTATCACCTTCCGGTAATTTTGCGGTTGTCTACGGCGCCAGCATGCCAGCGCTGTCAGCTGTTATCTGGAAGTTTGCACCAGAAACTGTCTTTGCCTTTTCTGTTTTCCTGCTGTTCTGGCTGATTTATCGGGGCCGACGCTTTGGTGCCATTCGAGAAACCTCAACCACTAAACGCAGAGCCATTGCCGAGCATATTCGCGCCTGTACCGATTATCTGTGGCGTAATAAACAAACCGAAGCATTGCTTGCTCCATTGCAGAAAACGATAGAGTTACGGTGCCAGCAGTTACGCCCAGGGTGGCAGAATCTGGATACAAGCCAACAAATGGAATGGCTCGCCAATCACTGTGGAGCCACTGAAACAAACGACATGGAACAGATAGCTGCCGCCATGGCAGCGAACACCCCAAATAACGAATCAGAGTTCGTACTTCATGTGCGGGTTCTGCAGAAAATCAGGGAATCACTTTTATGACTGACAGTTTTGAAAACAGGGATAGTAATAAAGACGAGCTGCTTCCCTTACTCCAGCAACTTCGCGATCGCATTAACAGCGCAGTCATCGGCCAGCCCCAGGTTGTTGATCAGGTTCTTATTGCCCTGCTCGCCGGCGGACATGTTCTGGTAGAAGGTGTTCCCGGCCTTGGTAAAACGTTGCTGGTTCGCACTTTGGCTGAAACCATTGCCGGAAACTTCCGCCGGGTTCAGTTCACGCCAGATCTTATGCCTGCTGATATTACTGGTCACACCTTGTACGATATGAACAAAGGTGCCTTCCAGATTCGCAAAGGTCCGGTTTTCACCAACCTTTTGCTGGCTGATGAGATAAACCGTGCTCCCGCCAAAACCCAGGCCGCTCTTTTGGAAGTTATGCAGGAGCATCAGGTTTCCATCGAAGGAACATCCCACAAAGTTCCTCAACCATTTATGGTTATGGCTACCCAAAACCCGATTGAGCACGAAGGCACTTACCCTCTGCCGGAAGCAGAGCTGGATCGTTTCCTGCTGAAAGTCTTTATTGATTACCCTTCTCAGGATAATGAAGCCCTTCTGACCAAGATTATTTCCGGCTGCAGCAAAGACACACCGGAAAATACAAATAACTCAGCTGTTTTCAATGCCCAACAAATTGAGCAGTTACAGCAAATCGTCGCCACTATGCCGGTGGATGATCAGGTGGTTGCTTATGCTGTGCGCTTGGTGCGAGCCACAAGGGAAAGTGTTGTTTTTGCCCGTGGCGCAGGAACCCGCGCCTGTATAGCTTTAATCAATACAGCACGAGCTTACGCAGTGCTTCGCGGTGCAGACTTTGTTCTCCCCGACGATGTGAAAGCGATGGCAATTCCGGTTATGCGTCATCGGGTTGCGCGTTCTGTGGATATGGAAATTGAAGGCGTTGATACTGATGCGCTGCTGGCTGATCTTCTGGAGCAGGTTGAAGCACCCAGACTATGAGACCATCCCGTAAGTTTTTACAACTTATTGCCGCATGGCTGGCACTGGCTGTGCCGCTGGCAGTATTGCGGTATCTGGATCAGGTTGATACGGCAGAAAGCCTTTCCAGCCTTTGGTGGATGGTGGGTATTGCTGTGGCAGGTTTTGCCTTTATCGACGTTTATCGGGGAGCAAAATTTAAAGCCATCACCGCATCCCGAAAACTACCCTCTACTCTTGCGGTAGGTATTCATCAGCCTGTTGAAATTACTATTACTAATCCTCTCGATTTTCCGGTTAAAGCGACAGTGACTGATCACTGGCCGGAAGATATAGAGATGACCAAGATGCCGGTAGACTTGGAGATTCCGGCAGGTAATACAGCAGAGATTCGTTACCAGTTAAAAGCCACCCGGCGCGGACAGTTAGAGTCCGGACTTGTAGATATGCGAATTCGTTCAAAGTCAGGATTCTGGGACTTCCGGTTACTGTTGGGAGAATCATCCAAAGCTCGGGTTTATCCAAACTTTGCACCTATCTTTAATGCTGAAACGTTAAGCCTTGATCAACAGATCAACCGTCTTGGCGCTCACCAGCTTCAGCAACGTGGCTCCGGTATGGATTTCCACCAGCTGCGGGAATTTCGTCAAGGGGATGTACTCCGACAGGTAGACTGGAAAGCCAGTTCCCGCCTGCAAAAGCTAATATCCAAGGAATACCAGTTCGAACGGGATCAGGACATTATTTTCTTAATGGACTGCGGTCGTCGTATGCGAGCCAGAGATGAAGGCTTAAGCCACTTTGACCATGCCCTTAATGCCATGTTGCTCACTTCATGGATTGCCCTGAGACAGGGCGATGCCGTGGGATTCCAGAGTTTTGCCAATGGCACACAGCAGGAACAACGCTGGCTGGCTCCTGCCAAAGGTCAGATCACCGTTAATCGCATTCTCCAGCAAACCTATGACCTGCACAGTACAACCACTAACAGTGACTTTGTTGAAGCTGCAGAGCAATTAATTGCTCATCACAGAAAGCGGGCACTTGTTGTTCTGGTCACTAATATTCGGGAAGAAGATCGGGAAGATTTGCGCGCCGCCACCCGACTACTTGCCGGAAAACATATTGTGATGGTGGCCAGCCTGCGGGAGCAGGTTCTGGATCAAATGGTAAAGCAGCCCGTTGAAGGATTTGAACAGGCTCTGCACTACGCAGGTACACAACATTACCTGGATGAACGTAAGCGACTACTCAGCGAGCTTCGAAACTCTGGAGTGCTGGTTGTGGATGCCCTACCGGAAACACTGCATGTAGATATGGTAACGCAATACCTGCAGCTGAAATCCAGCGGCCGATTCTAAACTCTCGAGTTTATTGAAGATGCTGCCAGGCAGACTGCCAGCTTTCATCAAACTCGGGAGGGTGGAGAATGTATGAGCCTTCAACTTTTTCTACCCGATACCCCCGAGCCTTATAGCGATCGATAGCTTCTTCCTTAGCAGCTTGAGGCACCATGTTTTCATCGAAGTACTGCTGGCTACCATGCATACTTCCCGGCAAAAACACGTCCTCTGTATATTTCAGGATGAGACGCCAGCTATGCAGCTGTTCAGCTAAAACGGTATTTTCCAACGCCTCTACACCATCAGCTATTTGCCTTAAGCTTCCTTTAGCCTGTAACCAATTCTTTCGGAAATACTCTTTCTCTTTATCTGAAGCATCACGATCAACAGCACGAATTAATCGGGATAAAAGCTTTTGTGTCAGGATATGCTGTATACCTGCAGGAGCACTGACAATCGGCAGATCGTGAAATACGACACTGTGATCAACTTCATTACTGAATCCCACTTTCGTACGCACACCGAAAGCCAGTGACCAGTTATGCACAAGTATTGATTCCAAGGCCGAATTCCAACATGCGGAATCAATAAACTTCAGCTGACTTCTACCGAGCCCCAATTGTTTAAGTCGTGCCAGCTGAATAATATGTGATGCTGTACCATGAGACAGTCCTCCAGA
This sequence comes from Parendozoicomonas sp. 2304DJ65-17, assembly GCF_058148445.1. Classification (NCBI taxonomy): domain Bacteria; kingdom Pseudomonadati; phylum Pseudomonadota; class Gammaproteobacteria; order Oceanospirillales; family Endozoicomonadaceae; genus Parendozoicomonas; species Parendozoicomonas sp. 2304DJ65-17. The sequence continues at coordinate 970,904 of NZ_JBYVJV010000001.1, forward strand.
GAGGAGGGCCAGGTCATAAAATCCTGAAGACCTTGCATGAACAATAGCTTTCTCTGGTGGGATATATCCCAGAAAATAGGGTGCCCTCTTTTCAACAGTTTCTCCCAAAGACTTGAGAATAACAAAGGACAGCAGCTCGAAAGCTGTTTCCCATTGAGTTGTTAAAGTGTCATCGAGAAAACTGAGCTCTCCCCTATGAAGGCTGACATCACCTCCAGTCCAATATGACACCTGAACGCCTGTAGGCACATTAAAAGAAACTGGAATAAACAGCGGCCTGATGGTCGATTGAGGCAATGCATCATTATCATTCCAATGAATAAATGAACGGGAGCTTTGACGCTCCAGATGCATAAGGCGAGATGCAGCATCAGTAATGAAAACCTGCTGATGCTCTAAAAAAATAGAAGGTTTATGTAACTCCAGTTCAGGAGCAACAGAAGCAGAAAGGGCTCGCAAACCACGCCCTAACTCTACTAGTAATGGGAAAATAGTTACTGGGTCTTGAAACTGATCAAACTTATTTAACAAAGCCGCAGGTAAACGAGACTGGCAGCCTGCACGTGAATTCTGGGCAACTATCCAATGATGCCTGGCTTCGGGATTGGTCGCTCCTGCAAGACTCAGGGGTAAGCGGATTTTATGAAGATAATTTGCATACTGGGCCATATCCTGAAGATTGACGGAATGCTGCATATCAGAATCCGCATCCTGCGGATAACAAAATACCATCCGGAGGTTTGGTTGATATCCAAACGACTTATTCTTTATTTTTTCCCTTAACTCCTGCGAATTAAAGAGCTTTCCTTCAGGATGAACAGGACTCCAATGAGAGCAGTTTTCTGACTTTAATTTGTGCACATACTCCGAAAACCGCACAACAACATTTGAATTCTCAGAGAGATATGTCGGACTCAGGTGACCATGAATAACTTCACCATACTCAAGGCTGTAATCATCAATCTGGTGAGTTTCAAAGCAGACATCTGAGTCACCGCAGGTTTCGTCATGAGCCGCTGCTGGAATTGAGGAGAGAACGCCAAGTACAACAATACAGCAGACTGTTTTTATAGATACAGAACAAGAAGAAAAAACCATACCCACCAACCATGTTAAAAACCCCATAGCAGTGAGACGCCGGAGAGCGATGTGAAGTTCTGAGAAACGGTATGGCGATAACGAAAAGGAAGGATTTTGTTAGGACTTCTGACAAGTGGATATTGGTGGTGCGGCAAGCATAGCACCTCATCAGAAGACGAGGCCTATGCCACATAAAACAATCAGCTTAGTGCTTCGAAATCATCTTCCCGAAGCTTTGCTGTTCCATCTTCCTGCAAAACCCATAGCTCGTTGTGAATCACACCGCCGGCTTTGTTCATCTTCCAGCCAGATTTCAGCACTGCACTGTCATCGCTTACAACTTCAATGGAAGGTTCAATATATTCAACGTCTTTAAAACCATCATCAATCAGTTGCTGCCAGAAGGCCTGTATCTGCTCAGTTCCGGTAAAGGTGCCAAACGGGCGGGCATGCATCACAGCATCAGCCTCATATTGCGCTGCACAGCCTGCAGCATTGCCGGTATTAAATGCGTTTTTCCAGGCGGCACTGGCCTTGTTAACTGCGGCAAGAACGTTGTTTGCTGTTGCTTCTGAAGACATCACACAATCCTTAATTTGATTAAAAAACAATGTAGCTCAGCATATATGTGTTATAAACCGGACTAACCAGAAATCACTTTTCGACTCTGCCGAACAATATGCACGACCACCTGCGCCACATGGCTATTTTCTGTGAGATTGTTGATAGCGGCTCGTTAAGCAACGCAGCTCAAAAGCTGTCACTGTCACGTTCTGTTGTTAGCGAACACCTCAAAGCGCTTGAACAGAAAGCCGGTACGCGCCTGCTGCACAGAACAACCCGCCGACAGCAACTCACACGCACTGGTCAGGAGTTTTATAGCCATGCACAACTGATGTGTGCTGAGGCTGAAAAAGCCTGGCAAGTCACCAGACAAACAGAGGAAAATCCTTCCGGGCCTTTAAGAATCAGCGCTCCTCATGCGCTGATGGACAACCTTGTCATTCCCTGTATTAACAGGTTGCTGGATAAACACCCAGATATTGAACCTACACTGAGTGCAGACGATAAACGTGTGGATATTCTGGGAACTGAAACGGATATAGCCATTCGTGTAGGCAAGTTGCCTTCCAGTAGTTTGATACAAAAGCGAGTAGCAAACTTTCGTGATGTTCTGTGTGCCAGCAGTGATTTTGTTAAAAAACACGCTCTATCTCTTGAGAGTTTTATCGCAGAGAACTGCCAACAAAGATCCCTCTCAAGACTGCCATTTATTGCCAATGGCTGGCAGAGCGAAAACATAGCCATAGCAGCCACTGCTCAGGAGCACTCTATTCAGCTTGAGTTCCATGCCACTCGATTTGCAAGCAACGTTTACATAGCTAAAAGCCTTGCTAAGGCTGGAGCCGGTCTGGCGCTGCTGCCTGACTTTCTCGTTGATGATGACTCTGAACTGGTCGATGTTCTGCGGCACTGGAAACTGCCTGAAAACCCGGTTTATGCACTGCATACTTACGGAAGCCAGCCTCCACCAGCAGTCTGTGCTTTTCTGGAAAGTTGCCCAGTGAGTTAGCTTGGCATCTTCCAGGGCCGCCGAACAGGAACTTTCATAAAGCCCTGATAAGCTGAAAAGATTACCTTTGCTTTTAAGGATGAAAGCATTGCTTCACCGCACTTTTTTATTTGTTCTGGTTGCTCTGCTGGCAGCCTGTTCTTCATTCCCTGTTCAATACCTGCCCAGCCAGAACTACAACAGCCGGGTGAAATATATCGTTCTACATTTCACAGCCGGAAATTATCAGGAGTCAGTAGATCACTTAGTTTATGGCCAACGGGTCAGCTCCCATTACCTTATCCCTGAAAGTCACGATGAAACTTACCCCTATGATGACCTCAGAGTTTTTCAGCTTGTCGATGAATCCTATAGAGCCTGGCATGCCGGGGTTAGCCATTGGGCGGGGCAGGATAACCTTAATGACCTGTCTATCGGCATAGAGTTAATTAATGAACCAGAATGTCATCGCCATTCTGGCGAGCTTCTTACCAGGGATATCACAAATCATCCTGAATATTCCCAGCAGCTATGTTTTTACCCGGATTACGATCCTGAACAGATTCAATTGCTGGTTGATCTGATTAAGCGATTACAAAAACAGTATCCGGGAATTAAGCCTAAAAATATCGTTGGTCACTCTGATATTGCTCCATCAAGAAAGAGTGACCCTGGCCCTCGCTTCCCCTGGCACCAGCTTTATCAACAAGGAATTGGAGCCTGGTACAATACGGAGACAGCCACTAACTATTGGCACCAATTTGCGCTTAACCCTCCATCCGTTACTGATATTCAGGAAGCTTTAATGGATTATGGTTATCCCATAGAAATAACAGGAGAAGAAGACAAGCAGACAGAAGAAGTAATTATAGCTTTTCAAACCCACTTCCTGCCATGGAGAGTCAATGGCGATGCTGATTTGATGACTGTAGCTGTTTTATTTGCTTTGGTGGAAAAGTATTAATAAAGCTTTGAAGTTGTCCTCGTCTGACCGGTATGGCGAATAATTAATAAACTCATCTGACAAATCACCTTTATCGCACATCTCCTATCCTTTATCCTCACCACGCCAAACACAAAAACAACGGACAATAAAACCTGTTCAGGGGGAACAATGAACATTCGCCACGTTGCTCATTCAGCATTGGCGGCTGCCGTAGCTGCCATTATCAGTACTTCAACCTTTGCCAGTGAAACTGTCGACCAGGGATTCTCTATTACTGCCGGTGGTGCTTACACCGATTTCGACAGTGAACGTTCCTTGGACAATGCCTTCTCTCCGGAGATTGGTGTCGGATATCGTTACAACAGCCAACTGAGTGTTGAGCTGCTGTACTCTGAGTTCAAAACAGATCAGAGAGGCAACAGCAACGATGCCCGCCTGAAAAACTATCGCCTTGATGGTTTCTATGATTTTGCTCCCCTTGGCAATGGTCTTACACCTTACATTGTTGCTGGCATTGGTGAATTCCAGGAAAAACTGGAACATGCTGATAACCGCGATGACACACGAATGAATGCCGGTGCCGGTTTACGCACCTACCTCACGCCTAATCTCTCATTGCGTGGTGACCTGCGAGCTGTGCGCAGCCTGGATTACAACCAGACTGAGGGCATGATGAATGTTGCCCTGACCTGGACATTCGGTTCTGTTAGCAAACCTGTCGCTGAAGCACCGATTGAACCTGCACAAATTGCAGAGCCAGCAAAGCCTGTTGTTCAGGATGGTGACCGGGATGGCGTTGTTGATGCCAGCGACCTCTGCCCGAACTCTGCTGCCGGTGCTGTAGTCAATGCTTCTGGCTGTGTTGAGCAGGAAGCGATTGATCTGCTGGTTGAGTTTGACTTTGATTCCGACAACGTTCGCAGCTCAGCCCTGGACCGTGTTGAAAAAATGGGTAAGTACCTGCAGCGGAACAACGATGTAAAAATTGTTGTTGAAGGTCATACAGACAGCAAGGGGTCAGCCGTTTATAACAAGCAGCTTTCCCAGAAGCGTGCCGATGCTGTGCGTAAAATTTTGATTGAGCAGTACAACATTGAAGCCAACCGGGTTGAAGCTGTTGGTTACGGTGAAGAAAAGCCTGCTACTTCTAACGCAACTGATGAAGGTCGCCAGCAGAACCGTAGGGTTTTGGCTGTTATTCGCTAAGTGATAAAAAAGGCGGTGTAAACTGCACCGCCTTTCGCATTTAAGCCCGATCATTCACTCTCCAGTCCTCTAAACACAAGCTCAAGCTGGGTCTGAATATGTTCCCCCAAAGGAGCTTCTTTATTACATTCATGGGCGAAAGCGACACCATGCAAATAATCAGCCAGCAAATTTACTGTTGTGCTGAACGTTTCTTCCTCAAGATCTAAAGGGGCAAGAGCAGCCTTCAAACGATCACTGAATAACTGTGCAGGTCCTTCGCAGGACATGGATAACATAGTTTGCAGTAGTCCTTCATAACTCGATAGCAGTTTCAGATAACTCAGGCAAACATTACTTACTTCTACACGCCAGTCCTGTTCTCCATCGGGAAAAACCAGCTCATTCATCAGAGAGCACGTTATTGCTTTCAACAGCTCAGCTTTGTTGGCGAAGTAGTGATAGATCGCCATTGGATCAACCCCCAGTTCTGTTGCCAGTTTGCGAGTACTGGGAACCTTACCTTCTTCCCGTAACAGCTCTTTAGCTGAAGTTAATATTTTTTCTGCTGTCAGCTGCCTTCTGTTTAGCGAAGGGCGGCCTCGTTTTTTCACATTGACACTCAATTTACGAACTCCTAATCTAAGCATTAATTCTACATCGTAGAATTAATGCTTAGATTATGGTTTTACGATTCGCCCAGAATACCGGAACCGGGCTTGGACTTACGACAGGTTTTCTTATGAGCAACACCGTATTTATTGCAACCAGCCTTGATGGATATATTGCTGATGTAAACAACAATATTGACTGGCTTCACGAAGTACCCAATCCAAATAATGTAGACAGCGGCTATAAGAATTTTGTTAGCAGTATCGATGCACTACTCATGGGCAGAACGACTTATGAGACTGTCAGAAGCTTTGATATCCCCTGGCCCTATGAAAAACCGGTATTTGTTTTAAGCACAACCTTGAAAGAAGTACCTGAAGAACTGAAAGGAAGAGTAGAGATTGTTAATGGCAGCATAGAAGAAACACTGAAACATATAAATAGTCAGGGTTTCAAAAATCTGTACATTGATGGAGGCAGAACAATTCAAAGCTTGATGGCAAAAGACCTGATCGACGAACTGATCGTTACTCGAATTCCCGTTGTGCTTGGTGGAGGTATACCACTATTTGGAGATCTCTCTGAACCACTTTGGTTCGAACATGTAAAGACAGAGGTACATATCGATCAACTGGTCCAGAGTCATTATCACCGCAAACGCTAAACCAGCCGCATAAAAAGCGGCTTCAGTAGAACTACAAGCCGCTTTCAAAAAACTGACTGTTGATTAGCCAGTCAAACCGTAGATCTCGAAGAACAGCAGGATAGAGATAACAACACAAACCTGCATGATGATAAATTGCCCTGCACCATTAGAAATATCTGACGTTCTTACTTGCGCTGGCGCTCCACTTAAGATTGAAAGGAATGAAACCAAACAGAAGCATCGGGAACGAAACTTGCCGGTTCATAGCAAGATTAGAACTTACAAACTTAGCAACACAGTTTTAAGCACTTTTCAGCAGCTTTCCTAACGGATCATAGGAAGCTACACACCGATAATTCCCTTCACTGAAAGAGTAGAGCTTTGCCCCCCGGCAAACCCGACTGGTCGTGTCCACAACCAAGTAGCTGACAGGGTATTTGGGCTCTCCATTTTCAAGAACACGTTGAGCGTCGCTCTCACTGAAGTGGGCTCCCAGATCAGAGTGGGAGTAATAAACGACTCTGGATGGATTTGTTTCTTTCAGGCTGCGTTTTAAAAGAGAGTGGTCACACATATCCAGAGAGTGTTCAGCACTATGAACCGTTCCATCGCTATAAATCAGACCACAGACTTCTTTCGGATAAAGTTTATTGCAGTGCTGATAAACTCTTCTCAGGGTCAGCTGGTTCAGTAAATCCATTTGTACTTTTACCTTCCTATACTTCTTTTTACTTTAAGGCCAGAAGAACTCTATATCCTGGAGTTTCTAATATCCTTGGCCGGAATTTTTATTATCACGAAATTCAGCAACATTATCGCCTTACAAAGTACAAGCTTTCCAGTGCAATAGATAACCCCATATGCTGCCCGAGTGGTATTAGAAACCACAAGAAAACCTGTGACAAAGAATGGAGGGGCGGGCTTATACTCTTCAGCAAGTAAAAGAATATCACCCAGATTTTTTGATTATCAGGTGAACCCTTACCCTGTTGTGAAATCTAGGCTACATATTAATAGATCAGAGAGTAAGAGACAGGGATATCTCAATGCATAAGAAACGAACAGGTTTCACGCTGATTGAACTGATGATAGTTGTTGCCATTATCGGAATACTGGCAGCTATTGCTATCCCCGCATACCAAAGCTACACCGTCCGTTCAATGATTGCGGGTGAAGTCCTGCCCCATTTGAAAAAGCTTGCTGGCGATGCGACAGAACATTATGCATCACAGAATACTATTACCGACTACTGTGCCAGCTTTGCTCAAAACGGTGATGGCAAGCATGAGATGGTTGGTGCGAATGGAGCTATTAAATATATTTTCTGCAAGCCTACGGCATCCAGCAGCGAGGCTTTCCGACTGGTCGCTCTTCTGGCAGATAGTGCCATCACTACTGATATGCCTGAAGGTTCCAGAGTACTGTTTATTCCTGTCGTGAACGAGGGGTCTATCCAGTGGTATTGCGGCTACCATCAGAACTATGTAATGCCACCTCAATACTTGCCAGACTCATGCCGCAACAATTACATGGCTTCCAGTGGCGACGACATCATGATTAATGGTATTGATCTCAGTAATAAGGGGCTATTTGAGTAAATTTGCCGTTACAGCAACTCTATTCAAATTGTCCATGTCGACCAGCCCCACGACTGAAACGCATAGCTCCTGCCAACCCTTCCTGTTCCAGGACTTCTCTGGCAGAACGCCCCTCTTCTCTCAGTGCACGTTCAAGAGGCCAGTTCCATTGATTGTGCGCACTTAACCTGTCCGCCTTCATACATTGTTGAGGAAACTCTGCAATCTGTTGAGCCAGTGTCATAGCTTCACTGAGAGCCTTTCCTTCTTCAGAAACTCGATTGACCAGCCCCCAATTCATTGCCTCTTCTGCACTGACAGGACGACCGGTCAGAATCATATCCATAGCGCGCCCCTGACCAATAATTCTTGGCAGGCGAACAGTGCCACCATCAATCAAAGGCACACCCCAGCGGCGGCAGAAAACACCAAACACAGCATTGGAACTGGCTACCCGTATATCGCACCACAATGCCAGCTCCAGCCCACCAGCCACGGCATAACCTTCAACGGCAGCAATAACAGGTTTGGATAACTGCATACGGGTAGGGCCAAGTGGCCCGGCACCATCGGGGTCAATATTGTTTCTGGTTTCAGGATTGGAAACAGCCTTTAAATCGGCACCAGAACAGAACACATCATCAGTCCCTGTCAGCACCGCCACCCGGGCAGTAGAGTCCGCATCAAACTCTTCGAAGGCTTTGTGTAATGCTTCAGCCGTTGGGCGATCTATGGCGTTTTTTCTTTCAGGGCGATTCAAACGAACCACGGTGATGTGATCGTACTTTTCAATAGCAACTGGGGAACGGCTCATGTATTCCTGCCCGATTTTATTATTTTTTATAAAGTAACCTGTTATCAGGCAGGATCAACCCACCTTAGCGATAACGGGAAAGAACCACAGCTATATCACCTCGGTCGTGCATACGTTTAAGCTCTGTGTTCATTTCTGCAATCACAGCGTCGTCTGTATTCTTATTCATCGCCAACCAAAGCTGACTCTGACTAAACGTTAGAACTTTCTTTACCGGAAGATGGAAACTGGAGGCGACATAAGGGCCAGTCAGCGAACTTGAAGCCCAGAGATCAATAGAGCCATTTTTAAGCCTTGCCACGTTCACAGCATCATTACTGGCAAGCTTTGGAGTCAGCCCCTGCTCTTTCAGATAGTCAGTAATGGCATCTTTTGAAAACGAACCAACTGACCGCTGCTTTATATCATCAAGATTGCCTATGCTCTCAATGCTGTCGCCTTTCGCAAGAAGAACCCAGTCCTCGCTGTACAAAGGTCCGACCCATTTAAACAAGTTCTCCCGCTCAGGCGTTCTAAACGTTGAGTAGACACCATAACCACTTTTTTCAGCAGCATTGTTAAAAGCAACATCCCAGCTGCGCTTCATTCGAAACTCGGCAGTGTGGCCTGTATTTTCCAGAAGCCGCCGAATGATATCTGTTGCCAGACCTGATACCTGATCATTACGGGCAATATTTTTTCCAGTACTACTCATATTCAGCGGAGGGAAGTTTTCCGTCATCAAAGAAAACTTTTCAGCCATGACAGGAGAAGAGACAAGGCTCAGGACAAGCGCTATGGATGTGCAGGCTTTGGAAAAACACTGTTTAGAAAGACGCATGAGGAAACGCAACCTGTGTTTTTTAGAGATATTGATGAGTCATTAGTGCAGTTTATGTGCAGATATTACTCAGCAGTCTCAAACACAGTCATGCGTACTTTCCGCAACCCTAAAAGAAATCTGATGCGGTTCCCGGATTAACGGGTTTTCTCAAAAAGAAGATCATACAAGCCTGGAATAGCGGCCAGCATGGCACCGCCTTCCAGCAGGAAGCTTTTATCCATAGGCAGAGTCTGGTTACCCAGCTCCTGATTCAGAAGCACACCCGGCAAAACATCCCAGCTGCTGATTTTGGCCTCAAAGAAACCATCAAACCGGCCAGCCGCAGTCCAGGCTAAACCAATACCGGCGCAGTTCACCCTCCGGAAATCAATTCCCGATGACAGCATGTCGGCACCTACACCATAGAATTGTTCCAGCTCTGGTTTTATGGATGAGCCAATAGAAAAGAGGGCTTCTTCCGGTTTTTTATCCACGCCCTGAGTTAAGGGAACACCGTTTAAGTTCGCGCCAAAACCTTTTGTGGCACTGAACAGTTCGTTGTGCTCTGGGTCGAAGGTTAAACCGATAACAGTTTCACCATCCTTTACCAAAGCCAGAAGCACGCAGTAGACGGGGATACCATGGATAAAATTGCTGGTGCCATCGATGGGGTCTATCACCCAGGTAAAGCCTTCATAGAGAGATTCATCCTGCCCGCCAAACTCTTCGCCAAGAATCTGGTCATCTGGCCATAACTCATTGAGTGCATTGCGGATAGACAGTTCAACCTGCCGATCAGCCTCGGAAACAAAATCCTGCAGACCTTTAGACTGGATGTTCAGACTGCTGCGCTGACGAAAAAAGTCGGCAGCCATAGCGCCAGCATCCCGAATTATCTGCTCAGCCCCCAGCAAACGCTCTCTGATCTCTTTATCCATCGCTTGTCCCGATTCTGATCACGTTTCCACCTTCCGGCACGAAAACCCCAGACATGCCCTCTACATAAGATTTAACGGCCTCACGCAGATCTTCTCGAACGTGATAAAGAAAAAACTGTGTTTCGGGGTGTTTCTTCGCCAGCTCCAGCGAGCGGGGCAAGTGGCCATGCCATAAGCCTGCAGCCTCCTGGACATCAGCAAATGTTTCTACAAAAGCGGTTTCTGCCCCAGCAAGCAGACTTCCAGCCTGCTCTCCAATATAGCCATCCCCGCTATAAAACAGCTGCTGTTCACCTTCCACCAGAACCGCATGATTGGTAACACTGTGGCGCGTCGGAGCAAAACTGAGAGAAAAAGGGCCAGATTGGCGCAGTTGATCTGTGGTTTGCCAGATCAGCTCGAACATTCTGACATCCCCCATTCCCCAGAATGCACTTTTGACCAGTTCCTGCAGTCTTTCGAGGCTGTCTTTGTTGCAGATCACCTGCAAAGGCTTGCTGCGGCCACGAAAAGCCAGCCTTACCAGTAAAGGACCAAAGCCAAAGCAATGGTCAAGATGGGCGTGTGTGAAGTAGATGGCATCAATATCATCGGTTCCCGAATAAAACCGAAACAACTGCTGGGCTGCGGAATAGCCAAGATCTATGACCAGCCGCCAGCCATCCTGTTCAACCACAACAGATGAGTTGGCATGAAATGGATCGGAAGCTTCTCCACACCCAAGAACCCTGACCAACATTAAGTATTCCTCTTTAACTCCCGTCCCTGACACGCATCATCTATCAAACCACCACCTATACTGCCTTGGTTATTTTTTGAGGATGGTGTCATGGGCCAGGGCAAATTTTCCCTGACAACCAAAGTTGTTATCGGCATGGTGACCGGTATTCTGGTTGGCTTCTTACTGCGTTTGTTATTTCCAGAAAGCCCGTTTGTCACAACCTATATAACGGATGGCCTGTTACTTATTCTCGGCAAAATTTTCGTCACTTGCCTGAAAATGCTGGTTGTTCCGCTGATTTTTGTTTCCCTTGTCTGCGGCACCTGCACACTGAAAGATGCTTCAACCCTTGGCCGACTGGGGCTGAAAACTGTTGCCCTTTACATTCTCACGACATGTGTCGCCATAAGCATGGCCATAGCGGCCGCTCTTCTGGTTGAGCCCGGCGTTGGTGCAAACCTTGAAAGTGCCGCTGGTTTTACCCCACAGGAAGCTCCGCCTCTCAGTAATGTTCTGATCAATCTGTTTCCCAGCAATCCCATCGCAGCTATGGCCAAAGGGAATGCCTTGCAGATTATTGTTTTTGCTTTGCTATTCGGTATATCCATTGCCGCATCGGGCAAAAAAGGCCAGCCCATCGCCGATATTTTCATCAGCCTTAATGAAGTTATTATGAAATTAGTCACCCTGCTGATGAACCTAGCTCCCTATGGTGTGTTTGCCCTGATGGCACGTTTGTTCACTACCATTGAATTTGACGCAATATTTAATCTTATAAAGTACTTCTTCCTGCTGCTCGGGGTTCTCGTCCTGCATGTTTGTATCACCTACTTCATTTTGCTGCGTTTCCTCGGTGGACTAAACCCGATTCGTTTTATGCGAAAGATGGAAGATGCCCTTCTGTTTGCATTCAGCACATCCTCAAGCAGTGCCACTATTCCTGTTTCCATGGAAACCGTAAGCCGCCGGCTGGGAGCCAGCAATCGCGTAGCATCTTTTACCATCCCACTAGGAGCCACCATCAATATGGATGGCACAGCGATGATGCAGGGAGTCGCAACCGTTTTTATAGCCCAGGCGTTCAGCATTGACCTGACGTTGGGTGATTACCTCACCGTGATTCTTACAGCAACTCTGGCCTCTATTGGTACAGCCGGGGTTCCAGGGGTTGGCCTGATTATGCTGGCTATGGTTCTGCAGCAGGTTGGCCTGCCACTGGAAGGTATCGCCATAATTATGGGCGTTGATCGTTTACTCGATATGGTGAGAACCGCTGTAAACGTAACCGGCGATTGTGCGGTTACCTGCATTGTTGCCAAGAGTGAAAATGAGTTCGATATGGCCACCTTCGACGATGACCACGCAGGAGAACAGGAAGAAACCATAGACTTCCATCACATCACCGATACACCTGAGCAGTCGTAAGTGTTACCCGTTACACGACAAGGTAACACTCAAGGTAACACTCACGTATATAACTTCAGGAAATGTAACAACCTGTGTATAGAAGAAAATGTATGTATCGGCGCTATCCCTTGGTACACAACGGATTTCATTTTCTGGCACGGTACCTGCTCTATTATAAGTGCAAAAGAGGGAAACAAGGTTCCACTAAGAGAATCATTCCATCAGGCTAAATAAGAAGAAAAACACCAACAAGAATAAAGCCTGTAAACAAGACAAGTCGAATAAGAAGAATACTAATAAAAAGAATAATAACAGACGTATTTCTTTAAATGCCCCGCTTATGCGGGGCGTTGTCTATCTGCTCACTGTATTCGCCCTTTCGGCAGAAATACCGGCTCATAGTGCCTTCGGCACATATCAGTAGATTTTGTAACCATTCGCTGCACACCTTTTGTCAGCTCTTCCTGGGAAGGCCCATACCTCCTTAACCACTCTGGTAACTCCTGCACCTTCTTTCTCATTTTCCAGACTGTTAGCATCTGCCATGCAATCTCGTCATAAATACTTTCAGGTAGCTCGCCGCTAACAGATGATGGGGTTAGTGAACTTGCCCATTCCTCAAGGTCTTTTACCTGCCACTCCCCCTCTTTATCTGCAAAACCAAGCACACTCGGAGCCATAAGCATTCTCTTCTTTATCTTCTGGCAAAATGGTAAAAAATCCTCAGCAGCCTTCCTTGAATAAGGACCAGCAAGATTTTGCAACTCTTCAATTTCCAGTGGGTAATGCTTTGACCGGGGCTTAGCCATACCGGAAGGAATGTAATGCTCAACCCATTCAAGTATCTCTGCTTTCAGACTCTCTCCGGATCCCGCAGCATGATTTTTAATGCGCTCATCGGCAAAGTACTCACAAACCAGTTCTTTAAACCTTCGCTTCCAGATATCCGTATGCACAGTGCTTCCCGTATCTGACAAAGCGAGAAGACGAAGGCGAAGCACAAACATCGCAGACAGGTCATCACATGACCTGACAGCCTCTCCGTATTCCTGCACTGAACCCAGAGGAACTTCATACGCTGCCTGAACAGATCTGCAAGTTGCCTGATTCACTGAACTCGGAACCCTTGCAGATTCTGAAGTATAAATGGCATAACGTGCGGCCAGCGCCTGAACAACCCGGCTCACAAGAGCACGGGCAGATGCTTCTGATGCCAGGTTATCTGGCACAGCATCAAATGCTTTCTGCAATCTCCATAGTTCCCGACGACTCAAATGACAGTTTTCAGGAGCAGCTAAAAGTTTGGCAAACGATTCCCCAAGCCACTCCATTTCAGCTTCTCTTTCCCTGCAAGTCTCCTGCATAGCACGTATTAAAGGTTCAGCTTGTTTAATCCATTTCTCCCTGAGTTTCCTGTTGAGAGTCTCGTAGAAGACCTTGCACCGCTGATAACCCTCTTCGCTAGCGGGTGACTTATGCCGATCTTTCCGTGCACCAGTAAGTGCTTCAGCTGCGCCTTTACCAGCTTGAGAGCGCTCAACAAGATAGTCCGCCGCTTCTGCAGCCAGGCGTCCCTCTCCCTCATTCAGGTATCGATATAAATTCTCTGGAGAAATGGCTCGAACCAATAAATCACTGTCAGAGTGGTACACCTCATGATCAATAAGAACCTCCAGCTCATTAGGCTTCAGAAGGGTTACCCTGCTTGCGTACTGCACTCAAAAACAGCAAAGCCGAGAGAGGTGTATCCAGGCAATCATCCAGCCCACAAATTGTGCAGCCTTCGTCAAGCATGGCCAGAACATGGCCAATCTCAATAAAGCAGCTGTCTGGGAATGTTTTTCTCTGTGCCTCACATCGACAGTCTGCTATCTGCACCACTGCTCGTGCATAACTCAGGGGAAACCTTCCGGGATAGTGTTTTTCCATATAGTGATGAACAAGCTTTTCCAGGCGAGCCGAACCTTTTTTCCTTCTGGGTTTATAGAGTTCTTTTCTGAGGGAGCCCGATACATCTTTTAATTCACTCTCCTCCACAAGAGGTGGCAAATGCAGAGTTAGGTTCTCAAAAGATCCCCCAACGTCACGATTTGGCATTTTAGTTTCAGGCTGGCTAGCAATTTTTCGAAGAGGGTTCCGGGAACCATTAATAAACGATCCAGTTTCATCCTCCTCATGGATGGATGACATTCGTTCAGGCAGGGGTAAATCCTTGAAGCTGGTTTTACTGTCTCTAGAAACCAAAGTAGATCGAGAGCTGGCACGGGAAACCGGCCTGCCAGCCTGCCTGACAACTCCTCCCATTTTTGCTGAGAGGGATTTCCACTTTCTTACTATGTAGGATGGGCGCCTTTGTAAGGGAGGGCGTGATCCGGAGTCCATACGTCACCTGAGAAGAGTCATCATCCATGCATACTCTTCCCAGTTTAGGCTACCGCATCTTAAAGCCTTTGCTGCTGAGGAACTCTTTCATATGAGGACGGGACTCCTTCCCCAGAAGAGCTTCCATATCGGCACTCCAGGTTCGGTTCAGCTTCCCACCACTGCGTTTTCTGTAGTATTCCCGCATCGTGGCATCGTATTCATCAAGCATATCCTGTTGTACCGGCTGCCAGGTTTCTTCCATCAAAACCATATCCACAGGCAGGCGAGGCTTGGTATCGGGGTTCTGGTCGGGATAACCAATACACATACCAAATACTGGATAAACGTTTTCTGGCAGTTCCAGCAATTCACTGGCTTTTGCAGGATTATTGCGAATTCCACCGATATAACAGATACCCAACCCTTCTGATTCTGCAGCAACGGCAACATTCTGGGCAAACAGAGCGACATCAACGGTGGCGATAATAAAGTGCTCTGTCATCCCGTCAGCCAGCTTGCCGCCCTGGGTTTCGCAACAGTAACCGGAACGGTTCAGGTCGGCGCAAAACATGAAAAACACGGCTGCTGATTCCACGTAGCTCTGCCCCCCGGCAAGCTCGGCAATACTGGCCCGGGTATCCGGATTTCTTACCCGGATAACACTGACTCCCTGCAAATTACTGGAGGTAGCAGCACTCTGACCGGCCCTGATCAATTCCCTGACCTGATCTTCATCTACCGGTTGATCGGTAAATTTTCGAATGGAACGGTGTGATTTTAATAATTCGATAACAGAATCGGACATAGCTCCCCCCTCCCATTTATATCCATAACTATACAGATACAATGCATGCATGGGTTAGAATCCTGCTTTCCCACAAAATTCATTAACAGTCGCTGTAGAACACGGCGTAACGGTACACAATGAATCATACCCCTATTGCTCTCACAATTGCCGGTTCCGATAGTGGTGGCGGCGCTGGAATCCAGGCCGATCTTAAAGCCTTCTCCGCACTTGGCGCCTATGGCTGTTCAGTCATCACCGCCCTCACAGCCCAGAACACTATCGGTGTGCAGGGCATTTTCGATGTTACTCCGGAATTTATCCGCTCCCAGATGGATTCTGTATTCTCAGACATTCCGGTTAATGCCGTAAAAATTGGCATGCTGAGCCAGGAGCCCATGATTCGTGCCGTTGCTGAAGGTTTAAAAGAAAATAATGTAGAACTGCTTGTTGTTGACCCGGTAATGGTTGCTACCAGTGGAGACAAACTACTTCAGGATGATGCCATTAACACTCTGAAAGAGTGCCTCATTCCCATGGCAACAGTGATTACACCCAATCTGCCGGAAGCTGCCGTGCTGCTGAACACCAGTATCCCGGAAACCATTGAAGAAATGGAAGACATGGTTGAACCACTGCTGGCGCTGGGAAGCCGTTCAGTTCTTATCAAAGGTGGCCACCTGGGTGGCGAAGAAAGCGTTGACCTGTTCCACGATGGCAAAACTCTGCACCGTCTGTCATCTCCACGCTTCCCAACAGAAAACACTCACGGTACCGGTTGTACTCTGTCGTCTGCTATTACTGCACTGCTTGCCCGTGGTATTGAACTTACCGAAGCTGTGAAGCAGGCAAAAGATTACATCGCACAGGCTATCGCCAAAGCTGATGATCTCTCTATCGGCAACGGCCATGGTCCAGTTCATCATTTTCATGCCTACTGGGAGAATGAAAGTCCGTGAAAGTTTCTGACTTGATTAACAGCTGTGAAAGCGACTGGGAAGAATACACAAAGCATCGCTTTGTAAGAGAACTGGGCAATGGCACTCTGCCAGAGGCCGCATTCCGGCACTACCTGCAACAGGATTACCTTTTCCTGATTCACTTTGCCCGGGCCTATGCTCTGGCGGTGTATAAAAGCGATAACTTTGCTGCCATGCAAAAACCCATGGAAGCTCTGCAGGGTTTGATTGGTCACGAATCCCGTTTGCATGTGGAATACTGCAAAAACTGGGGGCTGACTGAGGAGGATATGCAGGCAATCCCTGAAGCGACTGGCACTGTTGCCTATACCCGCCTTGTGCTGGATGCCGGCCAATCCGGCTCTCTGACAGATCTTTATGCAGCCTTGGCTCCCTGTTCTATCGGTTATGGAGTTATTGGTAAGTGGCTAGCCAACCATGAAGACACAGTGCTTGAAGGTAACCCCTACAGGGAATGGATTGAAACATACAGTGGTGAAGAGTATCAGGCATCCGTCGTTGATACCGTAAACCAGCTGGATGAGCTGCTGGCTGAAATCTCTCCCGAAAGTCAGATGGCAAAGCGGGTGAAAAAGCTGTTCCGTGATGCCACCCGTATGGAAATTGCATTCTGGGAACAAGGTTACGAAACCTGATACCGGAATAAAAAACGGCAGGGTAAAAGAATTACCCTGCCGTTTTTTTGGAGTATATGCAGAGAGATTATCTCTCCTTCACATAAGGCACACCCACAGCCTTAGGTGCAATAGCCTTCCCTATAAACCCTGCCAGCAAAACGACAGTAATTATGTAAGGAATAGCAGAGAACAACTGGCTAGGCAGTTCACCAACCATTGGAATCTCCACATTCTGCATGCGGGTTTCCATAGCCTGCAGGAAACCAAACAATAAGCAGGCCGCTAAAGCTCCACGAGGATGCCATTTACCAAAAATAACGGCTGCCAGAGCAATATAGCCGCGACCGGAAGTCATCTCCCGCTGGAACGCCGCATTCTGGGCAATAGACAGATAAGTACCGGCAAAACCACACAGCACACCGGCAATAATAACCGCACGGTAACGTACCCACGCCACAGAGATACCAGCACTGTCTACAGCATTGGGTTCTTCACCTGTTGCACGCAGGCGCAGGCCAAAGCGAGTGCTGAACAGTGTCCAGTAAGTCAACGCCACAACACCAAAGGCGATATAAACCAGAATGTTGTGCCCGGAAATTACCTGTTCATAGAATGGTCCGATAACCGGAATATTTTCCCCCAACCACTCGGCCCCAGGCAAAGTAATACCTGTAAAGCGCTGCGCATTCGTAAGAGCTGGGGTCAAACCGCCCTGACTATACCAAGCGTGTCCCAGAGTAACCGTTAAACCGGAAGCCAAGAAGTTTACCGCCAAACCGGAAATTACCTGATCCCCACGCATCTTCACTGATGCAAAACCATGCATAATCGACAGTAAAATACAGACAGCAATGCCTCCCAGTAATCCAAAGAATGGATTGCCAGTTTCAAAACTCACGACGGCTGCCGCAAAAGCACCAAACAGCATTTTGCCTTCAAGGCCGATATCGACAACGCCAGAACGCTCAGAATAAATGCCCGCCATGGCCGCAAAAATAAGCGGTGTTGCCATGCGGATAGAGGCTCCCAGCAGGGAGAAAAGCTGATCAAACATATCCATTTCAGTTTCCTCCTGCTGCGGCTGCGTTAGCGTTGGCAATTGCACGACGCTGGAAAAGTGCTTCTACAGGTTCACGGATCAAACGATCCAGCGCACCGGTAAAGAACACCACCAGACCTTGAATAACCAGAACCATCTGAGGGCTGATAGAAGGAATTTCAAACTGCAGTTCCGTTCCGCCCTGGTACAGAGCACCAAACAGCAGAGAAGCCAGTACAATACCGAAAGGATGATTACGACCCATCAGCGCAACAGCAATACCCATAAAACCGAAACCGCTGGTGAAATTCAGAATCAGTCGTCCCTGAGCGGCATAAGCTTCATTGAAAGCCATCATCCCTGCCAGAGCACCGGAAATCGCCATTGTGATAATGATGATCCGGCTGGCATTAATACCAGCGTAAGTTGCCGCATTAGGGTTGCTACCCACAGTACGGATAGCGAAGCCCAAACGGGTACGCCAGATCAATATCCAGACCAGAGCACAGCAGGCCAGAGCTACCAGCAGTACAGGGCTTAACAGAGAGAACGAGGCTTCAAAACCCAGGCTCGGAGCAATCTCATGAACCTTGGGAATCACAGCATCAGAAGCCCAGTAGCGGCTATCAGTGGAGTTACCGCCCAGAGGAGAAATCCACACCACCAGCGCATAACTCATCAAAGCCGTAGCAATGAAGTTAAACATGATTGTGGTTACAACAATGTGGGAACCACGCTTGGCCTGCAGATAGCCCGGAATAACGCCCCAGAGCGCACCGAATGCGGCACAGCCAATTACCACCAACGGCGCGATAAACCAGACATTCAGAGTGCTGTCAAAAGTCAGGCAGACAAGAGCCACTGCCAAACCAGCGACGTATGCCTGACCTTCACCACCGATATTGAACAAACCGGCATGGAAGGCCACCGCAACAGCCAGACCAGTGAAAATAAAGTTGGTGGCGTAATACAAGGTATTACTCAAGCCACCAAATTCGGTACTGATGGCACCGTGAATCATAATCTTAAATGCTCTGACTGGATCTTCTCCAATCATCAGCACCACTAAGCTGGATACTGCTAATGCCAGCACCAACTGCAGTAAAGGTATCAGGCCGATTCTTACCCAGCGTGGGCTTTCGACCGCGGCCAGCTGACTCATGCTACAGCCTCCTCTTTTTTCTTTTCTTTCCCGCTGTTGCCCTTGCCCTCAAAAACGGGAGCATCAGCGTCGGCTGTAGATGTCATCAGAACACCCAGTTCTGTTTCATTGGTTTCACTGGCAACAACCTCACCAGTAATGGCACCGTCATTCATAACAATGATGCGGTCTGCCAGAGACAGGATTTCATCCAGCTCCACAGAAACCAGCAATACAGCAGCGCCTTTATCGCGGGCAGCAATCAGATTCCGGTGAATAAATTCAATCGCACCAATATCCACACCACGGGTAGGCTGACCAATCAGCAGAATATCCGGTTCTTTCATCATCTCCCGAGCAAGCACCAGCTTCTGCTGGTTACCACCGGAGAAGTTTGCGGTTTTGAGAGAAGGCAACTGAGGACGAACGTCGTATGCCTCCATCATTTCAAGAGTGGCATTCACGATGTTTTCAGGTTTGAGCAGTGGGGTGCCGTATTCTTCTTTGTCGTGATAACCAAGAATGGCGTTCTCACTGGCATCGAAGCTCTTTACAACGCCCTGCTGCAGACGATCTTCCGGAACATGCCCCATACCGTAATCACGCATCTGCCCGGCATCTGGCCATTCACCGACTTTCAGAACACGAACTCCAGATCTTGTTTCCAAAGACACGGAACCATCGGAAGGTTGTAGAGCACCGGAAAGAACTTTCATAAGTTCTGACTGCCCATTGCCAGTTACACCGGCAACACCTAGGATTTCACCAGAGCGCAGGGAGAAGCTGATATCTTTCAGGAGTCGTACACCACGGTTATCGACATAACCGATTTTATCAACTGTCATCCGGTTTTCACCGGGGCAGGCTGGTTGCTTATCAACCTTCAGAAGAACTTTACGGCCTACCATCAGCTCAGCCAGCTCTTCAGGATTGGTTTCATCCGTATCACGATGGGCAACCATCTTGCCTGCACGCATAACAGACACATGATTGGTAATCGCCATAATCTCCCGCAGTTTGTGGGTGATCAGCAGAACCGTCACGCCCTGGCTACGCAGAGACTCAAGAATATTAAACAGCTGACCTGTTTCCTGGGGAGTCAAAACACTCGTGGGTTCATCAAGAATCAGAATCTTTGCACCGCGATACAACGCTTTAAGAATCTCTACGCGCTGCTGCAAGCCAACAGGAAGGTCTCCAACAACGGCATCAGGATCAATATCCAGGCCATAGCGAGATGCAATCTCGTTCAGAGCTTTACGAGCTTTACTGCGAGCACGGGACAATAACCCCTGCCCTTCCATTCCCAGCATCACGTTTTCAAGAACAGTGAAAGGCTCCACGAGCATGAAGTGCTGATGCACCATACCAATGCCAGCTGCGATAGCCTGCTGACTGTTCTGGATATTTATCTGCTGCCCGTTGACCAGAATCTGGCCAGTATCAGCAGTATAAAAACCATAAAGAATGGACATTAAGGTCGATTTACCGGCGCCGTTTTCGCCAACAATGCCATGCACTGTACCCGGCATAACCTTAAGGTCGATATCACGGTTCGCCCAAACCGGGCCAAACCGTTTATTAATGGATTTGAGTTCTATTGCAGGTGCAGTCATACCTGATTACCTGACCGGTTTTATGCCAGAAACTGGTTGATTTTGGCCGGTCTGTTTTCCTGAACAACAGGAGAGGTCTTTAAGTCACAAAGCCCGGGTTAACCCGGTATTTGAAGACAGCTGTGCCGGCAAAAATGCCGGCACAGCTGATCTCTATACAGCGGTTTGGATCAATTAGTAGGTGCAGGACTGAGTGTCTTCCCAGTTGTGCACCTTGATATCACCGGCAATAATGCCGTTACGGATCTCGTCCATACGCTTGATATCAGCTTCAGTCAGCAGGTCACGGTTGTACTCGTCCAGAGCCCAGTCAACGCCACCTTCATTCAGACCAACAACTTGCAGACCGGCAGTGAACTTGCCGTTCATTTCGTCTTCGAAAGCAGTCTTGGTTACCAGATCAACACGCTTAACCATGGAGGTCAGCATCTTGCCTGGGTGCAGGTAGTTCTGGTTGCTGTCTACGCCGATAGCGAGGTTGCCAGCATCAACAGCGGCCTGATAAACACCAACACCGGTGCCACCTGCTGCTGCGTAAATTACGTCAACGCCCTTATCAAACTGAGCCTTCGCCAGCTCACCGCCCTTGGTTGGATCGTTCCAGGCAGAAGGAGTGGTACCAGTCATGTTTGCCAGAACAGTTGCATCTTTGTTGATGTACTTGGCGCCCTGCTCATAACCACAACCAAACTTGCGGATCAGAGGAATGTCCATACCACCGATAAAGCCAACAGCGTTGTTGTTACTCTTCATAGCGGCCAGTGCACCAACCAGAAAGGAACCTTCTTGCTCTTTGAAGATAACGGAACGTACGTTTGGCAGATCAACAACGGAGTCGATCATAACGAAATGAGTGTCTGGGAATTGCTTGGCAATTTTTTCAACAATGGGTGCTTGCTGGAAGCCAGCTACAACGATGGGAGAGAAACCACGCTGAGCAAAACGAAGCATAACCTGCTCGCGCTGACCTTCATTGGTGATTTCAAAGTCAGTGTAGTTTATACCGGTTTCTTTCTTAAAGGCTTCAGCACCAGTGTAACTGGCCTGGTTGAAGGAACGGTCAAACTTACCGCCCATGTCGTAGATAACAGAAGGTTTGATTTGCGCCTGAGATACAGCAGCAATGGCGCTCATGGCGATGCCGGCGGCCAGCTTAAAAGCAGTTCGCATTGTCTATCCTTGCGTGTGTGTGTATTTTTTTTGCGCGGGTATGATGTTTGTAGTTGGTAGTTCAATACAACCCACACAGGTCAATAGAACATTATTTAACCGCAAATGGAATAAAAATTTACAAGAACAAACATTTACAGCCTGTTTACCACCCCCTTACACAAGTTCCCCAATCACTAAAGGAATACTTTTCAAGCAATGCACGACACCGTTCGGCTTACTGCTTCCCTCTTCTTTTTGAGTCTTCCCAGGGTTAAACCATATTGTTTTCATGCCAACATCAGATGCTCCCTGGACATCGGTTATCAGGTTATCACCTACATGAATTGTATTTTCTGGTTTAACGCCTGCGAGCTCTAAAGCACGCATAAATACGACAGGATCCGGCTTACTGCGATTCATATCTTCAGCACTCACTGAAAACTGGAAATACTTGCCCAACCCTAAATGAGCCACATCAGCGTTGCCATTGGTTACCACTGCAAGTGGATACTTTTCAGCAAGCTGTTCCAGAACATCTTCCGCACCTTCAAACAGTTCAATCTGGTGGCGCCAGTGATGAAACACTTCAAATGCTTCTCGAGCCAGCGACATAGCTTCAGCTGACTGATAGCCAACACGCTCCAACGCCATTTTCATACCCACCACACGCACTTCACTCACCCGGTGAGCCAGCTCGGGCATGGTGCTTTTGATTTCATCTTTCAAATTGTTTAAAGAAACAGAGTCGTAAACACCTTCTAGCTCAGGGCATTTATTCAGCAGCCAGCCATAACACTCTTTAACGGCCTTACGGATAACCGGTCCGTTATCCCAAAGCGTGTCATCCAAATCGAAAGTAATCAGCTGAATCATTCATTTTCCTGCAACTTGTTTAGCCACTCTCGAGGAGAAACACCATTCTTCTTACGAAATACCCGGGCCAGAGCGGAAGCCGTATCATAACCCACCTCATTGGCAACCCAGCCTACAGGTTTGTCATTTTTCAGCAGGGCTTTCGCCAACTCAATGCGCCAGGAAGTCAGATAGTCTCCAGGGGTTTGCCCTACAGTTTCCCTGAACAATTCTGCAAACCGGGAACGGGACATAGCAGACACTTCAGCCAGCTCCTGTAAAGACCAGTTTTTCTGGGGATTATTGTGTATGGCATCAATTGCCCGTGAAACCTGAGGGTGAGAAAGCCCAGCCAACATCCCCCCATCAACGTCTCCAGCCTCCATCACTCCCCGCAAAAGCTGAATAATCATGATTTCACACAATCTATCCATG
The DNA here is from genome assembly GCF_058148445.1 of Parendozoicomonas sp. 2304DJ65-17. NCBI lineage: Bacteria > Pseudomonadati > Pseudomonadota > Gammaproteobacteria > Oceanospirillales > Endozoicomonadaceae > Parendozoicomonas > Parendozoicomonas sp. 2304DJ65-17. The sequence goes on from NZ_JBYVJV010000001.1 coordinate 994,164, forward strand.
ACCACTTGCCGGGCACAGCGTGCTGCAAAGGCTTCTTCAAACAACCATTCCACAGCACAGCCAAGCCTGTCATCACGCCCTTTAAGAGGTACAGTCACCACAGAGGGAAGAGATGAAGCCAGAGGGTTATCCGGCCCAGCTCCATAGAGCACTGATGCACAGACAATTTCCGTATTGTCAGCATCATCAGCCTTTATCTGGTGTGCTACTGGCCGGGGGTAGAACAGTAGAGCAGGCCCTTCCAAAACCTGGGGAGATTGTCCCGGCTCGGTGACCTCCAGGCGCCCCTGTTTTAATAAATGAATATGGCCGGTCTGGCTTTTTGGGTCATCAAACGAAGACAATCCACACAGCTGGCCAGAATAAAAAACCCCTGCAGAAACAGTAAATTGCCCCAAAATTCGGGAAAGCTTATCCAATAGAGAGCCCTTTTGTTTTTTGAACCGGACGATTTGAATCAAATAAAAGACTATTTGAACCAGTTCATACTGTCCAGCTACCTATATTTAGGATCGTAAACAGGGTCGCTCAAATTATTCCCATAGAGCGCGATAAATAGAAATGGGAACTCCCTGTCGACACGATTTAGATCTAAATACAAGGATGGATATCATGAAGCAGTTACTGAAAGCGTCTCTTTTCTCCGTACTGGCCGCCGCTCCTTTTCTGAGCCTTAACGCTCAGGCCGGACAGCCAATGATGTACACCCAGCAGACTCCAGCTTCTTCTGTACGTGTACTTGTTTACCAGGATGGTCAGCCTGCAGCCAACGCCAAGGTTAAGCTCTACAGCTCCAGTGGTGACCTGCGTCGTGAATACATGACGAACAACAATGGCCGCGTTGTTATCAGCAATCTTGCTGCCCCAGGCCCATTCAAACTGGTTGCAGAGACCCGCAGCGGTAAGAGCATGTCTCAAAGTTTCAGCCGCTACTCAGGTTACGAGAAGTAATCTGACAAACTTTCATAGTTCTCCGAAGCCGGTCGTCTGACCGGCTTTTTTTATGTCTAGTGTCAATTAAACACCGCTAAGCCACATCTGGATTATCTGAATCAAACCAAAGACGATCTGAACCAAAACAGCTGCCATCCCTTCTTATAGTTTCTCCATGCACTGATGCATAACAACTTATAGAAGTGGAGATGGACATGTCCTTCGTAAAGAATTCAATCAAATCACTGGCTGCAGTTTCTGTATTGGTTTTTGCCGGCACCACGTTTGCCGCTGATGCAGATATGAACGCTGATGCCAATGATGTTGCGCTGCACGGTTACGATCCTGTGAGTTACTTCACTTCCGGAAAGCCAACCAAAGGTTCTGGTGAGTACATGGCCACTTTCAAGAACGCCATTTTCAAGTTTTCCAGCGCTGAAAACAGAGACACCTTTCGTGCCGACCCAAGCCGCTTTGCGCCGCAATATGGTGGTTACTGTGCCTTCGGTGCAAGCCTTGAGAAGAAGTTTGATGGTGATCCAAATGCCTGGAAGGTTGTTGATAACAAACTCTATCTCAATCTGAACTCTGATGTTCAAAAGCGCTGGGTAAAAGATATCCCAGGCAACATCGCCAAGGCTGATCGCAATTGGCCAGAAATTCGCACCATCGGTGCCAAAGAACTTCTCGAAAGATAAGACACTACAAAAACAGTGAGCGGTGTGAATCCACACCGCTCAAATCAAAGTACATAGAAGGGAGGTTTCAAAATGAGTGTTTTGGAACTGGAGAGTACGGCCCAGTTTGACCAAATCAAATCAGAGTCTGAGTGGACTCTTGTTGATTTCTGGGCTCCCTGGTGTGCGCCGTGCCAGCTAATGCTTCCTGTTTTTGGAAAAGTCGCCGAGTCCTTTGCTCCAGAAGTAACGTCAGCAAAAGCCAATGTTGATGACCACGGAGTTCTGGCAAGCCGATTCGGAATTCGTGGAGTTCCCACTCTGGTTCTGCTTCATAAAGGGCAGGCCGTGGACCAACTCAGCGGAGCTCAACCACAAACAGCTGTGGCCAGTTGGGTTCAGAAGCACCTTGATCAACGAAAATAACAGATAACGGATTTAACCATGAAAAATAAAGCTCTTATCACCGCCGGACTCGCTGCTGTTCTTGCAACTGGAGCCGTTTCTACTGCACAGGCTGCATCCAAGGAAAAATGTTATGGCATTGCCAAAGCCGGCCAGAATGATTGTGCCAACCTGGCAGGAACCCATTCCTGTGCAGCACAGGCAAAGACTGACAACGATATTGGCGAATGGAAAACTGTTGCCAAAGGCACCTGCAAAGAGCTTGGCGGTTACAGCAAGGCTGAAGCGAAGAAAATCTTTAAAGAACGGGCATAATCGGAGCAGGGCATTATGAGTTATTCATGGTCACAATCCCGGGTTCCTGTTGGTGTTGGCCTGAGACATGTCCATTACCATGATGCCTTGGTTCACCCAGCAAACCTGGACTTTGTTGAAGTTCATGCTGAAAACTTTTTCGCCCGCGGCGGAGCCACTATTGAAGTGCTGAGAGATGTTGCTGAACACTACCCCCTCAGCATTCATGGCACATCAATGGGGCTCGGCTCCGATGCGGGCATTCCCGATTATTTTCTCGATAAGTTTGCTCATCTTATCGAATGGACAAAACCTGTTCTTGTTTCCGAGCATGCGGCCTTTACCTGGGGTGAACTGGATCACCAGGTTCGCCACGCCGGGGATTTGCTGCCTATTGTTTTTGACGATGACTCCCTGACCACGCTGGCCGAAAACGTGTCACGGGTTCAGGATAAAATCGGCCGACAGTTACTTGTAGAAAACCTCTCTGCCTACATCACACCAGAAGGCAACACGCTTGAAGAAACAGAGTTTCTCAGCGCATTAGTAGATAGAACCGGCTGTCGTTTACTGGTGGATATTAATAACCTTGCAGTGAACGCCTTTAATGCCAGCTCAGGCAATGTCATTACCCGTAGCGATATTCTTACCAGCATAGAAAACTGGCTTGAGCGCGTTCCTGCTGATGCCGTAGGCGAAATCCATCTCGCCGGCTGTACTCCTGCTCCTGCAGGGGAAATCATGATTGATGACCATAGTCGTCAGGTTTCAGATGTTGTCTGGGATGCTTACCGATCAGCCTTAAATCATTTTGGCTCTGTGCCCACATTGATTGAATGGGATACTGACCTTCCGGAATGGCAAGTGCTATTAGATGAAGCCGATAAAGCACGCGCTATAGCCAGCGATACATTTCCTGAAAACACTTTGCACCAGAAAGTTCAGAGTGTTGCGCTATGAACTATCAACCTCTTTTAATGGGGGCCATAGCAAGCCAAGAACCCCATTCGGATTTCGAGAAAAATGGACTTGAAGTCTATCAACGTAATTTATTAGCCAACGCTGCCCGCTCGCTAGCCCTGAGCTTTCCAACAATCGAACAACTTGTTGGTGAAGATTCATTCAAAGTGCTCAGCCGTGACTTTATTACTGCAGCTCCCCCAACACAGGGAGACTGGGCAGAGTGGGGAGAAGAATTTCCTGCATGGCTGACAAAGCATCCCATTGCGGATGAATACCCCTATATACCTGACTGCGCCACACTGGACTGGTTGCATCATCAATGTGAAAGAGCAGGGAACGTTCAGATAAGCACGGAATCTTTTCAGCTACTGGCTGAAGAAGAAGCTGAAAGCGGCTTGCTAATTAGTAATCCAACACTGAAAACAGTTACATCTGAATACCCTGTTTTTGATATTTGGATGGCTCATCATGCTGATGAAGACTTTAGAGAAAAATATCTCACTCAAGCCAAAGAAAAGCTGGATAACAAAACCGGTCAAACCGTTTTGATGTGGAGAAAACAATGGAAAGTTCACATCAAAAGAATTCTTGCTCCTGAAGAGAACTGGATCAACCTGATTAGAAACCACACTCCTTTAGGGCAGGCTCTGGAAGCTATTCAATACGAACCTTTTGCCTTTGAAAGCTGGCTACCTGAAGCCATTAGAGAGCATCTGGTCACAGAATTCCAATTAACAACACACCTTGACACATAAAAACATCTGGAAGATAGCGATGAACAAAGCATCACCATTCAGGACTCTGTACAACGTATATGAGAGTTTTGAACGACTGTTAGACTACCTGCAGCCCGTTGCACTTGTAGGTGCCCGTGCGTATATCGCCTGGGTTTTCTTTGCTGCCGGCTGGCTCAAGATCAGCAACTGGGAAACAACTCTCTTTTTGTTTGAGCTCGAATACGCCGTACCTTTCCTGTCTCCGGTAGCTGCTGCTTATCTTGGTACATTTGGCGAACTGTTTTTCCCTGTTCTACTGTTCTTCGGCCTTTTCGGCCGGATTGGAGCCATCGGACTTTCTTTTGTGAATGTTGTAGCAGTACTAAGTCTTGAAGAAATTGCTCCCGCCGCAATGACTCTGCACCTTCTCTGGGGAGCTTTGCTGGCTGCTGTTGTATTGTGGGGGCCAGGAAAGCTCTCCATTGATACTTTGCTAAAGAAATCCGACTAACCTGTTTCTCCTTGCGGCTGTCTATGAATTATAAATAGGCAGCCGTCTTTTTAATCCAGCCAGAAAGGGAATAATACTCAGAGCTATCATAATTCCTGCAATACAGCTCATGGACGATTCAAAGAAGCTCAGAACAAAAGTCGTGACTGTAACCATTACCATAACTGTCAGAATACACGCCGATGTCACGGTTCCTGCCGAATCAGGATTGCGAGCAACCAGCATGGCTTTGCTGGAAATATAAATCAGCGTAACCGGTAGCAAAAACAGCGCAATCCAAACCACAAAAAGCCAAATATCTTTCTCGCTAAAAAACAGCCCTGCAGCAACAAGTATGCGAATAACCAAAGCGGCTTTAAGAATACCGACAGGTTTAAAGTATCGGGACAAATAATAATTCCACAGGCAGGCAATTCCCTTCATCAGCAGAACAAACGACAGAAACCAGGCTGTTTCCTCACCTTGTACATGAAAGTCATCTTTAAGAAGTAAAGGAACCGAAGACAACAGAGTTATTAAGGAGGCTATAGCGGTTCCCATAGATAACAGCAGAAAACGAGTATCCGGGTTTCTCACATACTCTGCATAAGCTTTGCATTTTTCCAGCAATCGGCTGCCAGTGTCGCTCGATGATTCCTTAACAAAGAAATAAGCCCACACTAATAGGCTGAACCCGTAAGCTACCAAAACCATCATCAGAATACGCCAGCCCACTGTTCCCAAAATATGTTCAGCAGCCAGTGGTACAGCAATGGGCAGTAAACAGGTTAATCCAACGATAACAGACAAACTGCGTGCATTCTGATGTTCACTTGCCTTAGTCCAGTCATTCATTATCGGGAAGGTCACGGTAATCAAAACTCCCATACCCAACCCAAGAATCAAACGTACAGCTAACAGTTGCCAGTATTCACTAATCAATGACAAGCCAATAACCGCAAGAATATAAAGAACCAAACCGATCAAAACTGCATTTCTACGCCCGAACCTGTCAATCAAAGGTCCGGCTCCAACAGCTAAAAGAGCACCGACATGAAGGCTGGTATTGGAAAGCTGAATATCTCCACTGGTAACACCCAACTCTTCGCCAATATCGTTAATAGCTACTAGATAACATTGAGAAGAAAGCCCAAGTACGCCATAAACGGCGGTCAGAAAGCAGAGGATTGATTTAGGCACAAGATGTGGTCTGACTGAAACAAAGAGCCATAGGGTAGCTTCGAATATTTACTACCGCTTATACGCTCTTCTCGATGTCAGTCTTTCTTGCGGGCTCGGGGATGTGTTTTGTCATACACATCCGCCAGGTGCTGAAAATCCAGATGTGTATAAACCTGAGTGGTCGATATATCACTGTGACCAAGCAACTCCTGCACAGCCCGCAGCTCGCCGCTTGATTCCAGAATATGACTGGCAAAGGAGTGCCTTAACATATGAGGGTGAAGCGGGGTATCCAGCCCGTGCTGCTTTCCCCACTCTTTGATGCGAACCTGTACCTGCCGGCGGCTGATTCTGTTGCCATTGCGTGAAACAAACAGCGCTGTCTCATTTTCTTTGGCAAGACTGCCCCGAACTTTCAGCCACTTCCTTAAAGCTTCTCCAGCTTTACTACCGATATGAGTGACACGCTCTTTCTTGCCCTTACCCAGAACAATGGCCTGCCCAGAGCTGAGATCAATATCAAGCAAGTCCAGCCCAACCAGTTCCGACAAACGAATCCCTGCCGAATAAAACAGCTCCAGAATTGCATGATCACGAATGGTTAAAGGAGAATCGCTGGTCACATTCAGCATACTGGATACTTGGTCGGTATCGAGTACTTTCGGTAAGGGTTTGGAGCGCTTTGGAGCCTGAAGGTTTTTAGCAGGATTATTTTCCGCCAGCCCTTCACGCATAAGAAATTCATAAAAGCCGCGAATGGAAGATAGCCAGCGGTGAAGGCTGCGGGATTCCAAACCTTCCATTCGCAGGTTGCCCATAGCTCTGCGAATATCCGCTTCTTTCAAACTGTTCCACTGATCGTTTTGTTCTAATTGTTTCTCAAGCTTTCTTACATCACGAAGATAGGCGGAACAGGTATTGGGCGACATTTGCCGCTCATAGCGAAGAAAGTTCTGCCAGGCTTCCAGCTGCCCGGCTCGACTCTGTTGACTCATTGCGAGAAGTTTCTCATTGAGAGCAAATTGTCACTCAGGTTTTTGTGTTGCCAGTGCTTCAAGGGCTCGTGAAACCACTTCACCAATAAAGCTCAGGTATACCGTTCCGGTACCAGCACGGAAATCTTCTTCATTCCTGCTACCCACAGCAAGAATGCCTAGTGGGCGCTTTAGGTGCAGCGGAACAACGGCGGTGGATTTCACCAGCTTCCAGTGATTGGGGAATAGAAACTTCAGTTCTTTTTCCCGCAACCGCCCGCAAACCACACGATTACCGGACAACAGATCAGAAATACCAGTGCCGCTGTTTATCTCAGCTTTGGTGTGGCAAGGCACTCGGGACGTATTGGCAAAGGTATCCGAGACCAGCATCTGGGAAACATAATCGATACGAAAATCATGGGACAGACTGTCATCAACGGCATCAATAACATCATCGAGGGTTTCTGCTTCCATAACCGACAATACCAGCCTGCGCACACGCTCGAACAGGCGATCATTGTCACGGGCAACACTCAAAAGCTCATTGAGCTTTGAACGCATATCCTGGTTACGTTCACGCAGAACAGACACCTGTCGCTCAACAAGGGAGATAGTATCTCCACGCTGGTGAGGAATGGTGAGTTTGCTTAACAGGTCATCACGCTTACTGAAAAACTCTGGGTTTGCAGTAAGGAAATCGACAACCTGTTCCTCGGTTAATGGTTCCGCCAGTTCAAGTCCGTCGTCACTCATATCCTTATATGCCCTTCGTAGACTCGTGTAGCCGGCCCTGTCATCAGTACCGGCAGATCGTCCTCTTTCCAGGTGATACTCAGTGAACCGCCGGGAAGATTAACCTTAACGGTTGGTTCCAGCAGCCCCTGCAAACGCCCGGCAACCACCGCTGCACAAGCACCTGTACCACAGGCCAGAGTTTCTCCTACTCCACGTTCATAAACCCGAAGATTGACTTCACCCGGATTCACAATTTCCATAAAGCCGACATTGCAGTTCTGCGGGAAACGGGCATGGCGCTGAATCTTGCGACCCAAAATTTCCACCGGTGCTTTCTTGCAATCTTCCACCAGCATTACGGCATGGGGATTCCCCATGGAAACTGCCGCAATCTCATGTTCTTTGCCTTCCACTTCCAGCTTATAGGTAATGGACTGACGCTCTGCCTTAAAAGGAATTTCCCAGGGCTCCAGCTCTGGTTTCCCCATATCAACAGTTATGTCGTCATCCTTACCAATGCGCAGCTCTATATTGCCTTTGGCCGTCTGAACACGAATACGCCGACTGGAAGTCAGCTTGCGCTCCAGAACAAATGTTGCAAAGCAACGTGCACCATTGCCACACTGCTCAACTTCTCCGCCATCAGCATTGAATATCCGGTAGCGAAAGTCCATATCCGGATCACTGGGAGGCTCAACCAGCAACAGCTGATCAAACCCTACCCCGAAGTTACGGTCGCTCAGTTCTTTGATTTTTTCAGGGTGAAGGCGGACATTCTGGGTCACACCGTCCACCACCATAAAATCATTACCGAGACCATGCATCTTGGTGAATTTTAAAAGCATGGACTCTCCCCGGGCAGCGCTTCCAAGGCCAGCTGATCAGCAATAGTTTCCCGGCGACGAACAACGTCTGCCTTATCTCCGGAAACCAGAACCTCTACAGGGCGACCACGGGTATTAAAGTTGGAAGCCATCACCATTCCGTAAGCCCCTGCAGACATGACCGACAGCAGATCACCATCCTGCAGATTGAGAGAGCGATTCTTGCCGAGGAAGTCCGAGGTTTCACATACCGGGCCAACAATGTCGTAAACCAGCTCTTCGCCTTCACGAGGCTTCACCGGAACAATATCGTGCCAGGAGCCGTAAAGCGCCGGACGAATCAGATCATTCATGGCACCATCAATAACGGCAAAGTTCTTGTGCTCGGTATGCTTAAGCATTTCAACCCGAGTCAGCAAAATCCCTGCATTGGCAATAATGGAACGGCCCGGTTCAAACACCAGCGCCAGTTCACGATCACCAACTCGCTCACGCACCGCAGTAATAAAGTCTGCTGTTGCCGGAGGTTGTTCATCTTTATAAGTCACGCCAAGTCCACCACCAAGATCGACATGGGAAAGCTTAATTCCCTTATCGGCCAGGCGATCGACCAGAGCCAGCAGAATATCCAGAGCATCCAGGAACGGATCAAGAGATGTCAGCTGTGAGCCGATATGGCAATCCACACCGGTGACATCAATATTTGGCAGACTATGAGCACGCTCATAGATTTCGTCAGCCCGGTCAATATCCACGCCAAACTTGTTGTCTTTCAGTCCGGTAGAAATATAAGGGTGAGTCTGGGCATCCACATTAGGGTTCACCCGCAGGGAAACCCGTGCGGTTTTTCCCATATCCGCGGCAATAGTCTGCAGACGATCCAGCTCGGGAATGGATTCAATATTGAAACACCAAACGCCGACTTCCAGAGCGCGCCGCACTTCATGTTCCTGCTTTCCGACACCAGAGAACACAACCTTTCCGGCATCACCACCAGCAGCCAGTACTCGCTCGAGTTCACCAACGGAAACGATGTCAAAACCCGCGCCCAGTTCGGCCAGAACATTCAGCACACCGAGATTGGAATTGGCTTTTACGGCAAAACAGACTTTGTGAGGAACGTCCGCCAGTGGTTTGGCATAACCATTCCATGCCGCTTCTATTGCTGCACGAGAATAAATATAGGCAGGAGTACCAACCTTTTCGGCCAGCTGGCTGAGAGGAATGTTCTCAGCGCAAAGTTCACCATTCTTCAGGGAAAACGAATCAGAATACAACGACGACATTAACTCCCTTCGCCTCCCTGTACAGTCAGGTTTGAAGGCTCTGCATCAGGTAGATACAAAGGTCCCTTCTGGCCGCAGGCGGAGATAAATAGACTGAAGGCGATGAGCGCCAGTGCGCGTTTCATGGTGGACTCCCGATTCAAAAGCTATAAGTCAATTCGCGTAATTAGTAATCAGTATACCTGCGGAATTTAGGCCATAACAGACACAACACACGGTTGATAACACAGATCGTTTGCCCAACCGATAACTCTGTACGACAATCCGCTACAGATAACACTCCCCTACCTTCACTTACGCAAAACCATGACTGAATTTGAATTCAACGACCAATTAGATGACCTGATGATGGCAATTGAAGATGCCATCGAAGATATTGATACCGATATTGATTATGAAAACTCTGCCGGCATTCTTACTTTAAGCTTTGAAAACGGTAGCCAGATTATCCTCAGCCGCCAGGGCGCTCTGCGTCAGCTGTGGATGGCTGCGCAATCCGGCGGCTTCCACTTTGATTTTGACGACGAGAAAAATCAGTGGATCTGTGACTCCAATGGTGAAGAGTTTGTGGAACTGTTAAATAAGTGCGCTTCAGCCCAGGCCGGAGAAGCTGTTCTTCTGACTCTGGAATAAATCTTTTTTGCTTCAAACAAAGAGTGGTGATTACGCTGCTCTTTGCCCTTCCTTTAATTGCGCACCATTCCTGTGCACAAGCCTGCATCACCACAACACCATAGTGCACTCCCGTGCATCATATCTGGTCACACCTTCTTAAAATTCAGTACGACCAACACGTAACCCAATGAAATAAATGATTTTTTATTAAATGGCACGATGACTGCTATTCCCTAGTGCGAATGCCGGCCACACCGTTACTGCGATCCGGGAACGGCAATAAAAAGGGGCCAGAGCACGCAGGTGTAACGCACAGATACCAAACCAGTGCACAGGGTAAGACAGAAGTCAGGGGAAAACCCTTATAACACCAGCGTCAAAGGCGTAAACTTGTCCTGACCCCTCAGGACAACCCGGAAACAGCCTTAAGTGCTGTAAAAAATTGCTAGGTCATCCGCTCCACACGGTAACCGGCGCATTAATCAGGAGACAATGTAATGAAGTTAGTTTCAGCGATTATCAAGCCTTTCAAGCTCGATGATGTCCGGGAAGCACTTTCCGACATTGGCGTGCAGGGTATTACTGTTACAGAAGTTAAGGGCTTTGGTCGCCAGAAAGGTCACACCGAACTCTACCGAGGTGCAGAGTACGTGGTTGATTTTCTTCCCAAGGTGAAAATTGAAGTTGCTATTGGTGATGACCTGCTGGATCAGGTTATTGAGTCTGTTACCAAGGCTGCCAACACCGGCAAGATCGGCGACGGCAAGATCTTTGTTACCGAACTGCAGCAGGCCATCCGGATTCGTACCGGCGAGACTGGCACTGCCGCTATCTGATCAAAAGTTTTAAGTCGGCTTTTCCGAGCCGGTCCTGAATAAAAACGCGAATGCCGATGTGGGCGGCAGTCGCAAACACCAAACCTCTTCTCTCAAGAGCTGGTGTTAAAAGAATAAATCCTGGGGGTTACTCAACATGGAAAATCAAATCTTCCATTTGCAATACGCGATGGACACCTTCTACTTCCTGGTGTGTGGTGCACTGGTTATGTGGATGGCGGCCGGCTTTGCCATGCTCGAAGCAGGTCTTGTCCGCTCCAAGAACACAACTGAAATTCTTACCAAAAACGTCGCACTGTTTGCGATCTCCTGCACCATGTACCTGATTGTTGGTTACGACATCATGTACGGCGGTGGTGTTCTGCTTGAAGGCGTTCTGGTTGGTGACAGCCATGTATCTGATACTCTGGCTGAGTTCGCTGCCCGTGAAGACGGTTTCGAAGGTGGCTCTATCTACTCCGGCGCTTCCGACTTCTTCTTCCAGGTAGTATTCGTTGCTACAGCAATGTCCATCGTATCCGGTGCCGTTGCTGAGCGTATGAAGCTGTGGAGTTTCCTGTTCTTCGCGGTAGTGATGACTGGTTTCATCTACCCAATGGAAGGTGCCTGGACCTGGAACGGTGACTCTGTATTCGGTATGTACACTCTGGGTGACCTTGGTTTCTCCGACTTCGCTGGTTCCGGTATCGTTCACATGGCTGGTGCCGCTGCTGCTCTGGCTGGTGTTCTGCTGCTGGGTGCTCGTAAAGGCAAGTACGGCAAGAACGGTGAAATCAACGCTATGCCTGGTGCCAACCTGCCTCTCGCTACTCTGGGTATGTTCATCCTGTGGATGGGCTGGTTCGGCTTCAACGGTGGTTCCGTACTTAAGTTGGGCGATATCGCCAACGCTAACAGCGTAGCCATGGTATTCCTGAACACTAACGCTGCTGCTGCCGGTGGTCTGGTTGCCGCTCTTATCACTGCCCGCCTGCTGTTTGGTAAGGCTGACCTGACTATGTGTCTGAACGGCGCTCTGGCTGGTCTGGTTGCCATCACTGCCGAGCCAAGCACTCCAACTCCAATTCAGGCCACTCTGATCGGTGCTGTCGGCGGTATCCTGGTAGTGTTCTCCATCCTGGCTCTGGACAAGATGAAGATTGACGATCCAGTAGGTGCCATCTCTGTACACGGTACTGTTGGTCTGTTCGGTCTGCTGGTTGTTCCTTTCACCAACAGCGACGTAACCTTCTCCGGTCAGCTGATCGGTGCCGCTACCATCTTCGTATGGGTATTCGGCTGCAGCCTGATCGTTTGGGGCGCTCTGAAAGCTATCACCGGTATCCGGGTTAGCGAAGAAGAAGAGTACGAAGGTGTGGATCTGGCTGAATGCGGAATGGAAGCTTACCCAGAATTCACTAACAAATAAGATCTGATTTAAATCGGCCCTGGAAAAAAGCCCCGCTTTATTCAAAGCGGGGCTTTTTTATTACTAATCAAAAACAACTGTCGCTATAAGCATAAGTTGCCCCCCAGAAAAATACTTCCAATGTTGTTTAACCGGGGCTTACTCAAATTAAGATTCAGCAGGGATGAATAACGTCGCATCAATTTCAAACAGCATGTCATCCAAAGCTAGTCTCGGTACAGGAATCAAAGTACTGGCAGGTAAATGTTCACCAAACAGTTTTACAATTTCTTCATCCAGTGGCCCTAACCATTTTTCGGTATGACCAGCGATAAGTACCTGAATTTTTATGACATGCTCTGGTTTTGCACCAGCCGCTTCAATAGCTAGCTTAAGATTTTTAAAGGTAATCACCATCTGCTCTCCGACGGTCTCACCCAACACTTCACCTTTGGTGTTTGAACTGAGCTGACCAGAAATAAAGACGGTTTTTCCTTTTTCAGGTGTTACTACAACCTGGGTGAACCCGTATTTACGGGTATCTAACAAAGTGTCAGGGTTAATTCTCTGGATCCCAGAGCTGTCATTGGCGTTAGCTGTGTTCATAAGCAATACTCCTACTAAAATTAGCATCAGCCTTTTCATGTTTTACCCTAACTTTTGGATAGAGTTTTAGATCTGTGCCTACCAACTTTTGTAAGCACATTCCAACCTTCCACTCTGGTTCAGGCCTTTGTATGTTCCGGGTGTTGCTCATACCATTCATCCGGATCAAACCCTTCAACACCAAAGGTGAAGTTCGGTGCAATTACATCGGTTCTCAGGTGCTTAACAGCTTGGTACTCCTTGGAATTCCAGAATTCCTGGAGCGCTTTCATTGATGGAAACCTGAAAAGAGTAAATCGAGCGCCTTCGTTCCATTCACCTTCATACATGTCCATAAACTGATTGGGTTCGCCGGCGATCAACAATTCACCGCCAAATTTTTCCATTAATGGGTGAGTTGCTTCTGCGTAGGCATCCAGTGAGCCATGACCTTCAGGCATAAATGAACTTGCAACCAGGTAAGCAGGTTTTTGGTTTACCATGACATTTCTCCGTAGATTAATGAATATTCTTACAGGACTGGGCGACCAAAAAATTCAGATGATTTATGAAAGAAAGATCTTCTTGAGTAACTCAAAAATCATGATGAATGACTTCTACCCAGCCGACCAACTTCAGTGTTTATCGCCGTGCCCCACTCCTCTTTGCTTGTCTCTACCAGTCCAACAGCACCGATAAATCCGTTGCTCATGACCACACTAGATTGATGATTGCGTATTTTTCCCAGACTCTTAACCGCGGCAGCCTCACTGCCACCAAAACCCTTAATCACAAAGATTGTCCAACGACCATCCCATTGAAAGAATGTATTCCCGGTGAGCAGGTAGTTTTTCCCGTGAGGAGATCGATAAAAAAGCAAACATGACTCGAGTCGTTCCCGAATACGATTAAGTGATGCGCCAGCCTCACCCCGGTGGATTAATATCTGGGATTTGATGCCGACTAGGTTTGCTATGTGCTGAAAATCTTCTGCATTATCTGTGTTGTAGAACAGCACGCAGCCTTCAGAGCGTGTTAACAGGTAGGCATAGTTGTTTAACGTGCCGGCGTTATATAAGCAGGCTTGCCAAAGGTCTGGATACAACTGTTTCATTGCCAGATACCTTTCTCTGCTTCAGCCCGGGCAATATCCAGAGTAAAAATGCAGTTTCATCATTTCATCCCGTACCAGAGAACACTCTCAGCAGTAACGCTTAGCAAATAAAAGATAACTCTCATCTATCCAGCCATATGTGATGACCTTTACCACGCCATAATATATTGAGATAAGATAGTTTAAAGTTAATAGTCATCTGATTTACTTATACATATGTTTAATCTTGAGCAGCTCAGAATGTTTGTTGAAACCGCCGAAACAGGGTCCTTCTCGGCCTGTGCCCGGAAATTAGGCAAAGCTCAATCTGCTATTAGCCAGGGAATAGCAAACCTTGAGGTTGATCTGGGAGTGGAAATTTTTGATCGATCGACCCGGCGGGCATCTCTGACACCAGACGGGAGTCGGCTACTAAATTATGCCCGGGTGGTACTTCAACAGACGGAAGAATTGTCGGCAGCCGCCCAATCTATTGTTCTAGAGGAAGAGTCCAGCATTAAGATTGCTATTGAAGACTCACTGCAAATGCCATCATTTGCCCAAGCGTTGTATGAATTTGGGCAACGGTTTACTGCAACGGAAATAGAAGTCTTATCGGTTGCCAGCCCTGATGTGATTGCACTGGTGGAAAGTGGCCGTGTAGACCTTGGCTTGATGCTGTCGGATATGTCATTTAAGCGAAGCGTTAATCTCTGTTTTATCGGCCATATTCAGCTGTGGGCAGTCTGTGGGCCGAACCACCCTCTAGCGCAAATGGATAATATCGATATTTCCCACGTTGCCGGCTACACCCAGATGATCGTTCGCGGAGAGGGAGGCGGAGGGCTGGATCATGAAGCACCGATATCTGCGATGAAATGGTCTTCTAATAATGTCCATTGCATCATCGAAATGATCATGCAGGGCAATGGCTGGGGATACCTGCCGGTTCACCTGGTAAGGGAACACATCGACAAAGGCCGACTTCATAAGATGCCGATGCGCCTGGACAGCAAGCCCTGGAGTCCGCCAGTCGATATGGTTACCCGAAAGAGCCACTCTGCTGGCCCAGGCCTGAATTGGCTATCCGATCGCTTAAAGCACTTTTTAGACAGCTATATAAGTCAATCTTCAGTGGGTGATTTGAATCTGTAAAAATGGGCACTTCCCTAGCCCACTCATAGCTACCCGGGCTTAAACAGCCAAGGTAGCTATGGCAGCGCGTTCGGTTGTAATCAACTTTTCTATATTCGAAAACGGGGCACATTTCTTCAAGATTTAGCATGGGTTCATACGGAATGGCTTTCATCATTCACTTGCCCAACACTTAACGGAGAAAGCACCGGCTTTGAAGAACTTGATATAGAAACTACATGAGCTGAGTTTTCACTTTTACCCCCTTATGAAGGGTCTTATGAACAGGGCATTTATCAGCGATGCGTAACAGGTTTGTCCGTTGCTCTTCAGACAAATCTCCCGTTATTGTCAGTTGCCGTTCAATAACTTCAATGGCTTCACCCTGATTTTCACAATCTGAGCAATCTTCTATGTAGTCCCTGCGATGACTCAGCAGCACCTTTACATGATCTAAAGGCAAGCCTTTATGTTTTGCATACATTCGTAAAGTCATCGCGGTACAGGCACCTAATCCGGCAAGAAGGTGCTCATAAGGATCAGGGCCAACATTATTACCACCGACAGAAATCGGTTCGTCCGCCAGCCAGTAATGGCTGTTACTGCTGACGTGCTGAGAGAAAACATGGTTTTTCTCTTCTACAAGAACATGCCCCTTATCAACTGTCTGGGTATATGTCTCTTCCTGAGGTAAGTAACGGCTAATCCAGGAAGAAATAACTTCTGCCGCGTACTCCGCATCCTGCTTACGTGTTAAAAGATGATCCGCATCATCCAGAGAGATAAAGCTCTTAGGGTGGCGAGCTTCCTTGTAAATTTTCTCGGCCTCGGTAATAGCAACTGTATTATCGAGCGGAGAATGCATAACTAGCAGAGCTTTTTTCATATTGCTGATATCACGCTGCTGGTTTGCCAGATCATCCAGAAACTGTTTCTTGATCACAAACTTCCGTGAACCAAGGCTGACTTCCGCCTCGCCACTCTCTTCTATGGTATCCAGTGAAGCTGAGAAATTATGAGATACATGCTCAGCCTGATGGGGCGCGCCAATAGTCACGACAGCTTTTACCTCAGGAACCTCAGAAGCCATGCCCAAAACAGCCGCGCCTCCCAGGCTATGCCCAATAAGCAGAGCAGGTGCCTGATAATCCTTTCGCAGAAAATCAGCCGCCGCCATTAAATCCTGCATATTTGATGAGAAGTTAGTATTGGCAAAATCACCATCGCTGTTACCAAGCCCTGTAAAATCAAAGCGAAGCACTGCAATTCCCTTGCTTGTCAGGGCACGGGAAATACGGGAGGCCGCCGCTATATCCTTTCCACAGGTAAAACAGTGAGCGAACAGTGCATAACAGCGAATCGAGGATTCAGGGGTTTCCAACATTCCGGCCAGAGTCAGACCGTTGCTTTCAAACTTAACCTTTGTACGCATGTCGATAACCTGTAGGGGCGCTAGAAAGAGTACATATTCACTATAACTGTAATGTATGAACTGTCTTCAGGACAAAATGGTGGAACAGTAAGTAGCTCATACACCATCGCACAACTTGCTCTATGGCTATTGCAATAGCTGGCAATGACAATACACCCTGGACTTAGGCTGGCCTTTATAATTAAAGGTTGCACTTTTTTGCTAAATTTCACTGATGCATTCGATAGATAATAGATACAAAAACTATCTTAAAGGCCGATCAGTGCATTGATAAATCATGCCTACAAGAGTTATTTGCAAATAAAATGACTATTTAGTGAAGTTTACATTACAACAATGTTGGATAGGTTGTCTCACAGCACGTTTTTTTTCATTAAACCGACGAATCGATATTTAATTCACCAAACCAAAATTAATTTATAAATACAGAATCACCACTTAAATAAAATATATTTTCAACAAATTTGCAAAGCATTCATTCACACCAATAGAATGTCATTGTCGGATAAACAAATTTGTAGTTTTTATGAAGTATATATACAGGATGTATTTGTGAATCAGTGACATACCCTTAAAGCAAGGAGATTGGCAGTGACACCTCTGTACTTTCATATTGAACGATTATTCAGTGATGTAGACAACCCACTAATTCTATCGTCTTTAAAAGATGCTTTTTCAAAATCGGAAGATGCCATCGAAACGATAGAAGCATCTTTTAATCTATTCACTTCCCAACAACAGCCTCAAGAAATTATGGCTAGTTTTTTTCATAACTGGAGTATGACAAATAACAGTGCAGTAGGACTGTCTGGTTTCTGCAATAGATTAACAATGCATTGGAAGCAACACGGTCAGGAAAAACACCAGAGTGATTATCTTGCCGTTCTGTCACACCTAAATCGGGTCAGCGATGAAGACCTGGCTGCCACTGGCGGCATTTTGCATTTCGATCTGTATTACCGAATGGCAACAACCATCTGTGGATCAGATGACTGGTTATCCCGCCGTCATCTTTTAGAAGATGGTAAAAAGTACAAGCAGTGGAAAGATTACCAGATGCTTAAAGACAAGGATCTGTTTGTTGGCCTTCTTACAACGTTAATTCATGAAATTTACACCCATGGAGAAGTTGAGTTTATTCTGCCATTGTTCCGCCGCTGGCTAGCCAGCACATCCAACCTTTCCACCAGAGAACAACAACACTGCCTTACCTGGATAGCCTGCCATTGTAGCGGGACCGAGCGAGATCATTTTAATGAAGCCCTGGGTGCAGTTGCCCCCTTAGAGAAACTGCTGGAAACAACTATTTCCAACTACGACCTGACAAGTATTTTCTGTCGTTACCTTGAACATAAAGCTGGAGTAATGGCGGCACTCACAGAGCAGATGAAAGCTGGCATGCCATTTGTAGAAGATGCTGTCTGAGCGAAAAAGGGAGTCATACTACTGTGAGTTTACGATTTTCAATTATTATTCCATTGTTTAACAAAGCTGCTTATGTAGAGCGAGCACTGGCTTCGGTATTCCAACAGAAAACCTTGCCTGCAGAGCTCATTATTGTGAACGATGCCAGCACGGACAATAGTGAAACCATAGCTTCTCGTTATATAAGCCAGCACGCCCCCCAACCTATAACCATCACGCAACTTTCAAATAATCAAAACCTGGGGCCTGGTGCCAGCAGGAATAGAGGTATGAGAGAAGCCACCGGTGACTGGTTGATTTTTCTGGATGCTGATGATGAGTTTGAACCTGAACTACTGAGCCATATTCATGAGTTAGCTATCAAAGATATGGCCAGACTGGTAGTTTTTGGGTTTACGACATGGCCATCCAGCCAGATCAAGCCCGAGTTCCAGAAATATCCGAAATGGCTTGAACGACAGAGTGAAGGCATTTACCAGATTAACCCACCACTGGGGTTTGTATCGGACATTCACTTTCCCGTAGGGCCTGGCAGTAATGTCGCCGTGCAAAAAGATGCCCTGGATGGGCTGGCTTATGATGAATCAGCCAAGGTGTATGAAGGCATCAGCTTCTGGTTTCGGGTCATTCAAGGAATTGATCGCTCCAATGGAAAGGTCTTCTTGTTGCAGGGACCATTTCATAATGTGCATCAATTACCAGACAGTCTTATCAGAAAGCCACTCAGCTTAAAGGAAGTTGAAAAGCCTGGTTTACTTAATCGCTATCGCAATAGCCAGGACCCTGATGAACGGCGCGTATTCAGAAGAATTGCCTTTATGTGGTTTATGAATACCTGGTCCCGCCTCACCAGTTTTCAACACAAGTTAGCTTTCTCATTAAAAAACTCTTCCCTGTTACCAACAGTTTTTAGTTTTTGGTGGTATCAACGGTAGGTATCTCATTCACCCTCGCCCCGGCGGCTAAATAAAACTTAAGAAGAATAAGATTATGAAGAAATCAAAACCTCAGACTCCTATCAGCGTTATCCATGAGCAAATGGATAACAATCCCCACTATCCATTTAATGTACTTAGTGGGTGGATGCCTCACCCAAACAGCCCGAGCCTTAAAAAGTTTGTACACAAGATCATGAATGCTGAGCCAAAGCCTTATGCAAAGTCCATTCAGGATCTTGATAATTTCATTTCGAATAACGATATAGTTCTCTATCTGGTCAACGACGCTTGCCAGCAAAATGAGAATATTCTCGTCTCTCCCTGGGAGGTTGAGTCAGAACTTGAAGAACAAGCCGGTGACACTTCAGGTGATGGCCCCTGGGAAAATCCGGACTACACACCGGTACCCAGAATTGCCAGCAAAACAGATCTATTGAATGCCTTTAACGCTGTTTTGACTGAGGCACCACAGTATGTCGACAATGATCTGGTGGGCCTGCCTTTTTCTGCTATTGTGGTTGGAATAGATCCAACACAAAGCGGTATGACACTGTTCCGTCTGCCTCAATTCAATGAACAGATGAAAGCCGTTCTGGATGAATGGCATCAATTCCTGGCATCTCCCCAGTCCAATACAGTTTTCAGTGTGGACGGACAGAATTGGCTATCACCAGAAGCCAAAAAACAATATCAGTTTGAAATATGGAAGAAAGACAATCAGACACTGCCTTACTGGAACAATTGGGACAGCTTTTTCACTCGCGAGTTTTTAAACCCTGAAGAAGCCCGACCTATTGCAGAAAAAGACAACAACCGAGTTGTTGTGAGTGCCAACGATGGTTCACTCTTCCGTTGGGATGACAACATCGCTCCTAAAGATGTCTACTGGTTCAAAGATATGCAGTACTCACTGGAAGATATCCTTACTACCAGTTACCCGGCTCTTCAGTCCTCCACAGATAAAGACGATCAGGATAAAACAGACCCGATCAAAGATCATAATCTGCTCGAGCGGTTTACCGGGGGATCTATTTTTCAGACTTATCTGAACCCCTATAACTTCCACCGCTGGTGGTGCCCTGTTAATGGCACTGTGCTCTTTGACCCCATAAATATTGAGGGATGTTATTTCAACAAGCTGGTTATTCCTGACCTGGGTGGCGCAACAACAGCCTCTCTTCCCTATCTCGTTCAGGTTAACGCCCGTGGTCTGATGGTGATCAAGACTCCAGACTATGGCTATGTTTGCTGTATTCCTCTTGGGATGAGTGAAGTTTCAACCATCGTTTTTGATCAGGCTATGAAAGGAGGAGCTTCTGTAACTAAGGGTCAGCAAATGGGGTGGTTCCGGTATGGAGGTTCATCCTATGTGATGATTTTCCAGAAGCTGCCTGGTAAGAAGTTGCTGTTCCAGAATGGGACTGGTGATGTTTATGAGAAACATCCAGTTCTGCCGAAAAGCAGCGCCAGCACAGGCTCTAATGTCACTAATATTGGTGCACAGATTGGCGTATGGGTTGACGTTGATACGCAGGTGCTTGCAAACAAACCATGGCAGGATGCTGGTTATGTCAACGAGGATAAACAATACAGCATTCACTACGTTGGCGGGCAGTGGACGGCGAATCCAAATATCAATGATGGCCTGCTGTACGATGCCGCAGGAACGGCCATTTCAGCACCTGATGGTTACCCAATGCCGCAAGAGAACGAAGGCGCACTCATTGCCCGTATTGGCCGCAACCCTCCATTCATTGTTGGAAATGGCCCAGTCACTACTCCAGCCAACCAAACCGGTCAACTTCAGCTCTGTATAAACGATGATCTAAGAGGTCAATTTGGAGCTGGCCTGTCCGACAACGAGGGTTATGTCACAGTAAGTATTACTGAAATGAATTCCTAAAAAGCAAAAACCCACGCTGTTTCAACATCATCTTTGAAGTTGAACAGCGTGGGTAGTCTTCAGTAAAGCACTCAGAAATTTAGAAAATGCCTTTCAAATCTCTGAATACTCACCCTAGCCACTGTTGGCGAACACTTTCCAGTCGCTCAGCCAGCTCTTCCTGGTTAGTTGCCAGAACATTTACATGGCCGATCTTTCTACCCGGGCGAGACGTTTTCCCATACCAGTGCAAAAAGTGATCAGGTTGAACCAGCTCCGTTGGCGGAGTTGTATCATCTGAAAGAGTTTTGCCCAGCAGGTTATACATGCCAGCTACGCCATAATGTTTTGTGCTGCCTAAAGGCAAATTGGCGATAGCACGAACATGGTTTTCAAACTGGCTGGTATCCGCACCGTCCATTGTCCAGTGGCCACTGTTATGAACCCGTGGAGCCAGTTCATTAACGATCAAATCATCACCCAGTACAAAGCACTCTATTGTCAAAACGCCCACGTAACCGGTTTCTTCCAACAAAGTAGCGATATAGCTTTCCGCTTTGGCTTTGATGACATCAGAAAGCTTTGGAGCAGGAACTATGGATGAATGAAGAATACCGCCCTGATGAACATTCTCTCCGGGAATATAGGAGACAATGGAACCATCAACATTGCGAGCGCCAATCACAGAAATTTCACGCTCAAATGGAATTTTCTTTTCAACAATCCACTCAAGCACTCCATGCTTATGCTGGGCTTCACCTTTGAGGATCAGTTTCCGGTCTTCTTCAAAAGCGGCAATCTGATCAGCAGTATCAATCACCCACTGATTATGGCCGTCATAACCATCTTCTGTAGATTTCACCACAACGGGCAGACCGCCAATAGATTCAATAGCATCCGCCAGTGACTCTTCATCCTGAATGCGCGCCCAGGGAGAAGTTGCCAGACCAGATTCTTTAACCAGAGTTTTTTCCCGATGACGATTCTGGATTTTCCAAACCACATCGGGATCAGGGTAAACAGGGCAAAAGTTCTTCAGCTCTTTCATCAGAGCCACATCAACAGCTTCGCGCTCAATAGTGATTGCATCTGGCTGGCCGAGAGTTTGATACATCTCCTGAGCAGACATACCATCAACAATCGTTACTACATCACCAAGCCCTGAGATGCAGGCGGTTGATTCCCCCTGATCCGCAAGGAAGCTGAAATCAATTCCCATGTTCCAGCCGGACAGAGCCAGCATTCTGGACAGTTGCCCACAACCTATAATCGAAATTCGCATGACGAGGTCACTTCTACCCAACTGTTAGAAAGATTCTGTTACTCAACGTCTTCAGGTACTTGCTCAGTCTGGCGGGCACGCCAGTCAATCAATCTCTTAGTGAGATATTCATCGGAAGTCGCAAGAATCTGTGCGGCCATCAAGCCCGCATTCGCAGCTCCGGCATCGCCAATTGCCTGAGTAGCTACAGCCACACCTTTTGGCATTTGCGCAATAGAAAGCAGGCTGTCTACACCGCTGAGAGTCCGGCTCTGAACAGGCACGGCAACCACTGGCAGGTGAGTCATAGCAGCGACCATACCGGGTAAGTGCGCAGCACCACCGGCACCGGCAATAATTACCTTGCAACCTTTATCAGCAGCAGTTTTGGAAAAGTCGACCAGACGATCAGGAGTGCGGTGAGCAGACACCACCTTGGCAACATAAGGAACCTGCAGTTGATCCAGTATCTCTGCAGCCTTTTTCATGGTGGGCCAGTCAGATTGAGAGCCCATTACAATATGAACCAAAGCCGTTGTCATTTAATAGTCCTGCTTTGCTCTTAGAGAGAACGGTAAAAATCTCGAGTCGGGGATTCTATCAGGTTTCTTTTAATTTGGTGTGGTTCTTTTGACGTGGTAATCAAAGCTTAAACGCTGCTGATTTATGAACATCGTCATAAGTTTACTTACACCCTCGATTTGTTAATTATTAATTACAATGCAACCACACTAACTATTTGATTTTAAGGCAATTAAAAATCTGTTAGCTCATAAAGCGTTCTTCTGATTGTGTCACCAGTTACAGAGCAATAGTTATAGTTCATTATTCCGGGAAACGTTCCCGGTTAACCCAGCATTTCCCTAATATGTCTCCCCAGTTCTGGAACAAGCTCCTCTTCAAACCAAGGATTACGGCGCAACCAGAGATTATTACGAGGGCTTGGATGAGGCAGCGGAACTTTATCCGGCCAATAACTGCGCCATGACTGCACAAGCTCTGTAACAGTCGAATGACCTTTCCCAAAGTGGTAAGCCTGTGCGTACTGCCCCAGCACCAGAGTTGTTTTCAAATTCGGCAACTGTTCAAGCAAACGTGTCCGCCAGGATTCTGCACATTCGGGGCGAGGAGGAAGATCGCCGGATTTTCCCGTTCCCGGATAGCAAAAACCCATGGGAATAATGGCGAACAGCTCCGGGTTATAGAACTGCTCGCGGGCCACTCCCAGCCAGTCCCGCAAACGATCTCCACTTGGATCATTAAAAGGCAGGCCTGTTTCGTGAACTTTTCTTCCCGGAGCCTGCCCGGCAATCAAAATCTTCGCTGAAGGGTGAAATTGCAGAACGGGTCTGGGCCCCATTGGCAGATGCTCTGCACACAGTGTGCAGGCATGTACTTCATCAAGTAACTCAGACCAGTCTTTCATTTCAGGCGCCTCAAGACTTACAACAAGGTAACTATCACGAGATTTGATAGTAATTAACTTTTCTTACTCTGGCATGCCATTAAGGTATAGGGCGCTGACTTCTCCGACAGGAGGCAACTTATGAAGCCCTATCTCTCTCCCTGCCAGCTCCGGTTAACGCAGGGCACACAATAACGACAGTCTGTATAGATAAAACTCGAGAGTTTTAATGAAAAATTTACGACGCTGGATGATCTTTATGATCATCATGGCAGGGGGAGGCTTTGCCCTCTACTACCTGAAGTTTTATAACACTGGCGCTGAATACGCTGCTGCCGGTTATGAA
This sequence comes from Parendozoicomonas sp. 2304DJ65-17, assembly GCF_058148445.1. NCBI lineage: Bacteria > Pseudomonadati > Pseudomonadota > Gammaproteobacteria > Oceanospirillales > Endozoicomonadaceae > Parendozoicomonas > Parendozoicomonas sp. 2304DJ65-17. The sequence goes on from NZ_JBYVJV010000001.1 coordinate 1,017,985, forward strand.
CCTTCACAAGCCGTTCACCCTGTAACAGCCACCAAACAGGCTTTTCAGGAAGAAGTCATTGTTACCGGCGAAGTTGTGCCTATACAGCAGGTTACTCTTGCTAACGAGCTTGCCGGAAAAATCTCTCGGGTTAACTTTGCGTCTGGCGATATTGTTGAGCAAGGCCAGATATTGCTGGAGATTGATCACAGAGAAGAGCAGGCTCGACTGATTGCCGCAGAAGCCAAGCTGCACATTGCAACCAAAACACTTGCGCGTTATCAGGCTTTACTGAAACAGAATCGCATCAGCCGTGAGCAAGTGGATATTGCAGAGTCTGATCTGCGTCAGGCCCAGTCTGATGTTGCTGTTCTGAAAAACACAATCGACCGTAAAATTCTCAAAGCACCTTTTGAAGCCAGAGTCTCTATTCATGACCTTGAAGAGGGTCAATACCTGAATGCTGGTGCAACCGTTGTCACTCTTGTCGGTGTGCAGAACAGTTTCTGGGTTGATTTCGAGCTGCCACAAATCTACCCCCATCGCGCTTTGGAGACTCGGGTTTCTATATACCCGGTTGGCCAGGAATCAACGTCATACCGCGGTAGCATTGCTTCTATTGATCCCCTGTTAGCCGAAAATACCCGCACCCTGAAGTACCGCGCCAAAGTTACTGTTTCTCAAAACAACGGTGAAGCTCTGCTGAAACCAAACACTCTGGTAAAAGTCACTGTTCCTGTTGAACAGGAGCGTCAGGTGATTACCGTACCTGAACTGGCTGTTCTTCAGGATCAAACAACCAGCTATGTGTATCTTCTGGCACCTGAAGGAGAAGGCACCTTTCGGGCAGTGAAACAACCTGTTGTTCTGGAAGATAGGCACGGTGAAACCGCTGTTATCACTGACGGGCTAGAGCCTGGACAAACAATTGCTGGCCGTGGTGCGTTCAAACTTTACGAAGGCGCACTGGTTACATCTGCCGCTGACCAGCAGCAGGGGTGGTGACTATGGAGCTTTTTGTTCGTCGCCCGATTCTGGCTGTTGTTCTCTCTGTATTGATCTGCCTTGCAGGCCTGTGGGGTGTTCGTAATATTCCTGTTCTGCAGTTTCCGGAAATTGAAAGTTCCAACCTGCAGATCACCACCAACTACACCGGCGCCTCCGCCAGCGTAGTGAAAGGTTTTATCAGTGAACCAATCGAGCGCATAGCCAACACTATTCCTGGTGTTGATTATGTTGAATCCAAAAGTACCGCTGGCACCAGTGTTGTTACTGTCTGGCTCAAGCTGAATGAAGACAGCAACAGAGCTATGACTGAATTGTCTACCCGTTTAAGCCAGATCAGTTTTGAACTGCCTGAGGGTGCCGAAGACCCTGCCATCGCCATTACCCGCGCAGATCGCCCGTTCTCTATCTTTGTGCTGGATGTTCATGCACCCGATATGGATCTGACGACGATGACAGATTTTCTCAGTCGTCAGGTCACACCGGTTATCAGCAATATCGAAGGGGTTCTTAAAACTGAGATTCTCGGTGCTCACAAGCCAAGCATGAGAATATGGCTGGATCTGGACAAGCTGGCGCTCTATAACCTCAGCGCTCAGGAAGTCTTTGATGCTCTGAAAGCCAACAATGCCATTTCCACACTGGGTTATGCGGAGAACAGTCGACAGAAGATAGATTTGGTGGCCGACTCTCTTCTGACAACGGCCTATGAATTTTCTAACCTGATCGTTCAACAAAAAGGCCGGGATGTTGTTTACCTGAAAGACGTTGCCAGAGTGGAAGCTGGTTCTGAAGAGCCTACCTCTGCGGCACGACTCAATCAGCAGGACACCTTGTACCTTTCCGTTTGGTCGCAGCCTGGTTCCAACGAAATACAAATTGCTAACCGTCTTTTTGATCTACTGGATAGAATCAACCCAACTCTTCCCGGCGGCATGAAAATAAAGGTGGCTTATGATGCCACCAACTACATGCGTGACGCGCTGAAAGAGATTTTCACCACTTTGGTTGAAACCGTAATTCTGGTGGGCATTGTAATTATTGCCTTGATGGGTTCTTTCCGAACAGCCCTGGTTCCACTGATCACCATTCCCATTTCAATACTGGGCGCTGTGGGTGCAATGGTTGCCTTAGGCTTTTCTTTGAATCTGCTCACTGTGCTGGCAATTGTATTGTCAGTTGGCCTGGTTGTTGACGACGCTATTGTGGTTGTTGAAAACGTTGCCCGATTAATGCGCGAAGGTATGTCCCGTACACGGGCGGCATTGGTCAGCTCTAAACAACTGTTGGTGCCGATCACTGCCATGACCCTGACTCTGGCAGCCGTTTATGCCCCGATTGGTTTCCTCTCTGGCCTTACCGGTGCCCTGTTCCGGGAATTCGCCTTCACTCTGGCAACGGCAGTAATGATCTCCGGTCTGGTGGCTGTCACTCTTTCTCCTATTATGAGTGCCAGAGTTTCCCCTGAGGGCGGCCGCGAAGGTTGGTTTACCGTAAAAATTAATAATGGTTTCGCCCGTTTACAGCAAGGGTATCGCACCCTTCTTCTGCGCTTGTTTGGCTGGAAGTGGCAAATACTCGCTGGCTCTCTGGTTATTACCGGACTTGCTATGCCCTTCTATCAACAATCAGCCAGCGAACTGGCTCCGGTTGAAGATCAAAGCCATATTTTGTTGATCATGCAGGCGCCACCCGATGCATCGCTGCAATATAACGTCGACAGCGTGAAGCCTGTTGTCGATACCCTGCTCTCGATGGATAAAACCGAACTCATGTGGCAATCCCTTGAAGCTGGCGGCGGGTTTAGCGGGCTGGAGTTTCTTCCTACGAATGAAAGAGATTTCTCCACCCGTGAAGCGATGGGAGAAGTATTTGGCCGTGTTTCCGGAATAAGCGGTCTTGGGGTTCTGCCTATTCTTATGCCGCCTTTGCCAACAGCAGGGCAGTACGATGTGGAACTGGTGGTTCGCTCAACAGCACCTTTCGAAGAGATGAAAGGTTATGCGGATATGCTGATCTGGAAATCCTACGAGAGCGGTCAGTTCCTTTATGCCGACACTGATCTGAAGATCGATGTTCCCCGGGCAGAACTCAAGTTAGACCGGGATAGCATTGCCGATCTGGGCATGACTGTGGCGGATGTCAGCGATCAACTCTCGGTGTATATGTCCACCAACTTTGTTAACCATTATGACGACCGAGGCAAAGCCTATCGGGTTATTCCAGTCGTCAACGACGACTACCGTAGCAATCCAGAAAAGTTGCTGGATCTTTATATCAAATCTCCCGACGGCGTTTATGTGCAAGTGCGTTCCCTTGCCACTTTGAATTGGCAAACCGCTCCACGCAGCCTGGGAACCTTTGGTCAGCAGAATGCTTTTCGCATTTATGGAGCAACCGCGGAAGGTGTCACCAAAGAGCAGGCTCTGGCCACACTTGAGCTGTTGGTCAAAGGTATACTTCCAGCGTCTTATACTGTGGATTACGCCGGTGAATCTCGGGAACTACGCCGTGATGGCAATACTCTGCTCACGGTTCTGGCTGTTTCATTATTGATGGTTTATCTGGTTCTGGTCGTACAGTTCAACAGCTTCCGTGATCCTCTTGTCATACTTCTGGGCTGTGTACCTCTGGCACTGAGTGGTGCTTTGTTGTTGTCCTGGCTGGAACTGACAACCATCAACATATATTCACAGATTGGCTTGATAACATTGGTTGGCCTGATTGCCAAAAACGGTATTTTGATTGTTGAGTTTGCCAACCACATGCAGGAACAGGGTATGAACAGGCTGGAAGCTGTGATTGAAGCGGCAAGCACTCGGCTTCGTCCTATCCTGATGACCACAGCAGCCACTGTTCTTGGCCACTTTCCTCTCGTTCTTGTAACTGGTGCCGGCGCCGAAGCCCGCAATAGCATCGGCATTATTCTGGTGGCAGGTATGATGATTGGCACAGTGTTCACACTGTTTGTGTTGCCAATGTTCTACACCCTGCTGGCCGAAAAACGTTCTTCTGTCTCAGATGAAGTTCCTGAAGGAGACAATCATGAAGCAGCTCCAGCCTGATCTATGGCAAACCGCGATTTATCAATCCGGGACGCTAAGTTCCTATGCCTACCTGCTTACCCGACCGGAGGGCAATGTACTGTTCTACAACACAGCAGATAAAGCAGAGCTGGATCACATCGAAGAGTTGGGAGGCATTCGTTATCAACTGATCACTCATCGGGATGAGGCCACACCTTCTCTTAAAAGGGTCAGGGAGCGGTTCAACTCTCAACTGGGGTATTGTGCTTTAGAAATTCCAGCGATAGAGAAGTACTGCCTGCCTGATATAACTTTTGAACCCGTTGATCAGGAGTTGGAAGATATTCAGGTGTTGTTTACTCCTGGCCATACCAATGGAAGTATCTGCTTTTTCTATCGGTCACCTCATGGCAAAAGCTACCTGTTCACAGGCGATACTTTCTTTCGCTGGGAAGACCGCTGGACGACGTTTATTCTGGGGCAGTTTGGCGGCAGTAAAGAGAGTATGATTCAAAGCTTGAACAAGCTAAAAGGTTTAGCGCCTGATATTGTTATGAGCAGTGGCTGTGTGAATGCTCCCAGTTTAATGGAAGTTACGCCTGAAGGCTGGAGACAGGCGTTAGACCGTGAACAAGATAAGCTGCAGCCAAGCCATTGATCTGGCTTTCATAACTATCGTTTCCACTATTTAAACCTGCTTGTCTTAACGATATGTACAACCTTGAGCAAATAACAATGTTTGTCGCAGCAGCCGAATCCGGTTCTTTCTCGGCTGCTGCGAGAAAGCTGCAAAAAGTACAATCAGCTATCAGTCAGGGCATTTCAAACCTGGAAATTGATGTTGGTGTTGAGTTATTTGATCGCTCTACCCGTAAGCCAACATTAACGCCAAAAGGGGAAAAGCTACTCATCCACGCAAAAGCCATTCTCAATCAGGTAGATGAATTCAATGCAACTGCACAGGCTGTAGAGGCTGATATTGAAACAACAATCTCGATTGTGGTTGACCGTGGACTTCTACTTCCGGAATTACTCACTGCTTTTGAGGAGTTCAGCAAGGAATTTCCAACTACGTCTCTGGAAGTTATTGTTCAGGGAACCCCTGACATCATTCCTATTTTGAGGAATAAACGTGCGGATATCGGGATTATGTTTGCTGAGATGGAGGTTCAGCATGATATTGAATACTGCTTTCTAGGGAATTTACCCTTCACTCCTATCTGCAGCCCCGGGCATGAACTGGCCAGCTATTCGTCCCTTGAGCAGACACAGCTCATTGACCACCGCCAACTCAGTCTTATCGGTGTAAATGAACAAGAGATAATTCACTGCCCTGCAATAGCAAAAGCTATCTGGCAATCCAACGATATGCAGGCGCTCGCGTTAATGGTTCAGCAAGGGCTTGGCTGGGCTTACCTGCCTACCTCTCTGGTTCGAGGGGCTATCAACCAAGGGCTGTTACATGAACTGCCGATACGCATCGAACATACTCCCTGGACAGCTCCTGTCCTGCGAGTGAATTTCAGACGGGACACTTCAGGCCCAGCGTTCAGCTGGTTGACCAATAGAATTAATGGCTTGCTTAAGTGAAACCCTGCCCATTTCTGATGGGTTGCGATGATGCAGCAACAAGTGCTGCATCATCACTTTTTCTACATACCCAGCTGAGTATTGATCTGAGCGATCCCTTCTCGCCATAGCTGTTGCAGCTTAGGTTTCTGACGCTTTTCCTTTTGCCTTAGATCAGCTTCCAGCCTTGCTTCCAACTCTATAAGTTTGGAGAGCAGAACATCCTCATCGGTTGGCAAAGAGCTTTCTTCAAGTTGATGTAATCCTTCCTTAAAAACATGCTCTTCTGCGTTCTGATCCACTCCCAAAGCTTCGTACAACTTTTCGATATCAAGCCATTCTTCAAGGTGCCCGTTATCCACCAGCCAAAAACGATTACAGCTGTTTTCGATAAGATCACGGTCATGGCTGACCAGCACAAACCCACCTTTAAACTGCTGTAAAGTTTCAGCCAGCTCTTCCTTTCCTTCCAAGTCCAGATGGTTGGTTGGCTCGTCCAGGAACAACAGATGATAGTTAGCCAGAGTCAGGCCAATAAACAGTATGCGGGAGCGTTCACCGCCGCTTAACTCTTTCACCTTCTGGTTATGGCGCAGATAAGGGAAACCAGCGCTGATCAAAGACATTTTACGTCGTTCATCTGGCAGAGGCGCGAAATGCCTTAACGCTTCCAGCAGAGTATCTTCATCATTTAGCTGCTGAAGACTCTGATCGTAGTAACCAAGCTCACACCGTGGATGAAAAACCATACCTGATCCACTGACAGACCCTTCGCTAAGCCGGTGAAACTCCGCCCACAGCATGCGCAACAGGGAAGATTTACCACAGCCATTCTTGCCAACAATGGCTACCCGGTCACCGCTCTTTATCTGTTGGTCGAGAGTGTGGAATAGCTTTGGAGCATCTGGTGCCGGGGTCACATCCAGCCCGGAAAGACTCAACAACCTGTTGGCTTTCAAAGCTTCGCCTTTCAGCTCCAGTTTCCACGGCGTACCCGCTGAGAGTTCGGTTTGTTCCTCTTTCAAACGGTCAACGCGCTTTTCCATATTCTTGGCTTTTCGGGAAAGGTCTTCGTTGTCGTACACCTTGCCCCAGATCGCTAAACGCTTTGCGCTCTTTTCAATCCGATCAATTTCCTTTTGTTCAGACTGAAAGCGCTGTTTATCCGCTTCATCCTGTTCAGCCAAAGCCTTTCTGGCTGCAGAACAAGGTAAGCGGAAAAACTGCAGGGTTTTATCCCGGAGAATCCAGGTGCAGTTGGTGACGTTATCCAGAAGACGCTGGTCGTGAGATACCAGAACAAAGCTGCCCTTCCAGTTTTTCAGAAAACCTTCCAACCACATCAGTGTTGGCAAATCCAAGTGGTTACTGGGTTCATCCAACAGCAACAGATCAGGCTGTTTGATCAATGCACGGGCCAACAGTAAACGAGTGTGCTGACCACCACTCAGTGTTCCGGCAGTTAAGCCCCAATGCTGATTTTCAAAACCCATTTCCACCAGCAGCAGTTCCGCCCGCCATTGCTCGGCATCACGAATATTTTTAGAGAGCTGTGCAGTAACGGCATCCAGCATGGAAACGTTATGCAGTTGTTCCGGCAGATGCTGTTCAACCCGTTCAATCAGACAGTGTGATGCTCAGGTTACCGCGCCGGATGCAGGTTGAATCAACCCACTTAACAGTTTTAGAAGTGTACTTTTGCCGCAGCCGTTATGACCGACCAAACCAATGCGGTCAGCTTTTCTCAGGGTGAAGTTAATCTCTTCGAGGAGAGAGCCTGAAGCTACGTCGTAAGATACAGATTGTGCAGATAGTAAAGTGCTCATTACTTACTCAAGATTTACAGGCACTGCTGATGTTCAGCAGAAAATGCCTGGCGTCAAACACCGCTGACGACAACCCGGTAAGCCAGAGAGAAGATGAGACTCTTGCCTATTTTTTGAAAAAACTTCGCTCAAGCAGAGGTTATCGCAGCACGATACCGGTAAAGCTTGAGCAGGGCTGATTACACATAACGTGTGAGAAATAGAATTCACACATAGTAATCGGGGCCTCCTTTTTAAGTTAACTGGTGAATGGAGCGGGTAGGTTATTGATTGGCTTCTCCCATGTCTATAGCAAGACAGCTACATTACAGGGTTAACGGATAAGTAGATAACCCGACCATGCACCTGCATATGGTCTGAAGCAACGCCTTTAAGCTTCTGGAAAAACAAAGATGTGATATCCAGAAAACGTTCCAGTTTTACTGACTTAATACGTACGGCTAATTGGCTGCTTGCCTCGTCCAACCAGACATAACCACTGCCAGATATCAGACCTTTTAGTGGCGAACCGTTAATTGTTACTGCAACTCGCAAATTAAAGTGCAATCGATTCCGGTCTACCCGAATGTCCAGATTATGAATACTGCTGTCTTTTTTCTTTCCCTGACTCGGAGTAGCAACATTGGCAGACAGGTCATTGGCAAAGTTACTCAGTGTTCGCTCACCACGCTCAACCGAATTCAATCGTTTCAGGTTCATACGCCCACTTTGCAGGCAAAGTTTGAGTGCTAGAAAACTGCCTGGCAGATCAGCATCAGAACGGCAGTTCAGACGAAACCCTTCCATTGTCAGATAACCGCGGGGTTCTACTCCATGAAAACGGGTAAAGTCAATTTCCAATATTCCGGTATCACTAAGCAGGTTGAAGTTTTTCATCTCACCGGTTGCCTGATCACTGAAGGTGCCGATGGCATCGGTATAGGGGATAGAGAAGTCGGTAAACACCAGCTGGTATTGATGTTTGCTGGCATCATGCAATAACTCGAACTTACGGTTGTTGCCTTTCGATTGCCCCTGATAAGTAACAGAAGAAACAGTGCCCACACCGCCTGGTTTGGCGTAAAGAAGATTAAGCCCTGACAATTCCAGCTTTTCACTGCTTGCAAAAGAAAAAGTGCTACCCAGAACGAGCAACAACACGGGGAGATAAACACATTTCATCGGGAATCCTTTCCCCTGAATCTTTTGAAATTTTTGGGTATGACTTCAAAAGCTTAGACGGTGCCCGCCACACACAACAGGCACCGCTCTATTACTGCCCCACTCTAATCAGCGGGATGCATACAGTGGCTGATCCTTTTTATCAGTCGCAGACCAGAAGTTAATGTTGAACTGTGCATCATCGCTGATCTCGATGCGGTGCCAGTACTGTGGAGGGCTGGTTGCGAACTGGCCTGCATTGATTACAACTTTCACTTCCGGAGTTTCTGTTTCAGCATCTGGGAAGCCAAAGTAAGTAACTGTGCCTTCCATTACGCACAGCTGGCCGAATACGCCTTCAGCCGTGTTGTGATGGGACAGCAGGGCCGCTGGTACATTATCTTTAGTGAAGAATGGAGTGGAACGCTGAATAGTCCAATCGGCTGGGATTCTGTGATGGCTCATGGTGAATACCTCTTAGAAAACAGTAAATCAGGCTGACTAAGCCAATATTTATTGGGGCTTACGAAAGCGAAGGATGTAATGATCCGGGCAACCGGTCATATCCATGTCTTCAACTTCAAATCCAGCAGCTGTTACCTCATTCACAGCCTGCTGGGGCGTTACCCGGGCATGGTTTCCACGAAAATCAACAAACATCACCTGAGTATTGTGATCGATTTGTTGGAACATATTGGCGAGAAATACATCTCGCTCTTTTATAAATCTGTATACGTTGGCCAGGAACACCACATCCAGACCACCGGGCAAACATGGGTCAGCAAGCTGACTCAGGCCGGTTTCCACATTGTTGCGCTGCTCTTCGGCAAAACGGTTGTCCATGTAGCCAACCATATTGGGCTCGGCATCCAGTGCATAGATCTTTCCTTCTGGCAGAAGATCTGCGAACTGACTGGAAAAGTAGCCGGTTCCGGCGCCCACATCCGCGATTACCATGTGAGGTTTCAGATCCAGCGTGTTCAAAATATGTGAGGTGCGTTGCCACTCTTCACGGTTGGCTGAATCAAAAATTTCGCTCAGGCGTTCCGCTTCGGTAAAACTGATTGGCTTAGGCTGTACCATATTTGCTCTCTTGCTTTAAAAGCTCTTACTTCTTGTTATCTGAACGCTTAACCAAGCATCAGCGGCAGCTGACGCAGCAGCGGAAACGACTCGGACATGCGCGACTCTGTAGTCACAAAACCTGCAAACTGTTCATCAGGGGTGTAAGCACGGGCAACCATACCCATATCATTGCTTTCCACCTGCCAAACCAGATCGTCTCCGGATGTATTACCACTGAACTGCATTGGCAACAGTGGTGTTTTAATGTTCACCATCATGGCTGGCAGGCTCAGAGTGGCCTCATCACCCAGAAGAGTTTTAGCCAGCAGACCTGCGCTCAGCATAATAGGCTGCAGGAATGGCAGAACCTTGCCTTCAATCTCTGCGCAGTCACCCAGTGCATAAATATCAGTGCGGGAAGTCTGCAACTGTCGGTCTACACAGATGCCACGTTCAGTTTTAATACCGGCCTGCTTTGCCAGCCGAACTTCAGGTTTCAGGCCTGCTGCGGAGATAACAGCATCCACTTCATAGCTACGACTATTCTCAAAAGTGACTTCCAGCGCATCACCTTTGTGGTTGATGCTGGAAATCACGGTCTCCAGCTCCATCTGACAGCGCTGACCAATCAATACCTGCAACAGGCGGGATGAAAGGAAGCTGGGCAGCATACGAGGCATCAGTCGTGGCGCACGGTCAGTCATGATCACGTCCCGACCAGAGCTGGCCAGATCCATAGCGATCTCGGTACCCACCAGGCCGCCACCGATTACCATAACTCGCTTGGCGTTGCTGAGCCGCTCCTGCCCGACACGGTATTCATCAAGGCTGTTCAGGGTAATGATCTCATCAACCGCATCACCTTCGACGGTTGGAATAAAAGGCTTTGCACCTGTTGCCAGAACCAGCTTGTCGTAAGCCAGAGTCTGACCATTGGCAACAATGCTCTTGGCCGCCGGATAGATGGCTTCTACCCGGGTCTGGCTCAGCAGCTTAATGTTCTGCTGTTCGGCAAACTCAGCGCCTTTCATCTTCACCATATCGTCCGCAGTCATTTTGCGGGTAAACACATGGCTCAGCTCAGGCTTGGTGTAATCATCACCATTGGACGCAGTCACAACTGTAATGGGCAACTCGGCAGATTGCTTACGCAGCATTCTTACCAGGTGGTAGGCAGCAAAGCCGCTGCCTACGATAACAATTCCATGTTCCTGCTGGGTCATGCCACATTCTCCTCAGCGATCACTGCAAACACATCCTTACCAAGGCTGCATTCTGGGCAGAGGAAGTAATCTGGTACTTCGCTCCAAGGCGTACCGGGAGCAACACCCTGGTTTGGCTCACCCAGCTCAGGATCGTAAACCCACTGGCAAACTGTACAGATCATACAATCACAGCTAGCAGCTTTGCTTTCTTCTTTCGCTTCAACAGGTGCAGAGCCGGAGCAGCAAGACTGCTTTGCAGCTTCCACGTCAGCAACTGGTTCTTTGCGATCAAGAACGGGGCGTATAACTTCTTCTGAGAGGTCACGCTGTGCCCATAGGCGAGCCAGCTTACGACCATGTGCACGACACTCAGCAATCGCTTTACCGTCTGGCTTCCACTTGGACTTCAAACCTTCCGCAGTTTCAAAACCGGCATCAGTCAGGCGGGCGTGAATGCGGTCTACAGCACCACCATTCCAACCATAGCTACCGAAAGCGCCAGCCCACTTGTTCTTGAAGCGCAGGCCAGTAATTTCTTCCAGCATGCCGGCAACCTTTGGCATCATTACATTGTTCATGGTGGAAGAACCCACCAGCACAGCCTTGGAACGGAACACGTTAGCCAGAATTTCGTTCTTATCGTGACGGGACACATTGAACACTTTCACGGCCACCTGAGAATCCACTTCGTGGATGCCCTGGGCAATGGCATCTGCCATCATGCGGGTGTTGTTGGACATGGAGTCGTAGAAGATAGTGATGCGATCTTCCTGGTAATCCTGTGCCCACTCCATGTACTTTTCGATGATCTGGGTTGGGTTCTCACGCCATACACAGCCGTGGGAAGTGGCAACCATATCCACAGGCAGGTTAAAGCTCAGAACTTCTTTGATTTTGGCAACCACCAGAGAACTGAATGGCGTCAGGATGTTGGAGTAATAACGCAGGCACTGCTCCATCAGTTCGCCCTGATCAATCTCGTCGTTGAACAGACGTTCATCACAGTAGTGCTGACCAAAAGCATCATTACTGAACAGTACGGCGTCGCCAGTCATGTAAGTCATCATGCTGTCTGGCCAGTGCAGCATAGGCGCTTCAACAAATACCAGCTGCTTGCCGTTACCCAGATCCAGACTGTCGCCAGTCTTAACTGTGTTGAAGTTCCACTCAGGATGATGGTGGTGACCTACAATGGAGTCGATCGCATTTTCAGTGCAATAGATTGGCGTGTTAGGAATCCGGGACATCAGCTCGGACAAAGCACCGGAGTGATCTTCTTCAGCGTGGTTGATAACGATGTAGTCGATCTCGTTCAGATCAATTTCCTGTTCCAGGTTCAGGATAAATTCACGGCTGAACTTGCTGTCGACGGTGTCAATCAGCACAGTCTTCTCTTCACGGATCAGGTAGCTGTTGTAGCTGGTGCCTTTGGTGGTTTTGTACTCGGTACCGTGGAAGTCACGGATTTCCCAGTCACGTTGGCCAACCCAGTGAATGTTGTTTTTGATGTGCAGTGTCATAGCGATGTCTCCGGTGGGAAGGGCGAGGTAAGTCTCAAGCCCTTCGCAATAAATTCTTAAGTTACTTCCACTAGAGCACATGCCGTGCCAACTTTTATTTCCTTGATTTTAAAGGACTTTTTAAAACGACACTGTCATAATGACACACGCAAAACATTGTCAATACGACAGTGATTGTGTTTTTGACAGTCTTCGGATTTATAAAAATATGCAGTACCACCAGCGGATTGATCTCACCAAACTGGCGCTGGAAATGACTTCTGGTCTTTCCTCGCAGGATCGCTTTGGCCGTATGCTCGCCATTGTCAGAGATCTGTTTGATTGTGAAGCCTCGGCTCTGCTGGCTTTTCAGGAACATAAGTTTGTTCCTCTCTCCATTGATGGTTTAGCGCCAGATGTTCTTGGGCGGCACTTCTCACTGGAAGAACACCCAAGACTCGAAGCCATTGCCCGCGCCGGAGATATTGTTCGCTTCCCGGCAGACAGTGACTTACCTGATCCTTATGACGGTCTTATCCCTTCTCTTGAAGGTGAACTGAAAGTTCATGCCTGTGTGGGTTTACCGCTGATTGCCAATGAACGGCTGATTGGCGCGCTAACCATTGATGGTTTTTCCGCTGACCAGTTCGATGACTTCAGTGATGATGAATTACGTACAGTCAGCGCTATCGCTTCCGCATCTTTAAATAACGCTCTACTTATGGAGAAACTGGAGAATCAGGCTGTAGGCTTCTCCAGCCCTCAGCAAGACCAGCAGGCGTCACCCAGCACCATCAAACAGGTTCAAATGATTGGCCAGTCTGTTTCCATGCAGATGCTTAGAAAAGAAATTGAAGTAGTTGCCAGCACAGATATGACAACCCTGATTCTTGGGGAAACCGGCACAGGTAAAGAGTTGGTTGCCGGTACAATCCACAACCAGTCAGCCAGAGCAGAAAACCCAATGGTTTACCTGAACTGTGCGGCACTTCCAGAATCTGTAGCGGAAAGCGAACTCTTTGGTCATGTAAAAGGCGCTTTCACCGGAGCCATCAGCCATCGTAAAGGTAAATTTGAACTGGCTGATGGTGGCACACTGTTTTTGGATGAAGTGGGTGAACTCAGCCTCTCTCTTCAATCAAAACTATTACGAGTATTGCAGTACGGAGACCTGCAGCGGGTAGGCGACGACAGCAGCCTGAAAGTAAACACCCGCATTGTTGCCGCAACCAACCGGGATTTAAAAAGAGAGGTCAGTGAAGGGCGATTCCGAGCAGACTTATATCATCGCCTGAGCGTATTCCCGATTCATGTTCCACCGTTGCGAGATAGAGGTGAAGATGCGGTGGTACTGGCCGGATTCTTTATTGAGAAATGTCGTGCGCAACTGGGGCTTCGTCATCTCAGCCTGAGTGCCTCCTGCCACCAGCGACTGCTGGAGTATTCCTGGCCTGGTAATGTTCGTGAGCTGGAACACTGTATTCACCGCGCTGCCATCCTGGCACGCTCAGAAGCGATTGATGAATATGTGATGATTTTGCCGGAGCATTTTAATTTAAAAGGGGAACAAGTCGGCCTTAAGAAAGTTCCTACAGCCTCCTCCGCACAGGAACTCTCATTATCCCGGCTCGACAACCTCCGAGAGGCAACTGATAACTTTCAACGCCAGTTAATCAGTGTTGCGCTGAAAGAAAACAAGAATAACTGGGCTGCTACAGCCAAGAAGCTAAGTGTTGATGCAGGTAATTTGCACAGGTTGGCTAAACGTCTTGGCTTAAAGTAAACCTCTGTCGTTTACACCGGAAAGAAAGAAATCAGCGCCTATACTTCCCGGCTTTTTTCAGCCCGAAAGAATCATGAAGCTCTCTGTGCGCCTCTCTGCTGGCCTTCTACTTTTAATGCTTATTTCCCTCAATCTGCACGCCACAGAAGAAAAGACTTATTACATATCGAACGGCTTGTACTTTCTTATAGATAAGTCATTCAAGGGTGACACCTGTGCCATTCCCAATAGCCAGCTTGTTGGTTTACCTGAAGGAAAACACATTAATGGAGAGATGGGCACATATGCTTGTTCCTCAAGTTCCTCAACAAAATGCACTTCCTCTATTTGCTCTGGCTGCGATAAACGCCTCCCCCATTGCCCACGTTCCTCCTGTAAACATAAACCCAAACGGTTTGCTTATCCGGTTGGAGGGGAGAAGGCAGAAGCTATTAAAGATGCAGAAGTGACCTGTCCAATCGAAGGGTGTCCAACGGAAAACCCATTTGCCATTCGAAACATACCCAAACACCTGCAGGATGTGCATCCAACTACTGTCAGTATGGAGGAAAGCAGTAGTGAATCTGACTGGTTTGATTGTCCAGATTGCGACACGTCAGTTTACTCAGCAGGCAGAACTCTTCACAAAAACTTCTGCCCATCTCTATGCAAGGAGTGTGAAGAATTCAAAACAAAGGATGCCAAGGACGTAAGGCTATCTGAGGAATACCTCACCCATAGAAAGTCTGCCTGTGCCGCTTATGCAACCCAGTGTAAAATTTGTGATGCTTGGGTTATGCGAGAAAGAGCGAACTGTCACCTGCAATCGGAGTGTGCCCCAAAAGTTCTGTCGCAACTTGCACATAAAATACCTGAAACCGCCGCTCCAGAATTAAAGGCCGTATCAAAAGCGACAACAGCTCTGGGGGCACTTACTCATCAGCTATCCCGAGAGGTAGGTGAACAAAAAAGACGAGCAGAAATGCTTGACACTAAACTGCAACAGCTTCAAGAAACTTACAACGCTACATGCGCGGGACTAGATATTGCCGTTGGCCAAAAGTGCCAGGAAATAGCTCTTCAAATGCAATTATTGGAAGCCAAACTTACAGGCCAATTGCCTGCAGGGGTTGTTCTTACGGCACCGCAGGAAAGCATTACTACTAGCACTTCTTCACTAACAGATGGTGATGCTACAGAAGGGGTAACAACGTCAGAAGCTGAGGATATACACCACCTTACTATACCTACTAGTGACTCCAACTCTTCCCTATCTTCACAAGCTAAGCCAGCTTATGACGAAAAAGATGAAAGGGCTGAGCTCGAAGAAGCGACAGAGATCTTTGAACCAGCCCCATCGTCCTGGGATATAGAGGTCACATCACATGTAAGACTCAGACCCTTAGGCATAGAACCTGCAATCTGGCCTCCGGTTGGAGGAGAACAGCATCCGAACCCTCAAGATCTTATTTATGGCCGTCAATTTGGAGGACAGTCGACAGAGCTAAAACCAGAGCTTTGCTTTCTCGTCAAAGTGCCAGAGGACGTAACAAGCTATAAGAAGATGCAGTATTTGCCATCCTTTGTATTAGTTCCAAAAGCTCTCGACAAGCAGAGCCAGATGGCTCACATGGCGGTTGTACTCAGAAAACGTGAAACAAGGTTCAATCTCACGCTACATTACTCCAAGAATACCCCCCTTCACCATAATGTTAAAAATCTATTTACCTGGTCTGGTTTTCTGAATAAATCAGGGCTTATCGATGCAAAAAGTACCAACCCTCCACACCACTTAGAGGCTTGGCCTGTTGAGCCTGAACCGTCACCAGATATTCCATGGCACGAGAGAGGCTCATACTTCTCAAAAGGCTGGGCTTTTAAATTCTTTCAAGATACTCCGGAGAATGAACTACTCATTGTCGAGCTTAATGATGAAAAATACCTTGTATTCGTGCTTGCCATTAATCTATCTGAAGATAGCTTTAGTACAGTCCCAGACGCCAGATACAAAGAGCAGGAAGATCAACTTTTGTCGGATGAACCGCCAGCAAAACGTTTCAAAGAAGATTCATGAATCTCTAACAATCACCAGCGTGTGGAGTATATTTCCATGTGAACTTGGTATTTGCGGAACTCAGATATGTGGCAGCAAAAACTTATTCGCCTGACTCCCTACCCTCGGGGCTATCACCTGATTACCCATGAAATCATCCATCACCTGCCAGAACTGAAGGATTATGAAATCGGGTTACTGAACCTGTTTATTCAACATACTTCCGCCTCTCTCACAATTAATGAAAATGCCGACCCTTCTGTTCGTGAGGATATGGAGTGCCATATAAATAAACTCGTTCCTGACAATGAACCCCACTACCTCCATCAGGATGAAGGCCCGGATGATATGCCAGCCCACATCAAAAGCAGCCTGATGGGGGCAGGAGTTGTTATTCCAATTCGCAATGGAAAACTGGCTTTAGGCACCTGGCAAGGCATTACCTTAGGGGAGCATAGAATCCACGGCGGACACCGCCAAATCGTCGCAACCATTCAGGGTCAGAAATTCTGACCGAAATTAACTGGATTGTGTGTCAGATCGGGGATTGAAAAAATTCTGTAAGAAATTATTGGCAAGATTGAAGAAAAGGAATTATAAATGGAAATGCGCGACATGAAGTCAGCGCTAACAATAAAAATAATAAAACACGGTGACACACGAAACTTCACGGAATTATCCAGTGGGGCAGGGTGGAGCCACCAGTAACCAAGAGGACTGGACTATGGCACGGAAAAAGCCAGCAAAAAAAGCGAAAGCTAATGAGGGACCAGATTTTTCCTATCTTGGAAGTAAGGATGAATCTCCGGATGAACGCACTGTCGAATCCCGCCGACGGCTAAGAGAAATGATGAGTGCCCAGATTGAAGAATATCTGGCCAAAGGCGGAAAAATTGAGGAAGTCCCCTCAAACGTAATCTCTGACCCGCCCAAGAAACCCGAATCCAACTACGGCAACAGGCCTATCTGATTCTCTCACAGGATAGAACCTGTCCGACAAGGCCCGCGCTTATGCGGGCCTTTTAGTTACCACTATTAAATCACCGCAATCGGTGAATGCTCTCCAGATTCTCCAGCCTTCAGCTCTCCAACACATTCCAGAGTCAAACCGTAACGCTTACCAGCATCCAGTAATTCCTGTTCATATTGAGAAGAAACCGCTACCAGCAAACCTCCACTGGTTTGAGGGTCACACAAAACCTGCTTTTGGCGATCAGTCAACTCCGGCAGCTTGTGCCCATAACTGGCATGGTTACGACCGGTACCGCCGGGTACACAGCCAAGGTGTCGATAATGCTCAACTTCTGGCAGCAGTGGAACTGCGCCCTCTTTAATCACAGCACTGACACCACTACCTTCACAGATTTCCAGAAGGTGCCCCAGAAATCCAAAACCCGTTACATCAGTCATGGCAGATACACCAGGAATCCGGGCAAACTCTGCACCAGGTTTATTCAGTGTGCACATGGCATCACGGGCAATATGAGTATGTTCCGGTGCAATTTTCTTTTGTTTCTCTGCTGTGGTCAGAATACCAATACCCAAAGGTTTGGTTAGGTAGAGTTTATCTCCGGCTTTAGCTGTGTCGTTCTGCTTTAGATTTTCAAGAGCAACCCGCCCGGTCACTGCCAGTCCAAAAATAGGCTCAGGGGCATCAATACTGTGTCCACCGGCAAGAGGGATTCCGGCATCAAGGCAGGCCTGACGACCGCCATCAACAACCTTTCTTGCTACATCTGGCCCAAGAACATTCACTGGCCAGCCAAGAATGGCAATCGCCATCATCGGGGTTCCACCCATGGCATAAATATCACTGATGGCATTTGTGGCTGCGATTCGGCCGAAATCAAATGGATCATCCACAATCGGCATAAAAAAGTCGGTGGTACTGATAACACCTTCGCCGTTGCCCATATCAAAAACAGCGGCATCATCTTTAGATGCATTGCCAACCAGCAGGCCGGGGAAGTCAGGCAATTGAAGGTCACTCTTCAAAATCTGATCAAGAACCTGAGGAGAAATTTTGCAGCCGCAACCGGCACCATGACTGTATTCAGTGAGTTTAATTTCACTCATGGGGTAACCCTTAATTAGGAAGCTCCGTTCAATAGGGAGCGAAGCCGCCAACTCTAACGCTCAGGAAGGTTTTCTGCCAGTTGTTGTGATACGTACAAGCCCCCACCAGCGAGCATCGTTATTTTTAAAGCGCGCCGTAACCTGATCGTATCTTTTTTCATCAAAGCCATGTTTCAGTAGCAGCGGCCTGAGCTGAACCAAAGTCAGCTCTAATAGTTTCCCTTCTTCATGGTTACCACGTGTCAGAGGTGAATAGGCATGGGCATTCACATCAACAAGGCCGTTCTCCTCGAATAGAGACGCATTCCTATAGCCAGAATAAAGAGAAAAATTGTTATGTTCTTCCAGGGAATCCAACAGACTCTGCACATAGGTGTTCAGATCCGAGTCGCTGAAGAAGCTCTGGAATGAAACACCTGAAGGCAAAAGGCCAATATCCTCAATCATTAATACGCCTCCTGGTTTTAAAGCCCCCACCAGCGATTTCAAAACCTGTTCCCGTTCAGGAATGTGCATCAATACGGCTCGGGCAAAAATAAAGTCATATTGATTCGTGGGAAGATCGTCTGTAACCAGATTCTTTTTTAATACCCGAACATTCGGCAGCTTAATTTCTTCAAGAAACTTTGGCTCCATATCCAGGGCATCAACCAGCCCATCAGGCCCAACTTTATCTGCCAGCCAGCGGGTTACTCCTCCAAGCCCAGCTCCAACATCCAGGCAGTGCCAGCCTTTTTCAATACCAATCTGTTTTAACTGGGAAGATGTACCTGGGTCTAACCAGTTTTCTAACAGTGAAAGCCGTTCCTTCGCTTTATCCCACTTGTTATCCAGTGTGTACTGCTCATCAGCAAATACACTGCCTGCGAAAAAAATCAGGGCAAGAGCAACTAGAAAACGTCTCAACAAAATTCCGGAACTCTGCATTTCGAACCTCCTCCAGAAAGCAGCAGTGTAGACACCAATGCTTCAGTCTGGAGAAAAAGGCATAAAGCCCGAGATTTCCTTTTCGGCCGCGCCTGAGTTTGACCTGTAACAATTCCCCCATTTTCTCCTGTGATACAACGATGTCAGCAATACCCTAAAAGACAACAGACAGGTACATGTCATGATTACCACTGCCATTTTCCCAGGTCGTTATGTTCAAGGGGATCGTGCTCTGGAAGTTCTGGGAGAAGAAACAGAGCGTCTAGGTAAGCACGCTTTAGTTTTGCTGGACTCATTCATCAATGAACATTATGGCGACCGTATCGCCAGCATTCTCGCAGAGAAAATCGGCTTTACCTGCACAACGTTTAATGGTGAGTGCTGCAAGGAAGAGATTGAGCGCATTCAAGGATTGATCGAAAACCACACTGCCGATGTCATCATTGGTATTGGTGGCGGCAAGACTCTTGATACCGCAAAAGCGGCTGCTCACTTCACCCATCACCCGGTTATCATCGTTCCCAGCATTGCCTCCACAGACGCTCCTTGCAGTGCTCTGTCTGTTCTTTACACCGAAGCCGGTGAATTTGATTGCTACGTTATTCTTGATCGCAACCCGGATGTGGTTATTGTCGATAGTGATATTGTTGCTAAAGCACCAGCCCGCATGCTGGTTGCCGGTATGGGTGATGCCTTTGCAACCTGGTTTGAAGCAGAGCACTGCCGTCGCAATCAGGGTACTAACATGACTGGCCGCCAAGGCCCCCAGTCTGCTCTCACTCTTGCTGAACTCTGCCATGAAACCCTGCTGGAATATGGCCCAATGGCTTTGGAAGCCTGTCAGCAAAATGTTGTTACTCCTGCTCTTGAGCGCATTATTGAAGCCAACACTCTGCTCAGCGGTATTGGTTTTGAAAGTGGTGGTCTGGCAGCCGCACACGCGATCCACAACGGTTTAACTGTTCTGCCCGGCTGTCATGGTGCCCTGCACGGTGAAAAGGTTGCGCTTGGTATTCAGGCCATGATGTTCCTGAGTGATCAGGACAGCGAGATGGTTGATATGGTTTACAGCTTCTGTGAAGCCGTTGGCCTGCCAACAACCCTGGAAGCTGTCGGCCTGCACGATATTACCGACGAACAGATCATGGCTGTTGCTGAGGCCGCCTGTGCAGAAGGCGAAACCATTCACAACGAACCTTGTGAAATTAATCCACGTACCGTATTTGCGGCTCTGAAAGTGGCTAATGCGGAAGGTCTGCGCCGTCAGGGTCGATAAGCCTTTAAACACTATTCTCTTTAACCAGACAGGTGTTGTTCATACCCATGAGCTACACCTGTTTTTTATGGCCTGTTTTATTTTGAGGGTTGCAAAACTGTGAGTGTGAAATAAAATACTGGGAAACAGTGTTTCCAATAAAATAATAAAGACAGGTTACACCATGCTTGCTCCCCGTATTGTTTTCCCAGCGGTTATGGCTCTTTGCCTCACTGCTGTCTGGCTTTTGCTGCAAAATGGCGTTCACGAAGGTATTGCTGTATTTGTGGTACTTGTTCCCGGTGCGCTGACTATCGCCTTTCTTGAGAGACTGATGCCCTACCGGCAGGACTGGAATAAGTCTGATGGTGATACCAAGACCGACTTAATCCACCTGGTTATTGCTCAGATTTCCATTCCCCGGTTGATGAAACCGGTATGGCTGGCCTCTCTGGCCACAGCAACTGTCTGGGCAGGGCAAACCTTTGGCCCTGATCTCTGGCCTCATCATTGGAACATCGTCGCACAGTTGTTCCTGATTCTGGTGATTGCTGAATTCGGCCGCTATTGGTTTCACCGAGCGGCTCACAACGTCACATTCCTATGGCGCTTCCACGCCGTTCACCACAGCCCTAACCGCCTTTACTGGATGAATGCCGGACGCTTTCATCCCATCGAGAAGGTTTATCTGCTGATTCCTGAAGTTGTTCCCTTCGTTATTCTCGGCACAAATGCCGAAGCACTGGCCATGTATTTTGTCTTTAACGGGATTCATGGACTGTTCCAGCACAGTAATATTCATGTTCGCCTTGGCTGGCTGAACTACATCTTCTCGATGACTGAGTTGCACCGCTGGCACCATTCCAAGTGGATTGAAGACTCCAACAATAACTACGGCAACAACCTGATTATCTGGGACATTATTTTCGGCACCTTTTACTGGCCTAAAGGTAAAGAGGTGGAAAGCATTGGTGTTTTTAACCCGGAATATCCAAAAGGTTACCTTGGCCAGCTGGCCGCTCCATTCCAGGGTGATATTGATAAAACTTCAACCGATGGCATCTGCCACCACCAGGAGAAGCCAGTATGAGTCGTTTATCTAAATTTATGCACGGCTATGCACTGGTGTTTGCCGCTGTACTGGCTGTTGGAGAAACACTGGTCATTCTTAAAACAAATAAATACTGGCCATTATCACTGGATGATTATCTTGCCGTGCTTGCTCTCGCCGGTCTGGCACTGGCCAGTAGAAAATCACCACGTCTACTGGCGCTGATTCCTGCCGTATGGGCTTTCGTAGCCGGTAACCTTTATGCCATGCTGTTCACTCGGCTGGATCCGGTTCATGGTTCTGGTGAAAGAATTGGCCTTCTGGTTGTTGCCCTGAGCGCAGCTGTAGCAGGTATTATTGGCGCCGTTCGCGTTTGGCACAGCAATAACACTAACAATAATTAAAAGAGGCTGTTTATGAGCGAAAATACCGCAGAGAAAACGTTTAACTCATTTGCTGAGTTTTATCCTTATTATCTGGAAGAACACAGCGACCCTGTTTGCCGCGCCCTGCACTATGTTGGCAGCCTGCTGGTTCTGTCGCTGTTGGGTTATGCCATTGTCACGAGCCAGTACCAGCTACTCTGGTTTCTGCCTGTTGTCGGTTATGGCTTTGCCTGGGTTGGGCATTTTATTTTTGAGAAAAACAAACCCGCCACATTCAAATATCCGTTCTACAGCTTTATCAGTGACTGGGTAATGCTGAAAGATTTCTTTATGGGTCGCTTCCGCAAGTAACTTCTTCACCCCAGAGAATGCGCCTTGGCATTCTCTGGTAATTTTCTCTTCCCAACCTTCTCTTATTTTTTATTTTGATTTTTATCATAGATTTCTACTGTACGGTGCTGTTATAAAACGCCCCCTCGACTCTGGCACGAAGTTATAGGGATAAGTGCCAGTACTTATTTTCTCTAACAATAGAAGACCTATGTCGTACAAAGACAGCAAACTGTGTCTGGTACGCAAGGGTTAAACTTCATGAATGCATTAAAAGCACACGAGATTCGCGGCACCTGGGCGCCTCTGTTTCTGCAAATAAAAGAACACAGTGTTATCGACTTTGGCTTTATTGACGAAGAAATAGCGATAATCCAAAGGTCTGGTGTCAGCGGCGTTTATGCTGGTACAAACTCCAGTGAGTTCTTCAATCTTACTTTTACCGAATACTGCCGCTTGATTGAGCGCTTCGCCTCGTCCTGCCACAGACACGGCATTGCATATCAGTTGGGAGCCTGCCATGCACACCCTTATGAAAGCCTCGAAAGAGTGGCTGTAGCTGCTGACCACGCACCAGCGGCCATTCACTTAATTCTTCCGGACTGGGTTGAAGCCAACCGTCGGGGCGTTCTTCGATTCATGAAGGGGTGCGCCAAGAACTCACGGGATCGTGGCCTGATTCTCTGTAATCCACCAAATGCAAAAATCCAGCTAACACCAGAGGATTATCTTTGGTTAGCTAATGAAGTGCCTGAACTCGTTGGTATCAGCGCATCCGGTGGAGATGACAGCTGGTATGAAACCATGCAACCAGTTATGGAACAAATTACTGTTATGGTTCCCGGGCAATCCCTGGCAACAGGTTTGTCCAAAGGTGCCCATGGTTCCTGCTCAAGCATTGCCGGTATGAACCCCTGCGCCGCGCAGTCATGGAATGAGCTGACTCTCAGAGATCAGGATGCAGGCCTTGAACTGGAAAGGCGCATCCAGCAATTTGTGCGCGAATGTATAAATCCATTGGTCACAGAACATAACTATCCACTGCATGCCTGCAGCAAGTTTATGGCTGTTGCTTCCGGATGGTGTGACGATCTTCATCAGCGATTGCGCTGGCCATACTCCTGGGTTGAAGACAGTCATCTGGAATCTGTTCGCACCCGCGGGAAAGAGTTAATCCCAGAGTTTTTCGAGCATATCAAATAAAACAGCCCATGGAAGGAGTGAGGGCAACAAGAGCCCTCTTCCTCAAACTTACACTACGTACAACTCGCAATATTTTTTTTATTTAGGGAATTCCGCCTGTCCGCAACAGTGCCAGCAAAGCATATTTTCAAGATCAACCCACCCCCCACAGAAAATAAACCCAAATAATAAAGAAAAACAAAAAAACCTATCGAAAAGCCCTTATTTTTCAAGACCTTGTATAAATACTAATGCTTCTATAGAGTGCGCGAAATATTACTAAAACACATAAAACGTGAACATTTTTTGTTCAGGGAGACACTCATTCTATGAGCAACAATCTTGCCACTCGTATTATGATCGCCCTGGCCGCGGGTCTTCTTCTTGGCGGTTTGATTCAGTCTTTTGCAGCACCTGACGGTTTCCTGCAAACCTATCTTGTCCAGAATATTTTCGGCACCGGTGGCTCTCTGTTTGTCGCCATGATCAAGCTGGTTGTTGTACCGCTGATCTTTGTCTCCATTGTTAATGCCGTATGTTCCTTGGAAGATGTTGGCCAGTTTGGTCGTCTTGGCATGAAGACCTTCAGTCTCTACCTGGTGAACACTGTTATCGCTATTGCTGCTGCGATTGGTCTGGCAACACTTATCCAGCCCGGCTTGGGGGCCGACCTGGGTCTTGCCGATGCAACAATGAGCCTGAACATCAAAGAGCCACCTTCCATGCTGGCAATGATCGTGGGTATTGTTCCTGTTAATCCATTCAAGGCTTTTGCAGACGGCAACATCCTGCAAATCCTGTTCATGGCCATCACAACTGGTGTGGCGATTAAGAAGCTTGAGAACCATGAGACTCACAGTGCCAGCAAAGCTTTTGCGGTAGCGAACAGTGTAATGATGAAGCTGATCACCATGATCATGTCTCTGGCTCCATGGGGTGTGTTCTTCCTTACTGCCAAGCTGGGCGCGACTCTGGATACCGCCAGCATTCTGAGCGTACTGTCCTACGTTGGTACTGCCCTGGCTGTTATGGTGTTCTGGTTGTTTGTGTTCTACCCGCTGACCATCAGCCTGATTACTCGTCGCAACCCGCTGGACTTCCTGCGTCAGACTCGTGAACAGATGATGTTTGCACTGTCTACTGCCAGCTCTAACGCAACTATCCCAGTGACTCTGCGCACCCTGACCGACAAGCTGAATGTTTCCAGCCGTGTTGCCGGTTTCTCTGTACCATTGGGTGCAACCATGAATATGTCTGGGGCTGCCATTTACATGGCCGTCGCCACTATCTTTGTCGCGAATGCTTATGGCGTAGCTTTGGGTACAACTGAGCTGGTTACTCTCGGCTTTACCACTTTCCTTCTGGCTATTGCCACTGGTGGTATTCCTGGCGGCGCAGTCGTAACAACAGGTGTTCTGCTGCATACACTGGGTCTGCCTATTGAAGCACTGGGTATCATTATCGCAGTTGACCGTATCTTGGACGCAGCCTGCACCGTGGTTAACGTAGTTGGTGATACAGCTGTCAGCACCATTGTTGCTCATACAGAATCTGCATCTGAAGAGGAAGCCGCCAAACCTGGAGTTATGGCTGCTGCATAATCCGAGATAGTTATAAATAACTTATTAAAAAGCGCCTGCCGGCGCTTTTTCATTTTCTGGCCGGTCAAAAGATCAACAATCACAAATATGATTTATCAACCTCTGGTAGCAGGAGTTCTCCCAATATCGGGATACTGTCCAAGGCTGATACCCTTTCCTCGCCATATTTCTTTTATACACCTGACGACAACAGGTCATCATGATCAAAAGAACCCCGCTACTTTGCAAAGCCGTGACTTACACCCTGTCCGGTGTACTGTTTTCTACTGCGAGCTTCGCAGCCACTGTTGATCTTCGCTTGATAGAGACAACAGACATTCACTCCAATGTTCTGGATTTCGACTTTTATAAAGGCAAATCCACAACCCGTTTTGGTCTTGTTCGCACAGCCTCTGTAGTCAAGCAGGCACGCGCTGAAGCCACCAACAGTGTTCTGGTTGACAATGGCGACCTGATTCAGGGTTCCCCAATGGGAGACTGGCGCGCGGCTGAAGGGCTGCAAGAAGGTGATGTTCACCCTGTCTACAAAGTTATGAACGCCATGCAGTACGACGTTGGCAACATTGGTAATCATGAATTCAACTATGGTCTGGATTACCTCAATGCCGCTCTTGCTGGTGCAGACTTCCCTTACATAAACTCCAACGTGCGTGACGCTGAAACTGGAGAGAACCTGCTGCCTCCTTATCTCATCAAAGAGATAGAAGTGAAGGATACCGACGGCCAGGTGCAATCTATCAAAGTTGGCTTTATCGGCTTTGTTCCACCACAGATTATGCAGTGGGATCGCAAGAACCTTGAAGGCAAGGTCACTGTTACTGACATCACAGCAACAGCCCGTCTGATGATTCCGGAAATGAAATCCAAAGGTGCGGATGTTGTGGTTGCCATTCCTCACTCTGGTTTGAGCGAAGAGCCTTACAAGGCTATGGCAGAGAACTCTGTGTACTACCTCTCTCAGGTTCCTGAAATTGACGCCATTATGTTCGGCCATAGCCACGGTGTATTCCCGAGCAAGAGCTATGAAAATATTCCCGGCGCTGATATCGAAGCGGGTACCTTGAACGGTGTTCCTACTGTGATGCCTGGCCGCTGGGGCAGCCATGTTGGTGTTATTGACCTGACCTTGGATAACGCCAACGGTTCATGGAAGATTGTAAAAACCAATACCGAAGCCCGAGCTATTGCTGAAAAAGACGGCACTGCTCTGGTAGATGCAGACGCCGAACTGTCACAACTGGTTGAAGACGATCGTGCAGCGACTAACGCATTCGTAAACCAGCCGATTGGTAAAGCGTCTGACGTAATGTACAGCTATCTGGCACTGGTTCAGGATGATCCTACTATCCAGATCGTAAACCAGGCTCAGAAAGCTTACGTTGAAAAGTTCATTCAGGGTGACCCTGACTTGGCAGATCTTCCAGTTCTGGCAGCCGGTGCTCCTTTCAAGGTTGGCGGCCGTAAGAATGATCCAACCAACTTTACTGAAGTTGAGTCCGGAGTTCTTTCCTTTAAGAATGCCGCAGACCTGTACCTTTACCCAAATACTCTGGTTACAGTAAAAGTCACCGGTGCTGAACTGCGTGAATGGATGGAGCGTTCCGCAGGTCAGTTTAACCAGATTGATACGACTTCTACTGCACAGCAGAGCCTGATTAACTGGGACACTTTCCGTACTTACAACTTCGATGTTATTGATGGTGTGAACTACGAAATTGATGTTACCCAGCCTTCCCGTTACAACGAAAAAGGTCAGGTTGTTAATGCTGATGCTCGCCGTATCAAAAACCTGAGCTGGAATGGCAAACCTGTTGCCGACAATCAGCAGTTCCTGATTGCAACCAACAACTACCGTGCTTTTGGTGGTGGTAAGTTTGCAGGTACTGGCGAAGACAAAGTGGCTTTTGCTTCTCCAGATGAATCCCGTCAGGTTCTGGCAAACTACATTGCTGAAACCAGCAAAACTGAAGGTGAAATTAAGCCTGCTGCTGATAACAACTGGCGTTTCTCCACCATTGAAACCGAAACTGATCTGAATGTTGTGTTTGAAACAGCGCCTTCTGAAAAAGCTGCTGCTTTCATTAAAGCCAACGCTCAGTATCCAATGGAAATGGTTGGCACTGATGAAGCCGGTTTTGCTCTTTACCAGATCAAACTGACTAAATAATCATCAAAACTCTGCTCTAAAGCTAAAAAGCCCTGCAAGTATTAGCAGGGCTTTTTGGTCAAATAAAAGCAACTCTAACGAATTAAATTTAACTTCAAATAAAACCAAAAGACTTGGGTTAACTAATTTTGATTGGTAAATATGATTTTCACAATAACTTTTTTTGATACATATCATAGCCTTAGAATCCTCACTTTCATTTCTTCTAATTCCTGACAGAAATCAAATAAAACAACTTCCGACTTTGTTTTCCTAATAACGAATTCATCACACCTGCCTCTGTTGCTGATGTTTGTTTAAACACTGGCAGGATGAAATATTTTTGCCAAACAAGGTTGAAGCATGATTACCGGTGGTTTTTCTTTTATTGCATTTATAGTTTGCCTGGCAGCAGGTACTTTCTTTCTTGAGGAAAAAACAAAATCAAAATTCTTTGAATATGTTCCCCCCCTGGTAATTATTTATTTCGCGGCCATGCTGTTCTCCACCTTTGGCCTGTGGTCTCTCTCAATTGATGGCGAAGCAACTGGTGCAGGTATTGCACGTGGCTCCATTCGCAGCGCAATCCTTCCTTCCATGATTTTCCTGATGCTACTGAAGTGCGATATGCGCAACATCATGAAACTCGGCCCTAAAATGCTGCTGGCATTCTTCTCCGCCAGCATCAGTATCATGGTTGGTTTCCTGATTACTTTCGCACTCTTCAAAGGCAGCCTGGCCGCTAACTCCTGGCAGACCTTCGGTGCACTGGCCGGTTCCTGGATCGGTGGTACCCAAAACATGGTTGCGGTACAGCAGGCTCTGGGGCTGGATGGCGCAGGCATGGGTTACACCCTGCTGATTGACTCCATCGACTACTCCATCTGGATCATGATGCTGCTGATGATGGTGTCCACAACCTCCATCGTTAAGAAGTTCAACACTTTCAATAAGGCTGACACTTCCATTGTTGAAGAGATCAGTGCAAAGATTGAAGCCACTGAAAAAGAAGGCCGCAAAGAAGCAACCTTCCTGGATCTGTTCGGCCTGCTGGCTCTGGCTCTTGGTTCCGGTGCATTCTTCACTTTCATCGCCCAGTACCTGCCACAGAGCCAGTTTGTGACCGGCACTATCTGGATGATCATGCTGTCTACCATCGCTGGTATTGGTTGCGCTATGACTCCTCTGAGCAGCGTTCCAGGTTCCAAGCAGCTGTCTAACATCATGCTGTACACCATGGTTGCCCTAATCGCTGCCAGCGCTAACTTCGGTGAGCTGACTGAAGCCCCTGTTTACATCATCGCGGGCTTTATGATCCTCGCTATCCACGCTCTGGTTATGCTGGTTCTGGCTAAAGTCTTCAAGATTGACCTGTTCACCTGCTGCATCGCCAGCTGCGCCAACATCGGCGGTGTTGCCAGCTCCCCAATCATCGCGGGTGCTTACAACGAGAACCTGGTTCCTGTAGGTGTTCTGATGGGCATGCTGGGTGCTGTCATCGGTACCGGTGGCGGCCTGATCGTTGCCCGCCTGCTGTTTATGATGGTTTGATTCAACTCTTCCATTAATTAAAAAAGCCCTGACTAACAAGCCGGGGCTTTTTTATGAATTTGCGAAAATAAAGTCTTTCCCATACCTTGAGATAATATCAACAGGAATAATGACAATGTCGGAACATATAACCCAACAACCGACAGAGGTCTCCACCAGCAGTTCACGACTTCTGCAGAATGCCTTGCTGATTAATGCGTTTTTCTCCTGCATCTGTGGTCTTTCCATGCTGATCTATTCCACAGGGATCAATACATACATCGGTTTAAACAATTATCTGGCTGATGGTTATTTAATGGGATTGGGTGGTGTTCTTGTTTTCTTTGCAGTTTCTCTGTTTATTATCGCCATGCGACCAGCTATTCATAAAGGTTTGGCGCAAACCATCATCTTATTGGATACCCTGTGGGTTGTTGCCAGTATTATTCTTATTGCCTTTCAACTTTCTTCACTGACTCTGGCTGGTGAGTTTATTATTGCTGCCATTGCGCTTATTGTTGCAATACTGGCTTATTCCCAATGGCGCGGCCTTGATAACGTATAGTTTTACCTGCCTGAAATTAGGAAAGTTCATTCTGCTAACCTGAAATCAATCATTTAATCAGGGATGGCAGAATGGAAAGCAAGGGCGTACCACCAGGGGCTGGAGGCACAAAACCTCTCGTTATGGTGACTCCCTCGTCGCCAGAAAAAGGGCCTGTTACAACAACAGAAGCTCATAATCAGATACCCGGAAAAGCTCCTATATGGCAACAAGGCGCTCTGGAAACCAGCCTCTCCAAACGAAGAATATCAACAGCCAAACGCAAAGTTTTTCTGGTTGTTCTTTCTGCTCTCGCCTTCATCAAACCTATAAAGGCCAGACTGGCATGCAGTTATCTGCGCATGGCCAGAGATGCGATAACTCAGGGAGATACTGAAAAAGCTTTAAATCTGACTCATCGCTTAGGGCGCTACGAGGCGACGCTGCGATACCTTGATCAAGAGACTCAGCCCGAGACATTATCCCTCTTCGGCGCTTATCAGGAACTACGCTCTAAAGCGGTTGAAATGTCTGGACAAACAGCCGCAACAAACCTTTCCCAGCTACAGGGGCTTTCCAGTTCCGAAGCAATAGCTTTTATTAATGACAATCACGGTGAACCACGAGAGTTGCCACTCAAAGGAATAGTTCTTGTCGGTGGAGTAGGTTACGGAAAATCCAGTGTACAAAAAGCACTTTGCTCTTTGCCTGGGTCAAGTGAAACGGTAACTCTCAAGGATGTTGACGGGGCAGAAGAAATACAACATTCCCGTGTTCGCTTTAGCGGAGATCATACTATCTCGGTTGATGAGATTGGTGGAAACTCTCCGGAGCAAGAGGACGCTAAGACTATTCCATCTCTTGCACAAAGATTGAAGGGCGGAGCCCAGATAACTCTTTGCCTGAACGGTGCTGGCCGGCTTATCAAAGGCGATTTGGATTTCTGGAAAGCGCTGAAAAAAGCTGCCGATCAAGAAGGTATCACCGACCTCTTCAAGCGCGTGAACTTCTGCCTGCTACGCAGCAATAAAGCCATACCTGATTCATCAAGTGCAGAACCTGTTGAAAAGCATTTACAGGAACAAGTTGAATCTTTCGACGAAGCGATAAGCAAGTACACAGAGAAAGAGCTTGGCATTAACGTTCAGGATGCCAAAACATATTGGGGAGATAGCTGGATAGTTGCTGCAGGGGTAGGAGGAGACGAGCCAGGGGGAGCAGTTAAACCAGGCTGGGAATACAAGCTCTTCCGAAAAGCCGATTAAAGAGACAAGAAAGCCACTCAATTTGAGTGGCTTTCTTCATTTCGAACTCTGAGTTTTAGTGCTGAGTTCTCTGGCGCAAAGCTTCAAACAGGCAAATACCTGTGGCCACAGAAACATTCAGGCTGCTCACAGTACCCACCATTGGAATGTGCACAAGGGCATCACAATGTTCACGGGTTAAACGACGCAGGCCTTTTCCTTCCGCTCCCATCACAATAGCTGTTGGGCCATTCAGATCAGTGCTGTAGATGTTGCTACTGGCTTCACCAGCAGCTCCAATCAGCCAGATACCACGCTCCTGCAATTCACGCATAGTGCGGGCAAGGTTGGTAACCGTGATCAAAGGAATAGTTTCTGCCGCACCACAGGCCACTTTACGGGCAATAGAGTTCAAAGGCGCAGATTTGTCTTTGGCAACAATCACTGCCTGCACACCGGCAGCATCGGCAGAGCGCATGCAGGCACCGAGGTTATGAGGATCGGTGATGCTATCGAGAATCAGCAAAAATGGTGGCTGATCAAGGTTGTCCAGCAAAGTGTAGAGATCATTTTCCCGGTAAACCTTAGCGGCACGCACTAAAGCGACAACACCCTGGTGAACGCCATCGGCTTTGCGATCAATACGCTCACGATCAACAAACTTAACGGGAATACCAGTTTCCCGCGCCTGTTCGATCAGTTTTTCCAATCGGCTGCCGCGGCGGCCTTTCTGAAACCAGACTTCCATAATCTGGTCTGGATGACTTTCCAGTAGCGCCTGTACAGCATGAACACCAAAGGAAATATCGTTATCAATCATTCACTTCTACTCCGCCTGACACTTTATTTTCAAAGAACAAATAAAGTGCCAGGCATTTCATACTTAAATCTAAAGGTTATTTCTTAACGGGGCGCTTGCGCGGAGAGCGCTTGGGTTTTGCAGCCGTTGTTTTACCTGAGTTTTTCACCGCAGGTTTTGTGCTGGTCTTCCCGGTTGTTTTTTTTCTGGAAGCTCGCTTGGCTTTATCCTTACGGACTTTCTTTTTGCCCTTGGACTTTTTACCCGCACCTTCATCCGTAGCTTTTTTGGATCGGGACTGTGGGCGGCTCTCCCAGACGCCATCATCTTTCGAAGCTTTGTCAGGGGTGTTTGGACGAGGCTTACGCCCTGTTGCTCTGCGAGACTGAGCACGTTCACGCTCTCCACCTCGGCTGTCTGCTTTACCTAGAGCTGCTGAACGTCTCCGACCACTGCGCGTCGCCATTGGCGCGCCAGCCATTTCGAAGTCGATGGTTTTTTCTTCCAGGTCAACACGCGCAACCTGAACAGTCATACGATCGCCCAGCTGGAAGCGGGTGGCTGTTTTCTCTCCCATCAACCGCTGGTGAGCCTGTTCAAAGTGATAGTAGTCACCCGGCAACGTACTGATATGAACCAGACCAGTCACAAAGATATCAGTCAGCTCAACAAACAGACCGAAGCCGGTAACTGTAGCGATCACACCTTCATAGGTTTCCCCAAGATGGTTCTGCATGTACTCACACTTGAGCCAGTCAGTGACATCACGGGTTGCATCATCGGCACGACGCTCAGTAAGAGAACAATGTTCGCCCAAAGCCATCATCCCTTCGTTGTCGTAAGGGAAAATAGCTTTCTTGGTCAGCGATTGTGCACCATCAACACGCACCACATGTTTGGACTTTTTCTCCGAACGAATCACATGGCGAATAGCCCGGTGAACAAGCAAATCCGGGTAACGGCGAATCGGGGAAGTGAAGTGCGCATAGGCGGAATAAGCCAAACCAAAGTGCCCGGTATTTTCCGGATCATAAACTGCCTGACTCAAAGAGCGCAGCATCATGATCTGGATAACATGAGCATCCGGACGATCAGCAATAGAACTCAGCAGATGTTGGTAATCTTTGGGAGTTGGCTTGCTACGACCGGGTAAGCTGAGCCCCAGCTCTCCCAGGAAGTTATGCAGGTTCTCCAGCTTCTTGTCTGTCGGCCCTTCATGCACACGGTAAAGTGCAGGTAGCTCATGTTTCTCAAGAAACTTGGCCGTGGCAACGTTCGCGCACAGCATGCACTCTTCAATCAGCTTGTGAGCATCGTTCCGGTAAGTGGGAACAATCTTGTCGATCTTACGATTGGCTCCGAAAACTATACGGGTTTCGGTGGTTTCAAAATCGATAGCACCACGATCGTCACGCACTGCACGCAGAGCATGATAAAGGCGATACAACTCATCCACATGGGGAACTACATCCGCATACTCTTTGCGCAGAGCTGCGCCGTCTTCCCGTTCAGGATGCTCGAGCATGGCGCCAACCTTGGTGTAGGTCAGACGAGCATGGGACTGAATCAAACCTTCATAGAACTTGAAACCGCTGAGTTTACCTTTGGCGCTGATGGTCATTTCACAGACCATTGCCAAACGATCCACATGAGGATTCAGGGAGCAAAGTCCATTAGATAAAACTTCCGGCAGCATGGGAATAACATAGCCTGGGAAATACACGGAGTTACCCCGGTTGTGGGCTTCCAGATCAAGCGCTGAACCGGGCTTCACATAATGGGAAACATCGGCAATGGCTACAAACAGACGCCAGCCGCCAGACTTTTTCTTCTCTGCATAAACAGCATCATCAAAGTCCCGTGCATCTTCACCATCAATGGTGACAAATGGCACAGCACGCATATCCACACGGTGGGCTTTATCGTCTTCGGCGACTTCAGGTTTGAATCGCTTAACCGCATTCAGAACATTCTTGGGCCATTCATGGGGAATGTCATGGCTACGAACGGCGATATCAATCTCCATGCCCGCATCCATACGGTCACCGAGGATTTCCCGAATCACGCCAATGGCCATATGGCGCTTGGTGGGATATTCCTTAATATCCACCAACACA
Source organism: Parendozoicomonas sp. 2304DJ65-17 (assembly GCF_058148445.1). Classification (NCBI taxonomy): domain Bacteria; kingdom Pseudomonadati; phylum Pseudomonadota; class Gammaproteobacteria; order Oceanospirillales; family Endozoicomonadaceae; genus Parendozoicomonas; species Parendozoicomonas sp. 2304DJ65-17. The sequence goes on from NZ_JBYVJV010000001.1 coordinate 1,051,302, forward strand.
ATCTGGCCTTTTGTGGGAACCAGAGCACCGGGTTCGATGACCACATCGTTGGTCATCCGTTTACCTTCCGGAGTCACGAACCCAAGTCCGTCTTCCTCATGGTAAGGACCAACAATCTGGGTAACACTGCGCTCCAGAATATCTACAACTGTGCAGAAGCGGCGGCCACGGGAATCTACATCAGTTTCCCTCACCACAACCCTGTCACCATCAAACAGCTCCTTCATCTGTCTGGCAGTCAGGAAAAGGTCATCGCCTTCACTGGGAATAACAAATCCAAACCCATCACGGTGTCCCTGAACCTTTCCAACGATAAGATCCATTTTGTCTATTAGACCAAAGGCTCCTTTACGGGTCTGAATCAACTGCCCATCCCGCACCATGGCTATCAGGCGCCGTCTTAACCCCTCCTGTTCATCCTCATCTTCCAGGCCAAACTCATCCACCAGAACTTCGTAACGGGCTGGTGCTCCGCGGTTTTCAAGTTGCTGGAAAATAAGAGTTCGGCTGGGAACAGGATTTTCATATTTGCTGGCCTCAAGGCCGGCATCGGGGTCATCGGACCGCCAGGATGTGGACATATTTTTCCCTAAAAGATAATTCTGCTGCCAAGTATACGCCCCACAGGGCTTTCAGGCGATGTAAAGACTCTTAGACCACCTTTAGTCGTATACACAGAACTAATTGCCTAACACTCTGGTCAGAGATGTTAGAAGGACTAACAACTTAAGTCAGCGTTATTTAACATGGAGGTCAATTATGATTAACAATCGTAATAATAATGGTAACGGATCTAGTGTCGTTACACTGCAAGACGTTAAAAACGACTCTTATGGTTATCAGGAGTGTGTAGACGAAATCTGCCTGCGAGCAAGCATAACCAAAGATGGCCACACAATCTCTTTGGTTCCCCCTGAAACAAATCAAATTCCTGAGTTCGAACCGTTCCCCGGTCCTGGCCAAACGACGGGTTATAAGGCTGTAGAAGACGAAGAGGAAATCGTTATTCCAGCAGAAACTCCTTCACATAAGCGCTCTGTAAAAAAGGCTATTACAAATGCTTTGATGAGTCTTGCCTCTGCTATCAAAAAGACTCCAGGTTTTATCGGCAGAGCCGTTTTACGCGCAGCTGACCCAAGAACCTATCTTTTCGGTACTTATAAGCTGAATAGAAAAGTTGAGAATCTGGGTGCCTACCTTTTGAATAACCACTGCAGTGGAAACATTTTCAAGCGTGCTGTTGTAGCAACAGTGGTATTAGCAACGATCGCTACAGTAAAAACCAGCGACTACGTTATTGATGAGATAAGAAAGTGTTTTGCAGACCCGATGGCAGTTGCTGGCAATCTGGGTCTTATGGGTTACGACGTAAGCTTTCTGAATAGTTACTACGAGCATAATCTTCACGACACTGCCGACCGTGCAGCTTTCGGTGCCAAGGGGCTTGGTGATGAAGTAGATCCTGATGGTTATCTGGCTGGGTGTGCCAAGTTTCAGGCCAAGGGCATTGTTCTTAGAAATCTAACTAAGCACCTCTAGATCCACCTAAGGGCAGGTGTAAACCTGCCCCTTCTTCCTCTGTCTAACCATTCTGTTAGTAAACTTCTGCTCTCTTCCGAACTCTAAAGTATTGCCTGTATTAGGTTGGTTCAGAAGATATGGGAGGTTTTCATGGGCTTAAAGACAAACAGGGACGCTACTCAAGCCGTTTTCGATAGAGATTGGAACAGCTCAGAGATTTCTCTGCCATCGAACACTGACGGTGACCCTGTACAGTGGCGGGGGCTGGACGTGGAACCTAGCGAGCCCAAACCTGAGCAGGAATCCAAAAGTCTTAAAGCTGATGACGGTGTTTGTCCGCATCAGGAGAAAGCTCCATCCACCAGCCTTCTGACCCGATTCTGTAAAGCCATAAACCCATTGAGCTATCTGAATCTCTTTCTGCAATATTCTGAGCGGGGCAACAGAAGTCTTGAGCGCATTGGTGGAAATATCTGGCAGAAATATAACCAGAGAAAAACCCATAGTTTTTTCGATACTGCCTGGACTTACGGCCGAGTACTGGCGATAAAAACCTTTGTTGGCGCAAGGCGCTTGGTTGCTGAGGAAATCATTGGCTGCCTTTATGACCAGACTAATGCTGCAGACCATCTGGGCTTTTTCCGGCTAAACCCCATACCTGATGAATATTATATTCATGGGGATTGCCATAGGTACTCCTGCGTTTATCTCGGCGGGAAGCGACTGCAGCCTTATGCCACGGCAGATGACATAGTCGAAATCAAAGGTCGGTTCGCAGTTCTTCAGTTTATCTACAGTTTTTTTGTATAAGTCGACTTGTAGTTTGCGGGCGTTTTCCTGTTATTCTGCCGAACAGAATATTTATAAGGTGATGTATGTTTTTTGATCTCTGGCCCGCTCTTGTTGCACTGGTTTTACTTACAATGGCCCCCGGTGCCGATACCCTGATTGTTATGCGCAATACCAGCCGTGGCGGGCTTGTGGATGGCACTGTCACCAGCCTTGGTATCTGCTCAGGCCTGTTTATTCATGCACTGGTTTCTGCTGCAGGTATTTCTGTTATTCTTCTTCAGTCTGCTGTTGCCTTCAGTGTTTTGAAGCTGGCTGGAGCTGGTTATCTTATCTGGCTAGGGTTGGGAAGCCTGAAGCAGGCCTGGCGGGGTAAAACCAGCCTTGTGACTGGGCAAGTAAAAGAGCATTCATTCTCAGTATCACAATCTTTCCGTGAAGGTTTTCTCTCTAATATTTTGAATCCGAAGACTGTCGTTTTTTATATGGCGTTTCTACCTCAATTTATTAATCCTGAAGGTTCTGCATTGGTGCAGTCTCTGACTCTGGCTGGGCTTCATTTCATCATTGCTATGACTTGGCAAACCATGATTTCTTTAATGATCAACCGGGCTAAAGAATGGCTGGCTAAGCCTTCGGTGAATCAGGCCTTTAACGGTGTAACAGGAACTCTATTAGTTGGCCTAGGGGCTGGGCTGGCAATTCAGAAATAAAAAGCTGTCTGCTAAAACTATCAGATAAAACAAAGGCTCCAATCAGGAGCCTTTGTTTTATTTAGCGCTGAATTTATTCAGCATCAAAGGAGTGGCGCAGAATGATCGTTTCAACACGATCCGGGCCAGTAGAAATAATATCTACAGGAGCACCGATAATTTCTTCTACACGCTTAATGTAAGCGATAGCGTTAGCAGGCAGCTCTTCCAGAGTCTTGGCTCCAAAAGTTGTTTCAGTCCAGCCTGGCAGCTCTTCGTAAACCGGAGTGATTTCTTCCCACTCTTCGGCATCGTTAGGAGTCACAATCTCTTCACCGGCAGAGTTGGTGTAGCTGGTGCAGACCTTCACAGTTTCCAGACCATCCAGAACATCCAGTTTGGTCAGGCAGATGCCAGACACGCTGTTGATCTGAACAGATTGACGCAGTGCAACAGCATCCAGCCAGCCACAACGACGCTCACGACCAGTGGTTGCGCCAAACTCATGACCTTTAGTGCCCAGATGCTCACCAACTTCATCAAACAGTTCAGTTGGGAAGGGACCAGAACCAACGCGGGTAGTGTAAGCCTTGGTGATACCCAGAACGTAGTCCAGATAAAGAGGACCAAAACCGGAGCCTGTTGCGACGCCACCAGCAGTGGTATTGGAAGAAGTTACAAATGGGTAGGTACCGTGATCAATATCCAGCAGGGAGCCTTGAGCGCCTTCAAACAGGATGTTGTCGCCAGCCTTACGTAGTTCGTGCAGGCTGTCAGTCACACGATCTACCATAGGAATAATCTGACGTCCCCACTCCAGAGCCTGCTCCAGAACTTCTTCATAGTTCAGAGGCTCAGCTTTGTAGTAGTTCTCCAACGCAAAGTTGTGATACTCCATCACACCCTTCAGCTTCTCTGCAAAACGCTCAGGATGCATCAGGTCACTCAGACGCAGACCACGACGGGCAACCTTGTCTTCATAAGCAGGACCAATACCACGACCGGTGGTACCAATCTTGGCTTTACCGCGAGCAGCTTCACGAGCCTGATCCAAAGCAACGTGATAAGGAAGAATCAGGGGGCAGGCAGGGCTTAAACGCAAACGGTCACGAACCGGAACTCCACGCTCTTCCAGTTCAGCCATTTCCTTAAGCAGAGCATCAGGAGCCAGAACAACACCATTGCCGATGTAGCAGGTTACGTTTTCACGCAGAATGCCTGATGGAATCAGGTGAAGAACCGTCTTCTCACCATTAATAACCAGTGTGTGCCCGGCATTGTGGCCGCCCTGGAAACGCACAACAGCGGACGCCTGGTCGGTCAGCAGGTCAACAATTTTGCCCTTGCCTTCATCACCCCACTGGGTGCCCAGAATGACTACGTTCTTGCCCATCACTTCATCTCGGTAAAAAAAAAACCGACTGCTCAAACCCTGCGGTTTACAGCATCCGTTTTAGCCAATTATGGCGCTGGCAAAATCACCCCACAGATTTAATCCGTTGAGACAACCTGCCAGTTTCCATCCACTTGTCTCAGCATTCGTCTGTACGTCCGGCTTTCACCGTCGGCACTGTCAGAAAGCTGATTGATTACACACTCGCCTTGAGCACGCAGTTGACGAACAATTTCCGGATCAACATCCAGAGGAGCCAGAATGGCCCCTGTTCGTTCCGGCTCTTCATAAGAGCCGAGACGCAATAAAACTTTAAGATCAGCACTGAAACCTGTTGCGGGTCGGGAACGACCAAACGCTTCGCCAATGCCATCATAACGGCCACCTTTGGCAACCGCCTGTCCTTCACCGGGAACATACGCCGCAAACACGACATCGGTGTGATAGTTGTAACCACGAAGTTCGCCCAGATCGAAGTACAGGGAAACCGCCGGATAAAGCGCGCTGACACGTTCGGCAAGTGCAGCCAGGCTATCAATGGCTTCAAGCACTTCAGCCGGAGCCTGTGCCAACTCTTTTCGTGCAGTATCCAGAACTGAAATATCACCACACAGTTCAGGCAATGCCATCAGCATTCTGCCAGCTTCAGGAACAGTGACACCCGCAATCAAACCCTGCATTTCGCCAATATCTTTGCGTTGCAGGGCATCAAATAGGTTCGCTTCCGCTTCGGAGCTAAGCCCGGCCATTCTCACCAGCTGACGAAAGATTCCAACATGGCCAAGATCAACGGAAGGCTGGCAAATGCCAGACAATGCCAGGGTTTCCAGCATCAGGGAAATCACTTCCAGATCACTTTCCAAACCAAAATGACCATACAATTCAGCACCCAGTTGAATGGGTGTGCGGGAAGCCGCCAGAGTTGCTGGACGAGTATGGAACACACTGCCAGCGTAACAAAGCCTTACCGGGCCATCCTGACGCAAGGTATGGGCATCCATTCGGGCAACAGCTGGAGTAGTATCAGCACGGAGACCAAGAGTGCGACCGGAAAGCTGGTCAGTCACCTTAAAGGTCATCAGATCTAGATCACTGCCAGAACCGGCAGTCAGAGATTCGAGAAATTCGATATGAGGAGGGATAACCAGATCGTAGCCCCAGGAGGCATATAGATCCAGCACTTCACGGCGCATGTGCTCAACCTTCCAGGCTTCGGGCGGGAGCACTTCTTCAATACCATCCGGCAACAGCCAGCGATCCGCTATCGTCATTTTCCCCGTCTCTCGTTGGTTCTCTCGGGAACCTTTATTTTACGCGACAAGTCAGCGCACAAGGTAAAGCAGGACAGTTCCAATAAGCATACTGGCCAGACCTGTTATTCTCAGGCTGCGATCATCTACACGAGCCAGCTGAGCAACGAGTTGCCTCCATCTTTGCGGATACAGAAAGGGAATAATGCCTTCCAGTACCAACATCAGACAGAATGCTACAGCAAGTTCCTGCCAGAAACTCATGGACGCCTCGATACGCTATACACGAAAAAACCGGGTCCCTCGGACCCGGTTTGCGTAATCATACCACTGTACAGTGGTTCAGTTAACCACTGTACAGAGTATTTCTTACTTGCCAGAAGACTTGTTCAAATATTTGAAGAAGTCACTGTCTGGCTCAAGTAGCATGACATCGGAAGCACTGTTGAAGGAACTTCTGTATGCCTGCAGGCTGCGGTAGAAGGAGTAGAACTCAGAATCCTGCTGGTAAGCCTTGGCGTAGATGGATGCAGATTCCGCATCACCTTCACCGCGTAGGATCTCAGCTTTACGGTAGGCTTCCGCAAGAATTACCCGACGCTCACGCTCAGCGTTCGCTCGGATAGCCTTACCCATTTCCTTACCTTTGGAACGGTATTCCTGAGCTTCTTTTTCACGCTCAGATGCCATCCGCTGGAATACGGAGTCACTTACATCTTCAGGAAGGTCGATTTTCTTCACACGAACATCCTTAACAGAGACACCCAGTTCATCAAGGGCAACGGTGTTAAGGTTGGCGGTGATGTCTTCCATCATCTGGTCACGACGACCGGAAACCACTTCATTCAGAGTCAGGCCACCAAAGCTGTTACGCAGACGGGAATCCGCACGCTGAGTCAGCAGCTGGCTGACACGGTACAGTTCACCGTTGGTCGCTTTATAGAACTTCTCAACGTCCTGAATCTGCCACTTGATGTAAGCATCAACAACCACGGCTTTCTGTTCCAGAGTCAGAAAACGTGCCTGAGGAACATCCAGAGGTTGCAGACGGCCATCAAAGATCTTCACGTTATCAATGAAGGGAACCTTGAAGTGCAGTCCTGGCTTGATGTCAGCATCAGTAATCTGACCAAAACGCAGCTGAACACCACGTTCACGCTCAGTTACCATGTACAAGCTGTTAGCCAGAACCAGGAACGCCAGACCCAGCGCAATAACAACAGACATTACTTTAGAACTCATCGTGCAGTCCTCCCTGTACGGCTGTTGCTGACACGACGGTTGATCTCGGCAGTCACCTGATCAGCAATGGTACCGATGTCTTCCTGAGACAGGGCAGTTACTCCTGAACTGTTCGCAGAGCCGCCGGACATTGTTCTGACTTTCTTACCGTCCATCAGTTTATCCAGTGGCAGATACATCATGTTGTTTCCACCTTTTACGTCCACCAGAACCTTGCTGGTTGTACCCAGCAGTTCCTGCATGGTTTCGAGGTAGAGACGCTCCCGGGTTACCCCTGGGGCTTTCTGATACTCGGTCAGCAGCTGGTCGAAACGGGAAGCGTCACCCTTGGCGCGGGAAACAACTTCTTCTTTGTAACCTTCTGCTTCTTCGCGGATACGCTGAGCGTCACCACGGGCTTCAGGAATAATCTGGTTGGCGTAAGCTTCAGCCTTGTTCTTTTCCTGCTGCTCTTCTTCACGGGCACGGATAACATCGTCAAATGCTGTCAGTACCTGACGTGGAGGCTGGGAACTCTCGATGTTGACCTTGATTACGTTCAGGCCGGTTCCATAAGCATTCAGGTACTCCTGCAGACGAGCTTTCACTTCGTCACCAAGAACCTCACGACCTTCGGTCAGCACCTTGTACATCTCAGAACTACCCACCACATGACGCAGGGCACTCTGGGTGGCTTCCTTCAGGCTTTGCTCAGGATTGGAATCTTTCAGTACATAATCTTCCAGACTGGTGATGTTGTACTGAACAGACATGGCCACTTCGACAATATTTTCGTCTTCGGTCAGCATGGACTGACTCAAACGATAAGTATTGATCTGGGTAACCGGCTTCAGATAACGGGATTCGATAGGTGGGAAGTACATGCGCAGACCAGGGCCTACAGTTTCTGTGTACTTACCAAAACGTAGAATTACTGCACGTTCTTTTTCATCTACAACGTAAACAGCGTTCCAGAGATAGGCAAGAATAGCGATAACAACAATGCCAACCCAGAGGCCACCACTGCCAGCAGCACTGCCGGAGCCTCCACGGTTTCCATTGCCGCCTGTAGAGCCGCCCTTGCCACCGAAAATACCTTTCAGTGTCTGTTGAAACTTGCGGAAGGCTTCGTCCAGATCAGGAGGTCCCTGATTGTTGCCTTTGTTTCCGCCCCCCCAGGGATCCTGGTTATTACCACCCGGCTCATTCCAGGCCATAAAGTTCTCCGTCGTCAGCGTTGTCATCCACTGTCTGGTCACGCAGACAGAGTTCAGAAAGCCTGTCTGATAAATTCCTGATAAGTTTTTCAGAAATCCACCCAGTACCTGCCCACTGTCAGTAATGGCCAGTCGCTATACACGCGCGCTGTTCGCTGTACACAGCCTACTGCGACCACCATGGCAAATTGTAGAGTTACTGCGGTATTAGACGCAACCTTCACTACGGCTTATACGCAGCATACATCCAAGTATTTCTCTCGACCTAACTGATAAGCACGGTTAAATCGGCCTATAAATACAAAACGGCACACAGATTGATCATCCTGTCTCCGCAATGCAGTCTGCATCCAGAAATTACGCATCCTTCAACAATAACACTCAAACAGCTCGAGCACATTTAAGCATTCCATTGTTTTCTGGTTCTGAAACTCAGGCTCAAAACCTGCATACAACTTTCAATGGTGCCCTTGCCAATCAAATTCAAGGGTACAACGCAGATTTCTTATTACGATACCGGGAGAAACTCCCGGCATCACATCACCTTTACTCATTCATCCAGGGTTCTTTGTCTGGCAGTTCCCATGGAACTTCCACACCTTCCTGCAGCATGAGTTTCTGCAATTCCTGACGTGGCATACGCAGTTCCAGAACCGGCAAACCTTCTTCATTGAACTCTTCGCTTTGAACCACACCCATTTTGTAGAGACGGGCGCGCAGGCGGCCTTTATCGTGAGGAACCGGAATAAACTCGTGAACCAGATCTTCGCCAAGCAACTCCGCGATCGCCAGCTGCAGAAGGTCGAGACCTTCATTGTTCTGGGCGGATATCCACACCCGTACCGGTTTATTGTTTTCATCCCGATCGATACGGGGCTTCATACCCAGCAGATCAGTTTTGTTGAAAACTTCCAGAGTCGGCAGTTCATTCGCTTCAATTTCTTCCAGCACATTATGAACCTGCTGGATATTGTCCTGACGCTCCACATCAGCGCAGTCAATCACATGAAGAAGCAGGTCAGCCATTGCTGACTCTTCCAGTGTTGCGCGGAATGCCTGCACCAGTTTGTGAGGCAGGTGACGAATAAAGCCTACTGTGTCTGCCAGAATGATTGGGCCCAGATCTTTGATCTGCAAACGGCGCAAAGTCGGGTCCAGCGTAGCAAACAACTGATCTGCTGCATAAACGCCAGACTCAGTGATTGCGTTAAACAACGTGGACTTGCCCGCATTGGTATAGCCCACCAGCGATACCAGTGGAATATCTGCACGTTTCCGGGAGCGACGTGTCTGATCCCGTTGCTTACGCACTTTATCCAGCCGTTTCTGGATGGTTTTGATCCGTGCACGCAACAGGCGGCGGTCTGTTTCCAGCTGGGTTTCACCCGGCCCTCTCAGGCCAACACCACCTTTCTGGCGCTCGAGGTGAGTCCAGCCCCGCACAAGCCGAGTACTCACATGATCAAGTTGGGCCAGCTCTACCTGCAACTTACCTTCATGGGTACGGGCTCGCTGGGCGAAAATATCAAGAATCAGGCCAGTACGATCTACCACGCGGCATTGGAGTTCTGCCTCAAGGTTACGTTCCTGACTGGGGGATAAGGCATGGTTAAACAGCACAACATCAGCATCACAGGCAATAACCTGCTGACGGATTTCTTCCAGTTTGCCGGAACCAACAAAATAGCGGGGGGAGACTTTGGGGTTGGCGACAACAACAAAGGCAACCTGTTCCACATTGGCGGAACGAACCAGCTCCTGAAATTCTCGCGGATCTTCACGCTGCTGATCGTCAAGACACTCAGGATGGACTAGTACTGCTCTTTCACCACGTTCGTGACGCTCAAAAAACAAGCAATCTGCTCCATTTCATTTTATTCAGAAGGGGGATTGTACCCTTTGATTGCTCTGAACAGGGTTTTATTTCTTCAGTATTACATATATTCAATGTTCAGAGGCTTTAACACAGAGTCTGTAAACACATAACGCATAAACAAAGAGCCAGACTCCCGAAGAAATCTGGCTCTTTGAAAATTCGGGCAGCATTAATCTGCTATGCACCTTGAAACGCTGATTGTCTGGTAATTGTGCCAAGTCATTTCAACTCAACAAGACACCACACAAATCAGGGAATCAAAACCAGCAAACACCGGACTCAGGCTGAATAGGCCAATTAGTCCTGTGGCAGCAGGTCGTCGCCTTCCTGATTAGGCATAGGCAGTCGTACAGGACGACCAGGTACAACAGTAGATACTGCGTGCTTGTAAACCATCTGGCTTACAGTGTTTTTCAGAAGAATTACAAACTGGTCGAAAGACTCAATCTGCCCCTGTAACTTGATGCCGTTAACCAGGTAAATGGAAACGGGAACACGTTCCTTTCTCAGGACGTTCAGGTAAGGGTCTTGTAGGGAATGCCCTTTTGACATTTCCGTACTCCTTTTATTTGTCGAATTATAAAAAGCCTGCGCTCAAAGTCCGGCTTGGAACGGCTTACAGGTTAGCAGATACAGAGAAAGCACACAGCTAATTGTTTAATCTGTATACAGCAAAAAGACAAAGAACCTTAAGCCAGCCCCTATGAGCGTTCAATAAGTAATACTAGCTAGGGGTACGAAAGAACCAAGTTCGCTTCCAATACCATGTCCCAGCTCAATTGTTTGCAGACAACCAGATTGCTTTAATTCGTCTAATTCGAAATAAAACTAAATCTGTTTGCCTTCAAGCCATTGCTGCACAAGCAGCATAGTTGAATCTGGAAGATTGGCAGACAAACTGTCTAACCAATGCAAATCCTGCCAACTACGCAACCAGGTAAACTGGCGTTTCGCTAACTGCCTGGTTGCAATGATTCCTTTATCGACCATCTCATCCCGGGATAGTTCCCCATCGAGATAGCTCCACGCCTGCCGGTAACCGACACAGCGGATAGAAGGAAGCCCCGGATGCAGATCATCTCTGGCATACAAAGCTTCAACTTCATCAATAAATCCTGCGTCCATCATAATATGGAAACGCTTGGCAATGCGCTCGTGAAGAACACTACGTTCTTTGGGAGCCACTGCAAGATTTAGTACACGAAATGGTAACTGAGTTCGTTTCTGTTCCGCTACCAGTTCCGTCACAGTTCTGCCACTTACCAGAAAAACTTCCAGTGCCCGCTGCAGTCGCTGTGGGTCTGTGGGGTGAATACGTGCCGCAGATTCCGGGTCAACCTCTCGCAACCGATCGTGTATAGCCTGCCAGCCGTCCTGTTCAGCCTGATCCATAATTTCCTGCCGCACTGTTTCATCTGCAGCTGGAAGATCAGCCAGACCATCTCTCAGAGCTTTGTAATACAGCATGGTTCCGCCCACCAACAGAGGAATCCTCCCCCGGGCGGTAATTTCCCGCATCTGCTCCAGCGCATCTTCCCGAAACTCTGCTGCGGAATAAGCCTCTGCCGGATCACGAATATCAATCAAGCGGTGAGGCGCTCTCGCCAGAAGCTCAGCATCAGGCTTGGCTGTTCCGATATCCATATCCTTGTAAACCAGCGCAGAATCCACACTGATAATGTCGCAGGGTAATTGCTCATGCAGCGTAACGGCCAGATCTGTTTTACCGGATGCCGTTGGTCCCATCAGAAATATTGCGGGAGGAAGGGAGTTGGTCACCTGTCACCTGTAAGTAACGATTAAAAGGCAGGGCGGCGCATTTTATAGCATGATCAGGGAATCCGCAGTATCTGCCCGACTTTTAATGTGTCGTTAACTCTCATGCTGTTGGAGGCCAGAAGCTGATTCAGGCTGACACGGTGGCGGCTGGCAATACCACTGAGAGTATCGCCACTCTTCACTTTGTAACTAACAGCTGTGGAACTTTTCCCACGATTATTGGCAATCCAGGTACCTGCTGGAGGATTCTTAAGGAAAAACTCTTTCACGCCGGTATGAACTGCACGGGCCAATTTACGCTGATGAGCTTTGGTAACCAATTTGCTGGCTTCGGTAGGATTGGAGATAAAGCCGGTTTCCACAAGAATGGAAGGAATATCTGGGTTCTTCAAAACCGCAAAAGCAGCCTGCTCAACCTTCTTCTTGTGAAGTTTATTGATCCGCCCCAGATGAGAAAGAACACGACTGCCAATCTTCTCGCTGCGGCTTTGGCTGTCGGTCATAGACAAGTCCAACAACACACTGGCGAGCACATCATCTTTATCATCCAGACTGACACCATCTTCTCCACCCACAAGGTCAGAGCTGTTTTCCTTGTTTGCCAGCCAACGAGCTGTTTCTGAAGTGGCGCCTCTTTGAGACAGGGTGAACACAGAAGCGCCACTGGCACTCTTGCGGCTGAATGCATCCGCATGAACAGAAATAAATACATCAGCATTCTTTCTTCTGGCCAGCTTTGTTCTTTCACGCAAAGAGATGTAGTAATCACCGGTGCGAACCAGCACGGGTTTAAAGCCTTTGTTCTGTTTAAACAGATAGGCAATTTCCCGAGCAATAGCTAAAACAATATCTTTTTCCCGCGCTCCGCGATGACCTACAGCACCGGGGTCTTCACCACCGTGCCCGGCATCAATGGCAATAATAATATCCCGGTTAGTAGAAATCGGTTCAGGAACACGTGTGGTGGTGGCAGCCGCCTTTACATCAAACAGGTCAATTACAAGACGATGACCGTATGTGTCGTTCGGCTTGAGGACAAAACTTCTGGGAGTGATCTTCTGCTTCAGATCCAGAACAATACGAAGATCATTATTTTTTCTGGTTGCCCAGCGCACGTCTTTGATGGGGGTTTCACCCAGTTCCAGCTTGGAAAGGGAGCCTGGCAAACGGGTGTCTTTGATATCAATAACAAGACGGTGCGGATTGGTCAGTGGAAATATTTTGTGTTCAATACCGCTACTGAGATCAAACACCAAACGTGTTTTTTCCGGAGAGCGCCATAAACGTACTCCCTTAATAGCAGCACTGGCAGCAAGAGCAGATGAAACGGCAGGCAGGGTTAACGAAGCAACTAGAGCAGAAGCCATTTTGGTAAACCGGCGTCTGGACATCTGAGGCTCATCTGAGCCTTTATCCTCTCCCTGCAATGAATCTAACTCCCGCGCCACACTCTACTCCGTGATCATCCCTGAAGGTTTCTACAAACAGTCTGCCCATGTTCGCTGATTGGCTCAACCTCAATAATCCGACTTTCTGGCTGATAGGCGATCTTAATAAGAATATCGGCGGGAGGAAGAAAACCCTTGCCCCGTACAGGCCATTCAACAAGGCACAATGCATGGGGGCCAAAATATTCCCGCACACCCAGAAAATCCAGCTCTTCCGGGTCACCTAAACGATACAGATCGAAGTGATAAACAGACTGATGCTCCATTTCGTAGGGTTCGACCAAGGTATATGTCGGGCTTTTGACAGCACCTTCATGGCCAAACCCTCTCAGGATGCCACGGCTCAGGGTTGTTTTCCCTGCCCCAAGGTCACCTTCCAGATAGAACACACCCCAGCCTTCGCTGGCACGGGCAAGACGCCGACCGAAATCGACCATTTGGTCTTCGCCCTTAAGTTCTATGGGGAAAGTTTTGAAAACTGTTTCAGACATACTTCTGTTATCAATCTCTATTCTTCAGTCAAGCGGTTCAATTGCTTTCGAACCGCTGGAATCAAATCTGTGGCTGCAATGCCAATTTCACCATCTGCGGCGGCACAATCGTCCCCGGCTGTGGCATGGAGCCAAACACCAAGTTTTGCAACATCTATCGTGCAATATCCCTGCGCCAGCAAAGCTCCCATAACACCACTGAGAACATCGCCCATACCGGCAACAGCCATGCCTGGATTACCTGCCCGGCACAGCCATGTTGTATCAGGCGACGCAATCAAGGTACCGGCACCTTTGAGAATGGCGGTTCCACCACACAAAGTCTGCAACTGTTCAACAGCGGCAAATCGGTCAGCCAGAACCTCAGCAATACTGCACCCAAGCAATCGTGACGCTTCACCGGGATGAGGCGTTATCACACAATGAGCACGGGCAGAAAACATATCAGGGTTCTGGGCAATAATATTCAATGCATCAGCATCCATCAGCAAGGGAAGATCAGTTTCCAGTACCTTTTGAAGCAAAGAACGCCCCCACTCTTTTTGCCCCAAACCTGGGCCTATAGCGATAGCAGTTTTTCCTTCCAGAAGAGGTTCAAGATCATCAGCGGAATCAACTCCACGAACCATAACTTCCGGCCTGCGTACGAGACTGGCCATCACGTGTTCAGAACGGGTAGCTAATGTGACGAGACCTGCCCCACAGCGCAGAGCTGTTTCGGCAGTCATGATAGAAGCACCGCCCATACCATGGTCACCACCAATCACCAGTAAATGACCGTGACTACCTTTGTTGGCATCCCTGGTTCTTGGGTGAACAAGTGCCGCCATATCTTTGCGTTCAAGCAGATATGCCGCAGGTCGTGTAATGTCATAGACCCTTTTGGGAACACCCAGGCTGGCAAAGCGAATGTCGCCGCAATAACGGGGAGCGGCTCCAGTAAACAGCCCTCGTTTCATACCAATAAACGTAACTGTTACATCAGCCTTTATAACTGTTCCCAGCTCTGCGCCAGTATCAGCAGAAAGTCCGGAAGGAATATCCACTGCCAGAACAGGTTTTTCGGATTGGTTGATGAGATTTATTGCATCAACAAACTCGCCACGTACATCACCGCTGAGGCCGGTTCCGAGCATGGCATCAATGATCAGATCACCGGTCAGCTTTATCTTCTCAGACCAGGATTCACAGCGGCCGCCAAGATCACGAAACCACTCCCAGGCCTTGCGGGCATCCCCAGTTAAACGCTCGGGTGGCTTCAGGCTGATAACCCGCACCGGAATGTATCTTTGCCGGGCCAGGGCAGCAATAATGTAACCGTCACCGCCATTATTCCCTGCTCCGCAAAAAACCTGCAGGGAACCACCCCGCCCAACCTGTGGCCAGGTTTTCATGGCAACCTCAAAAGAGGCCTGCCCGGCTCGCTTCATCAATTCAATGCCGGGAATGCCGTGATTGTTGATTGTCTCGGCATCCAGATTGCGAGTCTGTTCTGCGGTATACAGTGAATGTGGTAAACTGCCGCCCATGGGCGATCCCCGTTAGTCTTACTGATCGATACTCTTATGGCGCCGTTTTATAAACTGCGCCTTATGTTTGCATTATATCTACCTTGCCTGAATAAGTGACAGATTCACCTAACACTCAATCAATCCCAACTCAGCCAGTTCTTGATAATACAGAATTGGAACAGCTGGCGGTTGATATAAAACGCTGGGCCCGGGAGCTTGGTTTTCAGGATACCGGTATCACCGATATTGACCTCGGTGAACATGAACAGCACCTGAAAGACTGGCTGGCTCGCAACTTCCATGGCGAAATGGATTACATGACCAGCCATGGCAATATGCGCTTCCGGCCAGACGAACTGGTTCCCGGAACCCTGCGTATTATCTCTGTACGCATGGATTACCTGACTGGAGACACCCAGGCGGTTCGAATTCTGAAACAACCAGAGAAAGCCTATATTTCCCGTTACTCGCTGGGGCGGGATTATCACAAACTGATTCGCAAGCGTATTACCCAGCTCGGTAAACGCATCGAAGAAAAGGTTGGCAAGTACGGTTATAGAGCTTTTGTCGACAGTGCTCCCGTCTTGGAAAAAGCACTTGCCGAAAAAGCTGGACTGGGATGGATTGGCAAAAACACTCTGCTGCTAAATAGCAAAGCAGGCTCCTGGTTCTTTCTTGGAGAACTGTTTACCAATTTGCCATTGCCGGTTGATAAACCTCAGTCAACCAATCACTGCGGAAGCTGCTTTGCCTGTGCAGAAATCTGCCCAACTGATGCCATTGTTGCGCCTCACCAGCTGGATGCACGCCGCTGTATTTCTTACCTGACCATTGAGCTGAAAGGTTCGATTCCTGAGGAATTCCGCAAAGCTATCGGCAACCGGGTATTTGGCTGTGATGACTGCCAGATCATCTGCCCATGGAATAAATTTGCTAAACATTCGGCAGAAACAGATTTCCTGCCTCGCCATAAGCTGGACTCCACCGATCTGGCAGACCTGTTTCTCTGGACCGAGGAAGAGTTTCTGGAAAGAACAGCTGGCTCACCCATTCGTCGAACAGGGTTTGAAGGCTGGTTGAGGAATCTTGCAGTTGGGCTGGGTAATGCGCCTTCTTCTGAAAAAGTGATTACTGCCCTTCGAACCAGAGAGAACTACCCCTCCGAGATTGTGCAGGAACATGTGCACTGGGCTCTTGAACAACATTCAAAAGAAACCTGAGTTTTGTGGGAGCACAAGAATTATTCGCTTGTGCTCTGAACCCCGTATGCCTCTAAACTTGCTTTAAAATTTAGGATCTTTGCTTCAGCAGTATTCTGAGCACCAATCTCAATGTAACCATTGCTCGCAAACTGTTCGATTAGCACTCTGACAAAACCAGACATATCCTGCCCAGAACTTGCGAACATTATTTGATAAATATTCTGCGCTACTCCTCGCCAGTGTACCGTAGGTAAAGTTTCAACAGGCTCCTGCAATAAATTCTGTCCAACTTGTTGAACATTCATCAAGGTTGAAGGGGAGATAACACTGTGTAGTTTGAAATGGGGAATAGCCATAAACAGATGCACCATAAGATAAATAACGTCATTTTCACTGGGAGCAACATCTGAAAGATCTAATTGCAATAAAACAGCACCCTGTTGTTGGCCAAGGGGAACAAAATTAATCATTACGCCAGTTAAAACAGCACTAACGATAAAACCCTCAACCCAGGCTTTGTTGTCTAAATAAAAGCGAGTCAATTTGCGCAGTTTATCCTGCCATTCACTGGTGAGTTTCTTTTTCTCAAACAACATACCAAAGTGAAGTGAAGAACGTATCCACAGATCAAACTCCTTTCTTATCAATTCAGGATCATTGCCCGGCATAACTGTTTGCAGGCCCTGCTCAAAAACTTCTCTCCTTTCCTCTGGCACATCAAGCGATAGTTTTTGGAATTCATCTCCTATGGTGAAAACCGGTGTCGCCTCATCAATGCCAGTCTGTTGCGTATCTTTTATAAGTCCGACTGCCATCGACATCAGCCTGCTACCACGCACCCTCGTTTCTTCCGGAACAGGTTTTTGAGTGACCGTTTCGATACCTCCTTCTGTCCCGTCCGCCATCAGAGGGGTACTCCATGAACGACCATAAACTGGTGCAAGTTCGGATGTTGCAGCACTCTCCTGGAGGAGATGAATAAAATGACATCGCTCTGCATACGGACAATACCCTTTCGTGTGAAAGGTTCTGCAAAGCTCAGTTTTATATTTTGGGTGGCGGGGCAGAACACGTAACTCCTTTTTATTGTGAGCAAACATGCAGTTCTCCCCATGAGGACACGGTTCCTCGTTGAGGATATGACGACACCACTCAGTTTTTATTTTCTCTCTTTTTATTTTTGGATGAATTCCATGAGGCACAGACATGGAACGCTGAGCCTTAACCTTTGGCAAGTAGTGATTATTTGTTTGCGGAAAAGGTGCTGGGCGGTAATACCCTGAGGCCTTGAACTCTTCTGATGCCCAGCAAACCCTAACAACAAAAGAGCAGATACCTGTAAGCGTTAAAAGCCAATGAGTAGCTGGAAAGCTCATCAAGCTACAAATCCCCCAATTTTTTTCCGCCAGTCTAGTACAAGACTCCAGACGTACAGGGGGGATATTCAGGCACAAAAAAACCAGAGATTGACTCTGGTTTTTCTATACATCACTTCAAAAATTCAGAGCTTGATAAAGTGTTCCCGGTAGAACTTCATCTCATCGATGGACTCGCGAATATCTTCAATTGCTTTGTGAGAGCCTTCTTTATTCATGCCTTTCAGCAACTCAGGCTTCCAGCGACGCGCCAGCTCTTTCAGGGTGCTAACATCGATGTTGCGGTAGTGGAAGAAGTCATGGAGATCAGACATATAGTTGAACAGGAACCGACGATCCTGACCAATGGTATTGCCACACATAGGTGACTTACCCGGCTCAGCATATTGCTTGAGGAAATCGATGGTCATCCGCTCAGCTTCCGCTTCGCCAATGGTGCTTTGGCGAACCCGCTCGGTCAGGCCGGTTTTGCCGTGAGTTTCTACACACCACTCATTCATTGAGTCGAGAACGGAGTCTGGTTGATGAACGGCAATCACAGGACCTTCTGCCAGAACATTCAAATCTGCATCCGTAACAATAACCGCCACTTCAAGTATGCGGTCTGTCCTTGGATCCAGCCCCGTCATTTCCAGATCGAGCCAAACCAGATTTTCTGCCAGAGACTGTTTGTTTTGCGCCATAATTCAGGGAAGCTGTTACTTGTATTGATTAAGAGTACATCAGTCATCATAATCTGGCCGGATAAGTTCATGCAAACCACCAGTCTTTTTCATTTCCCCCCGGTATTACGTTTTTCATGGCCAAACGCAAACTGAACCGCCGCCAAAACTGGCGTATCCAGAAAATTCAGGACGAGCGCGCAGAACGGGCCAAAAAGCGGGAAACCAAGATTCAGGATCAGCTGAATACCTCAGAACTTGGCCCGGAAGAAGAAGGTCTGGTGATAGCCCACTATGGCGTACAGCTTGATATTGAGCGCCCTTCTGAGCCCGGATCACTCTACCGCTGCCACCTGCGGGCCAACCTTCCGGCTCTGGTGACTGGCGACCGCATTATCTGGCGCCCGGGTAAAGATGATATCGGCGTAGTTGTCGCCCAGCTTCCCAGAGAAAGTGAACTCTGCCGGCCAGATAATCACGGCAAAATTAAACCCGTAGCGGCCAATATTGATTACATTGTTCTGGTTATTGCTCCGGTTCCTACAGCCCACGCCAACCTGATAGATCGCTACCTTGTGGCTGCAGAAGCTGTAGATATTGAGCCAGTTCTGCTGCTGAACAAAACTGATTTGATTGATGAATCCAATCAGGATCGCCTGCTGAACCTTATGGCGACCTATCGGGATCTGGGTTATCAGATCCTGACTGCCTCCACCAAAACAGACCATGGTCTAGATGACATAAAAGAACTCCTGAAAGACCACACCAGCGTTTTTGTAGGTCAGTCAGGCGTTGGTAAGTCTTCTTTGGTCAATGTTCTGCTGCCGGGTATTGAGGCTAAAGTCGGAGAGCTTTCCGAGCAAACCGGTAAAGGCATGCATACCACGACAGCAGCCAAACTTTTCCATTTCCCCGATGGTGGCTCTCTGATCGACTCTCCGGGAATCCGTGAGTTTGGCCTCTGGCATATGGAACCGGAAGATGTGATTAATGGTTTCCGGGAACTCCGGGATTACATTGGATATTGCCGTTTCCGTGATTGTAACCATGAACAGGAGCCTGGCTGCGCCCTGCTGCAGGCCCTTGATGAAGGCAAGATTGAAGAAAAGCGGATGGATTCCTACCGCCAGATTCTGGCTTCCCTCAACGATCTGTAACAGCAGGAATCAGGACTAACGTCTAAGCTGCTCCGGAAAACTCCACCTCTCAGCTGTTGTCAAACGTGGTATTGGGACGTTTGGCAGGGATGAAATCGTATGTTTTCCGGACTTATTCGCTATACCGTTGCTCTGACAGTAGCTCTTGCCGGGCTATTTATTCTGTGTGTTCCTATGTCTCGTGCCGATGAAGGCTACCCGGTTTTGAGCATGTATATGTCCAATACCGGAGTTCAGCTGACCTTCGGCATGAGTGATTCACTAGACCCGCTCGTTGAAGTTTCCAAAAATACTTGGGATGACGCAGAGCTGTTTGGTCACCCACCTTCACTTTATTTCAACGACTCTCCTATCGTTTTTTTCCGGAAAGTTCTGGCTTCTGCCGTTCCTGCGATTCAAAAGGAAATGAATCGCCTGAAACTTTTTAATGCAGACAGTAAGCCAATGCAGGTTTATGTAGCCGCTGCTGGCGCAGATGCGGCAGAACATCTCGGCCTGCCCGACAACAATGCGTATCGGCTTCTTATAAGAGACCAGCAAACCGTTTGTATGAACCCGGGTATGAATCGAAAACAGTTCTTCTCTTGTTTTGCCCGCTTGGAAGTCTTGCGAACTGTTTACCAAAGCCGGGATGAATCCAAAGTGCACGCCCATGTTGAGCAAGATGCCAGTCTAATAGCCGCTATGGCCTCACAACATGCAAGAAGCCTTGATAAAGAAGTTGCCGGGCGCCCCTCACTGGTTGTTCATGCTACGACTATCAGTAACCCATATCTGGTTCGTGACGGTAAAGCTATCGGCATAGGCGGCTGGATTCCCTCAACCATGAACAAGTCTGGAGGCATTTATGAAATCGGCCAGAATTACAGAGATCATTTGATCCAGAATCCTGGAGAGACAACCTCACTGGCAAAAGTTATTGCTTTGGATCCTCGTTCCGCCAATCACCCTCACGGCTATCAGGCAAATAAAGATCGTTTGATTAAGTCTGGCAAAGGCTACAACAACTTTGGCCGTATGGTTGGAGAAACAGCAAGCAGTCTTAACAGGGCTCGTCTTGAAGTGAATAAGCAGTCGCCAATTGATGACTCTTTGTACAAACAGGCCGTGGCCGAAGCACTCCCTATTGTGAACAAAGCCAGAGCGAATTTTGTCGCTCTGACTACCGTCTTATACGCGTTAACTGAACACGAATTTGCCGGTAGAGCTCCCAATGTAATTATTGTTGGAGAAGAGTCAGATGTTCTTTTCCCAACAGCTGAATCATTCGTTTCAAGGGGTTCTGCTATAGCGGCGAACTCAGAATCTCTGGCAGAGCTGGTTTACCCCATCGTATCCAGAAAACAGCAGCGTTTTGAAACCACCAGCAAAACTCAGGAATGGATCAGTGTAAACTCCGGGAAGTTATTCTCCGATGTAGAAACTGTATCCACATCGGAGTTTTCACGCTTTCAGCATCAAGGGGCTGTTAAGCGGCTGCTAATTCCTTCTCAGAGCCCAGCTGCACCGTAACGGGCTTTCATAACATCTTTAAATACCTGAACAGCTGAACGGGTAAGCGCCTGATTCAGCTGTTCACCGTTTATTAGTTCAGGAATCAAAGTACCACCGGACAGTTCCGCAAAGCGTTCTTTCAACACAGGCAGACCTTCCACAGCATCACCATAGAAACCAATAATTTTGATAACAGCAGGCTGTTCCAGCGTAGCTGTTTTCAAGTTCTGGGACAGTGTTACCAGCGAATCCACTGTTTGTGTAACAGAAGACATCAGAAAATCTTTCTCTGTAGCGCTTTCAGGTTCACGCACCAGGCTAGCCAGAACGCCACCAAGTTCATTACGGTTACTGGAACCATACCTGAGACGCACTTCATCCTGACTGTAATCAATGCCTCGATTCTTCCAGAACTCACGGATTCGCCTGTTCAGGTCATCTGATGCTTTGTGGTCTACTCCGGAAAGAACTTCACCCCCCAGATAGCCAAGGTGGAAGTAGCCGCCAGCAGGAATCTTTTTATCCACACGAACAGAATCCCTGCCAACAACCACACCGTCATTTAACCGATAACCTTCGCCGTAGGTATCGTCGTAAATCACCACATTCTCAGATTCAGAACCGGCCTGAAGCACAGCTCTTAGCAGCAGACTGCCATCGTGCACCCCCACCAGAGTATTAAGAGTTATGTCGTTAACCCGAAACTGCTCATCAACAGCCTCTTCATACCTATGCAATACACTACGCCCCTGAACAGGGCTGTATCCGGGAGCTTTGCCATCTACTGCATCCAGGCCAGCTATGCCATAAAGAAATGAGAAACCTGGGTTTTCCCCCAGTTTTCCATCATCCTGAAGCTTCTTAAGCTCTGGCAGCATCTGGGCCAACAGCTCGGCGGTAAGATAAATGGCATTATTCTCTGCCATTACAAATTTTCTGAAAGCAATATTGCCGCTATGGCCAACAAACGCAGGGTTGGTTTTCGAATCGGCAATATTGTGAAGAACCGCTTTATGATCATCGCCATCCATAGGAATCAACCAGGCATCCGCACGGGCATTCCCACTTAACACGGCAATAAGCCATTCACTGGCCGCTGCGGTTCCACCAATCAAGGTAAGAACAATCAGAATACAGCCCTGTACAAGCCTCTGAAATCTCTGCATAAACCACTCTCCCATCACCACAACCTGTAAAAAGCAGCCACAGTAATAGTCCATAGTCCCAATCTCTCAAGAAGGTTTCAGGCTTGCGAAGCGCTATCTCTGCCGTACAATGCCCTCAGCAGACACTGTCTGCCCTGTTTCAACCCGTTATCAGCTATCGTCAGGGTCCAATAACAATGAGTAACAGTCTCCCGTCTGTAGAGCTGATCGAACCTCAGCAGCTGGCCAGTCAACTTGGTGAAGAAAACCTGCTGATTATTGATGTCTGCAACCCGGCAACCTATAAGCAGGTTCATGTTCCCGGAGCGGTTCATATAGCGCCCGGTGAGCTGGTGTGCTGCCAACCGCCTGCTACCGGCATGCTGCCACCACTGGAACATTTGCAGGCTTTGTTCAACCGGATTGGTTATCAGAAAGATAAACATATCGTTGTGTACGACGACGAAGGCGGTGGCTGGGCAGGTCGGTTGATCTGGACTCTGGATCTTATTGGTCACCAGAAAATGTCGTACCTTAATGGTGGCCTTCATGCTTGGCTGGCTGCAGAGCTTCCTCTACAAAAAGACCCGGTGACAACAGAACCTTCATCGGTAGAGGTAGCCATTGTTAACCCTGAAGTTCGCGCCACTGCTGAAGAAATTATGGAAGAACTGAGCCGGGGAGATGAGAGCGATATGACAATCTGGGATGCCCGCTCTCCGGAAGAACATGCCGGTATCAAACAGTTCGCCACCCGGGCTGGCCATATTCCTGGGGCAATTAATTTCGAATGGACCAGCGGTATGGATCACCAGAACCAGTATCGCATTCATCCAAAGCTTTCTTCCGTTCTTTCCGATCTGGGTTTGGGTGCAGACAAAAATATTATTACTCACTGCCAAACCCATCACCGTTCCGGATTTACTTATATGGCCGGGCGCATTTTGGGATATAAGAAGATCAGAGCTTACGATGGCTCCTGGTCAGAATGGGGTAACCGGGCTGATACCCCTATAGCGACAAGCGCAACAGCTGAATAATTACGAGACCTGAGCAGATTACCACTGTGAAAAAAGAACTCTTTATTGCATTCCAGCACATTGTTCCTCACCACCTGATTTCCCGTGGTGCTGGCCTGCTGGCAGAGTGCAAAGTACCAGCCATTAAAAACCCGTTTACCAACTGGTTTGTAAAACAGTACAACGTTGATATGAGCGAAGCTCTGGAAGAAAACCCGGAAGCTTACGAGTCCTTCAACGACTTCTTCACTCGTCCCCTGAAAGACGGCATGCGTCCTCTTCCTGAAGATAAAGACGCTGTAGCCTGCCCTGCCGATGGAGCTATCAGCCAGATTGGTGATATTAAATACAGCCGTGTTTTCCAGGCGAAAGGCCACGATTACAGCCTGACCGAACTTGTTGGTGGTGACACAGAGCTGGCCCGTGAGTTTGAAGATGGGAAGTTCGCAACAGTTTACCTTTCACCAAAGGATTACCACCGCGTTCACATGCCAGTGACTGGCACCCTGCGTAAGATGGTTCACGTTCCTGGTCGTCTGTTTTCTGTTAACCAGACAACTGCGGAAAATGTTCCTCGCCTGTTCGCTCGCAATGAGCGTGCAGTGTGTATCTTTGATACCGAGAAAGGCCCAATGGCTGTGATTCTGGTTGGCGCCATGATCGTTGCCAGCATTGAAACTGTTTGGGCAGGCCTGGTAACTCCACACAAACGCAAAGTTCAAACCTTCGACTACACGCCAGAAGGCAACCAGCCAATTACTCTGGAACGTGGTGCTGAGATGGGCCGCTTTAAGCTGGGCTCAACAGCCATCGTGTTGTTCGGCAAAGATCAGGTGAAGTGGGCAGAAGAGCTGGATGAAACAGTTCCGGTTCGCATGGGTCAGTCTTTAACCTGAAAGCTCTAACCTGAAAAGCATCCCGGAAAGCTGAAACCAGCTTTCCGGAAACTTCCGAAACTTACCTTCCCCAATACCACTTCTGGTTATTACCGCCATGGTAAGCCCACTGGCCAACGTTATCGCTGGAATTCGTACCGTAAGCATCCACTACAAAATTATTGTTGTGTCGGTTACGCAGAACACCACCTGACATATCAAATCGCAGATTGTCACTGTTTACACAATCCCAGATAACAATCTCACCACCATTGTGGGTTTGCCCACGGTTATCCAGGCACTTACCCAGCTTGCTGCGCAGATATCCGTTGCCCGCATCATAGGACCACTTTTGGGCATCCGTTCCATTGCAATGCCACAGCCTTACATTGGTGCCATTTGAGCTATTGCCACCTGCAACATCCAGACAAAGGCTACTACGTCGATCCTTCAATTCACGGAACTGCGGTCTCGTGGTATTGGCCTCTGCCCGCTCCCACATGCGCAGATAAGCTTCTGCTGAATTGAAGATGCTGTTCAGCGCATCACCACCACCAATATTGCGATAATCCTCCAAGTGCTCTGCCAGCAAACCGTAGTGAGCCATACCTTCGGTGTTGTAATCGAAGGTGCGGTTGCCGGTCTTGGGCTTCTCGAAGGTGACGCGCCCATCATAAGAGATGAAGGGATAGCTGACATTACTGCTGCTTCTTGGTGCTGCCTGGGGAGCAATACCATTCACATCGGTACCGAAACCAACACCAACAAACTGGCCATGCTTGCGTTGTTCAGCACTGATGGCATCAATCTGTGCCTTCATCCAGGGAGTTGAGCCATTGTATGGGAAGATCAAACCACCCAGTGCGATTATGCGTTGCTGAATAGGGCTCAGGCTTGGGCCTGAAGCCATCAAACCTGCGTGACCGGAAATAACACCTGAATAATTACGGTTCTCCAGCTGGCTGAGCACTTCACGCTGCATATGAGATGACATATGGTCAATCTCTACAAGCATGCCCTTATCCATCATCCGCTCAATCAGATAACGGCCTCGGTCAGAGATAGTCAGTGCGTTACAGTGCGAAGGCAGATTCTGGTCGTACTGGGGATTCAAGCCAAGGCCATTGAGAATAGGTCTGAACACCGGCAGGTTGCCAATCAGAGGGAAGCCGCTGGGCAACTTACCTTCAGCCTCTTCTGAGCAAGCTTCTACATTATAGAAATGGCCGGATGACATGTGATTGCCTACATTCATCAAGTCACTGGAGCTGGAGAGGTGAGAACCACCGAACTTATTATCAAACCGGTGTACAGGAAACAGTGCCCGTATTCCTTTGTTGTAATACTCGTTCAGCTGATTATCGATATGGGAAGTATTGCAGTTATCAACTTCCCGACAACCAAACAGTTCTGAAACCTCAATGCCAAGCATGACTGCCATCTTGCCTTCAGAAATCACCTTACGGGCTTCCTGAGGTGAATAGACAATACGGAACCAGCCTTTCCCGGGACCGCCTTCCTGAGCATCAATGTAACTCTGCAGGTTGTGAATCATATTAAGTTGATGATCCACACTGTTCATCTCATTACAGTCATTCGGATTGATCCAGCTGGCTGGGTTTACGGTCTTCTGGATATGACAAAGAACACCATTCTCCACCAGGTGATTCACCATAAATTTCACACCGGCCAGATGAGCACGCTCAACCCATTTGTAATAACTCTGCTCGTGGGTCAGTGACTGCCGGTTTGGCCAACTGGGGAAATCCGGATAACCACGGGTATCATGGCGAGCATTCACATCACCAAAGCCTACGGCATTACCGATAATATCCAGCGCCCCCCAAGGACCATGAATGTTTTTACAGTCATGAAGCGCATGGGCAACACCATAACGGTGGAATGGAGACCCGTTATGCATTTTCCCACCAATAAACTCTTTGGCGGTAATGTGGAAGTGAGAGTCGGCGATACCAACAACAGGCTGATTAATATCTGAAGTCTCTGGTATAGAAGTATCAATACGCGCATTCAGGCTGGCTTCAGGGTAGGCTGAACAACCTGTCTGGGCAGTCATCTTGAACCACTGTTCACTGTTCCCGTGATGAATATTGAAAAGGTTGAAGAAGTAATTGAACCCTCTTCCCTTATCAAACCACATCACTTTATTAAATTTCTTGGAGACCAGTTGATACTGGCTTCCACCATTATGAAAACGTCGATTAATACCCCATTCCACAAACTCACCGGGATAAGCACCACGCTGTAAATCTACAGGTAAACGTGTTCCCAGAAATCCGCTTTGCTCATCCTGCAGCATGAACTTTCCAAGCTCTGTTGGCTTGATAAAGAACTTGGCAGCCTGACTATGGGGAACATCCATAAAGCTGAATTCACTATTGTGAAGTGCCAGCTTTTTCCCTGTATCAGGCGAGATAAAGGAATAACAACCTTGAGCCAGTTCATTTGGGTCAAGATTGATTCCCGCAGGGGCATCATTATGGGTTAAAGCCTGAGCAGACAGAGAAACAACCCCTGCTGCCAAAGCGCAGCCTTTTACCCAGTGCTTCATTATTTTTAATGTATTCATTGGTCATCCAGTTGTTTTTATTGTCGAACTTCCAACTGCATCCTTTCGAGTTACCTGCGACCTAATCTCCTTAAGGACGCTGGAGTGAAATACTTCTTGGCGGGTGGTTTGAGATTAAAAGCAATCCTCTCTTTTCCCTGATGGGCGACTCCTTGCACGTGGTAGCGTCCTGACTGCAAATCATGGAATACATCCCATGTCGTCCATGTTGTTGGGACATTCTGGTAGTTAGCCAGATATGCCATGCTTACTTTCCACAACTGGTCTCTGCCATCATATTGATCAACAACCGCAGCACCCCAGCTATCTTCATCAAGATACAAGGTTCGGCGAGAATAGATATGCCGTGCTCCCGGTTTCAGTGTCCCTTCCACAACCCAGACTCTGTGCAGTTCATAACGGGTCAGTTCAGGGTTTAAGTGACCGGCTTGCAGAACGTTCTCTAATTCAGGTGGGTCATTGAGTAACTGCTGGTTGTTGTAAGGAATATAAATCTCTCTCTTTCCTTTGAGTTCCCAATCGTAAAAATCTGGAGCACCGTTATACATATCGGTGTCATCCGCTGTGCGCAGTCCGGGAATGATGGGAGTGTCATAAGAAAGAATTGGAGCGCGGCGAACCCGCCTCAGACCGGGCAGGTATCCCCAGGCTAAACGGGGCTCAGAAACCTGATCCTGAGTTTCATGCACCAGGCTGGCACTGCCGTCATCGTTTCTGGACAGGTAATAGAAAAGAACATTATCCAGGC
Organism: Parendozoicomonas sp. 2304DJ65-17; assembly: GCF_058148445.1. NCBI lineage: Bacteria > Pseudomonadati > Pseudomonadota > Gammaproteobacteria > Oceanospirillales > Endozoicomonadaceae > Parendozoicomonas > Parendozoicomonas sp. 2304DJ65-17. The sequence continues at coordinate 1,078,758 of NZ_JBYVJV010000001.1, forward strand.
TCTGTTCAGAGCCACCCGGCTGGTTGTAATTAAACAGCACCTCGTCGGTAGAGATACCTGAGGTAAAAGAACCATCTCTTTCGACATTGGCTTCGACAGTTGGCCTTTTTATAAATTCGCCACGGTAGCGGACGATATGATTCCAGAGCGCCTCGAGACCGTTTGAAGGAACGGGAAAAGGGTAAGCATCATAGGCCCCCCTGAACCCTTTACCACTTTCCAGCAACTCTGCTGTTGAAGAGGCTTTCTTTGTGTTTTCGTAGATTCTCTGTGGGTAACTTGCCGTTCTCCTTGAAGGGTAGATCGACATGCGAAACGTTTTTGGGTAACGCTTAAACAGAGCTATCTGCCCAGGTGTCAGTTTCTTCTGATACTGGCCCAGGTTTTCTGCAGTAATTTCAAAAAGAGGTTTATCCTGTTCAACCTCCCCCATATTCATTTTGCCAGTCCATGCAGGAATTGTTTTCTCAGCGTTAGCTAAAGGGTTGCCACCAAGAGGGGTTAAATCATTGCCCAACCTGATATCGACAGACTCTGCTCCCCACGAAAGTCCAGAAAAAGAAAACAACAGACAACCGGCAAGTATTTTTGTTTTTATTTGCATTGTGATGTTCCTTATCCGCAGAGTCAGAATGAGTAACCAGCGGTGAGAGATAACGTATCTTTGGCCCCATCAAAATCTGGGTTGAATACAAGTCCGGCATTGAAATCCTTGTACTTGGCACCAACAGAAACAGTCATGTTCTCTTTACCACTGTTAAAGCTGCCCGTGAGATGAGAGTTACCACGGACATCCCTCCGGTAACTCATACCGGGGTACAGAATCACACCGGGAAGAACATTATGAATTTCTCCGCCAACGCCCATCGTGAAGCCCCAGGAAAAACGGTCCAGTCGATCCGACTTTTTCTCTTGTGGAAAGCCGCCATTGCCGCCATCAGTCCAGGGGTCTGACTTTGTAGAAACGTAACGGTCGTGGTCATTCAAACCACTGACCTGTTCAAAAGCGGCTTCGCCAATAATTTCCAGCTTGTCCAGACCGAGCTCACGCACAGGGCCAAAGTTATGGATAAAGTTAAGAGAGCCGGTCCATAGCTCCACACGCTCGTAATTCCTGTGCCATTGTCGGGTAATACAGGTCACCTGCCCGGTAGCCTGTGAAGCAGTTACGCAGTCATTTCCCTGAAGAATTGAGCCCATTCCATTGGAGATGCTGTTCACGATATTGTCCGGGTCATCAATCCAGATGGGCATATTCGGCCGATACGCCAATTCACCAGCAACGGACGTTGAGCCAATCACAGTGCTAAAACTGACCCCATACATACGGATAGCTTCAGGGTAAATTCGCCTTGCATTAGCACCACTGGAAATAGCACCAGCGCCAGCAACTGTTCCAGCTATCGCAGCAGCTTGTGCTGAGTTACCACCAGCGGCTCCCTGGAAAAAAGCATAAAGTGGGTTGGTAGTATCGGTGGTCCAAGTCGCCAGATTCGCCTGAGCTCTGGTCACCGCGGCAGGATTCAGATTGGCTTCAATATAAGGTGCATGGGCGTTGTATCGAATAAAGTAGAGTCCGAACTCTGTGTCATTCCATTCTTCAACGAGATACTTCAGGTTAACGCCCCATTGGCCTTCATCTCTCGCATTAACTTTGCCGGAAGTCTCTGCAACAACGAAAAAATCACCTTTGTTTTTAATTCCTGCCAACTCATAAAGACTGCCGAGGGCTCCACCACTTTGTGTTTGCCAGCCTGCCGCAAGAGCTTTCAACTCATCTGGGATTTCGTTGTAGCCATAATCAGCACCATCAACAAAAATATCAGTGTCGTTATAAAAGGTGCCACGGCCTGGCAATACTGTTGATTCCCAGTCCAACTGGTAATAGGCGCCAACCGACAGTTTGTCTGTCAGGCCAAGGTCAAAACTCAGGGCTGTTTGAGGAATAAGAAAGTCTTTTATCTGGGAACCAGGAAGAGTTCCCGAAGCGAGGTTGAATGCGTTGGTGGTATTAATGCCATCTACGTAAAAGAGTCCTTCTCCCCAGTTAATAACCTGTCTGCCAAAACGAACATCCAGCACCATATCGTTATCAAAAAACCAGGAGCCATAAACAAATGCATCCTGTATTTCAGCACCTTTACCCTGACGCTTCTTTACATCATTTGGCCAGCTCTTGCCTGCAGGATAAGTCCCGGTCTGGTCTTTCTCACCAGCAGCAACTTGTCTGGCGTTGTAACGGCTCCACTGATTGGTTCCATCCATAAGAACTGTGTCGTAGAACGCTGTGCCTCTCACATAGAGACCGAAATCCTGATACTTCAGTTCAAGCTCGGGTGATATACGAAAGACATTGGAAACAAGTCCTTTATCAAAAGCCCGACGGCTATCATTCTCGTTAACTGGGTCATCACCTTTTAAACGTGGATCATTAAGCCGCCACAAGGTCCCCCAGGACAAACTGGTATCAAGGCTACCCTGTATCTCTTCTGTTAAATCAAACTTCTGTGTTGCAGATACCGGATAGGCAAAGGATGCTGCGAGTAGACCAGCCCCAAGACTTCGGCCAACTGTTTTTATCATTGTTATAGCCCTTTATTTTTCTTATTTTGAAGCTGACTAACACTCACCTTCTAATGAGGTAATCCACTCACTAACCAGCTGAACACCCTCTTTATGGGATAGAAAACGCCCCAGCTCTGGCATCATTTCACCGGGGTCAGTCGTTTCCATTCGATAAGTCAGAATCGACCCTTCAGGGTGGCCAGGCAGAATGGCAACTTCCCTGTCACCAGTGCCTTTCCCAGCCGCCACTGGCGGTTTACAAAACCCAAGACGCTTTTTGTCCTGAGTCGACATAGTCAACCAGAGTCCACTATTTCGAGCGGGGCCATTACCGTTATGACAGTGCCCGCAATTTATATCGAGATAACTGCGTGCCCTGTGCTCCAGCGTTTCCCCAGCTCTGCCATTGGGCCATAAGGCATTACTGGCAACTTTGTCAGTATCAACATTCACCAGAAGCCCTTTTTCTGCCCAATACTCGAGCTGGTTGAAAGTTCCATCACCGTATGCAACATTGCGATTAAGATGGCGAAGTTTGGGGCCAAGGGGGTGAACGGATTTCCGGCTCATGCCATCGGCATGACAACCGGCACACTGGTTAGCGTCGGGAACGATATATACGAACGGTTCTTTTTCTCCATAGCGAACCAGCTCCATCCGCTTAACATCTCCGGCTTTATCAAGGAACGCCTCGTTTTGTTGCTCATCCCAGATGTAGGGCAGCGCTGCCCAGCCCTGTTCCTGTCGAACCAGAATCCGTGTTTCTATCAGCCTGACTTTATTCAGCGGAACGCCTTTTTCAGGCTTAAAGAAAGTTGCTTCTCCGGAAGTGGCCAGAACTCCATCCCCAGCTACGGGGTAATAAAAGGTTTTGGTTAACACTGTGCCCACTGGATAATCCAGTCGGTCGTTATCTGGTAATGGTTTAATAGCCTGCCCACCAGGAACCCAGATTGTTCTTAACTTGCTGGCGTAATCCGTAAACAACGGCGTGTTAAGGTCATAAGGCAATACACTACTATTCAGTGATAAATAGCCGCCTTCAATGACAAGCAAATTCCAGTCACTTAATTTTTGCGGAAAGTCTTTGCCACTGGTTTTCAGCAACGGCCCTTGCTGTGTACAGCCAAGAAGGTATGCAGCAACAACGCAGGCAATTAGCATGCGATAAAACGTTGTGAACATTTGCTCAACCCCCAAGGCCGTTCAGATCAATTGCTGCAAGCCTTGGTAGCAGACAATTTACCCCGGTCTTATCAGTTGATGGATCAGCAAAGTTATTGCCTGCATCAACATTCAGGAAAGTTGCTTTTTTATCGGTAATACAAACACCCAACTCGTTCGGAAGACGACCTTCAACAAACTTGCCCTCGTCTACAATTCCATCCCAGAGAACATCAGGCAGGCTGCCAGTAAGGCCAAACTTGGCAATCTTTAATGCTTTTAACTCAAGACGCCCCGGAGATTCGCCACCACCAACATAGGTGTTATCAAGAATCTGTATAGCTTCGGGGTAAGGGTCGAAGTTATCTGAGTGCTTGTACTCTTCTGCATAATTTGCAGTAAACAGGCTGCTGATAATGATATGAGCGGTGTCATTGTCTCTCAGCTCATTATCAAAAATTTCTACCTTGTCGTTGGAATTAATCAATATGCCTGAACCGGCAGGTACACTGGCCACAGCAGTGCCTTTAGGAGCAAAGTTATCGGTATTATTTTCGTAAACTTTGTTGTTGTAGATTCGGGTGGTATGACCAGGCTGGGTCAGGCTTGGCATATTAAAAATCAGGATACCGCCAGTATTATTCTTCGCTATGTTTCCGTAAACATCAGCCCCAATTGTATTCTCAATTTCATAACCAGCTACGTTGTATTCGGCACGATTATTTCGCACCACCACATTGTTTGATTGCCCTACATAGATGCCAGCATCCGAGGCTCCGATAACAACGGAGTCTTCAATCAAAGTGTTCTCTGTTAGAACCGGATAGAAGCCATATGAGCCATTGTCTGTACTGGGACCGCCCGTCCACTCTGCTCTTACCCGCCGAATAATGATGTTTTTGCCATCACTGATCTTGAGGGCATCTCCTTTGGTATCCTCTATTGCCAGATCTTCGATAGTGAAGTCACTGGCAGTCACCATAATGCCTTCAGCTCCCGCCAGCTGGTTTTTAAACGTTAGTGTAGTTTTATCAATTCCTGCACCGCGGAGTGTGACTCCATCAATACCAAGAGTGAGACTACGATCCAGTTCATGGGTACCAGCCGGGATTTCGATAACATCGCCCGACTCTGCATTTACCAGTTTCGCCTGAAGTTGTTTACCAAAACCATTATTAGATACAGACTGCGATGAGGGGGGAGTTTGATCACACCCCACAAGAAATGTGCTGGTTAAACAAAATGCAGTAATTAGAGAAAACGGCTTAATCGGCACAGCAGGCTCCTATTATTGTTATACGCCATGCCGAAAAGTTAATGATCTTGCAGATCTACATCCTACTGATTTCTGCTTTTCTATGTCTTATTTCAAAATCAGTCAGTCATTTCAGATTGAGCAGGTTTCTTCTAGCTCTTGTACTGCTTGGTTCTGGCGGGTTTCCCGGAACTGTCGCGGGGTTGCACCAGTTCTGAGCTTAAATGCACGATTAAAAGCACTCAATGAACGAAACCCTGTATCCAGCGCAATAGTTAGAACAGGAGCCTGTTGGGCATTCTCTCTCAACAACCTCTCACAGGCTTCCTTAATTCTGTAGGAATTCAAATAGTCATTAAAATTTCTATAACCCAGCTCCTGATTGATCAACTGGCGAAGCCGGTACTCCTGGATATTGATCCTCTCTGCTACAAACCCAATTGTCAGCCCCTCCTGTCGATACAGGTTTTCTTTTTCCATTACCTGCTTCAGGTTCTCTATATGCGGATCACTTTGCTCTACCACCTTCGGAACCGGTACGTAGCTCTCAGATGAACTCTCTGCCGTTCTCTCTTCATCCAGATCACCTAGAACATCATCTTTGAACTGCAGGCAAATGAGATCAAACACCAGAATAAAAGCTGCCAGCAAAATACTGTTTAACAGCAAAAGTTCCTGATTTAACCCCACAAATTGTTCAACAAAAACAAATGCTGCAATGTAGGAACCTGCACTCCCCAGTACCCAGCCACGCAGTTTGCGCCGGGTTGGTACCAGATCTACCGTGGTAGTTCTAACCACCGTTACCAGTGCATGGCAAATCATCACTATTTCAACAGCCTGGGCTGGCCAGTGCCGAAGATTTGTAAACCACTGGGGGTCTGGCAGAGCAAACAGATGTATTGCCATCCCCAAGATTGGGCTGGTGAGAGTGACAGCTCCCGCAGCAATCAGGAAACTGCGTTCAAAGCGAAAATCATCGTCAAAGGCATAGTTACACAACAGCCAGAAAACACAGGGCAGGCCGTTACGAAAAACTCCGATTAGCCAGTCTGCATAAAAGTTTTCAGCAAGTGCTACAACTGGCTGAACCAGATAAGCAAGTACGCACAACAGAAGCATGGCGAACAGTTGGCGTGAACGTTCATGCCATCCACGGGCAAGAACCAGTACAAGGTTCAGGAGAATAAGTGCAAAGCTGAAAGAAACACACGCAAGGTGCAGAGGCTGGAGCATATTTTGTAATTATTATTTTACTTGAATTGATCAAATAATAAACACAACGAAGGTCAGACGACAAACTTCGTCTGATCTTCGTTGTGCTAAAGCAGGGTTATCCCAACTCTTCCTTTAGCTTATCCAGAAAACCTTGCAGATAAGCGGTGTTCTCTTCTGCCAGCTTACGCCCAGGCTCTGTTTTCATTGTTGCCCCAAGAGTAAGAAGTTTTGTGTAAAAGTGATCCACGCTAAATTCTCGATCATTCAGGTCACGATTTTCTGCCCAGGGATCTGTGGCATCAAACAGTTTGGAGCCCATCTTACCGCCAGTGTAAAAGCATCGAGCAAGACCAATCGCACCGATAGCTTCCATACGGTCAGCATCCTGTACAACTTCCGCTTCTGGTGTTTCTGTTGGGATATTGGCTGAAAAACTATGGGCGGCAACGGCGTGAGATACCCCGGAAATTAATTCTTCGGGAAAATTTAATTCTTCCAGAATCTCTTCTGTTTTCTCCGCAGCCAATTGTGAAGACTTACTGCGATCAGGATGATTCTTGGGAACTGTAACTATGTCGTGGAAATAACAGGCAGCCAGAACTATCAGATGATTCACTTCCCGGGATTCATCGGCAAGAATCTTTTGCGCAGTTCTCCACACACGCTGAAAGTGCGACAAGTCATGGGAATGATCATCGGTTTCATGATCTTCCAGATATTCAATAAAATGTGACTCCCAGAAAGTCAGCAGCCCCGGTTCATTAAAATCCGTCATAGCACTCTCTTTATATTGATCTGCCGCCAATAGTAACAAAAGCGGCAGATTACGTGAGGAAAGTTATTAGAGTCTGTTCTTAGCGAACAGCTTCAAAGGTAAGGGTGTATTTCGTTTCACTCGGCAGGAAAGAACTTGGCTTTCCTTTCAGCCAGTATTTAAAACCTGCCTGATAAAATGAGGAAAGTGGGTGCCCACTCTGGCCTCCCGGTATATGCATAATCCCCTGCTCTTCATAACCGGGGGATACAATCATTCGTTCAGATACACCTTCACTCGGCTTTTGAGCATTGGGAATCCATGCATCTCCTGCAAGTTCAACTGCTGGCATATTCAGCCAGTCACCGACGATAGGTAAAGCACCGGAAAGAGGGTGGTTAATTTTGGCGGTATTACGCTCTCCCCAGGTTCTTTCGGCCAGTTGATGCGGACCGCCCAAATCAGCAGTTACCTCATCAATAATTTCGAGAATTAAATCATTCCAGGAGCTATACACCGGCGGCAACCAATTCTCAGGCTGCTGCTCCAGTAAACGTATTACCGCAGATTCTTCCCGATTCAGATCCTGCATCCAGCTGTCTTCTACTTTTCCTTGGGCTCCTGCCTTTAAAAGAAAATAACGACCTAAATGACTCAAAACTTTCAGCTTGGCAGCATCCTGGAATTCCCGAACCAGCCGGTAACCCACATCATCGGTTGCAGCCTGACCAGACCAGTTATCCACAAGCCGGGCAAATTCCGCTCTGCCTTCTTTTCTGGAGTCATCAGCCTCAACGGCTTTCAACACCACTTCCCGCCAGCTGCTCATATACAAAGCGGAATTATCAAGAGCGATTTCAAGCAGGTCTTCCTCTTTGAATGATTCCTTCCGTGCAAGGGCATCCCTGATCTGCATAGACCGTGGGCCGGGAGCATAACCACCATTGCCAATCTTGTCGTAATCGGCACCACTGGCAACCCGGGAATTGGCTGTCCAGATGCGGCCATTCTCCGGGTTAAGTACCATGGGATAGTTATCCACAGGCAGCCATTCTTTCCAGCTTTCCTCAGCCTGCTGCCAAGTTAACGGGTAAGTGGAATCGACTCCGGAACGTGTGGGGATACGGCCAGCAATAGACCAGCCAACATTCCCTTTGCTGTCTCCAGTTGTAAAATTCTGGGCCGGAATACCGCTGATATTGGCAACGTTAATAGCCTCATAAATATCCTCAGCCTGTTCCAGCAGGTAGAGATTACCATTGGTGGCTTCCGGGTTCTGGGCTGTCCAGCGTAACGCCTGACGCGTTCCATCAAACTTTGATTCTTCTACAGGCCCCCAAATGGTGTAACGGGTTTTGTGGAGAATGGCCTCCTGCCCTTTGATAGCAATAATATCTTTGCGCAGTTCAAACTCTTTCGGGCCTTCAGACGTCATATATTTTCCGTCTTCGGTCAGCTCCAGATTTACCCGATCGTTCCAGTCTCCATAACTGTTGGTAAATGCCCAGGCTACCGAGCCATTACTTCCCACCACAACAAATGGTGTGCCGGGAAGAGTGAGGCCATTAACCCGCCTTTCACTGTTTCTATCTTTATAAACCAGTTGAGCGCGATACCAGGTTGTTGGAACTCGCAGGCCCAGATGCATATCGTCTTCAACAATGGCGCCACCGGTTTTACTTAACCGGCCAGAAACTGCAAAGTTATTACTGCCAATAGCGGAAACAGGTTTAAGAGTTCCTTTTAGGGCTGCATAGGACGCAGCAGGAGTATCCCGTAAATTGACCAGTTCTGGCCCCGGAATGGTTGGTTCACGGCCATTGTCTTCTACCAGAGGAGCGTCCCAGCGGGTTTGTGGAGGAGATAAGAACTCTGTGACGTCTCTACCAGCAACGCTGCTGAGAAAACCTTTAGCCTGATCCATAGCCGCCAGTTCATCATTCAAATCCAGATACATGCTGAATACCGCCAGAAAAGAATCTTCCGGAGACCACTCTCTCGGAGCCTGATTCAGCAACCAATATTCGAAAGGTCGGCTGGCAAGGTCTGATATTCCCTGATTCACACCACTGGTATAAGCCAAAAGAATCTGACGACTGTTTTCATCTAAATCGGCTATTACTTGTCTGGCAACTTCCCTGAACCGGTGAATACGAACTTTTTTGTCATGGTTTAAAGCGATTTCACCAAACAGCTCTGACAGCTCACCAGCGGAATTGCGCCGGTTAAGATCCATCTGGAAAAAACGATCCTGGGCATGGAGATAGCCAGTTACAAATGCCACATCACTGCGACTTTCACCCTGAATGGTTGGAATACCCTGTTTATCTCGGAAGGCCTGAACATTGTTTTTAATGGTTTGCGAGCGAACCTTTCCATCAAGTTCCGGAAGGCTCAAAGAAAGAATGCCGTAAAGAGACAACGCACCAAGAACAGCCATAACAACGATGAACAATGACAGCTGGCGTAACCGGGCAAACATATCCAGACCTCATTTCATTTTTGTTTTTATTGAACTCAAGATTACGGGGAGAGGGGGGAATGCTCCAGAATTATTTTCTGGAGCGATTGAGAGGGAATATTACGCTGGCTTAATAGCCCACACCGCACACCAGCCTTCAGGCTCAACGGATTTCCCTGGGAAAATGTTGCAACCCTTGGTACTCGCGACATAGTGCATACAGTTGTCGCACCGGCTGCCGTCTTTATAGTTCGGCATCTTCTTCGCTTCTTCAGTGGACTTCTTATACTTCAGCGCGACAGCTGTTGGGTCATCTTCTTTCAAAGGAACAAGGTCTGCCCCCTGGGACACCTGTATGTTTAAGGCTGGAATAAGCACGGCACCGGATGCCAGCTTAAGGAACTGGCGTCTTGACTGTTGTGACATGGGATATCTCCCTTAGTGTGTTTTTCATCAGGCTCACAGAGAAATCTAGAAGAGCTCTCCACAGAAGCCAGCTCCCGATTGACTAATTCGGGAGCCAGTCATACACATCGTTACAACACTCAATAACGCTTTTCTAAAAGGTCTCTGAATACACCTTACCAGAGTTTCCTCTTGGTTCTATAGCGAACCGATATTCTCCAGTTTCCAATTCGGCAGGGTTGTACCAGCGAGTTTCCCAAACTGCCATACCATCCTGTGCATTAGCAACCTTTCGAATCTCCAGGTCGTAACCATCATCAGAGATTGGCTTGTTGTCTATTTTAAGCAGTTTCCACCCGTCTTCCGTTTTCACCTCCACGCTCACAAGGCTCTCATGGAGGTTGATATTGGTTACTCCAACATCCTGCCAGCGAAAAGCGATATAGGGTTCTTGATAAATCTTACGGGCTTTCTGGTAAACCGGTTCACTGAGTACCTTCCGCTCACCCAGGCCGGATTCTGGCTCAGGCAGGAAGTCTGCCGCTTTCAGGGCATAAGACCACTCAGGAAGAAGTTCCTGAACATTGCCAGTATCAAGCAGGTCTGCCGCAAGACTTCCCAATTGAGCAGAAATATAAGGCGTCATATTTCGACCATACAAGGTATGGCCACCTTCATAGTTCTGTCGGTCATACTCTTCCGGCGTGGTGGTGTAGCCAAAATAGCCATTGGATGTGCTGATCACTGCCGCATGCTTAAGTGCTGAATCACCGGCTCTGCGATATTCAGCAATCACCTGTTCACCAATACGGCGGCCAGATTCAGCCGTTACTTCAAAAGGCAGTGGCAAAATAGCTAAGTCATTGACCTGCAAAAGCTGGAAAAGAACTGTAGTTGGGAAACTCTCTTTAGGTTCAGCAATTGGCTGTAAAGCGCTGAATCCAAGAATACGCTTGCGCCCCTGGCAGCTGTCTGTGAACCAGTCTCTCCGCGCCATATCATTTCCGCCCTGGAAAATTGGCAGTGCAGCAAGCCAGGGAGTTCGGCGTTCAAATGCTCCACCCGCAAGGGCATTACCTGCAGCCGGGTCTTTGCAGATATCGACACCAGCAACTTTATTATTTTCACGAATATTGATTTCACGGGCTGCGGTACGAAGTGTCAGTGAATCACTTAGCTTTGCACCCAGTTCTTCAAACATTACCCAGGCTTCATTACCAAGCTTTGTTCCCACATCGCGGGATTCTTTCCAGTTGACTGGCAGATGTGCGAACAGGCTATCTCCACGGAAAGGCAGTGCCGGAGCCATATCTCCATGAGCGCCAGTAGTCAGGCCATGAATAACGGACCATTGTGTCTGGTATTTTTCAGCAATATTCCACTCAACTTCACGCTGGGCATAAGCGAACAGATCTGCGTTATACACATCAACAGGTGCACTGATGCTTGTGGCATGAACAGAAAAACTGGAGAAGGCACCTAAAGGTTTCCAGCTGCCCTCATCATCCTGAGCATCAACCCGAATCATATATAGAGCAGGATTCACTGCTTTGAAAATATCATCCTGATTTTCCTGACCGGGGTTTAGCTTATAAGACGACAATGAACGATTACGGTTAATGCCATAAATATCCTTACGGCCAGTAGCGACTTTGGCCGGACGACGATTTGCCCAAGCCTCTTCAACACCTTCTGCTATACGAGTCGAAACGAAATCAAGGAAGCGCTGCTCAAGCCCTGCACCACTGGAAGCATGCTTGTTATAAAAATCATTATGGTGAAAATTGGCAGGTGCCGAATGGGTGTGAGTTCCCATTACGGCGATATCAGCTGGATTCAAACCAGTCTTCTCAGCAACAGCAGATGCCACCTGATGTTGGAGCAACAAAGAACCTGCAAACAGATCCATTTGTATCAAAGCCATAGACTTACCCTGTCCATCATTGAGATAAACAGTTCTGGCCTTTAAGCGAGTGCGAAATCCTTTTCCTTTATTAGCCATCATCGAGTATCCCCCCATCGGCAAACCGGGAGGCGGAGTGATATCCACTGATGATACCCCCGCCATAATGGAACTTTCTGCTGGGGGAATAACAGTTGTCGGTTGTCTGATATTTACCTGAGTAACAGATGAGCAACCGACCAGAAAAAACAGTGCAAAAAAAGCAAGGGATCGCTTCATGGGAAGTTCCTTATTATTTTTATTTGCACCATGGTATCACATTAAGTTTTTTAATCATTATTACCCAAAACACATTGATTAAAGACTCAAAAGCCAAAAAACAGTTTTCACGAACATGTTGACTCATAAATTCAGTTCATATAATTTAATTGAACAGCGTTCAATTAGTGTTTTTATAATATCCCATGGCTAGACGATACGATCACTCCAGAGATGAAATACGACAGCTCACGCTAGAACATGTGAGGAGTGTTCTGGAGCGTGAGTCGGCAAATTCTCTCAGTTTGCGGAAAGTTGCCAGGCTTGTGGAATATACACCCGGAACACTGATCAATATTTTTGGCAGCTATTCAGGCTTACTACTGGCTGTGAATGCAGAAACCCTCGATGAACTATATGCATTCTCTCTGCAGGCGACAGAAGGTAAGGGCAGCGCTACTGAAAAGCTGCATGCACTGGCTCTCGCTTACCTGGAATATGCCTGCTGCCATACCAACCATTGGAAACTTGTATTCGAGCATCAAATGCCGGAAGGAGAAGATATTCCTGAATGGCATCAGCAACGCATCAACAAAATGTTTTCTCTTCTTGATGGTTGTTTAAAAGCTATTGCTCCCGCCAAAACAAGCCCTGAAAGAGAGGTAGCCACTCGCGTTCTGTGGGCCGGTGTTCATGGTATTTGCCTTTTGGCAACAGACGACAAGCTGTTTGTTTCAGAAGATCATGCCGCTGGAGATAGTTTAATCCAGTCGCTTATTAATAATTATTTAAAGAGTTGGTGTTAGTCCTTATCCGCTTAGAAAGAATAAAACTACACAAGATCAGGGAGTGTCAGTATGTCAGAAGCCAGTCAGTTTAATCTGTTAGGAAAAAAGCGGTTCATGCCGTTTTTCTGCACCCAGTTTATGGGAGCATTTACCGACAACATTTATAAAAACAGCCTGATGCTTATGGTTGCCTTTGCCGGGGCTACAAACCTGCCTGTGAATGCTGACACGATGATGAATCTGGCTGCCGGGCTCTTCATCCTGCCATTTTTTCTGTTTTCAGGTACTGCAGGGCAGATTGCAGATAAGTATGAGAAGTCAGCCCTCATCCGTAAAATAAAGATCATCGAAATTGCCCTTATGGCTGTCGCCTGCTTTGCAATACTGACTCAGAATTTCACAGCCCTTTTAGTACTTCTGTTTCTTATGGGAACCCAGAGTTCCTTTTTCGGCCCTGTGAAATATGCCCTTCTCCCTCAGGCTTTAAAAGATGATGAGCTTGTTGGCGGTAACGCTCTGGTTGAAATGGGAACTTTCGTTGCTATTCTCGCCGGCACCATTGGGGCAGGTTTTCTTATTGAGTTTGAAAACTCAGGGATATGGATTGCTGGCTCGGTTATGACCTTTGCAACCCTGGGGTATTTCTTTAGCCGTGGTATACCTGAATCGCCATCTACCAACCCAGACCTGAAACTGGACTGGAACCCTGTTACCCAGACTCTAAGAACCTTACGCTATGCCCGTCAGGACAAAGCAATATTCCAATCCATTCTTGCCATTTCCTGGTTCTGGGCTTTGGGAGCTGCTTACCTTACCCAGCTTCCAAATTTTGCTAAGGATGTTTTGTCTGGTGGCCCTCAGGTCGTGACACTCATGCTTGCCGTTTTCACAATTGGCGTAGCTCTGGGCTCTCTTATATGTGAGCGTCTTTCTGATCAAATCATCGAAATAGGCATTGTCCCGATTGGATCACTTGGCTTAAGCATTTTTGGTATAGATCTGTTTTTTGCCATTGAACCTGCAGCCCTGACAATAATGAATGCAAGTGAGTTCATCTCTCAACCTGGCAATATCAGGGTTCTGTTTGATCTCGGTATGATCGGCTTTTCCGGTGGTGTATTTATCGTTCCCCTTTATGCCTTGATACAGCAACGCGCCAAACCTGAGCAATGTGCCCAGATCATCGCGGCCAATAATGTTTTGAATTCTCTGTTTATGGTGGGCAGTGCGGTAGCAGGTATTATTCTGCTTGGTATTCTTGAGCTGTCTATCCCAGCTTTCTTTTTAATCATCGCGATCGTGAATATCGCAGTGGTAGGTTACGTTTATTCTCAGGTTCCGGAGTTTGTGCTTCGTTTTGTAGTGTGGATGCTGTCGCATACGATGTATCGGGTCACCCACAAGAAGCTGGAAAACATTCCTTCCGAAGGTGCCGCGGTTCTTGTCTGCAATCATGTGTCGTATGTTGATGCACTGCTGATTGGCGGGGCCGTTCGTCGCCCTGTTCGGTTCGTTATGGATCGCAGTATTTACAACACAACAGGGCTGAACTGGTTCTTTAAACTCAGCAAAACCATCCCTATTTGTTCAGAGCACAAAGACCCTGAAACTTATCACCGGGCTTTTGAGAAAATCAGTGAAGAACTCAGGGATGACAACCTTGTATGCATTTTCCCGGAAGGGCGACTGACAACAGATGGGAATCTGGGTGAGTTTAAAAAAGGTATCGACAAGATTCTTGAGAAAGATCCTGTACCTGTTGTTCCCATGGCCCTCAAAGGCTTATGGGGAAGCCTGTTCAGCCACAAAGATGGACACGCTCTTACCAAGCGCCCCAGAAGATTCTGGTCAAAAGTCGAGCTAACAGCAGAACCTGCCAAGCCTGCAAACTCCAGCACCTCTGCAACTCTCGAAAAGAAAGTGGCAGAGATGCTCACGGATTAAAAGCCACACAACCCGGGCCTGACACAAGCTTCAGGCCCGGCAATCATTTCATTTTTTTAGTCACCCCGGACAACCACTGCTTCATTTTTGGCAGTGGCAATGCCCCGGAAACCCGGTCAATTTCTTTTCCTTTATGGAAAACAATCATGGTTGGAATACTGCGGATATTATACGCACCGGCCAGCTGCTGATTTGCCTGTGTATCCAGTTTTGCCAGCCGAACCCCGGGTTCAAGATCCTTGGCAGCCTGAGCATAAGCTGGAGCCATTGCCTTGCATGGCCCACACCAGGGCGCCCAGAAATCTACCACTACGGGAAGGTCTGTCTGGGTCAGAAATCGCTTGAAGTTCCCAGCATTCAAATCAACTGGTTTACCGGTAAAGAGCTGGGTTCGGCACTTGCCGCAAATTGGGCCATCCGACAGGCGATCACCAGGAATACGATTGGGTGCACTGCAACGCCCACATACAACCTGAACGGGCTGAGACATAACAATATCCATCACGGTTTCTACAGAAGCACATTATGCCCGAGCCAAAACCATTTGCAGCACTCAGATTCGCCGAATGCATACCGATAGCCTTGTTATTCAATCAACCTTAACGGTGACAGGAATGCGTCAAAATGAAGACTCAGGGATAAGCTTTAAGGCAATTGTTGTTTGGATAGCAGCTGGATTAATGGCAGTTATTGCCAGCACCGCAAGTACCGCACCAGTAATAAAGAAAGCAAATCCATTATCAGAACTCACAGAGCTGAACGAACGCTGGCCGGAAGTGTTCGCCAACAAAGATATCAAAGCCTTGCCTGAGTTCTACAGCAAAGATGCATTAATGGCTCAATACCCTTATGAGCCAGACAACAACATTCAGGGGCTCGAATCTATCTCTTCCATGTTTGAAAACGGCCCTTTTCAACTGAACGATGCTTCCGTAGAAACATGGACAATGGCCATGGATGCCCGTGAGGACACGGCCCTTATTCTCAAGCGCTGGAGCCTCAGCCATGAAGGAGGGGATTTCTCCGGCCTGGCAATTAAACTGGCAGAGCTCGATAAGAGCTGGCTTTGGAATATTGAGATCAGCGGTGGCGGGATGAAAAGTCTTGCTGATTTTGCAGAGAATGATTACGAATCTGACAATTCAGCATTCAACTATGTCACGTCGCGAATGGTGACTCATAACAAGCCTGGCCACCGAGAGAGACATATAGATTTTGATCTCAGCGCAGTAGAGCAGACAGCTCGTTTTGCCCCCAGCTTTGATAATCTTCTTGCTATTGAAAATGGCGACAGAGGTTTGCTGATTACCAAAGTTTCAAAACAGGGTTATCAGTTTATTGCCTTTGTCGCAGTAAAGCGGGAAAACGGTGAATGGAATAATGCCGTTCGGCTGATAAAGCTTTTAAGAAAACCAAATCAGTAGATTTTAAATTCGATATAAAGCAAAAACCCCGAACACAAAGTGCTCGGGGTTTTCTAATTAAAGCCTGGCGATGACCTACTCTCACATGGGGAAACCCCACACTACCATCGGCGATACTTCGTTTCACTACTGAGTTCGGGATGGGATCAGGTGGTTCCAAAGCTCTTTCGTCGCCAGGCAAAACTGTGATGAAGACGATCTGTTGATCTTTGTGTCTTCACCTAGGAATCTGTCGTTTGTTGCTGACACTGTAGTATGTGTCGATCGTTTCGCGTTATTCGCTCAGCTTTCTTTTTCAAGATCGCTTTGGCGTTATATGGTCAAGCCGCACGAGTCATTAGTACTGGTTAGCTCAACGCCTCACAACGCTTACA